>VXYK01000043.1 GCA_009845995.1 Acidimicrobiaceae bacterium | reverse complement strand
TGAACGCGCCACACCCACCACACCCAACCCGCACCGGTGGATCCAGGCTAAGAGCGCGCGCAAATAGGTGACCATCCACCTGTCGTCGGGTTTCCCGATGTGGGCTTCGGGTGCCGCGACCAACGACGACTAGGTGGAGGTTTCTGTTATTGTGCGTGCGCTGGATCTTGAGGTGATGGATGCGATGTGGGCGGCGGTGGAACCGTTGCTGTCAGGTCGTGTTGATGAGCATCCGTTGGGTTGTCACAATCCGCGGATCGCGGACCGTGTCTGTTTTGAGGGGATCGTGATCAGGTTGGTGACGGGGTGTTCGTGGGTCACCGCTGAGCGCCTGTTGGGCAACCAGGTGTCAGACACCACGCTGCGGGCGCGCCGCGGACGAGTGGGTCGCAGCCGGTGTGTTCGACGCTTTGGCGGCGGAGGCGGTGGCGGCCTATGACCGCGTTGTGGGCCTGGACTTGTCCGAGGTGTCTGTGGACGGGTCGATCCACAAGGCGCCCTGCGGGGGCGACGGCACCGGCAAAAGCCCTGTAGACAGAGCCAAATCGGGTTGGAAGTGGTCGCTGTTGTGCGACCGTGCCGGCATCCCCGTCGGCTGGGCCGCGGATGCCGCGAACCGCAACGACTGCACGCTGCTGGAACCCACCTTGGCCGACGCCGAGCGCCGCGGCCTGCTCGCAGACATCGAGACCCTGCACCTAGACCGCGGCTACGACGGCGACCCGGTGCTACGAACCTGCCACAGCTACGGCATCGACGACGTCGTGCGAACCCCCAAACGCCCACGCGGCCCCGGCCCCCGCACACCCAAGACCGTGCCGCTGGGCCTACGCTGGACTATCGAGCGCACCAACTCGTGGCTATCGAACTTCGGGCAACTACGCCGAAACACCGACCGCACCACCAAAGCCCGACTCGGACAACTCTTGTTCGCCATCGCAGTGATCATCACCATCAAACTCTTCAAATGGGCCGACCGATACAACCACACCTAACCTCCTATTTGCGCGCGCTCTAAGCGAAATTCTCTGGGACAATTTGTCGTCGTCGAGGAGACGGACCACGCTGCGACTTGGGACAGCGGTGATATAAACAACAACCGAGCGAGAAACGTCACCTAAAACTGTGTTTGAGGTTTGAGCACGGCCTGCGATATTGTCAGGTCAAATAGTGCCCACTTAGGGTCTTGAGGCTTGGCGGGCAGCAGCGGAACCTGAGGGATAGCCGATCAGCATCACCACTCCGGAGACGACGAAGCAGGCCATCACCCACACGAACCCGCGGTAGATGCCGTCGTAGCTGAATCCGGCCGCAAGGGTGCTCACCACGCTGATGCCGATCGCATAACCGACCTGTTGGAAGGTGCGAAGCGTGGCATTGGCGCTGGCGAACTGGTCGACTCCGACTTCTGCCATCGCCGCGCTCTGATAACCGGCGATGGTCGCCCCGACCCCCAACCCGATCAGCACCGCGGAGGGCAGGTAGACAAAGACGTAATCCTGCTCCGACGTGAACGTCAGGAGTATCCAGAGGTAACCGGCGGCGGTCACCCAACAGCCGACCGACACTATCCAGCGGTGCCCCATCCGGTCGGCCATTCCTCCCAAGCGGGCCGATGTCACCGCGGCGATCAGCGGACCCGGGGTGAGCCCGAACCCGGTCTTCAGCACGCTCATTCCCCAAAGCTCCTGGAACATGAACGAGTTGAGGAAGAATCCGGCGGTGAAAGCCAGCGAATAGGCCCAGAAAGCCGCCGTTGACACCGAGTAGGGACGACCCTCGAACAGCGAGAGGTCGAGCAGCGGCGCCGGGTGGCGAGCTGATCGCCAAACCACGAAAGGAACCACCGCGATCCCGGCCAGGATCAAACCGAGCACGCTCTGGTCGGTCCAGCCGTGCTGTTCTGAGCGAACGATTCCGTACATGACCAGGGCCACGCCCGCCACGCCGACGGGAACTCCGATCAGGTCCAGTGGTCCCTCGGCTGATTGATCACGTGTCTCAGCGACCAGATGTCGGGCCAGGACGGCGACGATGAGCCCCAGCGGCACGTTGACAAGGAAGATCCCCCGCCAGCTCCAGACGCTGATCAACACCGCGCCGACGGATGGACCGAAGGCTGCGCCCAGCGCACCGGCGGCGCCCCAGATACCGATTGCCACACCTCGTCGAGAGAGCGGGAACTGCGGCAGGACCATCGCCAGCGAAGCGGGCATGAGGAACGCTCCCCCGGTTGCCTGTACGACTCGGGCAACGATCAGGGTCACGGGGCTGTTGGCGATTCCGCACAACAACGAGCCCAGGAGAAACAGGTACAGCCCAACGGTGAACGTCGCCCTGCGGCCACGGCGGTCCGCGGTTCGGCCTGCCAGCAGCAGCAGCGAGGCGAGGGCGATGTTGTAGCCGGAGATCACCCAGGGCAGCTGCGCCGACGTCGCTTTGAGGTCGCGTGCTATCGACGGCAGGGCGACGTTGACCACCGACACGTCGAGCACAACCAGAAACGCTGCCGCGGTGACGACGATCAACGCCAACCAGCTCTCCCGGTTGATTTCTTCGGGAGCGGCAGCGGGCATCAACCGCCGACGGTAGTTCAGAACTGTGGTTTCTCCACGCCGCGCCGCGAACTTGTGTGCCTCGTGGTGTGCCCCTGCGATTGAACAGCGCTAGACACAACCCGTGGCACAAGTCCTCGATCGTGATCTGCGTCGCTTCTCGCGCAGAGCCGTCTTCCTGCGGTTCGTAGGCCGCTTGCTGTGCCGCGCGGTCCACACTTTCGACGGGCCGGTCGACACTTTCGGCAGGCCGGTCGTGGTGGTGGCGAACCACAGGAGCTTCTTCGACGTGCCGGTGGGCTTCGCTCTGCTCGAAAGCATCTCTCTGCGGGCTCGGATCCTGGTGCGCGCCAAGTACTTTGACATTCCGCTGGTTGGGAGGTTCCTCAGGTCGGCGGGCTGTATCAGCGCAGGCAGCGGCTGGCGGGCAACGATCAATACCGCTGTTGAGACGCTGGAGGCCGGTCGCCCGGTGGCGGTGATGCTCGAGGGGCGGATCGTGCCGCCCGAGAAACGTGACGAATCGGGCCTCGGCAAGGTTCGCAGGGGGTTTCTGGAGATCGCCCGAGCAGCCGACGCTGTTGTGCTGCCTGTCGCCATGGTCGGTTCGGATGAGGTTTGGCCGATCGGCAGGCGGCTCCCCCGGCTTCCCTGGCGCGGCCGACCGTTGGTGCAGATCCATGTCGGTGAGACCGTGGTCATCGACGACCTCACCAACCGCGAGGCCCTTGAAGCCGTCCGTTCGGTTATCGCCTCCCATATAACCCGAATGAGTCAAGAGGCCCCGCAAACGGGCAACAGATTCCCGGGCGCGAACAGCTGATTTGCGGGGCCGTGGCCCGAGCGGCCCGCCCGCGGCCCGAGCGGCCCGGTGAACGAAGTGAACAAGAGCGGGGGAAGGAGCGAAGCGAACCAAGAGCGGGGAACAACGGACTGCAACTCGAACGCTTGCCTATCTACGCGCACGCTACACGTTCTACGCTGCGGCCATGGCCAAACAACCCAATATTCTGTTGATCGTCTCCGATGAGGAGCGACGCAACGACTGGCTGGCCGGCAAGGCCGACCTCCCCGCCCATGATCGGCTGCGAGCCGACGGGTTGACGTTCAACCGCTACTACACACACTCATCTCCCTGTTCGCCGTCTCGGGCGAGCCTCTACACCGGCAGCTATCTCGCCGAGCACGGGGTGGTCGACAACGTCTCGTTCCCGGCTCACACGGCTCTCGACCCGACGATTCCGACGATCGGCAGCCTCCTGGCGGATCACGGTTATTATAGCGCTTACCTGGGCAAATGGCATCTTTCGCACGAGCACGTCCCGGAGATGACCGCGCACGGTTACCAGGATTTCCGGGGGAACGACATGCACTACACGGGATCGGCTTGGAGCGGACGGTTCTTCGATCCGATCATCGCCGCCGATGCGATCGAGTGGCTGCGCAACCATGCCGACGACGAAACTCCCTGGCATCTCACCGTGGCCCTGGTGAACCCGCACGACATCATGTGGTTCCCGATCGACCATCCGAGTTATCAGGCTCAGCACCCCAAGGACGCCAAGGTGTTCGAGTTCATGCGCAACCTGCGCCTTGAGGGGGTGCCGGTGGAGGCGATGTCGGAGGATTATCCGGAACGGTTCAGCGATCTTCCCGCCAACTTTCACGACGATCTCCATTCCAAACCGGAGATCCAGAGGGCTTGGCGCCAGGTGCGCAACCACGAACACTTCGTAGGCCGGATGAACCTTGCCGATGAGCGGGCCTGGTTACGGCAACTCGACTACTACGCATACCTCCATGAGGAACTCGACCAGAACCTCGGCGAGTTGCTCGACACGCTCGACGAGCTCGGTATCTACGACGACACGGTCATCGCCTACACGTCGGATCACGGAGACGCCTGCGGCAGCCACGGCCTGCGCGCCAAGCTGCCCTGCGTCTATGAGGAGGTCATGGGCGTGCCGCTGGTCATCAAGGTTCCCGGCGTCACCGAGGCCGCAACATCGACTGATGCTCTGGCCACTCATGTTGATCTCGCCGCAACTCTGTGCGCACTCGGCGGGGTCGACCTCGACGAAACGCCTTCGTTGTCGGGTGTCGACTTGATGCCGGCGCTTGCCGAATCGGGCGCTCGCCCGCGTGACCATGTGTTGTTCTCCCAGGACAGCGCCCAGTCTCCACTGCTTCGGAATTGCCGTTACGCGGTGCGCGGCTTTTTCGACGGTGTCACCAAGTACGCCCGTTACTACGGGATCGGCGGCGGTATCGAGCGGGACGGCAGCCGTTCGCCCACGCCCAAACTCTTCGATGTCGATGCTTCCTTCGAGGACCACGACCATGAGTGGTACGACACGGTCGAGGATCCGTTGGAGTTGGTGAATCTGGCTCACGATCGCAGTCGGCGCCACGAGCTTCGAGACAATTTCGAGCGATTGTTGAAGATCGAAGCCGACGGGGGGGTGTGAGACCGTAGCTCTCAGCGCGGCCTGTAGCCTGCTTGGTGGGCCGCTAGCTCATCGGGTAGAGCAGGAGACTTTTAATCTCAAGGTGCCGGGTTCGAGTCCCGGGCGGCCTACGAGTTGTCCATGTAACCAAAAGCCTGTTCTTGCGACGAAAAGCATGGCTGTGTGTGATAAGTTCCGAACTGTCCGAATGTTCCACCCCCAGTCGCTTGGTTGAGCCATGTCACCACGTCAAATAGCCGTTACTCTCGTCGCCTTAATCTTCATCGTCGCAGCAGCCCTGCTCATAATCAGTCGGGGCGACGACGGACCCGGGGACGAGGCAACGCCGACGACGAGCAGTTCGGCCACGCCCACTACCGCAGCGTCGGACACCACTTCCGATCCTGGCGGCGACGACGGATCTGACGATGCTGCCGATCCGACTGAGACCACGGTCACCACGAGCACAACGACCTCGGTTCCGCTCTCGGTGCCGCTCAACGTTCCGATTGTTTGCACGACCGACATTGCGGGTGCTCAGGTAGTCGCCGAGGTCGCTGACGACGCGGTCCCGCAGCTGGGCACCAACTCGTCTATAAGCACGGTCGGGCTCGGTGTCGTCACCTTCGGACTGACAGTACCCGCTGCGGCTGAGGCGAGCGGGTCGGCCATGCTGGCCTGCGAACCGGTGAGCGAGTGCTACCACGTCACCCCTGCCGCGGCTCCCGGCGGGATCAGCTTCCTGGTGCATGCATCCACGATTGAGCGGGTCGACATTGTCAACGGTCCGATCACGACCCGTTCGGGGATAGGGATCGGAACCTCAGCCGAACATCTGGTCAATACTTTCGGAGACAAGCTTGAGCGACAGGTGATCGATGCCGACACGGTCAACTTGGTCTTCGTGCCGACAGACGCCGCAGACGCCGCCTTCCGGGTTGTGTTCACGATCGAGGACGGTGTTGTGACGACTTATCGGTCGGGTCGCATGCCGATGATCCTTCAAGACGATCCCTGCGCCTCATCACTCTAGGATCTCATCGGGAATCTCGGTTTCGTAGCTGCGGCATTCAACGACCACCGAGCCGATTCCCGCGGGCGTGTATTCGCCAGTTTCGATATTGAGTTCCGTCACGAAGTCAACGTTGTCGAACCTGATGATGTCGTGCTCGAAGGTGAAGTCGAGCAGCACTCCCAGGCGTGGCTCGAAGAGCACTTCCTCGCCTTCTTCGCCGACTTCCAAGCCTATGTAGGGCTCGCCGACATATGCCTGGACGAAGGCGTGGACCGGCTTGTTGTTGACGTCTCGTCCGACGCCTGCGGCAAGGATCTCCCCCGCACCACCGTCGACACACGAAAAAACCAGGTCGTAAGCAGAGGGACCGACACGTACCAGGCCCACGGATTGCGGAATCGTCGTTCCGCTTACGGACAACTCCTCGGCGTCTGGAGCGGCACCGTTGTCGTCATCGGAATCACCGAACAACGAACAGCCCGCGACGAACACGGCGAACAGACAGAGCAACCGACGCACGTTGCGAGGCTACAGAACGCTTGGAGCCGGTGCAGACAGACGGTAAGTTTCAACGGCAGTGGCCACCAACCCGAACACCCGCAAACGGCGTGTGAAAACCAGACAAGCCCGCCATGTGAAGGCGGTGTCTCATTATGAGCAACGGCGCCGACGCTTCCAGCTCTGGTTGGTGCTTGGTTTGGCTGTGTTGATGATCTTGCCGCTCGCCGCGGGCATCATCTTCACGCTGCTGGGTTAGCGGCCGCTGCGGCCGGGTGTTGGCCGAACCCGCCGATAACCTGCGATGCCGTGAGCACCGAGAAACGCGCCCGCCAGAAGTTCAACCGAGCCCGCCGCGTCGCCGCGGCTCAAGCAGCCGAAGCGAAGGCCAGAACCCGTCGTCGGATGATCCGTTTGGGAGCGGGTGCCGCTGTCATCGTGGTCGTGTTCGTCGGTATTGCCTGGCTCGTGAACGGAGGGGACGACACGGGCGACAGCTTCGATCCTGTCTCGACGGCTACCAGCACCGAACCCGTCGAACCCGAACCTGAGTCCGACAGCACCACGTCGACCACGCAATCGGTTGAGATTTCCGAGCCGTCGGATCCGAATTGCCCCGCGCCCGACAAGAGCAGCCCGCGCACTCTTGATTTCTCCGGGCCGCAGCCGATGTGCATCAATCCTGCCCACAACTACACCGCCGTGTTCGACACGTCCGAGGGCGAGATCGTCATCGATCTCGACACCGAGAACACACCCAACACCACCAACAACTTCGTGACGCTCGCCCGCTGGGGGTACTACGACGGCACCACCCTTTTCCGTACAGATCCGAGCATCGACATCATTCAGGGCGGGTCGCCTCACACCAATTCAGCCGGCGACCCTGGACCCGGGTACACGATCCCCGACGAGCCGACGTTCAGCAACGAAGGCGGCGTCCTCACGGGGCCCTACCGGTACGTTCCGGGTCAGTTGGTGATGGCCAGGAGTGCTGGTCCTGACTCCTCGGGGGCCCAGTTCTTCTTCACAACCGGCAACAACACCTCCCTGCTCGACAGCCAGGGCACTTACATCGTCTTCGGGCAGACCGACCAGGCCGGCCTAGGCGTGATGCAGGACATCATCGGCTTGCATCAACCCGATGACAGCGGGCTTGGAGGCAGCCCGTCGCGCACGGTCACCGTCAACTCGGTGACGATTCTGGTGAGCTGAGCGGGCGACGCACTTTCATTTCGACGAACGGCCGGAACGGCGCCGACACGGTCGGCACCTCGAAGCGTTCGAGGTCGGTGATCGTCAGGCCCAACGCCCGGATACCGGCGGGCAGGTCCCAGTCCAGGTGCAGGCCTCCGACGGCACGGCCCAAGCGCCCGCCGAATGCCAGCAGGCGTCCGGTTCGTCCGGCGCGGGCCACTGGTTCTAGAAACAACAGCCGCCCGTCTTTCCTCAGAAGCCCCGCCAGCGTCTTCAAGAAGCGATTGAGATCGGCTACCAGAGGTGTGCGGATCAGGCTGACGATGGTGTCGAACGGGCCGTAGCCGAGTTCGCCCAGGTCTTCGGGGTCGGAGTCGACTCTGGTGAGACCCCCGGGATCGCGCGCGGAGGTTCCGGCCCTGATGTCACCCAAGCGATCCAGCATGGTCACAGAACCGACGTCGGTGCCGATCTGATAGCTGTCGAGGTGGTCGGACCAGCCGCCGAGGTCGAGGACTTCACCGCTTGCTGCGGTTGCCAGATCGCTGCGGCGTTTGCGCAGCGCGGGCGCCAACTCCATCGGCAATGGATTCATCCAGGCAACCAGAGGGGGACTCACCATCCGCGCAACCTAGCGCGCTCTAGCCTTGTCCCATGGTTGTCGACCCAACTCGCAGCTCGTGGAACTTTCCACCGGTCGAGAGCGCCGAGCCCTCTGGGCTGGTCGGTGTCGGTGCCGATCTGGAGCCCAGAACGATCCTTGACGCGTACAGGTCTGGGATTTTTCCGATGCCCGTCCAAGCCGACGGGTTGATCGGCTGGTGGTCACCTGATCCCAGAGGGGTTCTCGAACTCGATTCGTTGCATGTCAGCCGATCATTGCGGCGCACTGCCCGCCAGTTTGAGATTCGGATCGACACTTCTCTGCCTGCGGTTATCGACGCGTGTGCTGATTCTGGCAGGCCACACGACTGGATCGATTCGCAGATCCGGGATGCCTACGTTCGGCTCGGTTCTCTGGGTTGGGTCCACAGCATCGAAACCTGGCTGGACGGGGAGTTGGTCGGCGGTTTGTACGGTGTTGCGGTGGGCGGTCTGTTCGCCGGCGAGTCGATGTTCCACCGTGTCACGGACGCTTCCAAGGCTGCTCTGGTGGCTCTTGTGGAGTTGTTGCGTGACGGCAACCGGCGGCTGGTGGACGTGCAGTGGCAAACCCCGCATCTCGCGACTCTCGGCGTGACGGAGTGGCCTCGTGCCCGCTATCTCGATGCTCTGCCGGAGTTATTGGCAAGCCCTCTTCCGACGGCCTTCGAGTATCCTGGCTAGCTGGAGGGATGGCAGAGCGGACGATTGCACTGGTCTTGAAAACCAGCGGGCTTCACGGCCCCGGGGGTTCGAATCCCCCTCCCTCCGCTCCTCGCACCCGTAGGCTCTCCAACGGCTAGCGAATTTATGACCCAACTAGAGGTTGTTGGTCGGTTAGTCTGCGTCTCGCATGGCACTTGGAGGTTCAAAATTGGGTCCGCTGAATTCTCAAGGCCAGAAACACAAACGCACCTCAAGGCGGTTCGCGACCCGTTGCCTTCTGTTGGCGACCTTGTTGGTGACGGTGTCCTGCGCCTCCGGAGACGAAGGCGTTACCGGCCCGGGTTCGACCACCTCTACCGACAGCGGTGAACCCGCAAAACCCGGCACCACAGCCGGCGAAGACCCGACAACCACAGGCACCCCATCGGACACCGAGGGCGGCGAAGACCCGACCGATCTGGAGCGCGATTGTTCACCACAGGTCTCCGAAGACGTTCGCTTGTCGGATTCTTCTCCTCAGTTGGCCAGCATCAAGATTTCACAGGCCACCTATGACTGCGCCCACGAGGTCGGTCTCGCCTTCGCCGCCGACGCCGCCGCTGTCTCAACGCTCCAGTCTCAGGGGATTGCGGGGCCGTTGCTGTTCGTCGATCGTCAATTTGATGTTCCCCTGATGGACGAGCTTGGCCGTCTCGCTCCAAAAAAGATCGTTGCCGTAGGAATCGATGACCAACAGCTGAATGGCGAGCTGGCCGACTACGTCCTCGAATCGGTGAACGTCGACCAGCAGGCGAGGCTCGCGCCTCAAAGCCCGTCTTACGAACGAGTCTGGCTCGTCGACAACTACACCGAGGCCGTACCCCTGGCGGTCCTCGGCAACCAGATCGGCGTCAGGGTTATCACCGTGGTCGGCGACCTCCGAGCAGCTTCAACTGAGGAACGGGAGGCCATCGCAGCTGCGACCGAGGTCGAACTGCTCTCAGACTTCGGCGACGATGTGGCCGGGCAACTGGAAGTGCTCCGCCGCGGCGCTGAGTTGCCTGGAGGCGGCTTCGTTCTGTTCGATCCGAACCAACCCCGCCGCATGGTGGCCATGTACGGCCACCCCCAGACATCGGGCCTCGGAGTGCTCGGAGAACAGGGACTCGACAGGAGCGTCGAACGTCTCCGTTCGATCGCCGAGGGCTACGACGCCGACGGTTACACCGTGCTGCCCACTTTCGAGATCATTGCCACCGTCGCCGCAGGCAGCGCGGGCTACGACGGGAACTTTTCGAATGAGACCGCTCTGGATGTGATCAGGCCCTGGATCGAGGTCGCGGCAGCCAACGACATCTACGTGGTCCTGGATCTTCAGCCGGGACTGTCCGACTACCTCTCCCAGGCAAAGATCTATGAGGAGTTCCTGCGGCTCCCCCATGTGGGTCTCGCCCTGGACCCGGAGTGGAGGCTCAAACCGGGGCAACGCCATCTCGAGCAGATCGGCACCGTCGACGCTGCGGAGATCAACCAGGTTGTCGATTGGTTGGCCGGGATCGTCCGTGAAGACTCCCTTCCCCAGAAGTTGCTGGTCCTTCACCAGTTCCGGCACTCCATGATCACCAACCGTCATCTGGTCAAGACTCCCGCCGAGCTGGCAGTCCTTATACATATGGACGGCCAGGGTCATCTGGCAACCAAGTACAGCTCCTGGAACGCCCTGACCCGCCAGCCAGATGCAGACCAGTTCTATTGGGGTTGGAAGAACTTCTACGACGAGGACTCTCCCACCGCAAGACCCGACCAGGTCCTGGTCCTCACCCCCACCCCCCTGTTCGTCTCATTCCAATAGTTACCGCGCTTCGAAGGTTTGAGATCTCGGGCTGTATCAGCGGTAGGCGTCCCTTCTATGCGAGATCGTGAGAACGATGACTTTCCCGTCGCTCGCCGTGTAGATGATGCGGTGGGATCGCCCCAGACGGACGGAGCGTTTACCCCGCAGAGGGCCAACGAGTTTCTTTCCCAGGTGTGGTTCGTTGTCGATACGCCTGATGATCCCGGTGGCTTTGGTCGCCAGCACCGCTGGCAAGTCGTCGAGGTCTTTCTTGGCACGCCGAGTTAGCTGAGCCACAGTTCTTTCAGTCGAGTGAGATCAACTCGCCGGCCGCGATATCGCGCTCGGCCTCGGCGATGGCGTCCATGGTTGATTCATCGGCGAGGATGTTCAGCGTTTCGAGTAGCGATTCGTACTCCTCGTAGCCGACGACGACGGCCACAGGGCGTCCGTGGCGGGAGATCTCGACCGTCGAACCGATTGAGGCCACTTCGTCGACGATCTCGCTGAGACGGCTGCGGACTTCGGTGAGTGGGATCATGGCTGGTTCCAGCATTTTGATGAGTGTAGCAGTCGATACTGTACAGAATTCTATACAGATTTTGATAAACAAAGCAACCCCGATTGTTTTTCGCACACCAACCCAGTGCGCTCGACGATCCGGCTGTATGAAGGTCACAGCAGAGGGGTGTGCTGGCCATTTTTTAGCTGGGGGATGGATTGGCTGACAACGAGTCGGGCGGCCCATGAAATGTCGGTGCAATGCGGCCGCGCCCGAGATGATGCCGATTTCGCCGGCGATAGCCGCTACTCGGGCTGAGAAGGCGGCGTTGCCTTCTTTGCCTCCCCAGAAGGTCTCCGACGACATTCCCATGAGAAGGTGGTCGGGTTCGCAGGTCATGATGTCGCGAACCGCAGTTGGGGGCGCGGTACCCCACGACATCAGGCACGTGTGCCCCCCTTCCGGCTCGCTTGTGAGCGGAATGATGTTCCGTTTACAGGAACATTATCATTGCGGTGCGCTTGTTCTTCTGTGCGCTAGCCTCACGACTCTGGAGACGTGGCCGAGCCAGGTTGAAGGCGCTTCCCTGCTAAGGAAGTAACGTCGCAAGGCGTTCGTGGGTTCGAATCCCACCGTCTCCGCTCCGGGGTGTTTGTCATTTAGGGCTGGTTGTGTTTGGCATTTACAGCGAACACGCCGGTTTTGGATGGGTTTCTGCGTTTTTCGGTGTGGTCGCGGCTTCGGCAGCGTCAGTTGATCTCGCCAGGTGCGCTGGCTGAACCGTTGGTGACGGTTTTGGGCGCGCCGAAGCCGACGGTCTTATGGCGTGACCGTCGGCTTGAGAGTGCCTGTCGGGTGTTAGGCGGGTCCGTCTCTTGAACGTGCTGTGGGTTTGTGCCCATCGCTGGGCGAGGTTGACGCGTCTTGATCTGTTTCGTGGTCGTCGCTGCTGTCGGGGCCGAGTTCGTATTGTTTGAATTCGCGCAAATGCAACGCGATGACTACCATCACCACTCCCACGAAACGTGAGATTCCGTTCAACGTGCGGCACCATCCGGGGGTTAGCCCGGCTTTGTCTTTGAGTATCCCGTTGACGTTCTCGATCTGGTTACGTCGACCGTAGGACTCCCACCATGCTGTAGTACCGAATGGAATCGGCTGGTAGAAGTCAAGTTTTTCGACAGGTACGGTGACCCGCCCTGAGCAGCAATACCCCGAGTTGCTGGTCCGGTGAAAGAACGGTGCGTCTTTTTTGACTTTGACGTGCCGGTTTCGGGTTTGCAGGTTGCTTTGGATTCGTCCAGCGCACTGGGGGCACGTCATTCGGATGTCTCCGTGGGCGTGATGCTCGACGGGTGAGTACCTGAACTTCGCTCGTTCGTTGAACCATGCTGTGCGTTCATCGCCGGTTAATCCGGGAGGTGGTTTGTGTAGCGATTCGGGTAGCCATTCACCGAAAAAGGTGCCGCAGTTCTCGATCAGTTTGTGTTGCCGACGGCCCAGCATCAGCGTGCGCACCGTTTGGGTCCAGTTCTTTTTGTAGTCCATCACCACAGAGACCGACTTTTTGTGTAGCTCCCGGTTGTAGCGTTTACCTTTCTCTGAGAAACCCCGGTCGGCGGCTATCTCGTTCAGGTTGGGCGCGACTTTCTTAGCCCGGTCAATTATTTCGACCCCGATGGTCGCGGCGTCGCTGCTTGCTGGTTCCAGCATCAGATGCAAGATCGCCAGGGGGACGGGTTCTCCGAGGTTTGCTGAGCTGGGTCGTCCGGTCCAGTTGATTCCGCAAACGGCAACAAGGGCATGTACGTCGAAGCCGAGCGCCACACCGGATTTGCGTTTGCCGACGCCGCCGCGAAATCCGAAAGCCGCGTCTTTGTCAGCGCTGAGTGGTCCGTCCGGTCGGGTCGTGCCGTCGGCATACGGGGATGGGTTTGCCCATGGTTCAACGAAGGTGAGGTGGGACCCTGATTTGAGTCCGCGTGTTGTGGGTGTGATTCCCCGAGAAT
>VXYK01000025.1 GCA_009845995.1 Acidimicrobiaceae bacterium | reverse complement strand
TAGGACTTATCCTATCGAGCCACGACATGTTTCGCAACTTTCGTATATAATCCCCGATTTTATGGTCGACAACAACCGATACCACTGACTTCAAGCTGCCCAAGTGGCGGACAGGACTTCGGCTTGTTCCAGGACGGTTTGGGTGGCTTGTTCTTCTTTGTCGGGTGGGTAGCCGTGTTTGCGGAGGATGCGTTTGACGTAGGTGCGAATCTTGGCCCTCACGTTCTCGCGCAGGGTCCAGTCGATAGTGACGTTTTTTCGCACGGTCTCGACCAATTCGGCGGCAATCTTTCGCAAGGTTTCGTCGCCAAGCACTTGCACTGCGCTGTCGTTGACACCGAGTGCGTCATAGAAGGCTAGTTCGTCTTCGGTAAGGCCCAATTCTTCGCCGCGCTGACTGGCGGCATTCACTTCTCGGGCCAGACCGATGAGTTCCTCAATGACCTGGGTTGTTTCGATGGCACGGTTCTGGTAGCGGCGGATCGTTTCTTCGAGCATCTCCGCGAAGGATCGAGCTTGGACGACGTTGCGGCGACTCCGGGTCGAGATCTCAACTTTCAGCAGTTTCTGCAGTAGTTCCACGGCGAGGTTCCGATGCGGCATGTCTTGAACTTCAGCAAGGAACTCTTCTGACAGGACCGAGATGTCGGGTTTGCGCAGCCCCGCGGCAGCGAAGATGTCGATCACTCCTTCGGAGGCCACGGCCCGCGAAACAATCTGGCGCAGGGCATGATCCAGTTCCTCCTCGGCGAGGGCGTCCGACGGGGCTCGTTTGGCCAACAGCGCCTGCACTTCTTGGAAGAAGGCCAAGTCGTCACGGATTGCCAGAGCTGTTTCATGCGGCACAGCCAATGCGAAGGCTTGCGACAGCTCTCGCACCGCTTGGGTGCAGCGGTCTTTGCCATTGTCTTGGGCGAGGATGTGCTCTTGGGCACCTGGCATCAGTTCGAATCGCTCTTGCGAGGTACCTGAGATCCAGGGCGACCAGTCGAACCCGTGGAACAGGGCACAGCAGATCTCGTATTTCTCCTGCATAACCACTACGGCTTGGTCTTGGTCGAGCACAGTTTCGCCGGTGCCGCCGCTTTCTGTGTACGTGGCTAGCGCCCATTTCAGCTCATGGGCCAGGCCGAGGTAGTCCACCACCAATCCTCCGGGTTTGTCCTTGAACACCCGGTTGACTCGAGCGATGGCCTGCATCAGTCCGTGGCCGCGCATGGGTTTGTCCAAGTACATCGTATGCAGACTTGGAGCATCGAAACCGGTGAGCCACATGTCGCGCACCAGCACAATCCTCAACGGGTCTTCGGAGTCACGGAAGCGGTTGGCCAGGGCTTCTCGGCCGGCTTTGTTGCGAATGTGAGGTTGCCAGTCTGTCGGGTCGGAAGCCGAACCGGTCATCACCACTTTGATCGCACCCTGGTTGTTGTCGTCATGATGCCAGTCGGGGCGAAGCCGGACGAGTTCTCGGTAGAGGTCTACGCAGATCCGGCGACTCATGCACACGACCATGGCTTTGCCGTCCATCGCTTCTAGACGCTTCTCGTAGTGAGCCACGATGTCTTCGGCGATCAGCGCTACTCGTTTCTGCGAGCCGACTACCGCTTCGAGTTGTGCCCATTTGGTTTTGAGCTGCTCGCGGCGCTCGACTTCTTCTTTTTCGGTGACTTCTTCGAATCCCGGGTCAATGTTGGGCCGCTCTTGATCGTCTAGGGAGAGCTTGGCAAGGCGGCTCTCGTAGTAGATCGGGACCGTTGCTTTGTCTTCCACGGAACGCTGAATGTCGTAGACGCTGATGTAGTCGCCGAACACTGCTCGGGTGTTGGCATCTTGAAGTTCGATGGGTGTACCTGTGAAACCGACGAACGAGGCGTTGGGCAGGGCGTCGCGCATGTGACGGGCGTATCCGTCGATGAAGTCGTATTGGCTGCGGTGTGCTTCGTCGGCGATCACCACGATGTTGCGGCGATCGGAGAGCATCGGGTAGCGGTCCCCCCGTTCTTCGGGGAAGAACTTCTGGATGGTCGTGAACACGACCCCGCCCGATTCCACCGCGAGCTTCGTCTGCAGATCGGCTCGACTCTCCGCCTGCACGGGAGGTTGACGAAGCAGGTCCGAGCAGCGGGAGAACGTGGAAAATAGCTGGTCGTCCAAGTCGTTGCGGTCGGTGAGAACAACCACCGTGGGGTTGGCCATCGCCGGTTCACGAATTATCCGCCCGGCGTAGAACGCCATGGTCAGGCTCTTTCCCGATCCTTGGGTGTGCCAGACCACGCCGATCCTCCGGTCGCCAGGGGCGCCGCCCGCTTTGCGCTTCGTGGCGCTCGGTTCCGCCGCGTCGGATCGGGATTCTTGTTCGTCGCGCAACTCGGCCGCCCGCAAGGTTTCGTCTACCGCTACTTCGACCGCGTGGAATTGGTGGTAACCGGCAATCTTCTTCGCAAGGCCACTCCCGTCGTCCTCATACACGATGAAATCGCGGACCAGCGCAAGGAACCGGGCCCGGGCGAACGCTCCTTTGAGCATCACCTTCAACTGGGGCACGTTCGGATCGGCTTCAACCTCACCCGAGATGGTGCGCCAGGGTTTGAACCATTCCCGACCGGCGGTGAGGGTGCCGATCCTTGCTTCGAGGCCATCGGACACGACCAGGACTTCGTTCATTGAGAACAGGTCCGGCAACTCGGACTTGTATGTCTGGAGCTGCTGCCAAGCAGACCAGATCGTCGCATCGGCGTCAGAAGGGTTCTTAAGTTCAATTGCCCCGAGCGGCAGCCCATTGACGAACAGCACGATGTCGAGTCGACGATTGTGGCCGTACTCCACCATGGTGAACTGGTTGACCGCCAGCCATTCGTTATTTTCCGGATTGTCGAAGTCGATCACTCTGGCTTGTGCGCCTCGGATTATCCCGCTGTCGTCGCGGTATTCGACGTTGACACCGTTGACCAACATTCGGTGAAACGCTCGATTACAGCTTTCGAGCGTGGCGCCTTCGGGCCGGGTCAACTTCCGTCGGGCGTCATCGAGCGTCTCTTGTGGCAGTCCCTCGTTGAGCCGAGCCAAGGCTTGCCGCAGCCTTCCTTCCAACGCAGCCTCATCGTATTTTCGCCGCTCCGCTTGCGGCGTAAACGGTGCGATTTCTCCTCCGTAGGCAGTTTCCCAGCCAAGTCCTGCAAGATATTCGAGCGCGATCTTCTCGACCTCAGCCTCATTGAGTCCTGTCACTGCACTTCTCATTGTTCGACGGCATGTTGCCCCCTCACAGGGCGCACGATCACGTTAGACCGTCCAACCCTTGCCAGTGGATACTGGCGCGAGCCGAATCGACCCGACTCAGGCTCGGACGACCTCCACGTCGTACCGATCGAACAGTGTGTCCGAGGTCAGTATTGGAACGTCGAGTTCTTGGGCCTGCGCTATGAGCAGCCGGTCGAACGGATCGCGATGGTGATTCGGCAGGCTTCCCGCATGAAGCGTGTGCGAATGCTCAATCGAAATTGCAGCAAGCGCAGCGCCAGCGATTCTGCTTGGAACGTAAACGACAGGCGGTTCGGGAAGATGCAGTCTGCCCAGGGCGTGCTTTATCGAAATCTCCCATGACGAAACGGCCGAGAACAACAATTCTTGAGCCGGGTCGACGATCATGGACTTCGCAGCGTCCGAGAGCCGCTGAGGTGAGGCGTTCATCCAAAGGAACACTTGTGTGTCCAACAGAACAGCCAAGTCATCTTCCTTCAAAGGTGTCGAGCAGGTTGTCGGGCAGAGGTTCATTGAAGTCGTCCGGCACCTCGAATCTCCCTATGTCCCTGCCCAGCTCACGCGGCCCTTGGGGTGCCACCGACACAAGTCTCGCCACAGGAGTACCGGCCTTGGTGATGACGATTTCTTCCCCGGCGTTCGCCTTCTGGATGAGTTTCGAGAGTGTTGTTTTTGCCTCATGTACGCCTACGGCAACCATGCCGACACCCTACCAGCGTCACCAACAAGTAGCTAACTGATTAGCTAGGCTAGCTATTGGGTCAGCGCATCCAGTCCGCGTAGTGCCTAACTGAGCTTCAGCGTTGAGGTGCTGGCTGCCGCGTCCGCCGCTCAAGCCATCGCTGCCGGGGCTTCATACAGTACCTGGCGGCCGAGTCCCACCAACAACTCGCACATGCGTATAGGGTCGTCTTCCACGGGGATCCTCCAGTTTTTGGCTGCTGTGCCAGCACCGATTCTGGAGGATCCCCCGCGTTCAACCGCGGATGCCCACAACCATCACGCCACCCTCAAACGCGAAGAACCCGAAAACTGCGACAACCACATCAACGTCAGAGTTCGCCGAAGAGTTCACCGAGCGGTCGACTCCGCTTGACGGCGGTCCGCTGAGACGATATTCGACTCATTCGAGCACGCACGCGCCGGTCAGCGTCGTCCAAGGCGATCGACTCCGTCTTGGTCCGCATGGCCCGCAAACACACTGGCTCCTCAGCGTTCTCTAACCGCTCAACCCAGTCGGAGATATTCTTGAACACCAAGAGAACAAGATCCTCGCGGCGGAGTTGCCGTCCCCTCGGGTCAACCCAGATCACTTGCTGATGTCGTTCAACGCACAGCAAGATCATGTCGAGATTGGATGTCACGACAACTTGGTTGAACTGCTCCGCATGCGTCAGAATGACCTCATCAGCGGAACCCCGCGCTGGACTAGCCGGACTCGCTTCGGCATCTCCCACATAGGATGCGGGGATCTCAAGCGTCTGTAGGGCGGAAGCGACTCTCCAGGGTAGATTCTCATCGAAAAGAAGCCGGACAGTACGAGCTTTTGGCCGCACAATCCCTCGGAATCAGGCCGCAAGATCGAGTTCATACGCGAGGGCGTCTCGCACCTGCTTGGTAGTAAGCTGGTAGTCATCACAGACCTCCGCGAGTTCGTCTGCAGCGGGACTGTCGCCGGTCCCAAGGCGGTCGGCGATTAGCAGCGTGGGGACCCGTGTTAAGTCCACGCAGGGCGTCCCGGCCTGTACTTCAGGGTTGATCCAGACTCCCTCGCGTGGTCTCCAAACAGCCGCCATATCCGATTCGTTGAACGAGATCGGCTTCAGGAGTGGTCCGATAACGCTCTGGAACACTTGCTGCCCACCATGTCCTACGTCCTCCCATCCGCCGTCGATATCGGCAAAGAACTCTGCCCCGACTGTTGCAAGGTTCCTGTGAGCGAACGGGCGGTCAGTCTTAAGTATGACAGCCAAGTGGGCAGCACCTGTGGATATGCGATCACGCGCAACTCCCCGGGCGACCAGTTCTGCTACCACCTTGAGGCTGATGAGATCCCAAAAACTGAAGAGACCCGCCAACTGTCCAGTCAGAAGCGGCGTTCTCTTTCCAGTCGGACGCGTCCACCCCTCCACTCGAGTCCTTCCTGTCCGGATCAGGCGCGCGACTTCGGCAATGTCGTATATGCCTTTGGCGAGATACGAGACAGGGTTCGCGTCTCTCATCGACGAATCGGACACGATCACAAAGCCATCGTAGTGCTTGTTCAGTCGGGTGGTTCAGCCAAACCTCAGGAGCCTGCGCGGAAACGTGGGGGTGGGGGCGGCCCCGTCGATCACGCGGTTCGGTCTCGCTAGATTGATTGGGACCATGAACCGACACGGCCGACGCTTCATTGCACTCCAGGACTTCAAGTCCCATGCGAACTCGCTCAACGTGAAGTTCTTGAATGGCGACGAACTGGAGTTCTACGAGAAGCACTGCCTGTTGCTGCCAGCGGTGGTCTGCTGCCAACCGACGGCCCACCTCGTCGCCGTGACCCAGAAGAGCAACGACTGGCCGGTCGAGAATCCTCAGGATCTTGAGCCGCCCGAAGCGTTGCAAAAGTTGCAGAGGCCCCACATAGACGGCCTCCACCCGCTTGACGCGGAGCGTGAGCACAATCCCCTCTTGCAAACTCCAGACTGCACGACGTTCGAGCCGTGGGATGCCGACCGCATGCTCACGCTGACGACCCCAGACGGACACACCGTGCAGCTAAAGACAGTCGAACGTTACTACTCACCTTGGCAGGTACATGTCGTTGAGTTCCTCCGTCAGCGGAAGTACTACTACTCGCACTCGCGTTTCTTGAGACACATCGACCCGTCCCACGATCTCTGGAACCGGTATCGACCACCTGAGAACACCGAGCGGACACGGTCGCTTCGGGGTATGGCCGACAGCTTCGAGGTGCTGGAGCGATTCCTTTTCGCGGACCAGGTGGCCCTCCAAGAGGCATTCCACGGTGTGGACGGTTCGACACTGCCGGAACCGGCGCGAGAACGGTTGCACACGACGGTGACGACTTGGGCGCAACGGTCCCTTGAGATATCGGGTCTCGACCAACCGGCGTTCTTCCGGTTCCTCAACGAAATTGCTCATTTGATCGACGACTACCGGAGCGACGAGCGCATCGGCCTGGCCGAGGACACCGACGAGTACCTTCTCGACGCACAGAGGCTCGCCGGATACGCGTTTGGGTGCGACTGGGACGGCCTCCTTGTTGCTGCTGAGGAGCATGTCGGACCGGGACTCTCTGCACGTCTGCGCCTGTTGCATCCGGTCGAGCGTGCCGCGCGCGATGCCAAAGAGATCCTGAAGGCGATCCTCGGCCAGAACCCCCTAGCGGAAATAGCCAATGAGCACGGCGATACCGGGGCAATGGCCGACGAGATTGTGCAGTTCTGCCTGCGTCGCGATCTGTTGGAGGTTTTATACGGTCTCCAGAGCATCGCATACAGCACCGCTGACCGGCGCAGTGATCGGTTCCCGGGCTTCGCCCACAGGAGACTGAGGTTGCTGGCCTTGTCAGGTGAGTATCTCGCTCGCGGCGTCCTCGACGCGCGGGCCGAGCGTGAACACGAGGAGTCGCTGAACCACCACGGGATGACATACTCAAAACTCGTCAGGAACCTTGGTGCAGGTTTGCCCTGGCTCCCACCGTTTGACAAGCTAATGGGTGACGGCCAGACATCGGACAAACAGGGGAACCTTGACCAGCGTGCCGTGCGCCTCGCCGCGGCGGCACGGGCAGTCAACGCTAAACGAGACGATGTCATTGCCAACACGCTCGCCGCCGCGGTCGCGACCCGGAACCTCGTCAGCCATCGGCACCGACTTTTGTCATCGCGCGACGCAGCAACACTCGCGGGGCCATGTGCCGACGCGTTGGTCTTGATCTGGCTTTCTCGCGACAAGGCTCTCTCGTAACTCAACGTGACACCCCACGTTTCCGAACGGGCAAAAACAACTCGGCGGTGGCCACCCTCGTTGAGAGAACCAGTCGCCACGCTTTGGTCGTGCCGGTGCCCGACGGCTTCGGCGCTCACGCCACAGCCACAGCAGTCACAACAGCTCTGGCCCGCCAACCGGCACATCTGGTCAAGACCCTCGCTTCAGACCAAGGCCGCGAGATGACACACTGGGCGGCCATCGAAGCCGCATTAGGCATCGAAGTGTTCTTCTGCGACTCTCACTCGCCGTGGCAACGCCCAACCAACGCGCCAACAACCTCACGCGAACCGACGGCTAGCCCCCAAAACCAGACCCTCGGCCACCGCGGCCACAAACATGACCCGCTGTATCGGGCCCGCAAACTGTTGCTTTCCGGCCACGAACGCGTCACCGAACCCGGCGAGGTGAAACTGTTGGACCTGCTCGACGCCGGCGATCCCCACAGCGAGGTCCGCAACGCCTCACACGCCAACCAAACACTGCGCGGCATCTACGACATTGTGAACCCCGAACAAGGCGCGGCAACCGTTGAACAGCTCGCTGTTGAGTTCTGTGACCCGAGCTTGCCCGTTGAGATCAACCGGCTGGGTCGCACCCTGTGGCGTTGGCGCACCCAAATCGCCAACTGGCACTCCGCCCGCGTATCCAACGCAGCCACCGAGTCAGCCAACAACTTGATCAAACGCGTCAAACGCGTCGCCTTCGGGTTCACCAACTTCACCAACTACCGAATACGCGCACTCCTATACGCCGGCAAACCCAACTGGGCACTACTCGACACCCTCACTCCCCCCTGAAATCCGAAGAGCCTGAAATCCGAAGAGCCCAAAATCAGTTACCTAAACATCAACCCAGCGTGCCTCGCCGCCATCGCGGACACCCTCAACTGGATGTCCCGCAAACTCCACAACTGGAAATCAGCCGCAGACATCTACACTCAGCTATGTCGCAACCATAACTAGAGTTTACTCCCCTTTGGTAATCTTTCGTTTGATGCCATAGGGATCTTGCCATCAATCAACTGGGGGAGAAGCCTTTCGCGCAAATTCGAAAGACAAAATGATTCATGGATGTTCGCGACAATTCTATCCAACATTGGGCTAATTGAGTCATTAAAGGACTTAAGAACTGATGCAGGAGGTATGACTACCTTGTACGCTGACATCACTTTCCAGCTTGTTCTGGGCATTCTAGTGCCTGTAGAACTCGCGTTCGTATAATCGACAAACATTGTACTTGACACATGGCCCAGAAGATACCCGTAAGTGTCGGCACTGTGAGGTGATATCACCATAATATCTGTCGAACACAATCCATCGATCGGAGCAATACCCACTTTATGGAAATAGGGACGGAGTTTGCCAAAAAGAATATCCCCGCGCCTGAAGGCTAGCTTGCCGCTTTCAACATGGTCAGCCCAATTCCATTCGGATAGCGCAATACTCGCTTTTGGCATGTGTGCTAGTCCAATATACGGAGTACCCGATGCAATGCTGTGTGGAAGGACGCTTGATTTTGTTTCTTTTGCGACTTCGCCGAGCGTTCCAACTCGCCAATCCTCAGGGATCAGTCCGACTTCCGATTCAACGAATCGGCCATTGATGATATCAACAGGACGTGCTGGCAGCGCGGGTCCTCTGCCTTCTGACTTGGCTTGTACGGGGTCGAAGTCTACGAACCAGGACTTGAACAGGGCTTGGGCCATCTCTTCGAGGGTCTGGCTCATACGCCGGTTCAACTCGATCTTGTCATCCAAGGTACCCAGAATCCCTGCAATTCGCCGTTGATCCTCAATTGAGGGCACACGGACCTGCAGAGCGTGTGCGTTGTTACGGTTCAATCCTGGAACGGCACTATCGGAATTCATCTGATCCAAGCCGAGCCTGCTTAAAGTAAGATATTTGAAGCGCGCAATTTCGGAATCAGATTCTTCGTGATAGAAAGTCGTGTCAATGGGCCAACAGGGTCCCGGCGAAAAATTCACCACACCGACTGAACCTTTCCGTCCGACAACTACTGTAGGGCCTGTTGTCAAAGCTTGATCATGATATCCAATTATTCCGTTAGAACCATACACGGGAATACTCCCTGATGGATTTCTCCTAGTTTTCTTTAGTGCTTTACCATAACTGAGTGGCGTAAATTGAACCAAGTCGACATCTGAAGGTTCGGTGTTAGTTACTTGCAGGGTTACATACTCTCTATCGATTTCTTGGCGGAAGCTTTCGGGGATCGCGTGCCAGTCCATCACATCCACAGAGAATCGGAGTTCACTTTCCTCAAATGCCGACCGAAGATTGACTAGGGTCGTGAAATCCAACTTTGTCGGTGCTACGACAACTAGATCAAGATCCGAATAATCCCATGACGTCCACTTCGCGCGCGAACCGTATGCCCTTACTTCAAATTCAGGCACATGCTCTTGGAGGATTCTTGATATCTCCTCGAGTTCGTCGGGACGCGCGTCAATCATTGTCTACATCTAATGCAGCTAGCAGCTGGCGGGCATCGACGATGAACAAGCCGATGCATTTATATATTTCAACAATCTTGGATTCGTTGTATTCATGCGCTGCATTATTCCGAGCACGGTGGTAGTGCATCCACTGCTCAGGATCAGAGATCAACCTGTTCGCAGCAGCTTGGCGATAGACCTCGGCTTGAGTCAACACACTTTTTGATCCGACGGCAGAATTGTCCTTCAACCAACGCTGCGACAATTGGCGGCATAGTTCGTAGGTGATCTCGAAGTTCTTGATCGCAGCAGTGCGGATTGCGCGCTGTTCGATGTCGCTCAACTCCGACAGCCGTCGACTGTCCTCGGACAACCTGAAAGTGGCTGCCAACTCCGCGATTGAACTTCTGAGATGATCCACGATCAGAGCCACGATCAACCTTCCTCGCTTGCTTCTTGGACTGCTGGGTCGTCCGAGTTCGGACACCTGAACCCCAGCATCGACAGGTTGGCTTCGATCATCGCGTCCAGTCGCACAGACTCGGCCTGCTGCTCTCGCCATTGAGCGGCGAGGCGGGTCATCTTTTCGGTGAAGGGCTGGTCGTCCTCCTCGGTCGGCTCGACTCCGACGTAGCGGCCGGGGGTCAGGACGTGCCTGTGAGAACTGACCTCATCGAGCGAAGCGGACTTGCAGAAACCTGGAACGTCTTCGTACTCCCCCTCTGCTGAGCCTCGCCAAGCGTGATAGGTGTAGGCGATGCGAGAAATGTCCTCGTCGCTCAGTTCTCGGTGCGTACGATCGACCATATGGCCGAGCTTCCGAGCGTCGATGAACAGCAGTTCGCCCGAGCGGTCGCGGAACCGGCCTCCGACTCGACCTCGGGAAACGAACCAAAGACAAGCTGGAATCTGGGTCGAATAGAAGAGTTGGCCGGGCAGCGCAACCATGCAGTCCACCAGGTCAGCCTCGATGAGACTGCGGCGGATCTCACCCTCACCGGACTGCTCCGACGACATCGAGCCGTTGGCGAGCACGAATCCGGCGACACCCGCCGGCGACAGGTGGTGGACCATGTGCTGCACCCAGGCGAAGTTGGCGTTGCGAGGCGGAGGCACCCCGTACTTCCAGCGTTTGTCGTCGGCGAGCCGATCACCACCCCAGTCCTTCACGTTGAAGGGAGGATTCGCCAAGATGAAATCTGCCCGCAGGTCGGGGTGGCGGTCATCATGAAACGTGTCCCCATGGGCAATCTGGCCCTCAATTCCTCGGATGGCCAGATTCATTTTCGCTAGACGCCAAGTGGTGTAGTTCGATTCCTGCCCGTAGACGGAAATATCCCGGCGTGTCCCACGAGGCTGCGCACCGTTCCCATTCCCGTTGCCAGAGGCATGAGCCGCGATGAACTCAACCGACTGGACGAACATCCCAGACGACCCGCAACAGGGGTCATAGACGCGACCTTCGTATGGCTCCAACATCTCGACCAGTAGTTTGACCACACAACGAGGGGTGTAGAACTCGCCGCCCCTCTTGCCCTCAGCGCTGGCGAACTGCGACAAGAAGTACTCGTACACCCTGCCGAGCACATCCTTCGACCGAGCATCCTCAGTTCCAACAGCGATGTTGCTCACCATGTCGATGAGCTGGCCCAATCGCTGCTTGTCGAGAGCCGGTCTGGCATAGTCCTTCGGAAGCACACCTTTCAGAGCAGGGTTCGCCGACTCGATCGCCTCCATCGCCTCGTCCACCGTCACACCGATATGAGGCTGGCGTGCATCGGCCATCAGTTCGCCCCAACGGGCCTCGGGCGGAACCCAGAATACGTTCTCCGCCAGGTATTCGTCTTGATCTTCGGGATCGGCACCCGTTTCGACTTCGTCCAGAAGGGCCGAGTGCCTCTCCTCGAAGGCGTCCGACACATACTTGAGGAAGATCAGTCCAAGAACAACGTGCTTGTACTCCGACGCGTCCATGCTGCCGCGGAGGGTGTCAGCCATCTGCCAAAGTTCAGCCTCGAACCCGGTCGTCGCCCCCTGCGAACCAGCGTCTGACTTCGATTTACTAGGCCCTCCTTTCGCCACGCGTCCTCACCTCTCTGTCCATCCATCGTGCTGCGCCGGTTACGCTAGTTCACTATCCAAACACGGCCTAGTCCAATGCGGCGCTGCCAATCGTGACGGTATTGCGCGCTTCAAGGGGGACTACAGTTGATCGTCGGGTCATTCGTACCGGTGGGACCGACGCGCACAAATTGTGGAATATCCTGGGGGGTGTCTTGTGGAGATGTATACACATTGTGCCAATATCGCACATGTGGTGCTCTCCCGGGAGGAACTAGGTCACAGGATCGCTGAGGCTCGCAATAGTGCGGGTCTAACCCAGCAACAGTGCGCCGACGCTGTCGGAATGGACCGAACGGGGTTGGTGAGAATCGAGAACGGTGGTCGACGCACAACCGTGTTGGAATTGGTCCGGCTCGCTGAAGCACTACAGACGCGGGTTGAGTGGTTCATGCAGGAAGCACCCCCGTCAGTGGTTTCGCACCGCAACGCTTCCGATCCCCGCCAACCGAGTCCCGCGATTGATCGCATGGTCGAGCGCGTTGCCCGCGAGGTGGAGTTCTTGCTGGAACTTGACGGCCATCCCAAGCTGCCAGCTTCGCCGAAGTTCGAAATGCCCAACAACGCGTCCGAAATGGAGGGATACGCCATCAAGACCCGAAAGTTGCTGGGCTACGAACCCACGGAACCGACCACCGGCCTATCCGAACGCGCCGCCAAGATCGGGATCTTGGCGTTCTCATTCCCACTCGGCAAAGAAGCGGCAGATGGCGCATCGCTTCTGCTCACGTCCGGGTGCGTAGCAGTAGTCAATGGCAACAGAGGGTTTGGCCGTCGTCGCTTCACGTTGGCCCACGAACTAGGTCACTGCGTCTTTGCCGATGAGTACTCCGTCGACTGGCAAGTAGCCGTTCACGTGGAAGGCCGTGAAGCACTAATCGACCGTTTCGCGAGTGCGCTGCTACTCCCCGAGGCGCTCTTGAGAACGTCATTGCTCGAAGCCTCTCAGGACGAGTCACTGCGAACCGCTGCTGTCGTAACCGCTAGCAAGTTCCAAGTGGGGATGTCCACATTGGCGCGACGCCTCAAAGAACTGGATCTGGTAAGCCACGATCAAGCTGGACAAGTGCGCTCTGTACGCACCACCAGGGCAGACATAATCGACTTCGCGCTGGTTCCCCCGCCCGACTCCCAAGAACTCAATCAAGCCGAGTTGCCGCGTCCATACGAAAAAGCAGTCCTAGACGCCTACCGCCAGGACCGGATCTCAGCGGCACGCGCCACCGATCTCCTATTCGACACGTGGGACGAAGCCGACCTGCCCGAACCTCCGACGCCAGCAGGCCGAGAACGGCCAACTCTCCCTGCGGGTGGCGGCTGTGTTCCCCATGGAAAACGCCGCTGAGTCGCACCGAACGCTAGAAGCTGGCGGCACCCGCGGCCGCTGCGTAATCGAGTTCTGACCCCACCAGTTACGCAATTCGACAGTCCCACGAACTGCTAACACACCAAGTCTGATAGAGGCGTCGCGGGACGAAAGGCTATTGCGGAGACATTAGGATGTTGATATCTTTCAGTGCATGAGTAAGACATCCGTGGAAATAAATCGAGATATCGCTAAACGAGTTGCAGATATCTTGGGCACAACCACCCTAAGAGCGCGCGCAAATAGGAGGTTAGGTGTGGTTGTATCGGTCGGCCCATTTGAAG
>VXYK01000030.1 GCA_009845995.1 Acidimicrobiaceae bacterium | reverse complement strand
CGCCGCGCCAATAACGCAGCCCCGCAGCGACTCCCGCCCAGAGGCCCCCTCCCGCAGCCCCGATGATCAGAATCAGCACCACGTTGATCGGTCCGGGTCCGCCGATCAGAAACCCGAAATATGCACCGATAGCAGCGCCGACATAGAGCTGACCTTCCTGGCCGATGTTGACCAGCCCGGCCTTGGAGGAGATGACAGTGCCGAGAGCGACCACGAGCAGTGGTGCGGCTGTGGCGAGCGTTTCGCCCCAGCGCCCAGGACGCCGGACGCTGCCATCGAACAGCGCGCTGACAACCGGGCGCCAATCGCCCCCGGTCGCTTCCACCAGAATGGCCGACAACACCAGCGCGGCAAAAATACTCATTCCGTAGAGCGCGACCCACTCGCTCAGTCGTGCACCGCGCCCGGTGCGCAGCGGTTTCACGTCAGGGCTGCCTGCGGTGTCGGCAGTGATGGCGGTCATGCCGCGGCCCCGCCCATCAGCAGGCCGAGAGTCTCGAAGTTCGCTTCGGCTCGCGACATCGTCCCGGCAATGCGTCCACTGTGCATCACGATGATGCGGTGTGAGAGTTCGAGAATCTCCTCGAGTTCGCTTGAAATGAGCAGAACAGCCACACCGGACGCCGCAGCTGCTTCAAGTCGATGGCTCATGTACTCGATAGCACCGACATCGAGCCCCCGGGTCGGTTGAGCCGCCACCAGGATCTTTGGTGCTTGAGAGAGTTCCCGGGCAAGAACCACCCGCTGTTGGTTTCCACCCGACACCGACCACATCGGGGCGTTCGGTCCTGAGCAGGCGATGCTGAACTGGTCGATCATCTCCAGAGCGAAGGCGTTGAGGCGTTTCTGGTCGATCAAGCCGCGGGTTGCGGCGCGGGACTGGTCGACGAGCACGAGATTCTCGGCGACTGTCATATCGAGTACGAGACCGCTGTCGTGGCGGTCTTCTGGGATGACACCGATTCCCGCTTCAGCCATCGCCCCGGACCTGCCGGTCGGCACTTCGGTGCGGTCCACAACGACCGTGCCCGACGAGAGGGTCAGCAGACTGGAGAGCACATCACCGAGCGCCCGCTGCCCGTTGCCTTCCACGCCCGCGACCCCGACGATTTCGCCGGGATACATCTCAAGTGAGAACTCATCAAGGGCGACGACCCCGTCACCGTCATGGGCCACGGCTTCGTTGATGCAAAGCACTGGTTGCGCGGTCGCCGGGAGGACCGCGTCAGTCTCGACTGGGTCGACATCGTCCACATCGGTGTCATCGAGGCTGTGAATGCCGAGAGCAGCTCGTTCGGACCGCAGTGACACTTCGCGGCCGACCATCGCCCGGGCCAGCGTCGGTGCGTCCGCGTCGACCGAGCGACGCTGATCCACCACTTTGCCTTGGCGCATGATCGTGATGTCGTCGGTGGCGTGCAACACCTCGTCGAGTTTGTGGCTCACCAACACCACAGCCCTGCTCTCGGCGGCGACCACGTGACGCAGAGACTCAAACAACTGCTCGGACTCCTCAGGGGTGAGAACCGAGGTTGGTTCGTCGAAGATGACGATGCTCGGATCCCGACGAAGGCATTTGATGATCTCGACTCGTTGACGCAAACCCGCGGTGAGATCGCCGACCCGTTTGTCGGGGTCGATCACCAGCCCGTACTGCTCGGCTATCTCACCGATGCGGTTGCGGGTTGCGTTCGGGTCGAGTCGGCCGGCATCGCCGAGGGCCACGTTCTCCCAGACGGTCAGCGCGTCGACGAGACTGAAGTGCTGATGAACCATGCCGATGCCGAGCGAGGACGCGGTCAGCGGATCATGAATCGACTCGGTCGTACCGTCGATGGAAACAGTTCCAGAGTCCGGCAGCACCAGTCCGATGAGCATCTTCATCAGCGTGGATTTGCCGGCTCCGTTCTCTCCGAGGAGACCATGGATCCGTCCACGCGCAAGCACCAGGTCGACGCCGTCGCAGGCGACGACAGCGCCGAACCGTTTGGTGATGCCCGACAGCTGGACCGCGGGGACCGGCGAACTGTTGGTCTCGTCGGTCCCCGCGTCGCCTAGTTCACTGTGATTCACCCGCCTGAGTATGCCTCACCTGAAATACCGTCGAGTGCTCCTAGCAGTTCGCCGTCTGAGGCGACTGAGTCGAAGGCCTCGTCCAGCAACGCTTGGGTTTCGGCCGACGCATCGCACAACAGCGCGCCGTTGAGGCCGGCTTGAGTCGGGAACCGGTATGTGCTCCCCTCGGTGAGTTCACCGGAGATGATGCGAGGAAGTAGCTCTCGGGCATAGAGACCGGCGTCAAAGACGATGCTGCCGGTCCAGGCAATGCCGTCGTCTCGCTCACACACATCCGGTGGTGACGCCGCGATCACAGCTATGCCCTCGTCGGTTGCGAGGTGGCCGACGGCCTCGAGTGCACCGCCGAGGTAGACGTAGACCAGGGTCACTCCGTTGGAGATGGCATTGGTGAGCGCCGCGGTGGCGTTGGCTGAATTGTCGAAGTCGAATTGGAAGTCGCCGGTGCTCACGTACTCCATGGTGAAATTGGGATCGACCGACTGAAGTCCATAGACCGTGGCGTTGTACGCCTCACGCTCGAAGTTGATGTCGCAGCATCCGAGGAACACAGCTTTGTCGCCGCCGTGTTCCTGGAGGATTCCGGCCATAGCGACACCCGCTGTGTAATGGATGGGTGCCCCCCAGTCGGTCGCTTGTGCCAGACCCGGCAACTCATCGAATCCTGCGCCGCAGTTGCAGTACCAGAATATGTCGGGGTACTGCTCGGTCAGGTCCGGTAGCGGCTCGGCGATCTCGGAGGCGCCGACCATCAAGATGTCGACTCCCTGCTGCGCCAGGTCAGACAGTGCCTGCGCGGCCTCGGCCGCTCCGATCCTGTCCGACACAATTGGTGGAGCGAAACCGTTGTCGGCGGAGAACTGTTCGGCGAAGTTCACCAGCGACTGGTAGTAGCCGTTGTCGTCGCGCGGACCTGCGGCAGCGACCCCGATGGTGACAGTCCCGTCGCCGTTGCTGTCGAACGCCGCGACGATTTCATCAGTCTCGGGTTCGGGCATTTCCTCGGGTTCGTCCTCGGGCATGTCCTCAGGCTCGTCTTCGGGCATGTCCTCGGGTTCGTCCTCAGGCATATCGTCAGTGGGCTGCGACGCCTCCGTTGTCGGCGTGGCTTCTGGCTCGTCGTCGCCATCGTCGTCTCCGCAAGCAGCGGCGATGAGCGTGAACGCGAGCAGCAACGTCAACAGTCGCAGTGGTTTCTTTAGCAGTTGCTTGGGCATTGGGTTCCCCTCCTTATTTTCTGTACTTTTTGTGTTATTCGGTACACTGGTTGTCGGGATCTGTGGATTCGGCGGTCTATTGATTGGGCCAGGCTTTGCGATAACGCTGAACCAGCCAGCGGTTGAATTGGATGTGGCTTTCCTCTTGCCACGAGTAGCGGCCTCGTGGTGCAAAACGCGAACGCAACCCTCGCTGGACCTTGGTGGTGGCGTCCTGGTCCTGAGCAACGAACACTTGCACGCCGGCGTCCGAAAGCGCCATTTTGTGCTCGAACAGAGGGTCCTGCAGCGCTGAAGGATGGAAGATATAACCGATCTCCACGTCAATGGATTCGGGGCCCGTGGGACGAACCAGAAAGAAGAAGCACTGATCCGGCGCGGTGCCGAAACACAGTGTGGGCGGGATCAGAGCGAAAGTTGATCGCGTGCGTTCTTCTTCGGTCAGTTCGGGGAAGACGTCCATGATGACCCGATGTGTGGCATTGAAACCGCCGTCGATATGGGTGTATCCGGCTGTGCGGAAAATGACGTTGGAGTCGTCGGACCACGGCACAGGAAAGCCCGACATGCTCGACGGGCAGAAATCCTGCACGAATTGGTGAAGCCGGTTGGCGTGGTAGCCGTCGTTGAAGTTCTCGAACATGACCTTCCAGTTCCAAGGCATGTCTTGGAGGGTGAAGGTACCGGGGCATATGGCGTTGGAGAGGTCGTAATTCTCAAGGAACGGCTCGTAGCGGCTGAGGGTGGGTCCGAGAGGCGCGGCGTCCGGGTCGAAGTTCACGAAGACGAACCCCAGCCATTCCTCAACCTTGAGCTGGGGCAAACCGCATTCGGATTTGTTGAAGTCTTCGGTGCGTTCCATGGCCGGAGCGCCCAACAGGCGTCCGTCGAGGGCGTAGTTCCAGTGGTGGTAGGGGCATTTGAAAGTTGTGCTGTTGCCCTCGCCTTCACATACCTGCATGGCACGGTGCTGACACACCGCCGACATCGCCCTGACCGTCCCCTGCTTGTCGCGGGTGATGATCAGCGGTTCATCGACGAGATTGACGGTGAACCAATCCCCCACATTGGCGATTCGCTCGGCTCGGCCGACACACAGCCATTCCCTCATGTACAGCGCTTCGGTTTCAAACGAGAGGAACTCGTCAGAGGTATAGATTTCCGGCGGCAGGGTTACGGCTTGCGACACGTCGTTGGTCGAAGCGTCGAGCCGCGAGAGTAGGTCGCTGTTCAAGATGCTCATGGGACTCGAAGTGCTCATTAGACACCAGCTCCTTGTTTCAACATGAATTTTCGTATTTTCCCCACGCTGGTGCGAGGGAGTTCTGAAAGCAAGGTGATTTGGTGGGGTTGCTTGTGCTTGGAAAGGCGACGGTCACACCATTGCAGCAGGTCTTCGTTCTCTGGGGGATTCGTGGTGTCAGCAGGCACAACGAATGCCATCGGCACTTCATTCCGGATCGGGTCGGGAGCCCCGATCACCGATGCTTCCAGGACCAGCGGGTGCGCGCACAGCACCGCTTCGATCTCAACGGTCGACACGTTCTCGCCCGAGACCTTGAGTACGTCTGAACGACGGCCGTCGAAGAAGAAACGTCCTTCGGTGTCGTGCCATGCCCGGTCGCCTGTGCGGAACCACTCGCCGCGATAGTTGGCCGCAGTAGTCGCAGGGTCCTCGAAGTAGCCCCCGAAGATGGTGACGCCGGGTGTTCCTTTGACCACTACCTCGCCAAGCTCGTCGGCGGTACAGCGCATTCCGTCGGGGTTGTGGATCTCGACTTCGCATCCAGCGGTGACGAAACCCATCGAGTCGGGCCGGGGGTCGCCCGGTCCGTCTGTGAGGACCGCGGGGATGGTTTCGGTCATGCCGTACAGCTGGCGGGGACGGCAGCCGAACCAGTCGCAGATCGTCTGGTACTGGTCATCTGCCAAGTTCTGGGCGAACCAGCAATGCCTCAGCTTCAGTCCTTGGACCGGTCCGCCGCGAGCCAGGATCATACGCAACGGAGCCGCAAAAAGGCTGGCGCAGGTGGCTTGATGTCGTGCTGCTTGTGGCAAGAATCCGCTGGCTGAGAAGGTATGCATCAACGCCACCGACGCTCCTGTCCAGATCGCCGAGGCGAACGAGTAGTACTGGGCGTTGGCGTGGAACAACGGCAGCACAACGAGTTGGCGGTCTTCGGGGGTGAGATCGGCCGCTTGCGCCATGATCTTTCCGGCGAAGGCGTAGTTGGCTTGGGTGACGGACACTCCTTTGGGGCGTCCGGTGGTTCCGCTGGTGAACATCACCGCGGCGAGATCGGTCGGTTCGGGTGTGGCCCAAGCAGTGAACTCGGTTTCGGCGAACGGCTCGAAGGTGGCGTCGGTTTCGTCGATCTCGATCACTGTCATCGCTTCGGGCGGCGCGGATCCCGCCAGCACCGCAGGGACTGAGGCCACGGCGGCTGCGTTGGCCACACCCGCTCGATACTGAGCGCTCCGACTCGTCGAACAGAACCCCACGGTCGGGGAGGTGCGCTCGATCTGCTCGGCGAATTCGGGTTCTTTGCCCATCGGGTCTGCGGGCACGATCCAGGCGCCGAGCCGGTTGGCTGCGAGCCACACCGCCACGAAAGTCGGGCAGTTGGTCAACGCCAGATGAACACAGCTGCCAGCACCAACGCCCTCGGCATTGAGCCGGGCCGCGACTCGTTGGACCTGCGAATCGAAGGCTTGGTAGGTCCACTGCGTCACCCGGCCGCGCGGATCCTCGAAGATCAGGAACGTCTCATCAGCTCGGGAGCGCACGGCACGCTCCCAAACCGACGAGAACGTTGGAATCTTGGCGGTCTCATTCATCGTCGGGTGCTCCGTAGCCTCCCCCACCTGGGAGTTCGAGCCGGATGACATCGCTGCCGTCGAGGGTGATCCGAGCCTGCGTCTGTACGGGTTGACCGTTGACGTTGAAACTCCCGGCAGCGCCTGCTTCACCACCGAACACACCGAGGGGAGGATCTGCCAACCGGCTGGTGACAGCGTTGAGTTGCCAGGGTTTTTCGGTGTCGACACTGAATTCGATCGTTTGGCCCAAGCCTCCGGTCTGTGCCCCTCTGCCGCCGGAGTCGGCCCGCAGTGATTTCTCCCGAAACCGGATCGGAGCCGAGGCTTCCACAACTTCGATTGGCACGGCCGAGACTCCGGTCGGGTAGGAGCAGGCATTGAGGCCGGGTTTGGTGGCGCGAGCTCCCACACCACCCGCGTAGGTGAACATCGCGGTGATGAAGGGACTGCCGTCGGGATGGTTGCCGTTGACCTGCATGGTCCAGACCGCGCCGGATCCTTCGGCCATTGCCGCTTCGGGTCGGACCTGTGCAAGTGCTTTGAGCAACGCGTTGGGCAGGAACATCCCCACTACGTGTCGGGCTGTTCCCGGCTGTGGGGTGACCGCGTTGACGATCGAGCCTTCGGGGGCCTTGACTTTGATCGGCGCGAGGCTTCCGTGATTGTTGGGAATGTCTGGGTTGAGGACCGACCTGACGGTGAACGTGGTGTAGGCGTGCGTGTAGTTCATCACCACGTTGATGCCCCACGGAGATGCTTCTGAGCTGCCCTCATAGTCGACGATGATCTCGCCTGCGTCAGGGTCGACCTCAAGGGAGCACACAATGTTGATGCGGCTGCTGTCGGCCAGATCGAGCACCGCTTTGGCGTTGTAGGTGCCGACTGGGAGTGCCTGGATGCTCGCCCGGGTGGCCTGTTCGGAGCGGTCGATGATCTCGTCGGCCAGCGCTTCGATGTCGTCGAGTCCGTGCGTTTCGCAGAGCGTGTACAACCTCTGTGCACCCACTTCTCCAGAGGCCATCTGCGCGTGCAGGTCACCGGCCATGTGGTCGGGTTGGCGGACGTTGGACAGGATGAACTTCCACACGTCGGGGTTGCGCTGCCCGCCTCTCATCAGCTTGCAGATGGGAATCCAAAGGCCTTCTTCGAATACATCTCGCCCGCCGGCACCTATGCCGTAGCCACCGACATCGGTGTGATGAATGGTCGAACCGAACAGTGCGATGATGCGCCCGTTGCGCCATGCGGGCACGAGCACCGTCACATCGAGTAGCTGACCGGCGGTTTTGTACGGGTCGTTGGTGATAAGCACATCGCCGGGTTCGATCTGATCGAGGGGGTACTCCTCAAGCATCTTGGAAGCGCCGATGGCGAGCGAGTTGATGTGACCCGGCGTGCCTGTCACCGCTTGAGCGACCATGCGCCCGCGGCGGTCGAAAACTGCGTTCGCTAGGTCGCCGGCTTCGCGCACGATCGGCGAGAAAGCTGATCGTTGCAGCGCCCGGGCCTGTTCGTTCACCGTCGATATGAGGGATTGCCAGAGAATCTCGAGTTCGATGGGGTCGAAGGTCGCTTGTGGCGTGTCGGTGGCCGTCATGGCTGCATCCTCGTTGCCATCAGGCTTCCGTCAGCGGCGACCTCTACTGACCAACCAGGGCGGATGACGGAGGTGGTTTCTCGTTCTTCGACGACCGCCGGGCCGTTGAACCTGGTCCCGACAGCCAGGTCGCTGCGGTCGTACACCGGAGTGTCGACCGCGGCGACCCCGCGCCCGAACACGATCGGCCTGCTGCGATTCGGCACCGGCGAAGCTTCCGCGGCTCCGGCTGCGCCCGGCGAAGACAACGTGCCCGGTGTCGACCCCTCACCCGCTTCCGCGGCTCCGGCCACGCCCGGCGCAAGCGCGGACAATCGCCAGGTGATCGCCTCCACTTCCACGTCGGGGATCGTCATTCCGTAGATTCGGCGATATTCGGCTTCGAAGGCTTCGACAACTTGGGCCTGATCGACGGGCCATGAGGTTCCTTCACCAACCCAAATGGTGATCTCGTTGCCCTGCCCGGCGTAGCGGGCGTCAACTCCGTAGCGATACACGATCGCATCATCAGGCACGCCCGCAGCGTTCAGAACCCGGCGCCCCTCGTCGCGGAGTTCGTCGAGCAGACGGTCTCGCTCAGCGGGGTCCACCGATTTGATCAGGCGGGGCATCGAGCGGGCGAGGTCGATTCGTACAGGCGACACCAGTGTCCCGAAAGCGGAGAGAACGCTGGCGTTGACAGGGAATATCACTTCATCAGATTCGAGCAGTTCCGCCACACCGCAGGCGTGAACCGGGCCGGCACCGCCAAAGGCGATGATGGGAATTCCTCGAAGGTCCATACCCATCTCAACCCCGTGCATCGATGCTGCTGCAGCCATGTTTTGGTTGACAACGTCCTGGATACCGGCCGCGGTGTCGATCATGCTGAGCGACAGGTCTTCGGCCACGGCTTCAGTGGCCGTGTCAGCCAACGATGCGTCGAGGGGCATGTCGCCGCCGAGGAATGCGCCGGGATCGAGCAAGCCGAGGATCACGTCGGCGTCGGTTACGGCCGGGATCGTCCCGCCTTGGGCGTAGCTTGCGGGTCCGGGATCAGCTCCGGCCGACTCGGGACCGACCTTCAACAAGCCGAACTGATCCACCCGAGCCAAGCTGCCGCCTCCGGCACCGATCTCGACGAGGTCCACCGAAGGAACCGACACGGGGTAGCCGGATCCCTTCTTGAAACGGTATGCACGGGCCACTTCGAAGGTGTTGGTCAACTCAGGCTCACCGTGTTCGATGAGGCAGGCCTTTGCGGTCGTGCCGCCCATGTCGAAGCACAACAGCCGTTTGATGTCGAGCCGTTTGGCGAACCAGCTTCCGGCGAGCGCACCTGCCGCGGGACCAGATTCGACGAGTCGGATCGGCCCGCGGGCCGCGTCGCCGGCCGACACAACGCCGCCGTTGGACAGCATCATCAGCACCGATCCCCCGAACCCCTCATCCGACAGCCACTTCTGGAGCTCATCGAGGTACGGACCGATGACCGGCATGGTGGCTGCATTGCAGGCGGTGGTGGTCATCCGCGGGTATTCGCGGATCTGTGGCGAAATCTCCGCGGAGATGCAGACGGGAACCCCTAGGGCTTGGCGCAGGTGAGCGGCGACTTTCTGTTCGTTGGTTGCGTTGACGTAGGAGTTGAGCAGGCAGACAGCAACCGACTCGACCTCGGCGTCGAGCAGCTGTCGGGTCAACTCTTCAAGGTCTTCTGTGCTCGGTTCGGTGGCGACGCTGCCGTCGGCGATCGTCCGCTCGTTCAGCTCGAAGGTCAGCTCGCGTGGGATAGGCGGCGGCGGGAACTCGATCTGCAGGTCGTACATGTCGTAACGGTGTTCATCGCGTATGAGCAGCGTGTCACCGAAGCCCTGCGTGGTTACCAGCGCGGCTCGCCCGGTTTTGCCTTCGATCAGGGCGTTGGTGATGAGCGTGGTCGCGTGAACGATGGGCGCGTTGATGTCCTGGGGTTTCACGTCGGCCCGGTCAAGGAGTTGGGTGAGCCCGGTGCGCACGCCGTCGAGCGGTGCGGCAGGTGTGGTGAGGGTCTTGTCGACGACGATCCGTCCGGATTCGGCGTCGAGCAGCACGACATCGGTGAACGTCCCGCCTATGTCGACCGCGAGCCTCCAATCTGCCATCAGCCGCCTACCAAATCGTCGCGTGGTGGGCTGAACACGTCGAGGATCCAGCATTCGTCGTATTCGTCGTCGCCCACGAAGATGCTGTCGCCGTGCCACACGCCCGGTGCCGCCAGATACGCCTGGTTGGCGCTCAGAACTTCACGTTTCGATGAATTATCGGTCTCGTCACCGTCGAAGATTCGGAAATCCAGAGACCCTCGCACGATGATCCCGAGTTGTTCGTTGTCATCGTGTTTGTGCAGGTACGAACCGGTCGCTCCGCCCTTGATGCGCCAGAAGCAGAGCTGCAGGTTCTCTCCTGTGATCACCCGCCGCCTGAACCCTGGCCGGTCGGTCTCGTTGAACTCGTCCTCTTCGAAGAAGTGGCAGTAGTGGTTGGAGACGTTCACGCTGTCTCTTTCGTGTTCTCGCTTGCGACGCTGTCGAAACGTTTCATGTCTGCGGCCAGATCCAGGGGTCGGATGATCGCTTCGTGTTCGTCCTCACCCCATTGGTCGGGGGGTACGAGCCACATCACTTCGAACTCGAGCCCGTCGGGATCTTTGCAGTACAGGCTCTTGTTGACGCCGTGATCTGAGGCACCGACGAGAACACCGGCAGCCCGCAGCCGTTGTTCCATTTCGACTAGCTCGGCAAGGGTCGCGACTTCCCAGGCGATGTGGTACATCCCGACCGTTTGCCGTCCGGCCTGCGATGCGCCGGAGTGCTCGCCAATGGCAAAGAAGGCGATGTCGTGGTGGTTTTCGGAACCGGGCGCGCGCATGAACGCGTATTGCCCGACTGCGTTGATTACGGTGCTGAACCCGAGCACGTCTTCGTAGAAGCTTCGGTGCCGTTCCGAATCACGCACGTAGAGCACGGCGTGGTTCATGCCGCTGATCATGAAACCTCCAGTTGGATGAATTCGGCGAAGCGGCGGCGCCACTCGACCGACGGTTTGTCGGATTGAACGTTGACGACGCCGGTTCGGGTGAGCGGCAGGGTGCCGGGCACCTGTTCGAGCATGGCTTTGTCTTCCGCGCCGATGGCACGGTCGAAGGCGATGATCTCTTCGGGGTCGACGCTGTGGTCGTCGTTTCGCCAGACAACGAATGTGAACGTCGACTCGAGGTCGTCGCGTGGGGTGCTCACCAGCAGCAGGATGTGTTCGAGACCGTCGTCGTAGCGGATCGTGCTTCTGACCATGAACGGCAGGGCGAAACCGGTTGTCATGACCCGATGAACCACGTCTTCTTCGCTGCCGCTGACCGCGGTGGCTTCGTCGGGGTTCGCGGCGTAGACCTCGTATATGTAGCCGTAGAAGTCTTCGTCCAGTTGCTGAAGGTTCAGCTTGGGGATAAGCGGGTCCTGGCCGAGACCGAACGTCCCGGTGTGGACCCATGGGAAGTGGCTGAAGTCCATGAAGTTGTCGACGAGCCGAGGGGTTGACACTTTCCAGGTTTCAACTCCGCTGTTCAGCCTGCGAAATGCCGGATCTTCGTCCTGGGGGATTCGGGGGATGGCGACTGCCGGTTCACCGGGGCAGACCCAGACGAGACCGTATCGTTCCTGCACGTTGCGGCAGTTCAGATGCGCGGTTGGGGGTATGGGAGCGCCCGGACCAGATGACGGCACGAGCACGCATTGTCCTCGTTCTCCGAACGTCCAGCCGTGGTATGCGCAGGTGATTTCGCCTTCGTTGTACGTGCCGATTGAGAGCGGCGCTTGCCGGTGTGGGCACTCATCAGGTGCTGCGATCAGGTCTCCGTTCTGTGAACGCCAGAGGACGAGATTTTCTCCGAGCAGGCGGGTGGCATGGGGTTTGTCGGTGACATCGGTGGATTCTGCAACCGGATACCAAGCGGTTCGCAGCGGTGCTCGGTCTGCGAATCGTGTCATCGGATCATCCCCCCGTCTGGCGTTGGCTCGATCGGCGCTGACCGTTTTGGTCAGACCAACTGACCATTTGCGCATTCTATAGTGAGGTTTGTGAACGAATCCAACGAAGCTGCGACCCCGAGCGCGATCGCCCGTTCCTATCTGGAATCTTTTGCCTCGGGCAGCGCCGACACCATTGCCGCCCATGTGTCGCCTGACTTTGTGAACGAGCACACCTCGGCTCTCGGGGCTGGGTGCATCGGTCGCGATGTGTATCGCCAGCGACTCGTCGGTTTCCTCGCCGACATGGTTGATTTGCGCTACGAGATCGAAAACCTGATCGTCGAGGGCTCAGAGGTTGCAGCGTTCTACACCATGACTGCTAACTGGCAAGACGAGCACCCGATATCCGTGCGAGGTGTACAACGCCTGGTCGTCGGCGACGGACTCATAACCCACCGCACCGACTACTGGGACAGCGCTGTCTTCCTGACCCAGACCTCCCCCGAAGCCCAAACCGCGCTGGCCCCCTTCGGCATCCAATAACCCCGAAACCCGGGAATAGCGATGGACGCGCTTGTCTGGCCTCAGTTAGTGTCACACCGTCTCATATACTGTGAAGAACAGGAGAGTGGCTACCTCTTGAGCCGAGACGAAAGGGAGAGACAATGACCAGCTTGACTGTTCCCCGCGAAGAGATTGTTGAGATGTTGGAGAGGAATGCCAACTCAACCGGACTGGGTTTGCGCGCTTTTTACGAACTCGGCAAAGAGGATCGCCTCGACAACCCACTCCTAAGGGATTTGTGGCTTATCTGGGGCGACGTGTTGACCGAAAGCGACCTCCCGGCTGTCGCGTGATCGACAGCCTCGAAGCGGAATCGACCAGATTCGCGGACAACCTCACCGATCTAATTCAAGGATGCCTTCGCGACGCTCCTGAATTTGTTGTTGTCGACGCAAGCGACAATCAACAACGTCGGATTGGCCCGTCACCCTTTGAATCGGGGTTTGCCTTCATTCCGCTGCTACGTAAGTGCGACGGAAACGGCCCACCAAGGTTGATGCTAAAGGTCGAATTTCATGTGTCGCTTGATCGCCAACAAGATCACCTCGCTGTTCAACGATCGACGTTCGGCCTGTGGGTGCAGCCCGACGTTCAACGCAGTCCAAGGCCCGTGTTCCGTATCGAATACGACCGGGACGCGTCCAACAAACCTTCGGCTCATATCCACCTACACGCTGAATCGGTAGAACTCGGGTGGATTTATGGCACCGCTGGGCTTCCATTGCCTCGGCTGCAGGAAATCCACTTTCCCGTCGGTGGTCGACGTTTCAGACCAACGGTTGAAGAACTCCTAGAGTTTCTTCATCGCGAACAGCTGTTCACGGATTGGAGTCCTGGCTGGCGTCCAAGGCTCGATGAATCGCTTTCTGATTGGAATCGTCGACAAGCACGTGCGACCGTGCGCAACGATCCAAAAGCCGCGATCGAGCAGCTCGAAAGTATGGGATACGAAGTGATGAGCGTGCACAGCTAATTCAGGGCTTTCTCGGTGGTGCTGTAACCCTCGAGTGATCTAAGAGGAAGGGCTGATCGAATGGGTGGGGCAATCTCCAAAGGATCCTCGCGCCTACTGGAAAGCCCGCTTTTAATGACACTAGAGGAATTACAAGCTAGTGTTTTGTAGGTTTACCAGGTGTTTTAGATCTACTCTAAATCTACTCTAAACGACTCTAAACGCTTAGAGTTCGCCGGAGGCGAGCATGTCGGCGGGGATCTTCATGTCGAGTGCTCCGAGGAATCCTCCGAAGTCTTTGATGGCGTCGTGGACGTCGTAGCCGAGAAGTTCCTGCGCCCGGCGGGGCAGGGTGCGGGCGATATCGGGGGGCGTCGCCAGGCAGTTGTTCTCCTCGGCGCGCAGCCAGCCCAGCATGTAGCTCAGGTGGAACGCCGGCCGGTGCTGATCGGTGGTGGTGTTGGATCCGGCACCGTGGATCGTCGAACCCAGGTAGATGACCCTCGAACCGGTGGGCATCACGGCGTCCGCGAACTCGTGAGGCTCGGCCAGACGGGCCCGTTCCCAGTGGTGGCTGCCAGGCACGATCCGGGTAGCACCGATCCCCGGGGTGAAGTCGCACAGAGCGGTTATCGACGCCAACTGCATCTCGGGATGGGGGTTTGGCATGTGCACCCAGACGTCTTCGTCACGATGCGGCAACTGCACCTCGGCACCGGGCCCCAATACCAGCATGTGGGCCACGTTCAGTTGGTAGTCAGCGCAACTCGGCCCCAGCACGGCATCGGCAACACCGAGAATCAGCGGATGCAACAGCACCTCGTCGACAAATGTGGGCGACTTGGAGCACAAGCCGGTCACATGGCGTGTGTGCTCCCCGTAGAAGTCGGCAATGAGCGGGTTGATGTAGGTCTTGTTGGAGCCCGGTTTCTCGATGTGGGGTGCCAACTCGGAGAGGATCAGTTCGATCATCTTGGTGCTGAAGCACTCCTCGACGATCACCGCCCCGTCGCTGTCGAGCACCTCCAGCACGTCTTCGAGGGGCTCGTCGCTTTTTAGATGGGTCAACTCAGCCTGTCGCCTCATGTGCTCACCATATTTCAGCGAGGGATTGGGCGGTAATCACAGCCGAGATGCGACATCGCAGACCGAATACGCGGCCCGTCGTCTCCGGTCCAAACGCATAGCGGGGCGGAAAGGTGTTCGGAAGCCGCGACGGCTTCGGCGCCGAGAGTAGAGAGTTTATGAGCGTCGGCAAGTTCGGCCATGCGGTATGCAAGGTTGCGAACTGGAACTACCTCAATGTCGGGGTGAAGGTCGAGGAGTTGTCGCCCCAACGCCAGACGGGCGCTGCTGGGCCACGAACCGGTGAGAGTCCCTCCGGTTGCCGACACAACGCTTCGGCACAGTCGAACCAGATAGAGATTGGTTGTGGCTGGTTCGTGATCGACGAGCACTTGCGCCAACCCATCGCTCAACTCACCGGAAAGCAGGTCGCGCAGGAGATGGTCGTCGAGGACCGTTTGGTTCACGTCGTGGCAAGGTCTGGATCGTCGGCCAAGCTGTGGACGAAAGCGGCGTGCTCGTCGCGTCCAAGGAGGTCGGCGAGCAAATGGCGCCCCTCGCCCTTAGGCACCGTGAGCACGCCAAATCCGAGATCGAGTACGTCGACCGGTCCTCCGTCGTCCAGGTCCCAGCGATGCCGAACACTGGCGGGCAGACACACTTGGCCCGACGACGACACCAGATATTCCTGTACATTGCTCACAAGCCAAAGCATACTTGGTAAACGGGTGTCTGTCACCAAGTGTCGAATCCGCGCGAGCCACGAAACCCGAGACAGCTCCCCTGAAGGTCGCTAGTTCCAGGAAATGTCCAAGGGCAGATGTTCGTTACGACGCACGAACATGCTGCTCTCCCATTGGGGCGGGTCGTCGTCGACCAAAGAGAAGAAGCTGGTCTCCTGTAGCAGCAGTTTTGTGGCACTGGCACCTTCCATGCGGGCAAGAGAAGCGCCCACGCAGTGGTGGATGCCCCGGCCGAAAGCCAGGTGGCTGCGGGGGATGCGGCGGTTCAGCACCACCTCGTCTGGACGATCGTATTCGGCGGCGTCGCGGTTGGCCGAAGCCCAGAGCAGCATTGCGGTGGTACCGGCCTTGAGAGTTACGCCGCCGAGCTCACATTCTCGTTTCACTTGGCGATAGTGGCCCCGAAACGGTGACTCCAACCTCAAAACCTCCTCGATGTATGGCTCGATGAGGTTGTGGTCAGCTCGGATCTGGTCCTGGAGTTTGGGATTCTCGGCCAACATCCGTGTGGCGTTGCCGATCAGCGATGCAGTTGACTCGCCACCCGCGCCGAGCAGGACCCCAAGGGTTGCGGTGGCTTCCCTCATCTTCAGATCGCCGCTCGCCACTGCCTTGGCACACACGCCGACAAGGTAACTGCCTGGATCGTTGCCGGCCTCGTCCAGCTTCTCGATGAGATAGGGCGTGGCATCTCCGATCCCGGCGAGCAAAGCGGCCATGGTTTCGAGGTCGTAGATTCCGGCGAGCACCAGGCCGCCCCCCAGCGCCCAGCGCATCACATCGGGCCAGTCTTCGTCGGGTAGTCCGATCAAGTGTCCGACAACCCGGGCAGGGATCGGATGGGCGACTGTGTTGGCCCACTCGACCTGCGTCCCCTCAGCTCGGGCGTTGGATATGTGATCCGCGACGATGGATTCGATGTAGGGCCGCATCTCCTCCATGCGGCGGGCCACCAGTTCGGGGAACACGACGCTGCGGTGCTTGGTGTGCTCGGGCGGGTCGGCGGTGGCCAGGGTGGTGGTGCCCTCGCCGAAATTGTCTGTGCGGAACAGGGCAGGTGAGCCGTCTTCGCCGGTGATGACCAACACGTCGAGGTGGCTGGAGAAGTCGTCTATCCGCCGGAGTGCGTCCAAGACGTGCTCGTGTGAAGCTACGAAAGCCAAGTCGAGCCCTGGCACCAACCACACGGGGTGTTCTTGGCGGAGTCGTTCAAAGAACGGGTAGGGATTGTCCAACACGTCCGGATCAATGATCGTGCGAGCCTCCAAGCTCCCGCTGAACGACGTGGCAGAGTTCATGTCAGATATTGCCACAAACTTCAATTGACTTGCCTGCCGACTTCGGTCAGTCCTGTCGATGTCAAGGGTTCAGCGAGGTCGCCATGAGCGTCGCTCTTATGGTTCGGTGCCGGAACCCAGCGGATAGTCGTCGAACTTGCCCTTGGCGGGAGGTTCTTGTGGTGGGGCAACGTCGGTGGGCGGGGAGCGGTCTGGAGCCGTTGGAGATTGCGAACCGCGGGCGGTGAGGGTCTTGTGAATGCTGCTGGCGTCGTCGAGTTGGCGGACCAGGAAGGTTGCGGCATCCTCACGGCTGATGTTGGTGGTGCGTTCAGTGAACCCGGGCGCGAGCTTGTCGTTGACTACCGGGACGCGGACGATGGTCCAGTCGAGCGAACTGCCCTTGACGTGCGACTCTTGAGGTTCGTGACCTCCCAACATGTGTGTGCCCCACCTGTAACCCCACAGCCTGACCCATGGCATGAAGATGCGTGCCCAGATTGAGATCTTTTTCTCGTCGAGGCCGTCTCCGGTCGCAGTGGCGACGACCAGGCGTTGAACGTCGTGGCGGTCCATCGCCTCAACGATGCGTGTCGTGCCCGTGAGCGGGGTGACACCATTGATCAGATCCGTGCCGAGGCAGATTATGACAGCATCCTGGTCGGATACAGCCCCACGGATCCTGCCTGCATCAATCAGGTCACCTTGGTACGCTCTCAGTGCCGGCTCTTCCTTGGCGCGTTCCTTGGCCCAACGATCATAAACGGTGACTCGATGCCCTGCGTCGAGCGCTTTGCGCCAGACCTGCCGTCCTAGTCGGCTGCTGCCCCCGAAGACCACGACTCTCATGTCGGTTCCTTTCGTCCGCTGCGACCTCTCGGAGTTCAAATCTAGGTTCGAACCAGCCGGAGCGGTTGGGTTCTAGCCGATTCTCCGAAACTGTGGCGGTTTTCAGAGGGTTCAGCGAGACCGCCAATTTCGCTTGTGCTGCGGTTCGACCCCAGAATCCAGCGGATAGTCGTCGAATTTGCCTTTAGCGGATGGTTCGCTAGTGGTTGGTTCGCTTGCCGAGGGCGAGCCTGTGGAACTTCGGGCGGTGATCGTTCTGTGGTTGTTGGTGAGATCGGTGAGTTGGTTCACCATGAAGATGGCGACGTCTTCCCTGCTGACATTGGCAGCACGCTCGGCCCAGCCGGGTGCACATCTGTCGTTGATCACAGGGGCCCGAACGATGGTCCAATCGAGGGGGCTGTCATTGATGATGTCTTCTTGAGGTGCATGGCCTCCATGCATGTTGTAACCACCAACCCCGCCGACGCTCCCATCGCTGGTGCCAGCCCAGGCCGCGAAACGCGGAAAGATGCGGGCCATCGTGCGGTCCATCACCGAGGTTTGTTCCTGGTACAAACCGTCGTCGGTTGTGGTGGCGACGACCAGGAGTTTGATGTCGAAGCGGACCATCGCATTGACAATGGTGTTGGTGCTGAGCGCGGGTTCCGCATGTTCTTCTCTGTAGTCGGTGCCCAGGCAAACGATGACGGCATCGTGGTGCGCTACGGCTTTGGATAGCGCGCCGGCATCAATGAAATCGCCCCGGACCATATTCAGCGCAGGTTCCTCTTCGGCGAGCGGTTCAACTGAGCGGCCAAAAACTGAGACTTGGTGTCCGGCGTCGAGCGCTTTGCGCCAAACCTGTCGTCCGAGTTGGTTTGTCGCACCGAACACAATGACTCTCATGTCGGTTACGACTTGGCGAGAACGATTTCAGCGATGGAGCTGACGGTAGCGGCGATGTGGGCTCGTTGTTCGGCGTCGATGGCTTCGTAGACCTGCGCCATGCGAGCCGAAGTGATTTCTTCGGCTTCGCGATGGGTGCTTTGCAGTGGCTCGGGGTCAGGGAAGGGCTCTGTCCAGCCGAAAAACTGGGCCTGCTGTGGGTTGGATCGGGCGATCAGGGCTTGCACCGGGGTCATGCCGACTGCGCTCAGTGCATTGACGTGGAAGTCGAAGCGCAGTTCCCGCAGGACCTGAAGGGCCAATCCCGAAGCGGCGGCGGGGTCCTCGGGCACCGGCATTGCGCGCCATCCGGCGTACAAGGCCTGGCTCATCGGTTGGGCAGCGTCGATGACTTTTTGAGCTGCGGTGGCGAATTCCTGCAAACCGTCGAGGTGGCCGAACGTGTCGTTCGCCCATCCGCCGATCCCGACCGCCAGCGCGGTAGCGGCATCGGCTGGTGACCCCTGTTCTCTGGTCTGGTTCCAGCCAGCTTCGATCATGGCGGGATGGAACAGAGCGAATGCCGATACCACCACATCGGAAGCGACATCGCCGAGTACCCCGCCGCGGCCGCCGACATAGGTGGGTAGTCCGGCAAAACCGGCTGCATTCATCGCCTCGCCAACCGCTTCAGCTCCATAGAACTTGCGTCCGAACGCGCCGATTGGAGTTGCGGTGGCTGCAGCCACTTCTTCTGGAGTCATCGTCGCACCCTACTGTTCATCGCATTGTTCAGCGCATAGTTGCTGTGCAGGTGGTGGTACGGCTGACGTGGTAGGGCGACCCCTGTTACTGTCGCAACATGAACGGTGAGAGCTTCCACGAGCCATCAAACCCCAGTTCAGGCTCGTCGTCTCACCGGGACGAAACCAGTCCAAGCGAAGACGAAGCCCCATCGTCAAGTTCAGCGATAAGCGGCCCTGTCGTGGTCAGGATCGGCGCGGCGATCATGGTCCTGTCCAGCCTGCTCAGCTGGGTGGACTGGTTTGGCGACGGCTTCCCACACATCACTGGCATCGGCATTACCACGTCCGGTACGGGGTTGGCTGTTTTTGTTCTCGGGTTGTCGCTGCTGTTCTGGAACTGGCCGATCGGCATAACCCTGGGCAAGGCGCTGGGCGCCTTCAGCGTCACCGTGGTCTTCTTCTCTCTTGTTCGACCGAGTTCGGGGTACCTCGGCGCTGGGGCTTGGATCTCATTGATGGGCACCGCAATTGCGTTGGTGGGGGCTGTTTTGGTAGCTGGCCAATCTACCGACCAGGCAAAGCTGGAGATTGCCAACCTTTTCCGAGCGGGGTTCGGCGCGGCTCTGGCTATTGTCGCTTCGGTTTGGTTTGACTGGGTGACCTTCTCCTGGTTGCGAATCGACGCGGGCGTGGACGCCGAGCCACTCACCGGAGTGGATCCTGACGTTTCCTACGGGATTCCGGTGCTCATCTTCGCGTCGGTCGTGCTGGTACTCATCACGGTTGTGGTTTCGGACTTATTGACCAATAACAAGCTTGTTACGTTGCTAGTCCAGGTCGCTGGGATTGCAATCACCGTGGTCGCCGGAGCGAATGTACTGGGCAACATGGTTCTCGGATGGACCGTGTTCGGGTCCGCACCCGTCGTGGCCCTCGCAGGAGGGATCCTGTTGACCAGCGCGGTGCGAGAGCCGAATTCTTGAATGTTCGTGAGCCTGGGAGCGAATTAGAGTAGGGGATCTATGGACTATCGCAATCTTCTCTACAAGCGTGATGACGCTTACGTGACGATCACGCTCAACCGACCGGAGCGGCGAAATTGTCTGTCATCGGAGATGCTGGCTGAGCTTGAAGACGCCTTTCGTACCACAGGCGCTGACGGCGAAGTGGCGGGCATAGTGCTCGCGGCCAACGGGCCGGTCTTCTCCTCAGGGCATGACCTCGGCGAGATGGCGAAGATGAACGAGGACGAACTCAGGGCACTGTTCACGCTGTGCACGTCGGCGATGACTGCAATCGCTGAGATTCCCCAGGTTGTGATCGCTCAGGTGCATGCATTGGCCACCGCTGCCGGTGCGCAACTGGCAGCCAGTGCCGATCTGATCGTGGCGAGCACCGAGGCTGCTTTCGCCACGCCCGGTGGCAAAGGCGGGTTGTTCTGCCACACGCCGATGGTTGCGGTGGCGCGGCCGTTGGGACGAAAGCGGGCAGTGGAACTGGCGCTCACCGGCGACACCATCGACGCGGCCACGGCGCTCGACTGGGGGCTTGTGAACCGTGTGGTGTCTACTGACGAACTCGAATCCGCCACGCTGGACCTGTTGATGCGGGCGACACGGGGCAGCCGCTACGCCAAAGGCGTCGGCAAACAGACGCTCTATGCCCAGATGGACATGTCAACCGGCGACGCCTACGAGTTGGCCATTGACGTGATGGCCCGCAACGCGGCGCGTGGTGACGGAGCCGAGTGGCCCAAGGCCTTTGTCGAGAAACGCCGCGCCGTCTGGACCCACTCCGGTTGATCCCGAGTCCGGCAAGATCCTGACCTCGAAACGGCGGTCAGGTGAGTTTGTCGATCATGGAGTGTTCGACCTGGTCGAGGTGTGATTCGGCGGCTAATCGCATTGCTGTGGCGTCGCCGGCGACGAAGGCGGCCGAGATCGCGTGATGGCCGTCGGATGAATCGGCGATGATTTGGGCGACTTCGGCCTGGTTGGCCTCCGAACTCAACAACGTGAAGAACTCGACTGACCGGAAGAGCCGGTCGAGCACCTTGCCGTACAGTTCGATGAGCAGCGGGTTGTCGCAGCTAGCGGCGATAGTGGTGTGAAACTCACGATCGAGGCGGCGGAATTTGCCGATCTCCAGAGATCCGTTGAAACGCGCTGCGAGCGCTGCGACTCGTTCGCGGTCTTCGTCGCTCGCCCGCACTGCGGCCATCTCGAAAAGTGGCACCTCGAGTACTCGACGAGTTTCGAACAGTTCGGCAACGAAGGATTTGCCGTTCCCGGTAACGCCCGGTGCTACGACGACTTCGGGGAGGTGCTCCGCAACGTAGGACCGGTTGCCGCGCCGCTCCACGACGCCTAGAGATGCCAGACCCTGCATCGCTTCCCGCACGGAGGTGCGTGCAACTCTGAAGCGTTCGCTGAGGTCTCGCTCCGAGGGCATCCGTGCGCCTGGGGCGAGCTCACCGGTGGTGATTCTCTCCAGCAGTTGGGTCCGAATCTGGGAACTGACGGTCTGGCGCGATATCGGTTCGAAGGGATGATCATCTGGTATCACGCTTGTTGTCCCCCAGCTGCCAGAGCGGATTCTGGTCAGATCGGTTCAATGGTCCGACCAAGATACCACAGTCCTTCGGTTGCCGTTTCTGGCGCTGTTGGTCAGACCAACTGACCATGCTAGTTTCGGGACCGGGAGGCCTGCTGTGACCGAATCGACTTACCAACTTCACCCCACCGAACCTCGATGGACGCACATCGCTCTGCGGGTCAAGGACATGGACGCAACGATCAGGTGGTACACAGAATTCACACCTCTCGAACTGATCGATCGACGTGAAGACGCCGATGGGTACGGTGCCTGGTTGGGGATGCCAGGCGAAACCAACAACCCGTTCATCTTGGTGCTCGCGCAGTTCTTCGAAGGCAAAGACCCCTTCGCCGGCTCCCCGCTCGCAACGCTCGCCCCGTTCGCCCACCTCGGCATGGAATTGCCCACCCGAGACGACATCGATGACATTGCAGCCAAAGGCGAGTCCGCCGGCTGTTTGGCGATGCCTCCCACGATGATGCCCCCTCCGATCGGTTACATCACGATGCTGCGCGATCCGGACGGCAACATGGTGGAGTTTTCGTGGGACCAGGGCGTATACGCCACGCTTCAAGAGCAGTGGGGCAGGTAACGCCCTGGCGCTGCCGACACCCACACCCCCGGATCCCAGCGGTCAAGTGTGAATGTGGCGGTTGAACTCGAGCAGTACAGCGCTGCCGCCCCAGTTGTCGAGAACCGAAATTGAACCCGGGTAAACCCACAACTTGAGGATCATCGCCGGGTCTCCTCCGGTGGCCCAGATCACCGCTGATTTGATCGGTGTTGCGTGGGTCACAACCAAGATATTCTCGTCGGCTGCGCGCTCGGTCATTTCCGCACAAGCCTCGGTAACGCGGGTGTGCAACGAGGGCAGTGATTCGCCGCCCTTGGGCCTGTAGTTGATGTCGGCTCGCCAACGTGTGCCCAGATCGGGGGCCACCTCTTCGACTTTTCGCCCCTCGAACTCGCCGAAACTGATTTCACGCCAGCGATCGTCAACCTCAAGGATGTCGGGCGAGAAGCCCGCCAGCACTGCAGTCTGTTGACTGCGCTGCAACGAGGTCGTGAAGATCGTGTCAATGTCCCACCGGTCACGGATATACGCTCCGGCGTTCTTGGCCTGGAGTTCGCCAACCTCGTCGAGTGGTATGTCGGAGTCACCTTGCAGGCGCGATTCGGCGTTGCTTGCCGTACGTCCGTGACGCGCCAGGATCAGCACCTAGTCAGTGTCGCACAGTTCGCCGCCCAGAGCGATTGCGCTGAGGCTCGCTGCCGATCAGGTGCCGGCCAGCGCGGCGACGACCTTACCGAAATGCTCCATGCCCTGCCCCCCGTCCTGCTGCACGACCACATAGTTGAAGCCCCAGCGTTCGCGGCGCTCCTGAAGGGTCTCCACGATCTGTTCAACCGAACCCACCAGCAGAGCGGGTGTTTGGGCAACCTCAGAGACCGGAGAGTTGAACATCTCCGCGAAGAACCCCAGAGTCCCATCGCGGTCGTCGGTGATGGTGGTGTTCATGGTGAGCGAGCTGATCTCCAGTTCGTCGAGGCGACTCCCGGCACACTCACGTAGACGAGCAACTTTTCGGTCGTAGGCATCAGGCATTGAGTCTGCTATCGCTTCAACGCCGACCTCTCCAGCGCCAAGATTGGCGGTGACCCCGACAATGTCGGCGTGCGCAGCCGCGACCCCGAGCATCCGGGGGCCACCGCCGCCGATGATGATCGGGGGCCCGGACTCGGTCCAAGGTTTGGGGTGACCGTCGTAGCCGGTGATCGTGTAGTGCTCGCCGGCAAAGTCGAACGGCCCCTGCGCCCAACACCCCTTGATGATCGCCAGGCTCTCCACGAACCGTTCGATGCGCAGCCCCGGCCGGTCATAGGTCATCCCGGACTGTTCGTAGTCGGTGCGCATCCAACCAGCGCCGAGACCGAACTCACAGCGACCCTCCGAGATCTGGTCGAGAGTCGCCATCTCCTTGGCCAACGTCACCGGATGGCGGTAGTCGTTGCCGAAAACTAGGGCACCCAGTTTCAACTCGGTGGTGACCGCTGCGGCCGCGGCGAGTGCGGTTATCGGGCCGTATTGGTGGTGGAAGTGGTCCGGTATGAGGATCGACGAGTAGCCCTGATCCTCGGCGTAGCGGGCAGAGTCGAGCCAGCTCAGCTGATCGATGGGCGAGTGGAGCTGCAGGCCGAAGCGAAAGGGTTGAGTCATGGACGGAGCGTAGAGGACACGCCCCGTCCATGACATCCCCTACAGGAGGTTGTGTCAGCCTTTGGCCTCTGTGAAGGCATCGGCGTAGTTGATCTCAAAGTCGCCGGTGTCCTCGATTTCCTCGAGTGACTCGACCCCGCCTGCGTAGAGCGCAGGATTGCCGATGAAGTCAAGCAGCTCTTGATCCAGCAGTTCGAAGGCGGCTTCATTGGGCGTGGCGTAGTAGTTCCAGTTGGTCAGCGCTGCACCCTGTTCAGCCGACAGCATCCAGTTGATGAAGGTGTGCGCGGTGCAGGGATGCGGCGCGTCGAATGGGATGGCCATGTTGTCGATCCAGCGAGTACCACCCTCTTCAGGGACGAAGTACACGTAGTCCTCGGGGTTGTCGGTCTCGAGGTATTGGACGAACATGTCACCCGAGTAACCGTGGGCGATGACTGTTTCGCCGCTGGTCAAGAACTCGTCCGCTGAGTCGGTGTTGAACGCCGCGAGTCGAGAGCCGGTTGACGCGACCAGTTCGGTGGCCTCGTCAAGTTCGGCTTGGCTGGTGGTGTTCAGCGAGTAGCCGAGGTACTTGAGAGCGGCACCCATTGTCTCGCGTGGGTCGTTGAGCAGCTGGATCTCACCGTCGAATTCGCCGGAAATGGCTGGGTCGAAGATCAAACCCCAGGAGCGGGGGAAGTCTGTGCCGACCACCGCGGTGTTCACGCCGATACCGGTGGTTCCCCACTGATAAGGCACGGAGAACTCGCCTTCGGGGTCGTAGTAGATCCCCTCGAAGTCGGCGGAAATGTTGGCGGCGTTGGGGATGGCATCGAAGTTGAGCGGCTGAATGCTGCCGGCGTCGATCAAGATCGACACCATGTAGTCCGACGGCACGATGACGTCGTATCCAGACCCACCGGCGGAAACGATGGGTTGCATGGCCTCGTTCGAGTCGTAGGTATCGAGCGTGAAGCTGATGCCGTGTTCTGAGGCGAACTCGGCGAGTTGTTCCTCGTCGATGTACTCGGCCCAGTTGTACATGGCGAGGTTGCCGTCAGTTTCGCCGACTTCGCAAGAAGCCTGTTCAGCACCTTCGTCATCGTCGCCACAGGCGGCGGCGACCAGAGTAAATGCCAACAGGCCGGCGAGTATTCGCAGCCAAGTTAGGTTTTTCATGGTTTTCTCCTTAATAGGGCGCAGGGCCCAAATTAGTGATCTGTTTGGGGGTCTGGTTTGGGGGTCTGTTGTGTCGTCGGTCAAAAGCCTCTCCTTTGGTTGGTGCCGACGTTGCGGACGCGTTCGACGAGCAACGACAGCGCGACGAGGGTCATGGAAGCCATCAACATCACCACCGATACGGCGTTGATGAGAGGTGTGACGCCCCTTCGAATAAGACCGAAGACGTAGACCGGCAGAGTTGTCCAACCTGGTCCGGTAACGAATTGGGTGATTACGACATCGTCGAGCGAGATGGTCATTGCCAGCAACGCCCCGCCGAGGATGCCGGGAAGAATCTGGGGGAAGGTCACAAACCTGAACGCTTGCCAACGGGTGGCGTAGAGATCGAGTGCGGCCTCCTCAAGATGGCTGCTCATGCCGGCTAGGCGGGCGCGCACGACCACTGACACGAAACTGATGCTGAAGGCGATGTGACTCAAGGCGATCGAGCTGAATCCCTTGCGTAGTTCGGTGCCGAAGACGGCGTTGAGCACATCGAAGAACTCTGCGAAGAACAGGAGCATCATCACCGCCATGGTCACGTCGGGAATGATGATGGGGAGATAGAGCAGAGCGTCGAAGACCTGCTTGCCGCGGAATTTGAAACGCTCGAGAGCCAGGGCCGACATGGTTCCGAGAACTACAGAGATTCCGGTGGAAACCGTGGCGATCTTCACCGAGTTCCAGAGCGCGGCCTGGGTTTGTTGGCTGTCGACGAACCCTTCGTACCAGTCGAGAGTGAAACCTCCCCACACGCCGACATTGCGGCTGTCGCTGAACGAGAAGATCACCAGCAGCAGGATCGGGGCGTAGAAGAAGGCATACACCAGCCAGCCGTTGGCCTGCAGAACACCCTTGGTCCAGCCATGTGGTTCGACGGCGCTACCGGCGGTCTTGTTCGCGGTCTTGTTCAGCAGCCTGCTCATAGGGTGCGCCCTCCCTTGCGGAAGTACACGACCGTTGTGGTGAGCATCACCGCCATCAGGACGAATGAAAGCGCTGCACCGAAGGGCCAATTTCGAGCTGTCAGAAACTGGGTGACGATGTAGCTGCCGAGCAGAGTGGTTTTGGATCCACCCAAGATGTCTGGGGTGACGTAAGCGCCGAGGCTCGGCACGAACACCAGAATCGATCCTGCGATCACGCCGGGCATCGACAGCGGGAGCAGCACCTTGCGAAACGACTGCAAGCCCGAGGCATAGAGGTCTCGGCTGGCTTCAAGCAGGCGTTTGTCTATGCGCTCGATAGCCGCGTAGAGAGGCAGGATCATGAACGGCAGGAAGCTGTACACGAGACCGAGAACAACCGCGGTCTTACTGAACAGCAACTCTCGCTCGCCCAGACCGATGGCTTCGGTTACATCGGTGAACGGGCCGTCGTTGCCCAGAATGACTCGCCACGCGTAGTTGCGGACCAAGAAATTGGTCCAGAACGGGATCATCACGAAGACGAGCATCAGGTTGCGCACGACTGGGGTTCTGGTCGCCAGGTAGTAGGCGAACGGGTAGGCGATGACCAGGCAGATCAGCGTGGTCAGCAGCGCTAGCCACAGCGAACGGAACAGAATGTCGCGCACGATCGGCTCGCTGAGCCGTGCGTAGCTTGCCAGGTTCCAGCCCGACAGATCGGTGCCGCCGAAGCGGTTGCGAGTGGCGAACGAGTACACCACCACGATCACCAACGGCACCGCGAAGAACAGCACCAGGTATGCGTAGCTGGGCATGGCCAGCAGAAAGCCGCGCCGCGACTCCTGCCGGATTGCTGCTGCCTCAAACTCCGGTGTAGCGACCGCAGCTTCGGCGTCGGACGGGAGTTTGACTGCGGTCACTAGTCGGCCACCACCGACACTGCGCTCGGATCCCACGAAACGGAGACCGGCGTTCCCGGTTCGTGCAAGGTCGCACCGGGCCGGTTCTCCTCTCGAACTTCAATCACCATCCAGTCGAATCGGACATGGTAGACCCGGGCATTGCCCAGATAAGTCACCGACTCGACCACGCCGTCTACCGCAGCCTGGCGGGAATGGGTCTCGTCGCGCGGGCCGAGGTGGGCTCGCTCAGGACGCAAGCTCACCGCCACCTCGGTCCCCATGGGGAGGTCGCTGGTTCCTGTGACATGCGCACCATTGGCGAGGCAGACGGTTTCAGAATCCAGGACCCTGCCTTCCAACAGATTGGTCTGACCGATGAAGTCGGCAACGAACCGGTTGGCGGGGTGTTCGTAGATCTCTTCGGGACTCCCTACCTGCAGAAGCTTGCCGTCGTTCATCACTGCCATGCGGTCGCTCATGGTGAGCGCCTCTTCCTGGTCGTGGGTGACGAACACGAAACTCACGCCGAGGTTCTGTTGGAGGTTCTTGAGTTCTCCCTGCATTTCTTGGCGCAGTTTGAGATCGAGCGCGCCGAGCGGTTCATCAAGAAGCAGCACTTTGGGTTGGTTTACGAGTGCCCTCGCCAAAGCGACTCGTTGCTGCTGACCACCTGAGAGTTCTGAGGGTTTGCGTGCATCCATGCCGGTCAGCTGCACCAGATCGATCGTTTCGAGCGCTCTTTTGCGGGCGGTCGACTTGTCGACTCCCTGCATTTTGAGCCCGAAGGCGACGTTGTCGAGAGCGTTGAGGTGGGGGAACAGGGCGTAGTTCTGAAAGACGGTGTTGACCGGGCGTTTGTTGGGTGGCAGCGTCCCGACTTCGTCGCCGAAGATTTTCAGGCTTCCTTGGGTGGGGAACTCAAGGCCGGCGATCATCCGCAGGGTGGTGGTTTTCCCGCATCCGGAGGGACCGAGCAGAGCGAAGAATTCGCCGTCGGCGATTGTCAGGTCGATGTTGTCGACGGCGACTACATCCCCGAATCGCTTGGTGATGCCGGTGATCTCCACGGCTGCGGTCATGCGGTACCCCAGTCGTAGTTTTGTTGCACCATGCGCAGGTAGGTCATTACTTCCACGTCGAGCACCCCGTCTACGCGGCGTACTTGGTTGCTCACCTCCAGCAGATGCTCATTGTCGGTGCACACTGCTTCGGCGAGTACGTCGTAGCGACCAGCAGTGATAACGGTGTAGTCGACCGACGCGATTTGGCTGATCTTCTCTGCGGTGCTGGCGACTTCTGAGCCGACTTTTACTCCGAGCATTGCCTGCATCGAGTATCCCAACGACATCGGGTCTGTGACCGCCACAATCTGCACGACGTTGCGCGCCTGCAGGCGGTTGACTCGTTGCCGGACTGCGGCTTCTGACAGCCCGACGAGCGGGGCGAGGCGGCTGTAGGACATGCGCCCGTCCACCTGCAGTTCGCGGATGATCACTTTGTCGGTGTCGTCGAGGTCAACCCGCACGGTCACGGTGTTCTCCCGCTCAGCTTCTCCGACTCGGCCATGGCCTCGGTGAGAGCCTGACGCAGCACGCTGTTGATGCGCTCGAATTCGGCGGGCCCGGCGATCAGGGGGGGTGCCAGTTGGATCACCGGGTCACCGCGACTGTCGGCGCGGCAGATGAGGCCCAACTCAGCCATCCGGTGGCTCAGGAAGCCGCGCAGCAGATGGTGCGCCTCGTCGTCGCTGAAGGTCTCTTTGGTTGCTTGGTCTTTGACCAGTTCGATGCCGTAGAAATAACCCATTCCCCGCACATCGCCGACGATCGGCAGGTCGCTGAGATCATCGAGGGCGGCCCGGAAAACGGCTTCGTTGTTGTTGACGTTGCTGAGCAGGTCTTCGGATTCGAAGACGTCGAGGTTGGCGAGCGCCACTGCGCAGCAGACCGGATGACCGGCGAAGGTGTAGCCGTGCAGAAACTGTTCATCGGTGTCGACGAACGGTTCGGCGATGCGGTCGCTGACAAGCATCGCTCCGAGGGGCGCGTAGCCCGAGGTGAGGCCTTTGGCGCTGGTGATGATGTCGGGCACATAACCGAGACGTTCTGAACCGAACATGGCGCCGAGGCGTCCGTAGGCGCAGATGACTTCATCGCTGACCAACAGCACGCCGTGTGTGTCACAGATCTCGCGCACCCGTTGGAAGTATCCGGCCGGTGGGGTGATGCATCCGCCGGCGTTCTGCACTGGCTCCAAGAAGACCGCAGCGATGGTTTCGGGTCCCTCGCGCAGGATGGCTTGCTCGATCTCTTCTGCGAAGTAGCTGTCGTCGGTGACCCATTCGGGTTTGCGGTAAGCGTTGGTGTTGGTGACCTTCACCGCGCCGGGCACCAAGGGTTCGAAGGGCCCTTTGACCGATGCCAGACCGGTGATCGACAGCGCGCCCATGCTGGTGCCGTGGTAGCTGAGGTCTCGGCTGATCACCTTGGTTCTCAATGGTTGACCGATGAGTTTGAAGTATTGGCGGGCCAGTTTCCAGGCCGATTCGACCGCTTCTGAACCGCCGCTGGTGAAGAAGACACGGTTGAGGTCGCCCGGTGATATTGAGGCGAGTCGGGCGGCCAGTTCGATGGCCATCGGGTGGGCGTAGGTCCAGATGGGAAAGAAACTGAGTTTCTCGGCTTGGGCTCCGGCCGCTTTGGCCAGTTCCACGCGGCCATAGCCGACCTGGGTTGCGTAGAGACCGGCTAGACCATCGAGGAACCGTTTGCCGTGGTTGTCCCAGATGTAGCAGCCTTCGCCGCGTTCGATGATCGGCATGCCGTCGATGCTGCGGCCGAGCGAGGAGAAATGACCCCACAGGTGCCGGTCTGCTTGAAGCGCGAGTTCTACGTTCGCCGATGACGTCATTCGCCAGCCCCCTCGGTTGGACGGTTCACCCTGTAAGACGGATTCAACATCAAATTTGGGCTTAGCGCAACCGGATTAGTTGACAATTTCGCTTGTGGCTTTCGGATGAGTAGTTCACAATAGATTCGTGCAGCGTCCCGCCATCCGTATCGTCGACCTTGAAGGCACGCCTGAGGCGATGGGCTTCGCGCACGGGCACGGATTCGGCGAAGAGATCCGGCGCTACACCGCGGAACGTGTTGGTTTGGTGGCCGAAGGTCTGTGGTCGGGTGGACCGATGAAACAAAGCGATGTGCTCGACTTGGCGGAGTCGATGCTTCCGGCCCATGAACGGCACTCGCCGCGGCTCTATGCCGAGATGGTGACCATGGCTGACGCCGCGAAGATTTCGGCCGCGGAAGCGGTGGTTGTGGGTGGTTTCACAGATTTCGTGGACACGGTGCGGGCAGTGGTCGGCGGATCACACCCGGGGACCGTTGTCGCGGATGACTGCACCGCGGCCATTGTTCCGGACCATCTTGGAGGCGGGTCGGGATATCTGGCCCAAACGTGGGACATGCATGCCAGCGCCACCGACTACGTGATTCTGCTGCGGATCAAACCCGATGACGCTCCCGGAGCCCTGGTTTTCACCACCACGGGGGCGCTGGGTCAGATCGGCATGAACGAACTCGGTGTTTGCGTCGGAATCAACAACCTCACTGCCAACGACGGCACCCCCGGCGTTGTTTGGACACAGGTTGTGCGCGACGCTCTCGAACAATCCTCAGCGGACGCCGCTCGTGACGCCATCCTCGATGCAGACCTGGCAGGTGGACACAACTTTTTGGTGTTCGACGCTGAGGGCGTGGGTTACAACATTGAGGCGATGCCCAGCGCCCGACCGGTGAGGGTGGTTGCCGCGGACCCGGTCGCCCACACCAACCACACGCTCGCCGATTCTGCCGGAGCGGTGGAAGCCCCTAGGCCGCGTGATCTAGACAAGAACTCAAAAAGTCGCCTCAATGCGGCGCAGCAAAAGCTCGACCGTGAGGTTGTAACCGAACAAGATCTGATGGCGCTGACCCGCGACTCGGCGGTCTGTCAGGTTGCTGTGGACCCCTACCATGTCGAGTCGTCGGGTGCGGTTGTGATGCGCCCGAAAACGAAGGACTTCTGGGCTGTTTGGGGGCTTCCGTCGATGAACGAGTTCCAACACGTCGAGTTCCTAGCGTGACTCAGGCTGTTTGTGCTGAAGGAACGCTGTGACGATGAGTGACCTGGAGTACGTCCACCTTTCGGCGGAGTATGCCGAGGCCCTTGAAGAACTCGAGCTGTCGGTGTTCTCGACTATCGACCCAGTCGACCTTTATGACGCAGCCGAGTTGGAGCTCCTGGCGCGAACATTCCCGGAAGGCAACTTTGTGGTTCTCGACGACGGCCGACCGATCGGCATGGGCCTGGGCATTCTCGTCGAGTTCGATTTCGAGCACACCGAGCACTCCCTGGCCGACGTATGCGGTGAGGACGGCGTTTCGAACCATGACATCGACAATCCGTGGTACTACGGCACTGATATTTCCGTTTATCCGGAGTACCGGGGTCGAGGGATCGGTCGTCGGCTGTATGAGCTGCGCAAAGACTGTGTTCGCCGGCTCAACAAGCGGGGCATTGTCGCCGGCGGAGTCCTCCCCGGCTACGCCGACCACTTTCACGACATGAGCGCGGACACCTACATCGACAAAGTGGTGGCGGGCGAACTCCAGGATCCGACGTTGAGCTTTCAGCTCAACAACGGATTTATCGCCCTTGGCGCTTTGCCCGACTATGTCGAGGACCCGACCGTTGGCAACAACTCGGTTCTGATTGTCTGGCACAACCCGGATTATCGGGCGTAGCTCCACGCCGGTGGGTGCTCAACCGCGGAGCCAGCGACTGATTGCCATTGCCAAGCGGGCTTCGCTACCGCGGCGATTCTCTATGTCGTCGGCTCTGGCCATGATCCGCCGGCTGCCGCGTACACCGAGCCACCTCAGGGGTTCCGGTTCCCAGGAGCGGCTCGCCGGCGCCACCCAGGGCAGGTCGATCCGCTCAGAGTCGGTGTCGGTGATCAAGTCGGCGACGGTCCGACCGGCGAGATTGGCAGCGGCCACCCCCTCGCCGACATAACCACCGGCAGTGGCGATGCCATTGGCTCGGTCGTAGTCGATGAACGGTGTCCAGTTGCGTGGCACTCCTAGCACACCGCCCCAGCGGTGGGTGATCTTGGTGTCGGCGAGGATCGGGAACAGGTCTACCAACGCCTCGTGTACCAGGCGATGCGAATCGGGTCGCACCTCCATCGACGGGCTGATCCTCGATCCGTACAGGTAGGGCACGCCCCTGCCTCCGAAAGCTATACGCCCGTCGCTGGTTCGTTGGCCGTAGATGACCATGTGCCGGTCGTCGGCAAAAGTCGGGCGATCAACCAACCCGATCTGGGCCAGCACGTCTTCGCTCAAGGGTTCTGTGGCGATCATCCGCGAATAGAACGGTGCGAGTCGCCGCCGCTGGCCTTTGAGGTCCCGGGTGTACGCCTCTGTCGCCTGCACGACGACCGAGGCGCTGATCGTGCCGGTTTCCGTGACGACTTGACGCGGGCCGATTGCCTCCGCGGCGGTGCGTTCCACGATCGTGACGCCTGCTTTCTCGCAGGCCGTAGCGAGGCCCAGCACCAAGCGGGCAGGATCGACCGCGGCGCAGGGCGCGAACATGATGCCGCCGAGGATTCCGGTGGCGTTGATGATCGCCTCGGTTTCCTGCTTGTCGAGCAGGCGGATCTCTTCGTCGGTTATACCGAGTTCGTGGTGGTGGGCGACTTCTTCGATCTGACGCTGAAGCTGAGGTTGGTTGCGGGCCATGCGGATCACTCCGCCTTTGGCAAACCCGCAGTCGATCGTCTCGGTGTCGACTATTCGTCCGACCTCATCGACCGCGTCGAAAATCGCTCTGGTCAGTCGGAGCGACTCGTCGATGCCACTGCGTTCGGCGTATTTTTCGATGCCTGCAGCCAGTTCACCGACCACCCAGCCCCCGTTGCGCCCTGAAGCACCGAATCCGACGTGGGTCTTCTCGATCACCAGCACCGTCAGCGAAGGGTCCAGTCGAGCCAGATAGTAGGCGGTCCATAGACCGGTGAACCCGCCGCCCACGATCGCCACGTCGACTTGGTGATCGCCTTGCAGTGCCGCCCGGGAGGGCAGCGCCGTACCTTCTGCGGTGAGTTCATCGAGCCACAGTGATCGTGCTGTCTCAACCACGATCACTGCTATCGGATGTTTCGGCGCGACGGGTGGCGAAGAAGTCGCTGAGCAGCGCGGCGCATTCTTCGGCCCGCACTCCGTGGCGGGTGACGAACTCGTGGTTCAGTCGAGGATCGCTGCCGATGCTGTACAGCGATCCGCAGGCGCCGGCTTTGAGGTCCGCCGCGCCGTAGACGACTCGGGCGACGCGGGCCTGTTGCAGCGCACCGGCGCACATGCAGCAGGGCTCAAGGGTGCATACGACGGTGGCGCCGTCTAGTCGCCAGGAGTCGAGCGCCCGGGCGGCGTCCCGAACGGCCAGCAGTTCTGCGTGCGCGGTCGGGTCGTTCGATGCCTCTCGTTCGTTGTGGCGGCGGGCGATGATCCGGCCGTCTACTACTACCAGCGCTCCGACCGGCACGTCACCGTGGGTGGTTGCCAGCCGAGCCTCGTCGATGGCGATCCCCATCAGGGCTTCGTCGGTCGGATAGTCGGCGAGCCCCACAGGCTCAGAGTCCGGCGTACCAGTCGTAGCCGCGCTCGCCCCAATAGTCGCCGCCCGGTTCGGTCAGGAACTGGATCTCACCGATCCGCTTGAGTTGTTTGATGCCGTACTTGAGCGGCGTCGCCAAGCGCAGCGGCGCGCCGTGGAGTTCGTCGATCGGCTCTCCGAGGTTGTCGTAGGCAAGCAGTGTCTGTTTGTGGCGCATCGTCTGGATGTCGACGCTCACGTAGTACCGGCCGTCGGGGGTCTCCAGGTATACGTCGCTGATGTTGTCGGGGAGTTGGTTCTCGTAGAGCGCCATGAAGTCGCTGAACCGCGCACCGCCCCAGTTTGTGATCTGAGCCCAGCCCTCGATGCACTTATGCTCGATGGTCATCTCGTGGTAGGGAAGCCGCTTGATGTCGTCGAGCACGTGCCGACCCAACTCGGCGCCGTCAGGTCCTTTGACGGTGAGCTGCCAGTTGTCGAGGTCGATCTCCGATCTCAGGCCGAGCCGCCCGTTGAGCCGCAGGATCGAGGCGGCGTCGCGGTCGAAGGTGCGTGCCTGATGGTCCTCTCGGAACAGTTTCGACCACACGGATTCGTTGAATTCGTGTCCACTGCGCAGCACGCCGGGGATGTTGTTGGTTTCGGGCTGCGTTTGCACCCAACGCCAGCCGAACAAACCGGCCAACGCAGCCGCGCCTCCTGTCAACAACGAGCGGCGGGATCGTTGCCGGTAGGCCTCAACTGAGATCTCTGATTTCTCAGACATCGGCAGTCTCCTCTGTGGACGCTGTGGTCTCTGCGGACTCTGGGGGTTCGATATCGACTAGTTCATAGCCGGTGACCATGCTGGTGAAGTTGCGCCACCCGGCTCGCGCCACCTGCAGGACGTGGACGACGAAGAACAGCATGAAAGCGATAGTCACCGTGAAGTGGATGATTCGGGCTGACGTGTAGCCGCCGAGTATCCAGGTCAACGGGAAAACTTGGGTTGGTTTGAATATTGCGAAGCCGCTGAGGATGGCCAGAGCTCCGAGCAGGATCACCAGCGAGTAGGTGAGCCGCTGAGCTTCGTTGTAGCGCCCTCTTTTTGGCGGTTCTTCCTTGCGTATGCGCAGGTCGTGCAACAGGACGTCGAGCGAACCGCGCAGCGACCGTCTATTGGGCGCAAGTTCGCGCCACTCGCCCGTGCGCCAGGTGTAGATGACGAAAGCGAGTCCGTTGATCGTGAACAGCCAGGCGAAGTTGAAGTGAAACGCCAGACCGCGGGCGAGTCGGCGGTTCAGATCAAGCGACTCGTAGAAGCTCTCGGGGAAGAACTTGAACCATTCCCAGTCGAGAATCCCGAAGGCGTAAACGTCTTCTGCCCAGTAGATGCGAAGGCCGCTCCAGACCATGATGACGATCAACGGAAAGTTGATCCAGTGCATCCAGCGGCTGCCCCGGCGATGTTTGAGAATCGCCTTCTGGGTGGCTGGTTGTTCGGTTTCTGTGGGGGTGTGGACCGTCAAGATGATTCTTCGCCCAAAGGCAGTTCGGCGGCGTCGGAGCGATGCCGCAATTCGTAGAGCACAAGCACAATACAACCGCATACGACGAACATGTCGGCGACATTGAAAACCGCGTACCAGGTGACGTCAATGAAGTCGACGACATCGCCGGAGAGCAGGCCGTCGTCAGCGCGTAGTACCCGGTCTATTAGGTTGCCGAGTGCTCCTCCGAGGATCGCTGAGAGTATCGCGGCTCGGGCGGTGATGGTTTCGATGCACAGTCGCCAGCAGATGAATCCGCACAGGGCGATGACCAGAGTGCCGACCAGCGGCCCGTGGCCAGCGCCGGTCCCGAACGAGAAACCGCTGTTGTAGGTAAGGTCCAGCTCGAGCGTCGGGAGGATTTCGATGATCCGGCCACCGCTCAGTCGATTGATGGCCCATTCCTTGGAGAGCTGATCAAGCGCCAGTACCACGGCGATGACAATTCCTACCGCCTGCCACTTCCGTGAGCGCATCAGTTCACGCTACCGCACGGCGACACACGCCAGATCCGCGACCGACACGAGATCTCACGGTGTTTCTAGAGGGTTCACGGTGTTTCTAGAGGGTCGATCAGGTGGGGGCCGTCGTTGCGGACGTTGTTGACGTCGGTTGATACCCGATGAGCGCGGATCGAGTCGGCTGGGGCCGGCACCAGCAGTTCGGCTGTTGCCTGGAGGTCGGTGTTGGCTGGGTCGAGCCAGAAGTCCCAGGTGTCGCTGGGGAGAATCACGGGCATGCGGTCGTGGATCTTTGCAATCGCTTCGTTGGCGGCGCAGGTGAGGATTGTGCAGGAGTGCACTTCGAGGGGTTGTCCGTCGGCATCGAGGTGGTCTCGGTCGCGCCATATCTCCCACAACCCGGCGAAAGCGAACGGTTCGTCGTCGGCGTGGTTGATGAAGAACGGTTGTTTGCGCTTGGAGCCCTTGGAGTCCACGGTGCGCTGCCATTCGTAGAACCCGTCGGCACCGATGATGCAGCGCCGTCTGGCGAGCGAGTTGCGGAAAGCGTTCTTGGTGGCGGCGGTTTCGGCGCGGGCGTTGATCATGCGTGCGCCGATGCCGGGGTCTTTGGCCCAGTACGGCACCAGCCCCCAGCGCAGTATGTCGAGTCGACGCACACCGCCGGTCTCACGTGCGGCGTGCACGAGCTGGGTCGGGGCGATGTTGTAGCTGGGATCCAAGGCGACCCCCGGATCGGGCGCTCTGGCTCGTAAGAGCTGTGCCAACTCATCGGGCGGGGTATTGGAGACGAACCGACCGCACATGCCGCAAACCGTACCCCGACCCGCGAGACGATCGGGTGTTGCAGAACCTGCTAAGGGACGGTCAGGAGGCGGTGTATGGCGGTGTGAAGTTCTTCGGTGGCTGTGGCGTCGGTGAGCTTCAGCGCGGCCACGATGTAGGGGTTGAAGAACCGCCAGCCGAAGATGAGCGCCAGCGCGGCTGCGGTCGCGGTGGTGGGGTCGATGCCGTCGGGCAGTTCGGCGTTCTCGGCCAGCGAGACCAGTCGGTGCATTTCGGAATGGGCTAGGTGGCCTTCTGGTGGGGTTCCGTGACTGGTGAGCAGGGAATTGGCGAGCATCCTGAGGTATGAACCTGCGTCTGGGTCGGGTCCGAGCAACTCGCCGAGCGTCTCGGCAAGGTCCATGTCGGTGACTCTGTCGCGCCAGCGTTGTTCGCTGCGGATCAGCAGTGTTTCGAGGATCTGCTCTTTGGTGCCTAGGTGGCGGTTGAGGAGGCTGTAGGTGACTCCGGCCTCTTCGGCGATGGCCCTCAGCGACACGTTTGCTAGGCCGTAGCGCCCGTACAGACGTTCCGCGGCGTCGAGTGATACCGAGATTATCTCGTCGCGCCCGGTGGGCTTAGGCTCTGGCGCCGCTGGCACTCCCTTAGGTTAACAGCGTGTGTGGCCGTTGGCCACAATAAGGGGTTGACAAGTGTGGCCAATGGCCACATAATGCGGAGCATGAAGTTCTCGCTCATCTATGAGGCTCAGACTGCCGACCCCACGCGAACCGGCGACCACCGGGTGTTCGAGGAGACCGTAGAGCAAGTTCTGTTGGCCGAGGAGTGCGGGTTCGATGTCGTATGGGCGGTCGAGCACACTGCGCTGACGATGTATGCGCACATGTCGGCACCTGAGACCTTCCTGGCTTATGTGGCCGGTGCGACCAAACGCATCGGGATCGGTCACGGAGTGATCTGCCTGCCACCCAAGTTGAACCATCCGGTGAAGGTGGCCGAGCGCTGCGCCACCCTGGACATCTTGTCGGGAGGTCGTCTCCATGTCGGATTCGGAAAGGGAGGCACCGAGCAGGAAGCGGGCACTTTCGGCTACCGAAAGGCCGACCTTCCGCCCATGATCGACGAGGCGATGCGTCTAGTTCCCCGCTTCTGGACCGAGGACATCGTGGAGCACCGCGGGGAGTTCATCAATGTGCCGCCCCGGGAGATCCATCCCAAGCCGTTGCAGGTGCCGCATCCGCCGCTGTATCAGGCGTGCACCCACACCGACACGCTCAGCGACGCCGGCCGTCGCGGTATCGGCGCGCTGGTCCTCGGCTTCGGTGGCCCGGACCAGGTAGCGGAGAAGAACCGGGTGTATCGCCAGGCATTCGCCGGGCGGGACCCGGCCGAGCAGGTGGGCAGCCGGCCCACTGAACACCTGTCTGCCCTGTGCCCCGCGATCGTGCTCGATGATGGAGCGGAGGCTCGCCGCCTGGGGATCCGGGGCCAGAGGTTCTTTCTGGAATCGATCGGTCATTGGGGAAGCAACGGTGCGACGCCGTTACCCGATCCAGCATCGTGGGTTGAACCCGAGGACACGGTGACTGACGGTTCTGCGGTGGTTGAGGCGTCGATCGGTTCTGAGGAGGTCCGAGTCGACTTGTCGGATCCGGCTATGGCTCTGCGCAACCCCAACCACGGTTACGGCACGGTGGACGACTGCCTGGGCTACGTGAAGAGACTGGTCGAGGCGGGAGCCGATGAGATCATGTTCTTGTGTCAGATGGGCACCGTTCCCCAGCAAGCCCAGTTGGAGACGATCCGCAACATTGCCGACCATGTGATCCCCCGTTTGCGCAACGGTGCAGACCGTGAGCGTGTCGGGTCTCCAGACGTGCGGGCTGCGTCATGACTGGCCGACTCGACAAGAAAGTGGTCTTGATTTCTGGCGCGGCCCGCGGCCAGGGCGCGGCGGCAGCGAAGCTGTTCGTGGCGGAGGGCGCCCGCGTGATTCTTGGAGATGTGTTGGTCGATGAGGCGAAGGCGGTGGCCGCTCCGTTGGGTGATCCAGCGGAGACTGTGAAGCTCGACGTGACGTCCGAGCAGGACTGGCGGCACGCGATATCAGCTGCTGAGGCGTTGGGTCGGCTCGATGTTCTGGTCAACAACGCCGGCGCGCTGCGGATCCGTCCCCTAGAACATGAGACTGTCGACGGTCTGCGATCAATGCTCGACGTGAATCTGATCGGAGCATTCCTGGGGATGCGGGCTGCGCTTCCGCTGATGCGAACCGGTGGCGGTGGATCGATAATCAATGTGGCTTCGACTTCGGCGCTGAGCGGGATGCCCTACATGGGTTCCTATGGTTCGTCGAAGTGGGGATTGCGGGGCCTCACCCGAACCGCAGCAGTGGAATGGGGACGCTTCGGCGTGCGCGTCAACGCCATCTTTCCAGGCCCGATAGACACCGACATGTTGCCGGCGGCGAAGACCCGCTCTGAAGAGCCGCGCTTCGCTCACTTACCGCTGGGCCGGGCGGGAGCACCCGAGGAGGTAGCACAACTGGCACTGTTCTTGGCATCTGACGAAAGCTCGTATGTGGCTGGCGGCGAGTTCACGATCGATGGTGGTTCGATGGCCGGATCCACCCCTGGATACGAATGGAAACCCGAATGAGCTCCAATTTGAGTCCACCAGCGACGGTTGCAGACATCGACGAAACGTGGCTTACCGAGGCGCTCGTTGCCGCGGGGGCGCTGCCGCGGCGGTCGCGGGCTCGGGTCGCCGGTTCAAACGAGTTGGGCGATGGATCGGGCTGGATGTGCGAGGTCGCACAGCTCGACCTTGATTTCTCCGGTGATCCGGGGAGCATGCCTCGATCCGTGGTGATCAAGATTCCTGTCGACGACGCCGGTGTACGCGAGATGCTCGCTTCGGCGAGACTGTACGAGCGCGAGGGCCGGTTCTTTCAGCATGCGGCTCATCAACTTGATGATCGGGTTCCGGCGGTCCATCTGGTGATCGAAGAGCCTGCTGAGGGAGTCCATGTCTTGTTGATCGAGAATCTTGAGGGAGGCTGCTTCGGGGATCAGCAGGCCGGATGTAGTGCAACCGACGCCGAGAACGCGTTGCGGACGATGGCCGCGCTCCATGCCCGCTTCTGGGAGTCTCCCCAGCTTGTTGACTTTGATTGGCTGCCCGCAATCAACTTTGAGGGCAACTCGATGGGTTCGGATCTGTACCGCATGTCGATCGACACATTTCGCAACAAGTTCGAGGATCTCCTTGATCCGGCCAATGCGCTGATCACCGACACGATCGCTGACCACGGCAGGCGTCTGCTGGACTTGTTGGCTGAACCGCCGAACACGCTCATCCATTTCGACTTCCGGCTGGACAACCTGTATTTTCCCGCGACGGTCGGTCCCGATGCTGCTGCGCTGCCGGTGCGAATGATCGACTTTCAGACCGTCAGCCGAGCCAATCCGGGCTACGACTTGGGCTATTTCCTTACCCAGAGCCTCGACACCGAGGTGCGCCGCGACCATGAGGAGGATCTGCTCGGGATCTACGTGGAAGAACTGGCCGCGGGGGGAGTGCGCGGTTACACCTTGGAAGACGCACGCTTTCACTACCGCTGCGGTGCCCTGTATGCGTGGATCACGCCGGTGTTCGTGATGGCCAACCTCGACATGTCGAACGCCCGTGCGCTTGAGATGTGGAAGACGGTTGTCAGGCGTTGCCAAGCAGCGCAGATCGACCTCGATTTGGCTGAGTTGATCAGCTGATTCGCCGCGAGCAAACAAGAGCACAAAACGAGAAAAGCAAGCCATGTACAGCGAGTTCACCGATCAAGTCGTGGTCGTCACGGGTGCAACGAGAGGTCTGGGCCGCGCCATCGCCGAGGGCTTCGCCCGGTGGGGGGCGCGGCTCGTACTCACGTCGCGCTCTCAACAGGATTGCGAGGAGGCGGCTTCTGAGATGGCGGGCACCTACGAGATCTCACGCCCGGTGGCGATCGCCTGCGATATGAGCGACGATGACGCGATCGTCGCCTGTTGTGAACGAGTGCACGCGGAGCTTGGCGCGGTGGCGGTTCTGGTGAACAACGCGGGACTCAATCCCGGCCCGGATTTTGAGCCGCTCAAACACGACACTTACCGCAGGGTGTTTGACACCAACGTGTGGGGGCCGGTTCACATGAGCGAGTTGATGATTCCCAAGATGGTCGAGGCCGGGTCGGGCAGCATCGTCAACATCACCACGGTTGGGGCCTACCGCGGCGCTTTCCCGGTTTCGGTGTACGGCGCCAGCAAGGCCGCGTTGTTGAACTTCACCCAGTCGATGGCGATGCAGCATGCTGCTTCGGGGATTCGGGTCAACGCAGTCAGCCCGGGGCCGTTCCGTACGCCGATGATGGACCAGTTGGCGGAGGCCATCCCGGGTTTCTACGAGTTTGCGGCTGAGAACAACGAGATGAAACGCATCGGTGATCCCCACGAACTGGTTCCTGCGGTGCTCTATCTCGCCAGCAGCCACGCGAGTTACGTCACTGGTGAGGACCATGTCGTAGCGGGCGGTTTTTTTCGCTGATCCGAGATGATCGGAGGCGCAGAGATCGGAGGCGCAGAGTGTGTCATCGACAGCTTTTTTCGCGGAGGGTGTGGGATTTGAACCCACGGAGGCTTGCACCTCACACGCTTTCCAAGCGTGCCCATTCGGCCGCTCTGGCAACCCTCCGGGTACACCCTGGTGCGGGTATCGGCTCAAAAGGATAGCGTGGATTGATCGCTCCCGTTTCGGGGTGTGGCGGTCGGGTCCTGTGCAACAGGCGTCCGTGAACCGGGTCAGGGCCGGAAGGCAGCAGCTCTCAGCGGAGCCGCTTGTGTGCCGCAGATAGCCTGGCCGTCACTCCCGGAAACGGGGGCCGAACAGGCCCCGCAAATTGGCCGGAAATTCCTGACGACAGCCGTGTCACGGACGCACAGTAGGATGACCAGAACATGGCCTATCAGTCCCTCTACCGTCGCTACCGACCTCAGAAATTCTCCGAAATCCGCGGTCAAGACCACGTTGTTGCGGCCCTGCGCAACGCTGTTGCCAAAGACCAAGTCGGCCACGCCTATATGTTCAGCGGACCGCGAGGCACCGGCAAGACGAGCTCCGCGCGGGTACTGGCCAAAGCGCTCAACTGTGAGAATCTCGGCGAAGACTTTGAGCCGTGCGGCGTCTGCGAGAGTTGTACGGCCATCGAACAGGGGCGCTCCTTCGATCTGCACGAACTCGACGCCGCGAGCAACAACGGCGTCGAAGACATGCGTGACCTGTTGGGCAAAGTCAACCTCGTCAACCCGGGGAGGATGAAGGTCTACATCCTGGACGAGGTTCACATGCTGACCAGGGGAGCGGAGAACTCCCTGTTGAAGACCCTCGAGGAACCCCCCGGCCATGTGGTCTGGGTGCTTGCCACAACCGAGCCCCACAAAGTCGTCGAGACGATTCGGAGCCGCTGCCAAGTATTCGAACTCGGCCTGCTGGGAGCGGAGGAAATGACCGCCCACGTCCGCTGGGTTATCGACGACGCCGACCTCGATGTCGACGACGGCGCAGTCGACTACGTGGTTTCGGTCGGCGGCGGTTCGGTCCGAGACACGCTCAGTGCGCTCGACCGCGTGGTAGCCGCCGGTGGAGTAGTCGAAATCGATCAGTCCACCGACCAGTTGCTTCACGCCCTTGCCGTGAGCGACACGGCCGCTGCACTCGGCGCGGTCGGCGATGCGTTGGGCAGGGGGCGTGATCCCCGAACCATCGGCGAGATGCTGGTTGCGGGGCTGCGCGACGCATTCTTGACCGCGATGGGTTCACCCCCGCCTCGAATCACGGTGGCCGAGCAGGAGCGCGCCTCACAGATCGCCGAGCAGATGTCTCCCCTGCAGCTCACGCGAGCCCTGGAGACCCTGGGCACAGCGCTGGTGGAGATGCGCCAAGCACCCGACCCTCGGGTGCATCTCGAAGTCGCCCTGGTTCGGTTGTGCCGATCTGTTGGTGACAGTTCCGTTGATTCGCTGATGGCGCGTATCGAACAGTTGGAAGCCCGTCTCGCCGCAGGCGCCCCGCCTGCTGCGTCGCCGCCGACCGCTGCTCCGGCTGTTTCGGCGGCTGCTCCTGTAACTTCGTCGACAACTGCGGCTACACCAGAGTCGGTCCCGGCGGTTGAGCCGGAAACCGATGAGCCCCGCCAACTCGAAGGGTTCAGCGTCGCGCCGAAGCTGCCGCCGGCACCGCCGCTGGTTGCCTCTACTCAGAGTGCTGCTGAAGAAGACCTCCGGTCGTTGCTGCCGAAATCGGCGAAAGAAGTCGTTGAATTGGCCGGACTGCATCTCTCGCTGGGGCGCAACCTGGTTGTCACTCGGGCCAACAGCTTCCTCGGTCCCGCCGAAGGAAAGCGCTCCGAAGATGATCTTCAACGATTGTGGTGGGCGCTGGTCGATGAATTCGGCCCGGACTCGGTCCCCGACGCTCCTGCTCTCGCCGATGAACCCCCCACCTCACCCGAACAGAGCCCCGTGGCAGACCCGCTCCAGGACGAAACCCACGATGCAGACCCGCCACACGAAGAAGAACTGCAAGTCGAGGTGGCTGAAACGGCTGACGAACCGGCAACCGAGGCGGACATGGCTGACCCGGACGGGGACGGTCTCGATCTGGACGAACTCATAGACGCGTCGTCCCACACGGATCAGGTGGTTGAACTCCTCGAAGAGGCATTCCCGGGCGCCGAGATCGAAGCCCCATCGGCAGCCAAGGTCGACCAATGAGTTACTCCAACGCCGTGCAGGAGCTGATCGACCAACTGGGGCGACTGCCTGGGATCGGTCCCAAATCCGCACAACGGGTGGCGTTTTACCTGCTCAAGGTGCCGCGCGAGGATGCGCTGTCGCTCTCGCAGGCGATCATCGAGGCGAAAGAACGAGTGTCGTACTGCGAACGCTGCTTCAATCTTTCCGAATCAGGCGACGAGTGTCCGATTTGTGTCAACCCGCGCCGTGAAGACGGACTCGTCTGTGTTGTGGAAGACAGTCAAGACATAGTTGCTATTGAGCGAACGCAGGAGTTCCGCGGCCGTTACCACGTCTTGGGGGGTGCGTTCAGCCCCATCGACGGTGTCGGAGTCGAGCAGCTTCGAATCAAAGAGTTGATGAGCCGGGTCGCCGATGAGGACATCTCCGAGGTCATCGTCGCCACCAATCCCAACCTTGAAGGCGAAGCAACCGCGGCTCTGCTGGTGAAATACCTGAAACCGATGGGAGTGCGGGTCACCCGGATCGCCATGGGCCTGCCGGTAGGCGGCGACCTCGAATATGCAGACGAACTCACCCTTGGCCGTGCCCTTGAAGGGCGCAAGATAATCGACGGCAGCGAGACCGCCCCCGCGGCCGGAACCGTTTAGGTGGTTGTTCCCCAGCACTCTCTGCGCAGTATTCTGAGCGGGTGCAACTCACAGAGATCGACCACATCGCAATAGCCGTCAACGACCTCGAGGCTGCGATCACCTACTACCGCGAGGCCTTCGGAGCCGAGGTCCACCACCGCGAGATCGTCGACTCAGACGGCGTCGAAGAAGCGTTGATAAAGGTTGCCGACAGCTACATCCAACTCACCGCAGCGACCCGGCCCGACTCCCCGATCGCCAAGTACTTGGAGAAGCGGGGCGAGGGGTTGCATCACGTCGGTTACCGCGTCGACGACTGCGCCGAAGCGCTCGCCCAGATGGTCGCGGCGGGTGCCACGCCCATAGATACCGCGCCCCGCCCGGGTTCACGGGGCACCACGGTGGCCTTCATCCACCCCAAAGGTTCGCTCGGCACGCTCATCGAACTGGTGCAGGAGTAGCGAGCGCGACACCGGTTGCCGGAGTGTGCGAGGCTCAGCAGATGTTTGTGCATCTTGTTGACGGAACGTACGAACTGTTCCGCTTCCACTACGCCCCGTCCAACCGTGACACCCGCCTCGGTGCGCAGCGTGGCGTGCTCAACACGGTGCTGGACCTCGTCGCCGACGGCGCCACCCACATCGGTATCGCCACCGACCATGTGATCGAGTCGTTTCGCAACGACCTCTATATCGGCTACAAGGATGGCAGCGGAGTGGAACCGGATCTCTTCGCGCAGTTCGCCGAGGTGGAGGAGCTGCTGGAACTCGCCGGATTCGCGGTGTGGCCGCAGATCACCCACGAAGCCGACGATGGGCTGGCGGCCGGCGCGGCAATGGCCGCTGCTGATCCGCGGGTCGAACAAGTCATCATCTGCACGCCCGACAAGGACCTGGCTCAATGCGTGACTGCCGACGGGCGAGTGGTGCAGCTTGATCGTCGCCGTGGTATCACCTACGACCGCGAGGGGGTCATCGAGAAATTCGGGGTGCCGCCCGAGTCGATTCCCGACTATCTCGGAGTGGTGGGAGACACCGCTGACGGCTTCCCGGGGCTTGCGGGCTGGGGGGCGAAGTCTGCGGCCAAGATCCTGTCGAAGTTCGGCCACATCGACCAGGTTCCGTTCGACGTGACGGCGTGGAACGTGGATGTCCGTGGTGGCGCAAAGCTGGCGCTGACGCTCAGCGAGTACTTCGAGGAAGCGCTGCTGTTTCGGCGCATCGCCACTGTCGACTTGGACGCCCCGGTGAGCGCATCGGTCGATGAGATGCTTTGGGCGGGTCCAGGGTCCGGATTCGATGAGCGTTGTTCAGTAATCGGTGCAGAACGGATCGCGCAGAGGGCTCATCGGCTGTTCGCAGGTTTCGACGGTTGACGTCGAAACGAAGTGTGTGCAGCTCGGTGGGTGAACCGTCGGCTTCAGGTCGCAGCGGGAGCCGGGTAGGCGAGCAGGGATTCTTCCGGTTCGCCCGCGGCATGGAGTTGGACCAGCTGATCGAAGTCGACGTCGATACCGATGGGGTTGGCGGCGAAGACCGGCGATCGCATGAACGTGTCGGCCTCGGCCAACGACATGGTGTCGACCTGGAGCTCGACCTGGTTGCCGTCTGGGTCGCGGTAATAGCTCGAGAGTGTCGCTCCGTGGTGAATCGTCCAATACGGCTCAATTCCGAGGTCCTTGAGGCGTTGGTAGTTCTCGAATAGATCGTCAACCGAGGCGTAGGTGTAGGCGATGTGGTCGACACCGACCCGTCCGGGTTCCGCGGCGGGCATGCCGGCCATGTTGATGATGGCTATCCGGTGGTGCTCCTCGTCGTAGGACATGAAGGCGATGAAGTCGTTGCCGAAGCGCACATTCGCTTCTAGAACCGTTGTCCACCAGTCGACCATGGTTTCAAGTTGAGTTGTGCGCAGAACGACGTGAGCGAACTTGTCGGGGCTCGGCATGGGCCTCTCCAGAGCAGTAGTTATGAATCAATAATAGCGTGATGAATGCGCTTTTACCAATGTCGTTGCCAAACAACGCGCACGGCTCAACCTTCGGCGTTCAATACTTCGCTGATTCCCATAGGCACCGCCTGTTCGAGCTGGCTGTATTCGCAAGACACAGCCTCCCGGTCCGGCCGCCAACGAACGAAACGGGTCGTCCCCCGGAACCGACCGTTGAGAACAGCCTCGTATTTCACTTCGGCCACCAACTCGCAATCAAGCGGAGTCCAATCCTGAGACGGCTTGCCGCTACTCCAGCGTGACGGAGCACCCGGCATCAAGCCTCCTTCGTGAGCCTGCGGGTTCATCCACTCCGACCAAGGATGATCAGCAAAATCCTCAATGATGTTGGGGGCCAGAGTGTCGACGAGCTCGGCTCGCAGGTTCGCTTTGAAACTTGAAGCCACGCCCATGTGATGCAACCGCTGTTCATCATCGTGCAAACCAACGAGCAGCGAGCCCACACCGTTGCCGTCCTTATGCATGCGGTAACCGGCGACGACCACATCGGCAGTGCGGGTGTGCTTGACCTTGAACTGAGCCCGTTTGTTGGGCAGGTAGGTGCCGTCGCAGGGCTTGGCGATCAGTCCGTCGAGCCCCGCGCCCTCGAAGCGCACGTACCACTCCGCAGCGACAGTCCGGTCGAGTGTGGAAGGCACCAGATGAACCGGCGGTTCGAAACCCGAAGAGATCGCTTCGAGGATTCTGCGACGATCCCGGAAAGGCTCGTCGATCAAAGCGGTGTCGTTGACGGCTAGCACATCGAAAGCCACGAACTCGGCGGGGGTCTCCTCAGACAGGCGCTCGACTCGCGAAACCGCAGGATGGATCCGCTGCTGAAGCGCATCGAAACCAAGATGGTCGTCGACGGTCACAATGATCTCGCCGTCTACAACGCAGCGCTGCGGCAGACACCGATGCAGAGGCGCCAGGAGTTCCGGGAAGTAGCGGGTGAGCGGTTTTTCGTTGCGCGAGCCCAGGTAGATCTCATCGCCGTCACGGAAAACGATGCAGCGGAAGCCGTCCCATTTGGGTTCGAAAGCGAGGTCGCCGCGCTCAGGAATCCCGTCGATCGCCTTTGCCAACATCGGCTTCAACGGCGGCACAACAGGCAGATCCATGACTCGTGAGCCTACGCTCGGTTTGCTGTTAGCGGTCGGGCCTAGCACCATGCGGAGATGAGCGACGACATCCGGCCCTTCACCATCGACATACCCGACTCGGCAATCGACGATCTGCACGAGCGCTTGGCCCGAACCCGCTGGCCCGAAGCCGAAGCGGTCAGCGACTGGTCCCAAGGCATTCCCCTCACCTACACGCAGATGCTCTGCGAGTACTGGGCTACCGAATATGACTGGCGTCGTTTCGAGGCCGAGCTCAACTCCTATGACAACTGCCTGACCGAGATCGACGGACTCGACATCCACTTCCTGCACGTCCGTTCGCCTCACGACGATGCCACCCCGATGGTCCTCACCCATGGCTGGCCGGGTTCTGTGGCCGAGTTCATGGCAGTGATCGGGCCGCTCACCGACCCGACCAACCACGGCGGCAACGCAGCCGACGCGTTCCATCTGGTGATCCCGTCGCTGCCGGGCTACGGCTGGAGCGGCAAACCCGCGAGGGCAGGAATGGGTGTGCCCTGGATCGCAACCGCCTGGAACACGCTGATGGTCCGGCTCGGATACGAGTCCTACGTCGCCCAAGGAGGCGACTGGGGCAGTGCGGTCACCACCACCATCGGATCGCAGAATCTCGGCAACGTTCGAGCCATACACACCAACATGCCCGTCGCTGGACCCACGCCCGAATCGCTGGCAGAACCGACCGAACAAGAGCAAGCAGCGCTGGAAGCCCTGGGCCACTACGACCGCTGGGACTCGGGCTACTCCAAACAGCAGTCGACCCGTCCACAAAGTCTGGGCTACGGCCTGGTTGACTCTCCCGCCGGTCAATGCGCCTGGATAGGCGAGAAAATGTGGGCCTGGACCGACAACGACGGCGACCCGCGCAGCGCCCTGACCTTCGATCAGATGCTCGACAACATCTCGATCTACTGGTTCACCGCCACAGCCGCGTCATCGGCCCGGCTCTACTGGGAGAGCTTCGCCCAATTCGGCGACGACGACGTTGAAGTCCCCACCGGCTGCAGCATCTTCCCCAAAGAGATCATCCGAGCCAGCAGGCGCTGGGCCGAGAAGCGCTACACCAACATCTGCTACTGGAACGAACTCTCCGTAGGCGGTCATTTCGCCGCATGGGAACAACCCGACCTTTTCGTCGCCGAGATGCGCGCCGCCTTCAGCGTTTTGTAATCCGCTGCCGGCAGGCCGCTAGGCGCGGATCCACTTGGGGTTGTGGGAATTGCTGTGATTGGCGAGCGCGTCCAGCAGAGCGGCAGGGCATTGTTCGGCCAGCAGCGTCTGGCGGTTCGAGGGTTTGAGGATCGTGCGATTGACCATGGTGTCGAACTGGTCGAGCAGCGGCTGCCAGAAACCGTTGATATTGAGCACGCCGACGGGTTTGGCCATGATTCCGAGCTGGTTCCAGGTGAGAGTCTCGGCGAGTTCGTCGAGCGTTCCAAAACCGCCGGGAAGGGCAACAAAAGCATCGGACATCTCATACATCAGCGCCTTGCGGGTATGCATCGAATCGACTTTTTCGAGAGCGGTGAGACTCTCATGGCCAACCTCGTCGTCAAAGAGGTCAGTGGGGATAATTCCGGTCACGCGTCCGCCGCGCGACATGACTGTGTCGGCGATCAACCCCATCAACCCGACAGCGCCCCCGCCGTAGACAAGTTCAATGTCGCGTTCAACGAGGAGCTTGCCCAGCTCGATTGTTGCATCGGTGATCTCCGGGTCCGTTCCCGGAGATGAAGCGCAAAACACGCACACTCGTTGAAACTTGTGCATCGTGAAAGCCTACTGCTCCACAGATATTTGAGCGCCGGGTATACCGCCCGGAGTCTGGAACCTCAGCCGGATCTAGGGATCACCGGCGGTGGGGCCAGCGGGTAGGCGCTTTGGACCAGATCGATCCACTCCGGGTCGTGGAGCGGGTCGTCGGGTATGACCGGGTTGAGGCCCCTGGTGCGCATGTCGTCAACGAGGCGAGCGACTATGTCGTCGATCGGCAGGGGCGCATCGAAGAGTTCCCGCCGAGCGGCCTGCTCTTGCTCGCTGGAAAAAACCTCCGCCTTCCACGAGATTGTGATCCGGACATCGCTCGGCTCGTACTCGACGACCGGGTCGGGATCGAGGATCCTCCACCGGCCGGTATCGGACTCGTGGTGGATGGTCGCGTCGACGCTGAGGGGGGCGGCTGACTCATCAACAACCGAACCAAGCGGGCCGACGCCGTGATAGAGGGCCTCGTTGTCAGCTACGACCGCGACATTGTCGAACGGTGGCTCTTCACTCTTCATGGGACCGGTTGGTCCCTCGGGCCAATAGTGGAAGGCGCCTCCGGGTCCGTCGAAGAACCAGGTGACCGCCGTGGCCAAGCGCACCCGCTGTTCAACGAACAAACCGGAACAGAACATGGCGAACAGCAGCCATACCGGGCAGTTGCGTCGGCTGGCATGGACGAACACCGGGATGTCGAGGTGGGGAGCGAAGGGGTACCTCACGGGACCCATCACGTTGACGTACACCGTGGTCGGGTCGACGATCTCCGCACCCCGGTACACCCGCGCTGCGGCGTCGCAGTAACCGGTGTGGAATAGCACTTCCTCGCCCCCGGGAGAGTGGACCTCACCGTGGGTAGCGAGGTCGCGCCGGAACCACGGAGGCACGAACGACACCAGGACCTTGCCCGAACGTTCCCGCTCCTGTTTGGTCTGCGCCGTAAGGGCCAGGGCCGCGAACGGCCCGGCTTCCTGGACCAGCGAGCGAATCCGCTCAGGATCGTCGAACGCAGGTTGGAGACGGATCACCTCCGAGTCGACCGTGCGCTCACGTGTTTGCATATTCGTCCTCTGCGATCCAGCGGCTGCTGGACCAACCTGCCAGTGTCTGCCAGACGACTGACTGTAGTTGCCTGCGCTTCTCTACCGACAAGCGCGTACTCTTGGGCGCGTGCAGCACGGGATCTTTGTGGCGCCGTTCGGTCCGTTCGCGGACCCTCACCGATTGATGGATCTCGGCCGGGCGGTGGAGGAATCGGGTTGGGACGGTCTCTTCGTCTGGGACCATGTACTGCGTCCCGAAAGCAACGAGATCATCGACACCTGGGTCGCTCTCGCAGCTTTGGCTACAGCCACTCAGAAACTTCGTCTTGGCCCTTTGGTCACACCGGTACCGCGCCGACGTCTGATCAAGCTGGTAAGGGAAGTGCTGACGCTCGACCTGCTCAGCGAAGGGAGGCTGACGCTCGGAGTCGGTTCTGGCACAGACACCGGAGGCGAGTTGGCCCGTTTCGACGAGGTGATCGATCCTCGGATCCGCGGCCAACGGCTCGACGAGGGTCTGCGAATCGTGGCCCAGCTGTTGGCGGGGGAGTTCGTGGTCCATTTCGGTGAGCACTACATGGTGGACGGCGTTTCGGCAGAGCCCCCGACGGTCCAACGACCCCGTCCCCCGATCTGGTGCGCGGCACGCGGCACGGCGATGAAACCTGTGCGCCGGGCGGCCCGCTACGAGGGAATGTTCCCGATCGAAGTGAACCACGACAGCTTTTGTCGGGCTCTAGACGAGGTGGTCGCGGTGAGAGGCAGTCTCGACGGGTTCGACGTTTGCCTGCGCACCGAATTCGACGGTACACCTCCGCCGTTCGTCGATGAGGGCGCGACGTGGCTATTGCGTTCTTTTCCTGCTGTGACAGACCCGGCCACCGTGTTCGACGTGGTGATCCACGGCCCTCCGCGCTGAGTCGGAAAAGGGCACGGCTGCTTCGGGCGGATAGATTGCGGCTGTGGTTGACCAGTCAATGAACGCCAAACTCGACGATCTTCGCAAACGCAAGGATCAGGCAGTGCATGCGGGTTCTGAGCGATCGGTGTCGCGCCAGCATGAAAAAGGCAAGATGCTTGCCCGCGAGCGCATCGACTACCTGCTCGACGAAGGCTCGTTCAACGAACTCGACATGCTGGCCCGTCACCGCGCACATGAGGCCGGACTCGCGGAACGTCCCTACACCGATGGGGTCATCACCGGCTGGGGAACCGTCGACGGGCGCAAAGTCTTCGTGTTCTCCCAGGACTTCACCGTTATGGGCGGAGCACTCGGCGAGGTGTTCGCGGAGAAGCTCCACAAAGTCATGGATCTTGCTCTAGCCACCGGCGCACCGATGATCGGGCTCAACGACGGCGCCGGTGCCCGCATCCAGGAGGGCGTCGTATCACTCGACGGTTACGGTGGCATCTTTTACCGCAACGTCCAATCCTCAGGGGTCATCCCGCAGATCTCGGTGATTCTCGGCCCCTGCGCAGGCGGCGCGGTCTACAGCCCGGCCATGACCGACTTCATCTTCATGGTGCGCGAGAAGTCGCACATGTTCATCACCGGACCCGATGTGGTCAAAACCGTCACCGGTGAGGAGGTCACGCTTGAAGAACTCGGTGGAGCGGGCAGTCACAGCAGCAAATCCGGAGTGGCCACGTTTGTCGCCGAGTCCGAAGAGCAGGTGCTCGACGAGGTCAAGGACCTCCTGAGTTTCTTGCCGTCCAACAACCTCGACCAGACGCCTCGCGTCGAACCCAGCGACGACCCGGATCGCCTCTGTGGTGAACTTGACGAGATTCTGCCGGACAGCCCCAACGTGCCCTACGACATGAAACAGGTCATAACCTCTGTTGTCGATGACGGCGACTTCATGGAGTACCACGCCAGTTGGGGACGCAGCATCACCTGCGGTTTCGCTCGAGTCGACGGCCGGGCCATCGGAGTCGTCGGCAACCAGCCGATGATGTTGGCCGGAGTGCTCGACATCGACTCGTCAGAGAAAGCAGCTCGCTTCGTGCGCACCTGCGACGCCTTCAACATTCCACTGTTGACCTTCGTCGACGTACCCGGTTTCCTCCCCGGGGTCGACCAGGAATACGGAGGCATCATCCGCCACGGAGCGAAACTCCTGTACGCCTACTGCGAAGCGACCGTGCCGCGCATCCAGGTCATCACCCGCAAGGCCTATGGCGGAGCCTACGTGGTGATGGACTCCAAGTCAGTGGGGTCCGACCTGGCGTTTGCCTGGCCCACCGCCGAACTCGCCGTTATGGGTCCGCAAGGGGCGGTGGAGATACTCCATCGACGCGAACTGGCCGACGCTGCCGATGCGGCCTCCCGGCGGGCCGAGTTGATCGACGACTACACCGACCGCTTGGCGAATCCCTATGTGGCCGCCGAACGCGGCTACATAGACGATGTGATCGAACCGTCGCAGACTCGCCAAAAGGTAGTGGCGGGGTTCCAACTGCTCGAATCGAAGCGTGAGGAGTTGCCGGAGCGAAAGCACGGCAACGTGCCCCTGTAGTGATGGCGATGATTGAGTTTTCACCTACGCCCTCGGAAGAGGAAGCCGCGGCCATTTTGGCGGCATACGAGCTCTTGTGGCCTCAGACCAGCGAAGTTGTTACGCCCGATGGGGTGTCTCGCTGGCGCTTCGCGGGTCGCAACTGGTCTCCCCGCCCCGGCTACGGCGGCTGGGCCTGAGTTCAGTCGCTTTCCAACAACTCGACTAAAGCTGGACCCAGTACTTCGGCCGTGAAAATCTCGGAGCGGTCGAAGTCGAGATGAACTCCGTCGGTTCGGCCGTAGCGCCCGTGGTGCCCCGAAGCGTCCAACTCGGTAGCGGTGTCGATTACGGCGACCCCAGGGCCTGCTGCGCCTGCCGCCGTGGACCGCAACTCAGCCACCAGAGCAAGAACAAGCGAGTTGTAGGCTTCAGCTCGCCTTGGGTCGTGGTCAATACCCACCTCGTGGTACGAGAGCAGGCGGGGCGCGGTCGCAAAAACAACCTGAGCGTCAACAGCCCAAGCCTTGGACACCAACTGCCGGTAGGAGTCCTCGATATCGGCGGCGAAGTCCTGATCGAGGATGGAAGCCCAAGAACCGTCGCTCCGCTGGTGCTCGTACTGCGGGTTGACATGGTCCACTACCAGCACCAGTTTCGTTCCCGGCTCTATGAAATCGTCGCGACAGGGCTCGTCGTGGATCCACCATTCGATCGGGTCGTCAGCTTCTGGATCGATACGCCGCGCCCGCCAGGGCCGCTCCGCGCTGATCAGCGGTGAACAGCCGACACGGGTGTGGTCCACCACAGCCATGGCCCGGTTGGAATCGGCCCAGGTGCGCAATCCGTCCGCAAGGTGCAACCCCGAGGAATCACCGATCACCGTGACGATCGGCACCGCGGTCGCCGGGTGGCTGGTTGTGGTGGTGGTAATGGGGGATTCACTCGTAGCCGACCCAGTCGTAGTCGACTCGGTGGCTTGTGTCGATGAAGGCGACATCGAGGTTGGCGCGGCGCTGTCGGTCGGGGACCCTGCAGGCGCGTCGGCCGTTTCTGTGCCGGAAACCTCTGGGTCTTGTAGAGCCCAGGCCGGTATTTCATCGGCTTCCGAGGCACGCTCGCCGATGGCCCGCGCCGGGTTGGAAAGGACCGCCATGGCCAAAGCGATCAACGCCACCGCCACAACCGCAGCGCCAAGCAGCACCAAGGCTTGTTGTCCGCTGCCGAGTCGCACCGGCATTTCAACCAGCCGAAATGACACCTCTGCCGCGATCAGCGTGGCCGCGACGACCGTGACCGGGTTCCAGTCGGTCAGCTCTATCAAAGGCCAGTGAAACAGATAGATCGCATACGAGCGCGTGCCCAACCAGCGCAACACGCCGACAGCCATGATCCGCGACAAGATCCCGTCTCTCACCGCGGCGACAACCAGTACCACCCAGCACAACGCCATCAGTTGGGGACCACCTCTGAAGACGAGGCTGTCTTGAGGACCCAACCTGGCCAACGCCAGAACCGTCACGCCAGCAGCCACAGCGAAGATCGCACCTCCGGCAATCAGCGTCGTCCGCCTCGGTCGGCCCGGATCTGGGCCCGGCTCCGGGTTCATCAGCCGCGCAACAAAGCCGAAGCGTGCCGCGGCGAGCGCAAGGCCTGCTCCCGCAGCGATCTCCAACCCCCGCACAGGTGTCGCCACGTAGGCATCTGCTGATCCCCACCACAGAACCACGCCGACCAGCCCAGCTACCACCATCGCCCATACGACCAGGGCGGTTCGGCGTGTCAACGCAACCGCGGCAGGAAAGAGCAGATAGAACTGCTCCTCAATAGCCAACGACCAGAAATGCGCCAACGGCTCAGGCCGGGACTCGAAGATCGCGGCATAACCGGCAGTGTCCAGAGCGGTGCGCCAGTTGAACACGTTCAAGACCGCCGTCAACGCATCAAAACCGACTTCTCGCAGTGCTTGGTCGTCCAATATTGCGGTCAACAACAACACCGAAGCGATGGTCAGCAAAGCAGCCGGCATCAGCCGCCGAACCCGCCTTGCCATGAACCGACCAAGGCGCAAGCTCCCTGTCGCCGACACCTCCGTGTCGATCAGGCCAACCACCAGATAACCCGACAGGGTGAAGAACAGACCGACACCGAGCCATCCCCCCGGCACCGCATCAGGCCACAGGTGAAACAACACCACCCAGGCCACGGCCAAACCCCTTAACCCGTCCAAGCCAAGATGACGGCGCGCCCCCGCGCCAGAACTTACGTCAGAACCGTCGGCGCGCAGATCAGAGGCCGAACGCATCCAACTCAGGTTCGGCCATTGCAGACTGCTCGGTCCGCTCAGTCCGCCGAGAGAATTTGGGCGCGCAACTCAGCGAGCCAGATGTCCGATTCTCCGGTGACGACACGGTTGTTCTCCTGCTCCTCGGTGGTTCCGTAGGTTGATGGGTAGGAACCAAGGAACTTCACAACGTGTCTCTGTTGGTGGAGACTGCGAAGCGCGTCGCCGACCACCTCGTTGGCGATGTGGCCCTCGCAGTCGATCAAGAAGCAATAGTCGCCGAGTGCGCTGCGCGTCGGGCGGCTGACCAGCTTGGTGAGGTTGATACGACGCGCCGCGAACTCCTGAAGAATGCTGATCAGCGAACCGGGTTGATCAGCGCGTTGGAAAACCACGATCGACGTCTTGTCGTGCCCGGTCGGCGCGCTGATGCCCTGGTTGGAGACGAGCACGAAGCGAGTTTGATTGTCCGGATGGTCCTCGATGTTGGGCACGAGCGTTTCGAGTTCGTAGACCTCGGCGGCACGCGGCGGGGCGATCGCGGCTGTGTCCCGCCGCTTGGACTCTGCAAGTTCGCGGGCGGCATCCGCGGTGGAGTTCGTTGCTTCGATGCTCGCCCACGGCAGTTCGTTGACGAGGTACTGTCGGCATTGCGCGTAGGCCATGGGAAACGAGCGGACATGTTTGATCTCTTCGGGACGCACACCCGGTTGCACTAGCAGATTGAGGTTGATGTTGATCACGACCTCACGCTGGATGAGCAGTTCGGCATCGAAAGCAAGCGTGTCGATGGTGGCGTTGACCGATCCCTCGATCATGTTTTCTATAGCCGCGAACCCGTAGTCGATCCCCCCTGTTTCCACTGCCTTCAACACTTCGACAATGGAGCCGAACCGCACGTGGGTCATCTCCACGAGATCGGGCTGGGTGTAGAGCGCCTGTTCGGTGAAGGTCCCGCGCGGTCCGAGGTAGCAGACTATCGGCTTGTCCATTGCTGTTTCGCTCACGGTCTCCAAGGATAGGACGACACGAGCGTTAGACCTATCGAACCCCGCGGCTACCGTTGTGGGCATGGATGGTGAGGGGCCTACGCGTTCGGTCCCTGGGAATTGGCGTTGGGGTGCAAGTGAGGGTGGCCGCTTGGATCGCCTTGCGGATTTCGTCCATCGCCAGCGCCTGTTGCTGACCACACTTCCCCTTTTGTTCCTGTTCCTGCTCCCGCTCGGGGCGTTGCTCCAAAAACCGGGCAACACCATGGAAGAGGGGACCCTGCTCATCGGCGGTGAACTGGTGCTGCGAGGGTGGACCCCTCACGGAGACTTCGAGCACCTGTACGGGCCTGCCGATCTGTGGACGCTCGCCGCCGCATTCTCGATATTCGGCGTGTCGATCACCGTGGAACGCATCGTGGGGCTGTTTTATCGGGTGGTGTTGTTGTGGGCCATCTACCGAATTGCCGGCCGCTGGGGAGCGGGCGTCGCGACAGGAGCAGCCGGACTGGCCTGGTTGTTGATCGCCCCCTTCGGCTTGATCGCCTATTCCTGGATTGCAGCGCTGGCCTTCGGAGTGTCCGCCTTGGCCGTAGCGCTAGACGCCGATGAGATCTCTCGCAGATGGCTCGCCGCAGGAGTATTGGCGGGCGTTGCGTTGCTGTTTCGGGCGGACTTGATCCTTGCTCTTGCGCTGGGGCTTGGGCCACTGGTCTGGTCGGCAGGGCGAGAGCTGCAGAAACGGTTTGTGATGGGCTTGGGTGCGGGCGCAGTCGGCTACATCGTTCACTTGGCAACAGCAGGTCCAGTGGCGGTTGTCGAAGGAATGTTCATCGATCCGGTTGTCAGGCTCCGTGCCGGGCGGCGGCTTCCGGTACCGCCGAGTTCAGACACCGCGGATGAGTTCTTCGCAAGGCTCGACGATTTCATCCGCGGGCCGGACAATCTGCCCGGGCTGGGTCGTCCGGCGCAGATCACCGCGTTGTTCTGGGTGACGGTGCTTGCCGCGGTGCTGACGATCTGGTTGGCGCGACGTGACCGGCGTCTGCTCGCCTTCTCGTTGCTGGCTGTCGGCACCATCCCACAGCTTCTGCAACGGCCGACTCCGAACCACATCAAGTTCGTGGGCGTTCTGATCTTTCCGGCACTGGCGATTGCGTTGGCCCGCCATCTGCGGTGGCGAACACTCAGCGGACTGGCGGCAGTGTGGGTCTTCGCCTGTCTGGTCACGATCGCCCCGTACTACGTCGGCCGGGCCGCGTTCGACACGTATTTTGAAACTGATCTCGGCGTTGAGCTGACTTTCAACAGTCGAGCGATCACCGTTGACTCAGAGGATGTGGTTGACCTCTTCAGCATCCTGCGAAGGCTTGATTCGATGGCGGTGCCGGGTGACAGCGTTTTCGTGGGCCCGGAGATGCTGGCTCGCACCAACTACTCCGAGACGTATCTGTATCATCTGCTTCCCGACTACGAACCGGCCTCGTATCACATCCAGATGAACCCCGGGTTGGCGAATCGCGAAGGTGGACGCCTCGCCGCGGATGTCGAACAAGCCGATTGGCTCATTCTGACCGACCTGTTCGATGGCTGGTCCGAACCCAACAGTTCGACCACCGATGAAGACCTGCGAGCAGACGCGGTGGTCGAATCGTCCTTCTGTCCGTTCGCGTCGTTCGGCCCCCGCACGCTCTATGAGAATTGTTGACCCCTGTCGACTATTGCCATAGCGCAGCGGCCAGTCGGCCGGTAGCATCGGGGTTATGGTCGATACGGCCACCCATGACCAGCTTGTAGCCGATTTAACCGGCGGGCTGGCGCCCAGCGAAGACGACCTCGCACCATTTGAAGGGTCGGATCGTTTGAGGCCCGACGGGCGCCCCCGCCCCGAGTTCCGCGCCGAACTTCGCCGCATCCCCAACCTGACCAACGTCGTCCATGTTGTGGTGGTTCTGGCGTACCCCTTCCTGGTGATCTGGGGTGCGTTGACGATCAGCCATCCGCTTACGTGGGTACTGGCTTTCTGCGCGATGAGCGTGTGGTATCAGCGCGCGTTGACACTGCACCATGAGTCCGCTCATCGACTGCTGTTCAGCAACCGCACGGCGAACGACTGGGTCGGTGAGAAGCTCCTCGGCTTGCTCGCTTTCGGTGACGGCGGACCGGCCTACCGCCTCGTGCACACCCAGCACCACCGAGACGAGTTCGGTGAACGCGAACCGGACTTCATGCTGTATGCCCGCTATCCGATACCGGCCGATTCGATGCGGCGCAAACTCTTGCGTGACGCCTTCGGCGTATCCGGCTACAAGCTCCTCAAGCCGGCGATTGTCGGGCTGTTTGTGAAGGGCCGCCGGTTCCGTGCAGCTCGGTTCTTTTTTGGCCAGCTGTTCGTGTTCGGGTGGTTCTTGGCTTTCGGCCATCCGTGGCTGTACGTGTTTTTGTGGTGGCTTCCCTGGATGACCTTCTGGCAGGTCGCCAACCGGCTTCGTGCGTTGGCCGAGCATGGCGGGATGACCCGGTCTCCAGACCGTCGACGCACCAGCAACAATATTCGACAGGGGTTCTTGTCCCGGTACGTGTTCTTGCCGCATTCAGTCGGGTTTCACCTCGCTCACCATGTCGATTCAGGCATCCCGATGTCCAACCTTCCTAAATACCATCGGGCTTTGGTGCAAGACGGCTACATCACCGACTCCATCACCTACCCCAGCTACCGAGCCTTCTGGCGTACTCTGGTACGCCCCGCTGACCTCGTGATGACTCCCGCGGCTCCGGCTACGCCCGGCGAATGCGACCCCGATAGCATCCCCAGATGACTTCCGCGGCTCCGGTTTCGTGCGACGAAAGCGACCCGCGGTGACTCACGGGGCTCCGGCTATGCCCGGCGACAGCAGAGTGCCCGGCAACAACGACTTTTATTTCCGTCAGCTGCTGTCGGGTCGAGACTTCGCTGTCAACGATCCCGTGGCCGCGCAGATGGTCAACTTCGTCTACGCCATCGGCGATCGCCAAAGCGGTGAAGCGGTGCTGGTCGACCCTGCTTACAATGTTCAAGACCTACTCGCAGTGCTTGCAGCTGACGACATGCGCTGCTCCGGGGTGCTGGCCACCCACTACCATCCCGACCACGTCGGCGGATCGATGATGGGCATGCAACTGGAGGGTGTAGCCGAACTTCTTGAGCATGTAGACGTTCCGATACATGTGCAAACCCCCGAAGCGGAATACGTCCGCACCGTCACCGGCGTCACCGATGAGAACCTGATGCAGCACCAGAGCGGCGATGTGGTGTCGGTCGGAGCAGTGGACATCGAACTGATCTGCACTCCAGGCCACACTCCCGGCAGCCAGTGTTTCTTGGTCGACGGTCGGTTGGTCGCGGGCGACACCCTGTTCCTCGACGGCTGTGGACGCATGGACCTCCCCGGGTCAGACCCGGCGCAGATGTATGAGAGCCTGACCCAGAAACTGGCGAAAGTGCCCGACAACGCAGTGCTCTATCCCGGTCACCGTTACTCGCTGGAGTCCTCGGCCACCATGGGCGTGACCAGGGAGCGCAACATGGTGTTCCGCCCCAAAACCCGCGAGCAGTGGCTCGCAGTGTTCGGCAGCTGAGTGTCTGGCAGCCCGACCAGCACCAGCTCAATTGACACCGCACCGGCTAGCAGTCGGATCGTCGGGCTTGACGGGTTGCGAGCCATAGCGGCTTTCGCGGTCTTCTTTCACCATGTCGGGTTTCACTCGGGCCGAACCTACGACGGTGCCATCGGCCGCTACATCGGCCGACTCGACATCGGCGTGCCGGTCTTCTTTGTTCTCTCAGGATTTCTGCTGTTCACCCCGATAGCCGCGGCGATACTCGACGAACGACCGCTGCGCCCGACCGTTGAGTACCTGTGGCGCAGATTTATGCGGATCTACCCGGCGTTCTGGGCCGCGTTGGCTCTTATCGTGGTGTTCACCAGCGAAGACCTGGGCATCGCCGACGGGATCACCACCACGCTATTGATCCACATTCACTGGACCGAACATGTCGTGGGCCCGATTCCTCAAGCTTGGAGCCTCGCCACAGAGGTCACCTTCTACCTGGCATTGCCCTTCGTGGCCCGATTCCTCAGACCCTGGTTGAAGAACCGGGACCGACCGCAGCGCCGCAACGCGCTGCTCGTCTTTGTTGCAGGCTGCTATCTCCTGTCGGTTTTCTTTCGGATCTGCGTACTCGGATTGCAGAGCCAATGGAGCAATGACGCGGTCATCTGGCTGCCGGGCATGTTGGACTACTTCGCCATCGGGATGGCGCTGGCTATCGCTCGGGTCGGTTTCGAGCCGGGATCGACGCCGCGGGATCGGCTGGAACGGTGGGCCGGGCCTGCCGGCTGGTGGTGGATCGGTGCCGCGCTGCTCTTTCACATCGTGTCCCAGCAGATGGGGTTGGCGTTGGGACTCGACGTCGCGTCGTGGCCACGAGAGATCGGCCGGCAACTCGTCTACGGGGCGATCGGGTTCGCGTTGCTGTTCCCGCTCGTGTTCGGCAGCGACCGGCGCTCTTATGTGCGGCGGTTCGTGGCAAGTTCACCGATGGACTGGCTGGGGAAGATCTCGTACTCGGTCTACCTGTGGCACATGGTTTTCATCGTCCACCCTTGGGGGCCGATGACCGACATCTTCGGCGAAGTGCGCCTGTTCGAGACCAACTATTGGCGCCTCTGCATCGTGGCCTTCATACCGATGTTCGTGGTCTCGGTGGCCAGCTACTACCTGGTTGAACGTTTGGGTCTGCGCATGCAGCAGCTGGTTCGGAGACCTGTGCAAGGGCCGTCGCCGGCGGAGCTGTTCGTCAGCCGGTTGGCGGCGGGATGGAGAGCTGCGTCGTTTCGGGCACAGTTGGCTGTGGTTGCCACGGCGGGGTTCGTGTTCCGCGTCATCTACGTGATCGTGGTCAAACGCGACCACACGCTCCAAACGCTCGACATTTTCCCGGGTGACCAGTTCTATTACTCCCTCGCTGCAGACGCGCTCGCCGCGGGCAGGGGCTTCGTCACTCCGTGGCACGGATTGTCGGGCTTGGTCGATAGCGGTGTTCAAGCCAGCCACGCAGCGGACCATCCGCCGCTGACCGCAATTGCTGCCGCGCCCGCTTCGTGGTTGCCGGGTGGGCAGGGTGAACACATCTTCGAACAGCGTTTCATCATGTGTCTGGTCGGTGCAGGCGTCATCGTGATGATCGGCTTGCTTGCTCGCCAGCTTGCGGGTCGGGCTGTGGGGCTGACGGCGGCCGCGATCGCGGCGGTATATCCGGCCCTGTGGATCAACGATGGCCTGGTCATGGCCGAATCGCTGACCGCGTTCTGCATCGCGGGAGCGGTGTGGACGGCGCTGCGCTATCGGCAGGATCCGTCGAGCCGACTGGCGATACAACTGGGTGCGTGGATTGGTTTCGCGGCGCTTGCCCGAGCCGAGTCTTTGTTGCTGGTGATATTGCTAGTGGCACCGTTGGTTGTTTTGAGCCATCCTTCCTGGCGCGAACGGGTCAGGGCGGTCGTTGTCAGCGGCGCGTTGACGGTTTTGGTGATCGCCCCCTGGGTGGTTCCCAACCTCCTTCGATTCAACGAACCGGTGCTGATGTCGACCAACGACGGCGTGACTTTGATCGGTGCCAACTCGCCACAGACGTATTCGGGCGGCGCGATCGGTTTCTGGTCGTTGGAGTACGCCGACTCGCTCGCCCCGGGCATTGGTGAGCTTGCCGACGCGGATGCCAGCGAGCAGTCGCGGATCTGGCGAGCAGAGGCGCTGAGCTACATCGGCGACAACCTCGACGACCAGCCGCGAGTCATGGCGGCGCGACTCGGCCGGTTGTGGTCGGTTTTCAGGCCGTTGCAGATGTCTGACTTCAACACCGGGGAGGGGCGTGAGATCTGGGCCTCCAACCTTGCTTTCGTGGGGTTCTGGGTCGCCGCGCCCCTGGCGCTGATCGGCTGGTGGCGCCTGGGTCGCGACCGGCTCACCCGCTGGCCCTTCGCGATTCTGGCGGTGCATGTATCGCTGGTCGGCGCGCTGTTCTACGGGATTCCCCGCTTCCGAGTTCCTGCTGAGATCGCCGTCGTTGTGTGCGCAGCGATTGCGATCCATTGGTTGAGTAACCTGGGTACATGTCCACCTCGGCCCATATCGTCGTCGCCGCCGTCATCTTCTTGACGGTGCTGTTCATCTTCCGCCTAGTTCGCCAACGGGTGCTCAAAAGCAAATATGCCCTGCTTTGGTCCTTTGTCGGCCTGGCCCTGCTGCCATTGGCAGCCGTTCCCGACATTCTCGTACCGATCTCTGATTTCATCGGCATCGAATACGAACCCGCCACCGTGCTCTTCGCTGCCACGGCGTTCCTGTTCGCGACGACTGTGCATCTTTCCTACGAGATGTCGCGAGTCGAGGCCCGCACGCAGGACCTGGCCGAGGAGCTGGCCCTGCTGCGCGTAGAAGTCGAAGGCATCACACCCCGCGCCACCTCCTGACGAACAACTAGTCAGACGGCTTGGCGCTGACGATCAGGCCATCGGCTGAGAAAGGGCGGTTGAGTTTGCCGAGCAACCGTTCGACGCCGACGATCGAGCGGACCGCAGCCGCCTCTAGGCGGGATCGGTTGCCGCGCTCGCGTACGGCCGGGACGTAGGTCACCGTTCTGGTGTGGTCCCAGCCTGATCTGCGCATCAGCTCAGTCAGGGTGCGCCAGGTGAACATAACCACATGGTCCGGATGGTTGATCTCGACTCGTCGAGTTATTGATGCAGCCACGTTGATGAGGCCATAGGCGTTGGGGGTGGTGACGATGAGAATGCCCTCTGGTTTGCAGAGGTGGTGCATGGCATCGAGAAACAGACCCGGGGCGGAAACGTGTTCGATCACTTCGCCGGCGAGCACAACATCGGCGGGCTCGATCCCGAGCGCGGCAACGGCTGCTGCGTCCGTGCAATCCACCACATAGGCCTCGAAATCGTCGTCGGTTGCTGCGGCGACGCCGACGGGGTCGGCGTCGATCCCAACAAGTTCGCCGGCAACCTCGTGAAGATGACCGTGTAGCCATCTACCCGCTCGCCCCTGCTCAAGACGAAAACCTGCGTCAGCGAAACCGACGTGGATCACGCGCTTGCCGACACACTGAGCGGTGAGCCATTCGATTCGATCCACGATCTCAGCGCGGGGTAGATCGTGTGCCATCTCGTCCTGGCCGTACTCCGGAGTCTCGTCGGTCATTGCCCCGATCCCGTTTTGAGTGTGTTGATGCCAGGCGGTCTGAACACGGGCAACTGGTCCAACTCGGCCATTGAAGCGGCCATATCGGCGAGCGTTTGTCGGCTGCCCGCCACGATCTGCCCGACCCGGGTCTTCATCGCGGAGCGGCCCCACCACATGACCCGACTGCCGAGACGCCCCACCTCGGGCACGAGCCAGCGCGGCTCGTCGGGGTCAAAGTCGTAGGGGTGGGCGTACAACCACCCATGTTCGGGCGCTCTCTTTGCAGCCCAACCGACGATCGGACCAGGAGCAACCCGGAGGTAAGCGCCCCCCAGAAGCGGAACAGTCAGCGGCCCCAATCCGAACACCGGTGACGGAAGCTCAATGAGCCCACAGGGCCATCTGAACGGAGCACGTGGAGCTTGTGGCCAACCGAAAAGAGGGTTGCGGGCGGGAAGCACGCTGGAGGAATACCTGACCCCGAGCTCGCCGAGGATTTCCGGCGCCCAAGCGGACTCAGGCACCAGCGAAAAGATCGGAGCGCGAAAGCCCTGGACCTCGGCTTGCACCAACTGGCTGAGACGGTCGGCGGCCTCGGCGGTCACAGCACGGAAAGCGTCGGGTCCGACCTCTGGCAACGGTGTGTGGCTGGCGCCGTGCAACCCGATTTCATGCCCCCGAGCAGCGACTCGGGCCACCAGATCCGGATCGTCTCGCGCCACCTCGCCGACAACGAACACCGTCCCGGTGACGCCCCACTCGTCGAGGTCGCCCAACAATTCGTCGGTGACCGCGGCGTACCGCGGTTCGACCGTCTCGTCAGGCCGGTGATCCTCCAGATCAAGCGTAAAAACGATGTTGCTCACCACAGGTGCTCCATCAAACTACTTCGCCCGGCCTGTCAGCGGACGCGTCGGCAGGCGAACTGGGTGAATCGGGTCCCAGGTGCTCGAATAGCCAGGAGATGGCGACGGCGCTCATGGCCATCATGGCGATGTCGATGGGGACTCGGTAACGGGTCAGGCCGAAGGTGATCGCGGAGGCCAACATGATCGTCGGCCACATCGAAAGCAGCGGCGTCAACCGGATTCCACGCCGCCAAAACACCATTCCGCCGATGATCGTCAACGGCAGCAGCGCATAGTAGAAGCCCAAACCGAAAGTCGACGGCTCCTCCCAACGCCCCTCGACCTGATAGTTCAGCCGCAGAGAGTGGCCCGGTTTGAACAACTCAAGTGATCGGCCCATTCGAGCCACCGCCACGACTCCGAAGCGCTCCCAATTCTCGGTCGTGTACTCCAAGGCGTACTTTCGATTGAAAGAATCGAGAACCGACTCGTCGTAGACGACACGGGACTCGCCACGCAGCGTGGAACCCGGCAACTCAGCTTCGAGTTCGTCCCACAGTTCCCGAGAATCGAAGCAGACCGTCCAGAAACCCATCGCTTCCCCGCTCCAAGCTTCATCGCAGGAGCCCGCCATCATCACCGTGCCGGGTACCGCGCTCAGAGTCACAGGATCCTCGAAGCGAAGATTGTTGTAGATCACCCAAGGGGACAAGACGATCAACCCGGCCAACCCGCACAGCACGATCTGTCGCAGCTTTTCTCGCCAGTCGACATCGCTGAGCCACCAGACAAGCGGGATCACCATGAAACCGAAGAGGGCCAACGCTTCGGCTCGGGTCAGAGCCGCTACAGAGATCACCGCGCCGAGAATCACGATCCGTTTGGTCGTGGGTTTCTCGATCCACGCATAGCCGGCCCAGAGCACCGCCACGATCAACGGCTGATACAGGCCTTCGGACAACAGCATCATGTCGTTGATCCACATGAGCGGGTGCAGAGCGGCCAGAACCGCGGCGATGATTCCAGCGAGATCGCCGGCCAGGCGACGCACCAGCAATCCCAAAGAGACGATCAGCGCGAAACCCGCCAAGGTGGAGACGAGGCGGTGGTCGGTCACACCGTCGAGCCCCAAGCGTGACCAAAAAGCCAGGTAGAGGGCGTATAATGGGGGATCACCGGCGGAATCGATGATGTGGCCGTTGACGATGTACTCGTGCGGGTTGATGAACCAGTGGCCTTTGCTGATCAGGTCAGCCTGATGGTGGTGGTAATAGGCGTCGCCGGCGAGCGTGTAGCAGTCGGCCGCACCAGTTGTGCAGGTCGGGCGGTACCACAGCACGGCCGCGATACGTAAGAACCATCCCGCCAAGCCGACGCCGACAATGATCTGAACGGCACGGGCCCCGATGAGCTGCCGAAGCTGCGCCATCATGTTGGCCATACCGACGCCCCCTCAGGTTCTTGCTGGTCTGCTGCCGGCGCCGAGATTGGGCGGAACCGGTCAAGCAGAGCGCCGAGTGCCACGGCGGCTAGGAACACGAACACCACATCGGCGCCGAGCCGGTAGCGGGTTATCCCGAACGTGATCGCTGCGGTGAGGATCGACGTGCCCGCAACCGCGGCGACCGGTAATAAGGATGTACGACGGCGCATCACAACCGCACCGTAAACCGCAGCGATCATTACCGCATAGTGGCTGAACAGCCCGATGTCGACATGGGAGCGAACCCGCCTCTCGAAGAACACGTCGAAGTCGGCGGTCTGTTGTGGTCGAAACAGGCCGAGTACCCGTCCCACCCGGGCCGCGACCACCTTCGGCTGTTCACTGAGGTGGTCGCCGATGTAGTCGAGGGCTTTGTCGAGCTTTGCAGCGCCGATGACCGACTCGTCGCCATCGGGCCAGGTCGACAGACGGTCTTCGGCTGCCCAGAAGCCCAGCGCCCCCCGCGAGTCTGTTTCGTCGCAGGTCGGGCTCCAGTAACCGAGCAGTCTCCCTGAGTAGGTGTCGTCGCAATTGCCGAGTTCGAGCACGTAGCCGGGTCCGATGGCCAGGAAGGTCGGCTCGTCGAAGGTGGCCAGGTTACGGCCGACCCACGGCGCCAGCATCAACATGGCGATCAAAGCTGCCCCGAGCGTGCGCGTGACGCGGGCGCGCCAGTCGAGGGACCGGTGCAGCAGGATTATGGGTGCCAGCAGCAGGAAGAACAGCATGAACGGTTCGCTGCGGGTGAGGGCGCCCAGTGACAGCATCAGCGTTAGTTCGGTGATCCTGCGCCACGACGGCTCGTCATAGACCCGATGCGCGAACCACAGAGTCCAAGCTGCGATCGGGATGTACATCGACTCCGAGAGGATCAGCGCGTCGTTCATCCACAGCGGCGGGTGCAGCGCCATCCCAACCATGCCGATGACTGCTGTGCGTTCGTTGAACAGGCGGTGCAGCAGCAGGCCTACAGGAATCACCGCCGATGCTGAGATGAAGCCGCCTGCGAGGCGATGCCAGGTGACACTGTCGAGGCCCAAAAACGACCAGATCGAGAGGTAGACCGTGAATCCAGGCGGGTGCCCCGCGGTCGGTTGGAGCTTGCCGAAGACCGTGTATTCGAAAGGATCGGCAAACCCGTGCCCGTCTACCAGAAGGTTCGCGGTGACGTGGTAGTAGACGTTGTCGTTGATCTCGCCGATCGGCAGATACCGGTACCAACGCAGGAATACAAACCAGCGCACGGCCACGGCGAGCAGGAACATTCCCGCCACCAGCCAACGGGCCCTTGCATTCATTTTGGGCCACCGTCGGCAGAAGTGAAGGGCCTGCGCACCCGCCAATCCTAGTTGTTGCTGTATCTCCCTGGGCCTGCGCACCCGCCACACCACTGATTGTGGCTATACCGTGACGACCTATGCATGTGACCGTTATCGGCCATAGCTGCCTGCGCATCAAGACCCGCGCGGGCACTGTGTTGATCGACCCGTGGCTGTCTGGTTCGTGCTATTGGCGGTCGTGGTGGCATTTCCCGCCCAGCGCGGAACCGGACGAGGAGATGTTCAAACCCGATTGGATCTACCTCACCCATCACCACTTCGATCACTTCCACTATCCGTCGCTGCGACGCATGGATCGGTCAGCCAAGGTTCTGATTCCTCGCTTCGGGGTGGATGCGATGGTCGATGAGGTGAAGAGTCTGGGCTTTGAATCGCCCCAGGAGCTGGTTCACGGGCGCGTGCTCGATCTCGGAGACGGGGTACGGGTCGCTTCGTATCAGTACGGTTTCGACGACACGACCTTTGTGGTTGCCGAGGACGACAACGTTGTGATCGACATCAACGACTGCAAGATTCGCAGGCGTTCGTTGAAGCAGATCAAACGTGACTTCGGGCGGCCGACGCTGGCCTGCAAGAGCCACTCGTTCGCGCAGTCATATCCGGTTCTGTACGAATCCGAAGATGTCGAGCAGCTCAAACTCGTGTCTCGCGACACCTATATCGACGACTTCCACGATGTGATGTCGGGCCTTTGGCCCCGATACGCGGTGCCGTTCGGGTCGATGGTCGGGTTCCTGCATCCCGACAGCAAACCGGTCAACGAACATCTGGTGACCCCCGACATGGTGGTCGACGGCGTCGCCGAACGCGGAGGCATCGCGGGCACCGAGGTTGTGACCATGGCCCCGGGCGATGAGTGGGACAGCGAAACGGGATTCGCCCGCTCCGACGTTGACTGGTACTCAGATCGCAGCCGACACCTTGAAGATCTGGTCGCGATCCATGGCCCGAAGATTGCTGAGCGCGCTGCGCAAGAACAAGGTGTCGTAGCGAACTGGGCTGATTTCGAGACCTATCTCACGAAGTTTGTGCGTGACGTGCCAAGGGTGTTCGCACGCCGACTAGCGCCGAAGCCGTTCGTGGTTTTTGTGCCTTCCGATGAGGCCACGCCCTACTGGTGGGTATCGTTTCGCTCTCGTTCGGTTGGCCGTTCGGCAACGCCCCCCGATGACCGGTCGGGGACAACTACGATCCCTGAAGCGGTTCTCGCGGAGGCGATCCGCGACACGATCTTGCATATGGTGCACGGTTCGATGCGCATTCGCACGACTCTGGAGCCCGACGGAGTGCAGAGCGACCTCGGGTTCTGGGGTTTGATGATGATGTGGGAACTTGGATACCTGCCTTTGCGGAAGAGTGCTCGTCGCCTTCGCCTGTGGACCGCGCTGCTGCGGCGTCATCGAGAGCTGATCGACCAGATACCAGTGATCGTGCTGCGCAATCCTGTCGACCACCTGGCTGAGCGCTTCGGGGCCGACGTCTAGTCCCGTAGACGGTCTAGTTCCAGCGGCGCCGCGGGCCGCAGAAACTTCTAGACTTTTGCTGTGGCGGGCGTTACGTTGCGGCGTGAGTATCGCGGCCTACTTGCCGGGCGCCATCAATTGACTGATCAAAGGAAATCAGAATGGCGCAGGTTTTGATGACGGCGCAGTTCGCACTGCTTTGTTTGTTGATGTTCACCCTTGGGATGTTGACCTCGACCTTGACTTGTTGGAAGTGGTTCAGACGACACCTCAGGAGATGCTCGGGCAAACCAGATGAGCACGGGGTGACTCGTGATGACATCCGGTCGGAGTTGATGCGCGATGCCTTCGCGACCGAATTGATGTGCAACGAAGACACCCCCGACGATGTGGCCCGCTACCTCTATTTGGAGGCGGAGCGAAGAGCAAGACTGCGTAAGCAGGGAGTCAGCGTTGAAGACGAGAACGATTTGTTCTCCAAGCCTCACCCCAATCCCGAACCACTTCAGTAAGCATCCATGTCCAAGAACTCGAAGGTGTCGAGGGTGATCGCATCCTGGTCGATCGCGGGGTCCAGACGGCGGATGATGAGGTTCAACGGCGAGGGCTGAAGGTGCCTGGGAGGGCGAATACCACGCACCCTGACCGAACCGTTGAAGCCCGCGTACACCGCGAAGGCCCCACGATGCCAGCGAGTGGCCGAACGAATGACCCGAGTGGCGTCGACTGTTGCCTTGCCGCTGGTCAGCGGGAAGATTTTCAACACGACACATGCCGGTATCGGACCCGCCGATGAGCGGGTCGTAATCAGCGCCACATCGTCGGCGATGTGCAGGAAATAGCGAGTGTGCGGACAAGCCAGACGCCAGCGCAACACGTCCGGCGTGTAGTCAGTCGTCCAACCGCTGACTCGATGCCTGTCCACGGTTGCGGCGAACTCGTCGAACCTGTCGGAGTCCAAGAAGTCGGCACTGATCTCAAGGTGACGGGTTCGGCGCTGACCGCGGCCCAGCGGGGTGACGATCCGCACCGGTAACGGGCCTACCAGACGCCAGCCCATGTACTTGACCACAGCACCGGTCGATTTCTTGTTGGTCACACCGACCACAAAGGACCAGCCCCCTTCACCGGCTTCGTCATAGATTTCCAGACCCAGACGGCTGAAGTGACGGGTCCGTTGGTGCTCGCGGTGAACGACCGCGTTCTGCGACCATGCTCCGTTGCTGCGCTCGCCGTCGGGGCCGCGGTACCGCCGGGGCATGTTGGCGTAGTGGGCGACGAGCCGCGGATTGCCCTCAACCACGACCATTTGATGCCGCTCGACGGCGCGGCCCAACGGATTGTCGCGGTAGGCCCAACGCAGATAATCCGACGACACGAAGCGAGGGTCGGGGAGTTCCGCGTCCAACAGTGCAGTGGCATTGTCGAGAATCGACTGATCGTCGGAGGACCCGTCAATTGTCCATCCTTCGATGCCCTCGTGAACAGTTGCTTGCGCTGGCGGGTGCTCGGGTGCCGTCACGTTCCGAACAGTACTCGCCTGCCGTGCCGCCGAGACACCGCTCTCGCGCTGCTTTCGTGCCGGTGAGCTAGCGTGCAGGTGTGCCCAATCGACGCTGGACGGAATACCTGGCTTCGCTCGGTCTGCTGGGGACAGAGTTCGGCAAAGCCATCGAAGGTGTGGTCGGAGTGCCCGTCACGGCGCACAGTGCTTTTGAGGCGGCGGTCCAGGCCGCGTCCATGGCGCTGGAGGGCCGCAAGATTCAATCAACCGTTCACGACGACAGCTCAGCGACTCTGGGCCGGGTGGTCGAGGTTGTTCCATCTTTCGCGCTTCCGGTGATGGCCGCGGGTCGTATACCGGTGTGGCAGCGGCTTGGTCTGGAACTGACCGACGGTTCCTGGCAGGGATACGGGTTTGATCGTGCTCTGGTTACCGCCCACGACGTCGGGCTTGACTCCAACCAACTCGACCAGATCAACGTGGGGCGGCTGACCGCTGAAGTTGAGACTTCGGTGACTGAGTTGAAGCGTTGGCTTGAGTTGCGCGAACTGGACACCAAGGTGGAAATTGTCGACGGCGTTTTCGTGATTCGCCCAGGCTGGTCGTCACGGATCACCTCCAGCGGAAACGGTCCAGAATTGCACAATCAGCGCGTCTACCTCCATGTTGTTTCGGCTGGTATGTGGGGTCGGACGACCAGCAAAGTAGCGGGCCTGCCGCTCGCGCTCTCGTTTCCAGTCGACGAAGCGCCGCCCGACCTCAGCGTCACCGACTTCGCCATAGAAGGAGAGACGGTTCGGGCTCGTTTGTCGCTCACCGATCTGGTTATTCCAGTTGATCTTCGCGAAGTGCTGGCTGCCGCCAGCGCTGAAGGTGCTGGCGCCGCGGCGGCCCTGTTGGCGTTGCTGACAAATGTCCGTTCATGAAGAGCGGGTTTCTCGTCGGCGCGCCGACGCTGCTCGCCGGGGTAATGGCTGCTTTTGACTTCTCTTCTAGACCTTCGAGGGCTCTCCCGTGATCCGTTTCATTGCTTATGTGTGGCTCGGCTTGGTGCTAGGTGTGTCGTTTCTGGCAACGCCGATCAAGTTCAGGGCCAAGTCCCTGACCCGGCCGGTCGCGTTGGATGTGGGCCGCACGACGTTCCACGCCTTCGGGAAACTCGAATGGGTTTTGAGCCTGGCGTTGGTGGTGATCACAGTCCAGGTCCGTGATTCGCTGGAGCCTGTCGACTGGTTCTTGATCGCGCTGGTTCTGGTCATCGTGGTCGGCCAGACACTCTGGCTGATCCCACGGCTCGATGTCAGGGTCGCGGCCATCATTGCCGGCGAAGAAGTACCCCGTTCACATCTGCACAGCGTCTACGCAGGCGCCGAATTCGTCAAGGCACTGGCGTTGCTGTTGCTAGGCGCCTGGACCGCCGGCCACGTCTGATCGTCAATCGTCGAGGGGTGGCACGTTCTCGTGGAATTCGTGCCAGGGGATCACTACACCGTCGCTGCGGCGCTGCATCTCGTCTCCGCCGTACACGACGTATGCGTCAACATTCCGATGAGCTTCGGCCAAGTGCCGGCGGATCCGGCGCGGCGCGTCGAGCAGCCGCGAACTGGGTGTTGCGGCGGCTTTCGTCTCGACAAGAGCGAGACCGGTCGGCCGCTCGACGAGCAGGTCGACTTCGTTTCCGGCGCGGTCGCGGTAGTGGTTCAGGCCATAGCCGGGGTCTGCACCGTGCTTGACCATCTCAGAGGCGACCCAGCTTTCGAAGATCGATCCGCGCAAGGGATGCGACTGCAGCTGCTCGGGTGTTCTGATGCCGAGAAGCCAGCATGCAACGCCGGTGTCGTAGAAGTGCAGTTTGGGCATGCGCACGAGGCGTTTGCGCACGTTGGTGTGGAATGCGGGCACCCGGAACACGACGAACGAAGTTTCCAGCACGCTGAGCCAAGCCTTGGCCGTCGGCTGTGACACTCCGCAGTCGTTTGCCAGCGCCGAGTAGTTCAGCAGTTGCCCGGTCCGGCCTGCACACAACTGCATGAAGCGCTGGAACGCGACGAGGTCACCGACGTTGGCAATAGTTCGCACATCGCGCTCGATGTAGGTGGCGATGTAAGAGGCCAACCAGTCCGAGGGGTCGAGTCCTCGGTCGAAGATGCGCGGATATCCGCCTGTCAGTAGTGTTTCGTCGAGTTGCAACGGCGGATTCTTGAAGCGGAGCACTTCGCTGCGGGCGAGCGGTAGCAGCCGCAACAATGCGGTACGTCCAGCCAGCGACTGAGTAACGGACTCCATCAGTGCGAGATTGTGCGATCCCGTGAGAATCCACCGGCCGGGAATCGGTTCGGCGTCGATGAGACCCTGCAGGTATGACAGCAACTCTGGCACCCGTTGGACTTCGTCGATCACCGCGCCGTGTCGCCATTGGCTTAGGAAACCCCGAGGGTCTTCGCTGGCGAAAACCCGCTTGTCGGGATCCTCGAGCGAGACCATCGGATGATCGACGAACACTGCCGAGCACAGCGTCGTTTTGCCGCTCTGGCGTGGGCCGGTGAGTGTGACCGCGGGCCACCGGCTCGCGGCTTGCCGCAACTCTGGGGCAAGGTCCCGTTCGATCACCATCTGGCGAAGAATACCGCAACATGTGGCTAATTCAAAATTGAATTTTGAATTAGCCACTCGGACAGAGATCTTGCGACGGAAACAACTGTGCGCGAGGGGGGACTTGAACCCCCACATCCTTTCGGACACAGGCACCTGAAGCCTGCGCGTCTGCCAATTCCGCCACTCGCGCGTGGCCGTACACCGCAGTGAACGTGCACTGATCCTAGCGCACCTCGGTTGGATCCGGTTTGCCACCAGGCCGTGATTTGAACGGTCGCGGTGGGGCTACTCTCTGAGTGTGGGCCTACGGTCAGTTGAACGTCGTCTTGAACGCTTGGTGGGAGGCACGATCAGTCGCATTTTGCGCGGCGGGGTCCGACCGGTGGAGATCGGGCACAAGATTGTGCGTGAGATGGGTGACAGGCGCAGCGTCGGAGTCCGGGGTCAGCCGGTGGTACCAAACCATTTTCGGGTGACATTGTCGACCGAAGACCTGAACCGCTTCGCGGAAGTCCAAGACTCGTTGGTCAAGGAACTATGTGAACTGACTCGTGAACATGCGCGCGACGAGGGTTGGACGTTCATGGGTCCAGTTCGGGTGGAGTTGTCAAGCGATCGAAAGCTGCGAAGAGGCACGATCGGAGTGCTCGCCAGGCTGAAAGAAGGGAACGACAACGTCGGCGTGCTACACCTGCCGACAGGCGAACAAGTCGCACTCGGTGAGCACCTGGTCACCCTCGGCCGTCTTCCCGAGTGCACGATCTCGTTCGACGACCCCAACGTAAGCCGTGAACACGCCACGATTCGGCCCGACGGCAACGGATTTCTTCTCGTAGACAACGGTTCGACAAATCGGACTCTGGTAAACGGAACTCCCGTCGTTTCGCACCGGCTCGTCGACGGCGACCGCATCGAGTTGGGCGCCATGGTGATCGAGTTCCGGTCTGGTTGAACATCTGCTTTCGTGTCATTGGCGGGAGGTAACCTCAAAGAACCGTGTCGGAACAATCGCTCGTCCTACTTCGGCTTTGCTTGTTGGCCCTTGTCTATTTGGTGTTTCTACGCGTGCTGAGGGCCGTATGGGTCGAACTTCGAGCCGAACAAGGTCTCACCCTCACACGGGTTGGCCGAGTCAGAGCTACCAAGCGCGCCGACGCACCGAGTCAAGCCAGGCAGCGGCGGGCGCAAGGAGCAAGCGAGTTGCTGTTGGTAGAACCACCTGCACTTGCGGGCAGAAGGTTCATGCTCAGCGCAGAAACCACGCTGGGTCGAGCGCCGGGATGCGGTGTCCAGATCGACGATGTTCGGGTGTCGAAGCTGCATGCGCGCCTTTTTCTGCATGAGGGGGAGTGGTATCTGGAAGATCTGGGCTCAACCAACGGCACGCAACTGGACGGAGAAGACGTGGTCGGCCCCACGCGAATCAAACGCGGAGCTCGAATCCAGATAACTGAAATAGAGCTGGTTTTGACATGACGACTTTGGCTTGGGGCGCGTTGACCGACACCGGTCGTATTCGCGATGTCAACCAAGACGGCGTTTTCTCAGCCGAAGACGTCTTTGTAGTGGCCGACGGCATGGGCGGCCATCGTGGCGGTGAGGTCGCATCGGCCATCGTCGTTGAAGAGATGGCCAAGATCACCGCTGTAAGCAGCACTGATGAGCTGATCGAGATGGTGCAGCAAGCCAACCTCGAGGTGCTGGAACGCGCCCGGGAGGATCCGTCGCTCTACGGGATGGGCACCACGATGGTGGCGCTCGTGGCGATGACCGAGGCTGATACCGAGCGGCTGTGCGTCGTCAATGTTGGCGACAGCCGTCTGTATGTCCGCACGGACGAGGAGATGCTGCAGCTAACCGACGATCACAGCCTGGTTGAAGGCATGGTGCGTGACGGCTGGATCTCTCCAGAGGAAGCCATGGTCCACCCGCAGCGCAACGTTGTCACGCGCGCGCTGGGCGTTGAGGACGAGCTGCTGGTCGACGCTTGGGAACTCCAACCGGTGACCGGGGACCGCTACCTGTTGTGCAGCGATGGTCTCACCAACGAACTCAGCGATGCGGAGATCCTGGAAATCCTTGATGAAACAGACGATCCCGTAGAAGCGGCGTCGTCCCTAGTGCAGGCGGCGTGCGCCGCTGGTGGGCGAGACAACGTGACCGTCGTTGTCGTGGATGTCGTCGATGCCGAATCCACAGAATCCGAACCACCCGCTGACCGAGTAATCGCCACCCGCAAGGCGGTGCACGACGACGTCGATGTTGAAGACAGCACCGAAGCAGCCGACGCGGCCACCGCCGACGAAGGCACGAGCGACGAATCGGAGTCACTGGAGCTCGATTCGCTGTCGTGGCGCTCTTTTCTTGACTGGCGCTCCTTTGAGACCTGGCCGCTGAAATGGTTCGCGGCCGTAGCACTCGTCGTGCTGGTGCTGCTGCTAGTGCTGCTAGCGGTCCTGTGACCGCGGCTGAGCAGTCGACAACGCCTCCTGCGGTGACCAACCTCCGGCCCCGCCGGGTCGAGTTGGGCTTGGTTGTGATGGTCTCAATGGTCGTTGTTTTTGCATACGGGCTCGCCAGCCTTGGCCGCAACGCCGAACTTCCAGCCGACATCAGACCCTTCTTGGTTGGGACTCTGGGGCTGTTCTTCTTCATTCATTTCGCGGTTCGGCGGCTGGCTTTCGCTGCGGATCCCGTGTTGGTTCCGACGGCCCTGCTGCTCAATGGAATCGGCTATGTGATGATCGCCAGACTCGGCTCCGATGTTGACGGCGGCGGAGACCTCGCAGGTCTCCAGTCGCTTTGGACCGGGGTTGGGGTGATGGCCTTTGTCATCACCCTGGTGATTGTGCCGAAGGCCAGAGCCTTGGCGGGATATCGCTACCTGCTGGGGCTAGCCGGGATCGTGCTTCTGGCCCTGCCGCTCGTGCCCGGGATCGGTGTCGATATCCGCGGCGCCCGAATCTGGGTGAGTATCGGTCCGGTGAACTTCCAACCGGGGGAGTTCGCCAAGATCGCATTGGCAATTTTCTTTGCCGGTTATCTGGTTGAGTCACGGGATTTGATTCGCAATCGGATCGAGTTGCGCGACCTAGCTCCGATCGGAATTGCCTGGGTCGCTTCGGTGGGGATCATGGTGTTCGAACGCGATTTGGGCTCGTCGTTGCTGTTCTTCGCGCTGTTCGTGGTGTTGATGTGGGTGGCCACCGAAAGGTCGTCGTTTCTTGCGTTGGGTCTGTTCCTATTCGGGGGCGGAGCGATCGTCGCATGGCGGCTGTTCGATCATGTGCAAGCCCGCATCGACGGGTGGCTCGACCCCTTCGCAGACTTCTCTGGTGACGGCTACCAGATCGCGCAAGCTTCGTTTTCGCTGGCGGAAGGCGGATTGACCGGCACAGGGCTTGGTCGAGGCGACCCCGATCGAGTGCCGATCGCTGAGTCAGACTTCATCTTCGCGGCGATCGGTGAGGAAATGGGCCTGGCGGGATCGACGGCGATCCTCATGGCCTTCTTGCTGATAGTCGGTTCAGGACTGCGGATCGCCATCCGCGCGACTCGACCATTCGAAAAGCTGCTGACGGTCGGACTCACCACTCTGATCGGGCTTCAGGCGTTCATCATCATCGGAGGTGTGATCCGGCTGGTACCGCTCACCGGGATCACCTTGCCGTTCGTCAGCTACGGGGGCTCTGCTCTGGTGACGAACTACATCGTGCTGGCTTTGTTGATTCGTCTGTCGCATGAGCAGCGCGCCGCCGAACCGGAGGTTGTTCAGTGAACCGCCGGATCCGCCAACTCGGCATCGGCATGCTGGTCCTGTATGTGCTGCTTTTCGGACAGTTGAACCGCGTTCAGTTCGTGAAGGCCCAGGAACTGCGTGAAGACCCGCTCAACGTGCGGCCGCTGCTGAGGGAGTTCGGCCGGGCCAGGGGCCAGATCTTGTCAGCGGACGGTGTCCTGCTGGCCCACTCAGTCGCGACAACTCCCGATTCTGACATTGATTTCGTGCGTCAGTATCCGACTGCTGAGCGTTTCGCCCACATCGTTGGTTTTCAGTCGTTCAACCAGGGCGCTTTCGGTCTGGAACGATCATTCAACGACGAATTGGCAGGTGAACGATTCGAGCAACAGTTTCAATCGCCTGCGGATCTGTTCCGTGATCGGGACAGCACCGGCACGCTGGTGCTGACGCTGCGCGATGATGTGCAGCAAGCAGCGGCGGCGGCGCTGGGCACACGCCGTGGGTCCGTGGTGGCGCTCAAACCCTCCACAGGCGAGATCGTCGCCATGTGGACCTACCCGAGCTTCGACCCGAATCAGTTGAGCGGGCTCAACGGCACGCTGGTCAACGACGCCTACGAAGCGTTGCGCAACGACCCTGACGAACCGCTCCTGGCCAAGTCCTTCCGGGAAGTGTTCTTTCCGGGTTCAACGTTCAAGCTCGTCACCGCGGCGGCCGGGGTCCAAAGCGGGTTGGTCTCCCCGTCGACTCCGGTATTTACAGAAAGCGAGGAATACCATCCATTGCCTTCGGGCACGCCGATAAAGAACTTCGCGGATTCAACCTGCGGCGGCGACCTTCGTGAAGTGTTGCGGGTCTCGTGCAACACGGCGTTCGCTGAGATGGGCGCTGAGTGGATCGGACCCGAGATCATGGTCACGACCGCGGAGAACTTCGGATTCAACGATGAGCTGCCCTTCGATGTGCCTGGAGCCGTTCCGTCGAGATTCCCGACCGACTACGGCGAATTCCTGGCCGACGTGCAGTACTACCGAGTGACCGCACCCGCCCGGGCACGAGGCTCGACGAACGACACCAGCGAAAGCGACGGCGGGGTTGCGGCGAATCTGCCAACCCTGCCCAACGGAGCAACACCCATACACGAGAGTTCGGCGATCCTGGCCCAAACAGCGATCGGTCAGAACGATGTAGCTGCAACTCCCCTGCAGATGGCAATGATCGCAGCGGCAATTGACAACGAGGGCGTGCTGATGGCCCCCCACGTCGTGGCGGAGATCAGAGCAGCCGACGGAACCGCCTACAGCACGGTTCAACCTGACGTGTGGCGACTCGCCACGTCTCCCGGCGTGGCCGAGATCCTGCGAGAAGCGATGGTGAATGTTGCCACCAGCGGAACGGCACGGAATATGGCTGTCCCCGGCTTGGTCGTAGGGGGGAAAACCGGTACAGCCCAACTCGGTACTGACCCTCCGAACTCCCACGCCTGGATTGTCGGCTTCGCCGGACTCCCCAACAACCCGCCAGAATTGGCGATCGCGGTGATTGTCGAAGCACAACCCGGAGCAGACGAACAAACCGGTGGTCGCGTGGCCGCACCAATCGCAAAAGCCGTGATTGAAGCCGCTTTCCGGGTCGAGTCCGAAACCCAGCTGGAATAGCTGAAAGACCGTGATTTAGCGGGCCGCGACCGTGCAACGGTCAACGGTGCCGCTCATGTAGACTCCGGGGCTATGTCGGATGGTCGGCCAACGGTCTTCAATGGCCGCTACGAACTGCTGCGCCATATTGCGCGGGGCGGGATGGCCGACGTGTACCTCGCCCGCGACGAGTTGCTGAACCGCGAAGTCGCGCTCAAAGTCCTGTTCCCCGAGTTCGCCAACGACCCGAACTTCGTTGAGAGGTTCCGCCGCGAAGCACAAGCAGCCGCGAACCTCAACCATCCCAACATCGTCGGGATCTACGACTGGGGTCAGGAACGAGGCACTTACTACATCGTCATGGAGCATGTGGCCGGCCGAACCATGGCCTATGTTGTGCGCGCCTCCGGACCGGTCCCGGCACAGCGAGCCGCGCAAATCGCCTCTGACGTGGCCGCGGCTCTCTCAACAGCGCACCAGGCGGGTCTGGTCCATCGCGACGTCAAGCTGGGCAACATTCTGATCTCAGACAGCGGAGACGTGAAGGTCGCCGATTTCGGAATCGCCACCGCTCTGGCAGGTCGTACCGACGCGGGGCTCACCCAGCACGGCTCAGTGATGGGAACAGCCACCTATTTCTCCCCGGAGCAAGCGCAGGGAAAGTCGGTTGACGGCCGCAGCGACCTCTATTCGCTGGGCGTTGTTCTCTACGAGATGCTCGCCGGAGAACCGCCGTTCACAGCCGAGACTCCGATAGCGGTTGCCTACAAGCATGTTCAGGAGAGACCCCAACCGCTGATTGAGCGTGGCGTGCCGGTGTCGTCGGCGCTCAACGCGATCACCATGAAACTGTTGGCCAAGAACCCCTTGAACCGGTATCCAACTGCCGAGGATCTTCGCTCTGACCTGCGTCGTTATCTAAGCGGTACGACCGATATACCCGGTCGCGGCGCCGCCGGAGCCCCCAGACCCGCCGCCTCGAGTACAGCGCCCGGGGCAGCACCGGGTGCCGGCAGACCTCCCACTCCCGGCCCACCGGTAGCGCCGGCGGCCAGAATCCCAGCAGCACCTCCGGCTCGTGCCCCCGTTCCGGTTCGGCAGGCTTCGGCGCCAGCCGATCCGCGCGGTCCTGCGATGTACGGCCCGGGTGGATATTACGAAGCTCCAGACTCACGTCGCAAAGATGACTGGAGGCGAACCGCTGGTCTGCTGATCGGGCTGTGTGCTCTGGTTTTGATCTTGGGCTATTTGATCGTTGCCTTCGTTGACCAGGTCGGCGATGACGGTGGAGACGGCACAACCGTTCCCGTTGAGTTGGTTGCGCTCCCGTCGGTAACCGGGCTGAGTGTGTCAGATGCCGAACGGGAGTTGCTGGGCCTCAATCTTCAAGTGACGATCGTCGAGCGCACCAACGAGACCGTTCCCCGCGGTGAAGTGGTCCAGCAGGCTCCTGTGGCCGGTCAGAAAGTGGAGCCGAGATCTGAGGTCACCCTGTTCGTGAGCGCGGGCGTACCCGATCAGGTTCCCAATGTCATTGGCAGCGACCAAAATTCAGCTCTCGACACCCTCGAATCGTTGGGCTACACCGTCACGGTCGACTTCGTGTCCGATGTCCGAGAGTTCGGCGAGGTCGTCACGCAGCTTCCCGCCCCAGGGACCGAACTGGCGGCAGGAGGCTCGGTGGTCATAACCATCTCGACAGGGCCGGAGAAAGTTCCTATTCCTGAACTCGAATCCGCCACGCTCAACACGGCCTTCGAAGCGTTGCTTTCGGCTCAATTCAGGGTCACCCCCGAAAATACCGAGGAGGCGTCCGAGACGATCGAGGAAGGCCTGGTAATCCGTACCGAACCGGAGTCCGGCAGTCTGGTCGACAAAGGCTCATGGGTGACGATCGTCATCTCAACCGGGTTCCCTACCGTGCAGGTGCCCGGCGTGGTGGACCTCTTCGCCGACAGCGCCGAACAGACTCTGCGTCAGGTGCGTCTGGAGGTTGAGATCCTCTTGGTTCCCGTTCCAATCGGCGATGCTTCTGTTGGCCGGGTCATTACTCAGGATCCCGCACCCTTCGAAGAGGTCTTGCTCGACACCGTTGTGGTGATCGAAGTCGGTGAAGCGTCCGATGACCCGATATCGACAACCACGACCACCACCACGTCAACGACCGTCGCGCCGGGTTCAGACGACGGCTAGTTCTGGCTGACGGCTAGTTCTAGCTGCAGCGGGTCAGATAGTTCTTGAGGAGGTCGTGGCCGGCGTTGGTCAACACCGATTCGGGATGGAACTGGACGCCCTCGATGTCGAGTTGGCGATGCCGCAAACCCATCACCAATCCGTCTTCTGTTTCGGCGGTGATCTCAAGGGACTCGGGTACGGAGTCGCGTTCGACGATGAGCGAGTGGTAGCGAGTTGCTTCCAGCGGATTGGGCAAGCCCTCGAAGAGACCGGAGTTCGTGTGGCGAATGAGCGAAGTCTTGCCGTGCATGACCTGCGGGGCCCGCACAACCCTGCCCCCGAACACCTGACCCAGGCACTGCATTCCCAGACACACCCCGAAAACCGGAGGCGTACCGTGCAACTCAGAGAGAACATCAAGCGAGATGCCCGAATCGTCAGGAGTGCCGGGACCCGGTGAGATGAGAATGCCGTCGGGGTTCAGCTCGCGGATGCCCTCAATGTCGATGGCGTCGTGGCGGTGCACCACGGGATCGGCCCCTAGTTCACCGAGGTACTGCACCAGGATGTAGACGAACGAGTCGTAGTTGTCGATTACGAGGACTCTGGGCTTCACGCCAGTCAGGTTACTGCTCGCCGATTTCTATGGCTTCCAATATGTGAATGGCGATGTCGGCCACCTGAACCTCTTCGGGTTCCTTGCCGACGGCCTTCACACCGTCGTCCATCATGATGTAGCAGAACGGGCAGGCCGTAGCCACCCGGCTGGCACCGGTGTCGACCAACTCCTGGGCCCGCACATCGTTGACCTTCTCACCGATGGTCTCCTCCATCCACATGCGCGCACCGCCCGCTCCGCAGCACATTCCCTTGGTCCCGTTGCGCTGAGCTTCGACGACCTCGATGCCGCCGAGCTTGCCGAGCACCTTGCGAGGGGCCATGTAGACGTCGTTGTGGCGGCCCAGATAACACGAATCGTGATACACGACCCGTTCCTCGAGCCTCGCATCGCTCAGATCCAAGCGGCCCTGATCCGCGAGCCACTCAAGGAACTGACTGTGATGCACCACCTCGTAATGGCCGCCGAGCTGGGGATACTCGTTGGCCAGCGTATTGAAACAGTGCGGGCACTGAGTGATGATCTTCTTCACACCCATCGCGTTCAGCGTCTCGATGTTCTGGCTGGCCAACATCTGAAACAGGTATTCGTTGCCCGAACGGCGAGCGGAGTCTCCAGTGCAGTTCTCCGCCGGGCCGAGGATCGCAAAATCAACCTCGGCACGTTGCATGAGCTGCGCCATCGCCTGAGTGACCTTCTTGTTCTTGTCGTCGAAAGACCCCGCGCAGCCCACCCAGTACAGATACTCGGCGGTCAGCGGATCATCACCGGAAATGACAGTGAGGCCCTCGATGTTCCGACCCCAGTCGGCCCGCTCGCTCTGGCTCATGCCCCAGGGATTCGAGGAGTTCTCCATCGAGCGGAACGCACCGCCGAGCTCGGAGGGGAAATCCGACTCCATCAGGGTCAGATAACGCCTCATGTCGAGGATCTTGTCGAGAATCTCGATGTTGACCGGGCAGATCTCGTCGCAGGCCTTGCAGGAGGTGCAGCTCCACAGTTCGTCGTTGGTGATGCGATCGAACATCCAGTTGGCGGGCACAGTGATCTCGCTGTCGACTCCGATAGGCGGTGAGGTGGCCGGGTCGCCGGTACGGGCCATCACCTCGCCGGTCTTCAAGACGATCTCGCGGGGATCAAGCGGCTTTCCGGTGGCGTGCGCGGGGCAGACCGAGGTGCAACGGCCGCACATCGTGCAGGCGTCGGTGTCGAGGAGTTGCTTCCAGGTGAAGTCCTCAACGACTGAAGCACCGAAGGTTTCGAGCTCTGTGTCGCCCTCCACAAGGTTGGGCATCGCCTTCATCGCACCCTTGGGCCGGTCCTTGTCGCTGAGATACATGTTGAGCGGCGACGTGAACATGTGACGCAGCATTGTGGTCGGAAGGATCACCAGGAAGGCGATGAAGCTCACGACATGGGCTATCCACCACGCCTGATGCCAACCGGCGATGTTGCTGTTGCCCTCGACGAGCGTTGCCAGCGGGTAGCCGACGAAACTCCATTTCTCGAAGTCGGGCGTGCCGTCGAGTGCAATGCGGTACATCTCCGCCCCGAAGCCGGTGATCCCGATCGCGGCGAACACACCGAGAATAACCAGATGTTCGGGTTTGCTCTTGATACGAATGCGGTAGGGACGCCAACTCCAGGGCCCGTAGCGCCGCACGATGGCCCAGCCGATGCCGACCAGGAAGATCACGCCGGCCGCGTCGCCGACGAACGAGTAGGCACGATAAACGTCACCGTGGAGGAACTTCGCGCTCTCCGGCACCTGATGGTTGATCTCAAGCACGGTGGTCACGCCCAGCAGCACCAGGAATCCGAAGTAGATCATCGAGTGCATGACCCCGGCACCCGGTTCGCGCAACAGCGTCTGCATATAGACGCCGGCGCGGAAATCAGCCATGCGCCGCGGCGCGTTGCCGAAGGTGGTTCGACGGTTATCCGGTCGGCCGCGCTCCCAGTTCTTCACCCGCATTGCGAACATGTACGCGCCGTAGACCAGAAGCACTGGCATGATCGTGTAGAAGGCGAGCTTCAGGGCGGTCGGGACGTTCCCGAATACTTCCCGCTGCACCGCGCTGTCGTCGTGCCAGTTCGTGTAGCTCGGAACGATGCCTGAGACAAGCGTGAAAAGCGCGATCGCCAGACCGAGGCCGATGACGAGTTGATGAGGTTTGAGGCGCGGTTTCATGTTGCCGAAACGATACCCCTCCCGATCCTCCGAATCAGTAACGGGTGCCCGCATTGATTGTCAGAGTTCTTCATGTCGGCGTAACAGCGCCGAAACCAGCCGCTCCTAGTTGTTGAACCTGGCGCAAGAACATAAGGGGACCACGAACATGCGAACAACGACCAAACGAACGATGTTGATCGCCGGTGTCGGTGCCATAGCCCTGCTATGGACGACTCCGGCCTCAGCACAGGATTCCGACGCGGCCGCGGCTGCCGTCCAACAGGTGATGGACAACCTCTGGCTGGTGATCGCCGGGTGCCTGGTGTTTCTGATGCAGGCGGGCTTCGCTTTTGTGGAGGCGGGCCTCACGCGTGCCAAGAACCTTGCGAACATCATGGCCAAGAACCTGGCCGACATGGCGGTCGGAACCGTCGCCTTCTTCGTCATCGGCTACTCGGTCGCGTTCGGTGACGGAGGTGACTGGTGGGGAGGTCTCGGCGACTTCTTCTTCAACGAGAGCGCCGATCCCGCGGTGTTGAACGAGGGTGGGGGATTGACCGACAACGCCACACCGGCAGCGAGCTTCTTCTTCCAGGTGGTATTCGCAGCAACCGCGGTGACCATCGCCTCGGGGGCCATGGCCGAACGCACCAAGTTCGTGACCTACCTGTTGTTTTCGGTAGCGATGACCGCGATCATCTACCCAGTCGTCGTCCACTGGACCTGGGGCGGAGGCCTCATCGCCCAGATGAGCATCGGCGACGCCGTCTACTCCGATTTCGCAGGCTCAACGATCGTTCACTTGACGGGCGGAATCGCGGCGCTGGTCGGGGCCGCGATGCTCGGGCCGCGCGTCGGGAAATACGCCCCTGACGGCTCGCCCCGGGCGATTCCCGGCCACAACATCGGCTACGCCGTCATCGGTGTGTTCATCTTGTGGTTCGGCTGGTTCGGCTTCAACGCCGGATCGGAACTCGCTGCCGACAATCTCGTGCCGTTCCTGGCGATGAACACGCTGATCGCCGCCTCTGCCGGAGTGGTCGGCGCGACCGCGGTCATCTGGAAGATCACGGGCACGCCCGACGTGGCTATCGCCGGCAACGGCGCTCTCGCCGGCCTGGTCTCGATCACCGCCCCAGTTGGTGCGGTGGAGCCCTGGGCGGCACTGGTGATCGGCTTCATCGGCGGTTTGATCGTGGTGTTCGCCGTGCTTGGGATCGATCGGATACGTATCGACGACCCGGTCGGCGCGATCGCAGTGCACGGCGTGTGCGGTATCTGGGGCACGCTTTCGATCGGCCTCTTCGCCCGCTACGACGATGCGTTCCTGGGTAGAGAGAACGCAGGTCTGTTCTACGGCGGAGGCATCGAGCAACTCGCTATGCAAGCCGTGATGGTCCTTGTGGTTGCCGCTTGGGTCGCAGTCACCTGCTTCATTCTGTTCTACGCCCTCAAGAAGACTTTGGGCCTGCGCGTCGATGCCGACGAAGAGTTTGAGGGCCTCGACGTGGCCGAGCACGGGACTTCCGGTTACGGCGTAGAAACCGCGGTGGTCCACTAGGCAGGCTCTCCCAGCCGATGGTTCAAGCGTTGAGCTGGGTCAACAGGTGTTGGGTTGGCTGGTTCTGGCGGTGTCAAGGGGCATCGCCAGAACCAGCTGCTGTTTTGATGGGCCCGCGTCAGGTAGACCTCTCACATGAGGATCAGCCGCCGTCACATAAGTTGCTTGAGAGCGCTGATTGTCGAGAAGGCTCTCTGAAGCTGTAGTGGGTGCTTGTCTCAAGATCGGCCGTAGGCAAGTTTCGGGAGTCTTAGATCAGCCAGGAACTGGTCAGAGAAGGGGCTCACCCCCGCAATAAGACATGTTTCCTGACAAATCCCAAGAGAAGGTGAGCCCCCAAAGCAATCTTAGGGGGGGCGGGGGTAGGGGAGACGGTTTTGTTCGGGTTTTGTCGTTGGCAAGCGCTTGGCTGGAGAAAATTTTGGGTTTCGAGTTCCCAGTTGCGCGGAGTTGTGGTAGACATAGCGCAATTCCTGACAAATCCGAAAGAGAGAACCCCGCTATGGCTCAGAGCTGTTGAGGTGGGACCCTGATTTGAGTCCGCGTGTTGTGGGTGTGATTCCCCGAGAA
>VXYK01000013.1 GCA_009845995.1 Acidimicrobiaceae bacterium | reverse complement strand
CCCCCCCCCCCCCCCCCCCCCCCCCCCCCCCCCCCCCCCCCCCCCCCCCCGGCCGGCCGGCCCGTAAGAGCCGAGTCGCGCGTGCAGTGCGCGCACGGCTCAACCTCGGCGTCAGCCGCCGCGCGCTGTGACTCGACTGCCTGAGTGAGGTTCACCGATTTGACGGGCGCGCCCGACATCGAGACCTTGCCAGGAGAATGCCCTCCCAACCGAACAGCACCATTCACGATGAGCCAGCGCTCAGCCCAGATGTCAGGATTCGCGGCAGCCGACAGGAACTTGTTCATTTCATCTGAAGTAACGGGGCGACCCTTGCCGCGCGAATCGAGCTTGCGGGATTTGACCTGAATGGCGATCCATCGGCCGTCATCACGGCGGCGGGCAACAAGGTCGATTCCAACATCGACTGAGGGCGTGCCCGGCGGCATGACCTCCTCGCGTTCGGGCCACTCCGCCCAACGCCAGCATCGGTCCACGTTCCAGTCGCGAACAAGGGGAGCCACCTTTGCTGTCAGATCTTCCAACCAGATCCCGTCGGTCTCGAGATGGGCGTATCGTTCGAGTTCGGCCAAGGCGTCTGCCATGACCGGACTGACCGGCTCCGGGTTGACCGCGGTCGCGGCGTTCTCAGACATGGACCTTCTGCACCCCTGCTTCTTTCGCGGCTACCACCGACGTTAGTTCACCGAATCGCTAATCGTTCGCATCTAGGCGGGGGAATAGACAGACCAGGCTTGTAGCAGGTGCGAAATTGTGGGTGTGGTGGCAGACATTTGCGAGATCGGCAAGACTCGTGACATGCCAAAGCGCGTGACGGTCGCCACCTCGGGTTGGTCGCAATGAGGGCTTTTCTGCGTCGACACTGGAAGATCCTGGTTCCTGTCGGCGTGATCGGGCTGGCCGTCGCCTATTACCTTGTCTTCATTTTCTTCGCCGTTCATCTGTTGTTCGTTGACGACAAAGTCAACGAGAGCGGCCCGCTGTTCGACTCTGGGGCGGTGATGACCAGCGACACAGAGGACTCCACCGTTCCTGAGGCTGAATCCAGCGCAGCAGAATCCGAGTCTGCGGCTGTTGAACCCGCCGAAGATGAGTCCAGCGGAGATGAGGCAGCCGAAGATGAGCCGAGTGCGCCGATGGAGGTTGTGCGGCTGGTGGAAGGCTCTTTCATCGACCGCAGCCACCCCACTGAGGGTGTCGCGGTGGTGCTCAATGACGGTACCCGGCAGCGGTTCCTTCGGTTTGAGGACTTCGCCACAGACAACGGGCCTGACCTCAACGTCTACCTGTCGTCGGCGCCGGCCGACGCGCCCGCAGGAGAGTTCGATGACGATTTCGTCGATCTCGGTGATCTCAAGGGCAACATCGGCGCGCAGAACTATGAGATTCCGACCGACATGGACCTGAGCCACCACTCCACCGTGGTGATCTGGTGTGTTCGTTTCAGTGTCGCTTTCGGAGCGGCCGAACTCAGTTAGCGGCCGAACTCAGCTAGTGATCGAACTGTGAGAGGCTGTCTCAGCAAGCTCGGCCAGGTGTTGTTGCTTACGACGTTCGAGCCTGCGTTGTATGGGACGATCGGCGAGGATCGCGACGTAGACGAGAGCCACTGCGCCGACGACGTCAAGCCACCAATGATTGGCGGTGACCACGACCGCCAGCGTCATTGCGATTGGATGGGCGTAGCCGAGCCAACGCCAACGACTCCTGGTCGAAGCGGTGATCGCCCAACCTGCGATAAGTGCCCAGCCGACATGAAGCGAAGGCATGGCCGCAATCTGGTTGGCTGTGTTGGCGATCGTCTCGCTGTCATAGATCTTGGGACCATAAATCTGGAGCGTGTCCGCGAATCCGTGCTGGGGAAACCAACGAGGTGGTGCAAGGGGAAAGCTCACGTGGATGATCAACGCGGCCACCGTCGATGTGAACAGCACACGGCGAACTCTGCCGTAGTAGTCGTATTGAGCGACGTACAGCCAGGTCAACAGTATTGCCATCCCCAAGAAGTGCCCGAAGAAGTAGTAGCGGTTCAGCACCCAGATCAAGGCGTCGTTGCCGATCACCAACGATTGAAGTCCGACTTCGTTGAATATGCCGATTGCTTGCTCCCAGTCGACAATCCGCTGGGAGTTGAGCAACGCCGTATCGAGTTCGTCCATCGCCAACAGCCGGACGAGGCGGTACAGAACCAAACCGACGGCGATGATCGTGATTTCTCGGGCGAGCGGCCAGCCCCATCGTGAGCGGGTACGTGTTTCGCGGGGGTCGGGAGAGCTTCGAGATTCGATTGCCGTCAGGGTCATCTTCACTCCAAACGAAGCAGGTTAGCGACCAGTGCGCAAGCGGCCTATCTGATTCAAGACTACTGAATTGGAATTGTCTCCGCTGAATCCACGGTGCCGAAGAGGTCCGTGTTCCGTCCCTCCAACAGAGACAGAAGGATGCGATCACTCGCCGTCGGGATCGCGAAGGTTGCTTTCGCCCGAACAATGGCTTCCTCGGTGATCGGCCCGAGCAGGCCGTCGACATCGGAGTCGGGGTCGAGGAACCCCTCGACTCCCAGGAGCCATTGAAGGGTGCTGACCTCGTCGAATGTCAACCGCGCTTCGGTGTTTTCGGGTACGTCGCCGATCCTCAAGCTGTCGCTGTCTTCGTCGGGACTTCGGGCGATTATCGCTCCTTCGTCCCCGAAAGCCTCGTCAATAACGGGACCGGCAAGTTTCGCGGCACCCCACAACGCCGCACCTAGGAGAATCAGCAGTGCTACTCCTCGTATGTGGGTGTCCATTTGTCTCGGCCGGGTACTCGCTAGGCGGTCAGTTGGATCTGCGGGCGTCAAGCTCGGCCTTGATTTCGGCGCAAGTCTTGCAGATCGGGTATTTCAGCGGATCGCGGCTCGGTACCCAGACTTTTCCGCATATCGCGACCACGGGTGTGCCCTCCACCGTGGCGCGGGTCACGTCGTTGCGGCGCGCGTAGTGCGAGAACCGGTCGTGATCACCGTCGTCAGTCACCGGGTTGGTGACGGATTCTTCGGTCGGGGTGATCGTTGGGGTCGAAACGGTGTCGGGCATGAATCAAGTCTGCCTCAATCACAGCGATTCAGCGCAGATTCGGTTCCGTTACTCGCTAGACCTTCTCTAGTCGGGCCCGCACGTGCTTGTGCCAGGGGGTCCCAGCGAACCAGTCGCGGTCTTCTTCCGAGGTCAGTTCGTTGGGGGAAATCCCCAGATCGGTGTCATCGGCAACGCTGGGATAAGTGAGTCCCTGGCCGTTGGGCAGTGACACATGGCCGGGTTGCAACGTCGAAGAGATTTCGATCTCGGTGACGGTCTCTCCGCGCTTGGTTGTGAGCCGCACCTTTCCACCGTCGTCCAGACCGAGACTTTCAGCGTCTTCGGGATTGATTCGCAAACCTGTGCCCGGTTTTTTGCGACGCCACTGCGGATCACGAATGGCGGTGTTGGCTGTGTAGGAACGGCGTTCGCCGGCCGACAAGACGAACGGATAGTCGTCGGTCTGGTCTCGGGGATCGGTCGTTGCCAGCGAAATGAACTCCTCTTGCAGTTCTTCGATCATCAGGTTGATCTTGTGATCGGGTGTTCGCATCCGTTCCCAGGTCTGTTCGTAAGGATCGGTCGAGAAGACCATGCCGCTGGAAGAAGTGAAGATCTTCTCGAACAAGGCGTCTCCCAGCGCAAGTCCTTCGCCTTCAATACCGGCACGTCGCGCAGCTTCAGGATCCTGGGACACGAAAATCTGGGACAGTCCCCACATCACCGCAGCAACTTCGTTGCCCTCACCCAAAGCCGGACCCAGCGTTTCGTAGAGCACGACAGGTGTGTACTTGCCGAGTTCGGGGTTGTCGGCGAGCGTGGCGAAGAACGCCTCGCCGTAGGCTTCACGGCCCTGTGCGGCCGCGGCTTTGAGAGGCTCCAAGTCCTCGTCGTCGTAAGCGCCGAGTTCGCGGCAGAGCCGACGGTGGATTTCAGCTTCTGTCAGCGTGCCCTCGAGCGGTTCGAAGATCGGTTGGCGCAGGTGGAAGTAGTTGTCGGGGAACTCGGTCGTGAAAAATGTGGCTTCCCATTTTTCGTATTGGGAACAGGCTGGGAGCACGTAGTCGGCCTCGCGGGCGGTTTCGGTCATGGCGACATCGATGACCACGACGAAGTCGAGGGCACCGAAGGCTTCGCGCATCCGCTGAGAGTCGGCTAGGGAGTGGATTGGATTGCTGGACTCGACGATCATCGCCCGGAAACGGTCGGGGTGGTCGGTGAGGATCTCGCCTGGAATGTGGTTGCAAGCGATGAGGCCGCCGAGGATTCTGTGGCCGCCGACGGGACTTTGGCCTCTGCTGCCACCACCGGCGAGCTTGCCCATGCGGGTGTGAAGGTTCATCCCGCCCTTGTTGCCGAAGTTGCCTGTGAGGATGTAGATCAACTTCTCAAGCCACGAGTTGAGCGTTGAGTGTGGCGCCATCTGGATGCCGAGATCTTCGAATATGGCGCAGCTCTTGGCGTTGGCGATCGTGGTCGTCGCGTGACGGACCTCGGCGCTAGGCACGCCGGCTTTCTCACACCATTGCTCGATATCGACGATCGACAACATCTCGGTCAGGTCATCGAAGCGGTTGGCGTGGCGCGCCAGCCATTTACGGTCCGCCAACCCTTCGCCGACAAGGATCTTTAGCATGGCGCCGAGTAGCCAGGCATCAGCGCCCGGACGCACCTGGAGATGAATGTCCGCCAAGTCGGCGGTTTCGGTGCGGCGTGGATCGATCACGATCAGGTGCCGGCCGGGATCGTTGGAGATTTCTTTGAGGGTCACCCGGGCTCGTGGGAAACCGTGGCTGTGCCAGGGATTCTTGCCCACGAAGACGGCGCAATCGGTGTGGTGGAAGTCAGGCGAAGTGTGGCACGACATCGCACCGTACAGCTGGCCGTCGACCCAGAATTCGCCGGTCTTCTCCTGGGCCAGCGCGTTGGACTGGTAGCGCATGCCGAGAGCCTTGCGAGTCGCCCCGGAGAACCCGCCGGGGAGATGATTGCCTTGAGCACCTCCTCCGTAATAGAAGATCTTCTCTCCGCCGTGCTCATCACGGACTTTGGCCAGACCGGCGGCCACTTCGCGAATGGCCGTATCCCAATCGATCTCCTCGTATGTTCCATCGGTCCGGCGGCGCAGCGGAGCGCTCAGGCGATCCTTGCCGTTCTGGTAGTGGTCCAAGCGCAGTGCTTTTTCGCAGGTATAACCCCGGGACCCGGGATGGGCTTTGTCGCCACGAACCCGGGTGATTCGCCGGTCGTCGATCTTGATCTCCACGCCGCAGTTGATACTGCACAACATGCAAGCCGTCTGATGCCACTCGCTTGTGTCTTTAGCGTTAGTTCTGTTTGCGAAACTCGAGTGGCTCATAGTTTTTTGCGGTCCTTGCGTTTCGGCTGGCGAGTAAGCGTAGCGTGAGCCGGTGAACAGGGGAGTGCTGCTCGGTATCGGGGCCTATCTGTTGTGGGGTCTGTCGCCGATCTACTGGCGAATCGAAGGCGATGTGCCTTTGTTCGACGTGATCTTGTGGCGTACTGCGGCTGCGGCTGCGATGTTGGTTTGCTGGCAGATGGCCGCGGGGTCTCTGACGAGGTTGCGGTCGTTGGTTGTCGAACCGCGGGCTCGTCTGATGTTTGTGGCGACGTCGTTGTTGTTGGCCTCCAACTGGATCATCTTTATCTGGCTGGTGGGATCTGAGCGGGTTCTGGAGGTCAGTCTCGGTTACTTCATGACCCCGCTGATGAACGTTCTGCTCGGCGTGGTGGTGCTTCGGGAACGCTTGCGGCTTGTGCCGATGTTGACGGTATGCGTGGCCGCATGCGGGGTGCTTGTGCTGGCCCTTGATGTCGGCGGGATTCCCTGGGCTGCGCTCTATTTGGGCGGCTCGTTCGCGGTCTATGGTCTTTTCCGCAAGACCTCGCCTGCGGGTTCAATCGACGGTCTGACCCTTGAGATGCTCGTACTCCTGCCCGTCGTGTTGTGCTTGCTGGGATTCAGAGCGCTCAGCGGTGACGGCGTATTCGGTCTGTCCGACATCGGTCTGGACGTTTGGCTGTTGGGCGCGGGCGCGATGACCATCGCACCGCTGCTGCTGTTCGCGGCTTCTGCGCGGCGTATCGAACTGTGGGTCGTCGGCATGCTTCAGTTCCTGGCGCCGACGATTCAGTTCTTCTTGGGAGTGTTGTTGTGGGACGAATCCTGGAGCGGTGGCCAGGCCGTTGGTTTCGTCTTTATCTGGCTGGCACTCATTGCGTTCGTTGCCGACACCGGCATCCAGATCCGCCGCGCCAAACGGTCGACGAGTCCAACCAACCCGACGCCGTCGGCCTGAAGCGGAGGGTCCTGCGCTGGTTCAGGATGTGGCCGTTAGGATATGGGTGCGCTCGATGTTGGCAACGATTGCGTCGCAAAGCTCTTGCCAGCGCGGGCGGGGCAGGTCGTGGCCTGTGTCGGGCAGCATCAACAGGCGCGAGCTGGGGATTGCCCGGGCAGTGGCGATACCGCCGCTGGGTTTGACGAGCGGGTCTTTCATGCCATGGACAACCAGTGTCGGCACCGTTATCTGTGCCAGTCGCTTGGTGCGATCGGGGCTGGCGCCGATCGCTGCAGCTTGGCGAGCGGTACCCGTGGGCGTGAAGCTCCTCTGGACTGCAGCGGTCGCGTTCAAGCGGTGCCTTTCTGCGTCGAAATGATCGCCGGAGATGGCCCGGAACATCCTTACCGACTCGTCCACCGCGTTTTCGATTGTCGGTTCTGGCCGTTTCCGAAGCTGTCGGATGAGCGACATGGCAATACCTCCGGATCTGCGATCTCCGGGTTTGCTGGCGATCGAACAGAGGCTGCGAACTTTGTTCGGGTGGTTGACAGCCATCGCTTGGGCGATCATGCCGCCCATAGAGATACCGACGACATGTGCCGAATCGATGTTGAGAACACCCAATAGTTGGGCGGCGTCAACAGCCATGTCCTCGACTGTGTAGTCCACGCCTCGTAGAGGCCGCCTGCTCAGCATCGACATCATGGACTTGCGCATCGTTGGTGGTTCCCAATCAGCTTGAGACGACAGGCCCGAATCGCGATTGTCGAAGCGGATGACCTGGTAGCCGCGGGCCACGAACAGGTCAACGAACTCTTCAGGCCAGTCGATGAGTTGCCCACCGAGTCCCATTACGAAGAGGATCGGTTCGCCTTCCCCCCGCAGGTCATATTCGATGGTTATCCCGTTAGACACTTCGACGCTGGCCATACAGCGACTTTACTGTGCTTAAGGACTAATCCAAGCGGGACAATGCAAATGCCGAGTGGTTGCGGAACTCATCCAGAGCCTTCGGGTTGGCCAACGCTTCGGTATTGGTGACTTCGTCGCCGTCGACGACGGCCTTGACTGCCAACTCGACGATCTTGCCGCTACGGGTGCGGGGAATCTCGCTGACCTGACCGATCACCGCCGGGACATGTCGTGGAGTCGCGCCGGTGCGTACGGTGGTCTTGATTCGATTCGTGAGTTCTTCATCCAACGAAGATCCCTCGGCCAACACGACGAAACAGACGATACGGGTGTCGCTTTCGTGCCTTTGGCCGATAACGACGCTCTCGACCACTTCTGGGACCTTGTCGAGCTGGCGGTATATCTCGGCTGTGCCGATGCGGACACCCCCTGGATTGAGGGTGGAGTCAGAACGGCCATGGATAATGAACCCACCGTGTTCGGTCCGTACAGCGAAGTCTCCTTGGTGCCAGACCCCCGGAATTCGCTGGAAATAGGCTGCCTTGTAACGGGCACCGTCGGGGTCGTCGCCAAAACCGAGGGGCATCGACGGGAACGCGTTGCGACACACCAACTCACCTCTGACCCCAGCGTCCAGTGAGTTGCCGAGTTCGTCGACCACGTCAATATCAAGCCCCAGCGCGGCGCGCTGGATCTCACCCGCGTAGACCGGGCTGGTCGGATCGCCGGCGACGAGACATCCGCAAAGATCAGTGCCCCCTGAGATCGAGGCCAGATGCAGGTCTGGTTTGACCCGCTCATAAACGGTCCGAAAGCCTTCGGGCGAAAGCGGAGAACCGGTGGATGTCATGGTTCGGACGCTGGTGAGGTCATGTGTTTCCACAGGTCGCAGATCGGACTTGCCGAGGGCTTCAATGAACTTCGCAGAGGTGCCGAAGAGAGTGATCTCGGCGCTGTCGGCCAGGTCGAAGAGCCGGTTGCCGTCTGGGTACATGGGCGCGCCGTCGTAGAGCACGAGGGTCGCCCCTGAAGCCAGACCGGAGACCTGCCAGTTCCACATCATCCACCCGGCGGTGGTGTAGTAGAACACCCGGTCGCCGCTTCTGATGTCGCAGTGCAGTTGATGTTCAACCAAGTGTTTCAGCAGGACCCCGCCGCTGCGGTGGACGATGCACTTCGGTTTTCCGGTGGTTCCTGAGGAGAACAGCACGTACCAGGGGTGATCGAAACCGAAACGGGTGAATGTCGGCTCGGCCGGCTCGATGCCGTCGACAAAGTCGTCCAGTGCGACGGCATCGGCTGCGCCCCGGAGGCCACCGTCGCCCAGATGCGGTACGACGACGGTCTGCTCCACCGACGGGAGCGCAGCCCGGAGGGCGCCAAGCGGCTCAAGCCGGTCGTGGGTCTTGCCGTTGTAGCTGTAGGCATCGCACGCGAACAAGAGTTTCGGCTTGACCTGACCGAACCTGTCGACCACCCCGTCGACCCCGAAATCGGGTGAGGTCGAGGTGAACACCGCCCCGATCGAGGCGGTCGCCAACATCACGGCGACGGTCTCGATGATGTGCGGCAGCCATGCGGCGACACAGTCTCCGGGGCCCACGCCCGCTCGTCTCATGGCGACCTGGAGTCGCCCGACAAGCAGCCGAAGTTCACTGCCGCTGATCTCTTTGTAGAACGAGGGGTCTTCGCCGAACGACAACAACGCGGGCTGGTTGCTTGCCACGGAAGCCAGCAGGTTCTCGGCCACGTTGAGGGAAGCGTCGGGAAAGAACCGAGTTTTCCAGAATGGCTCCGCCCCTTCGATGATCCGGTTGCCCCGATCGCCGACCATGCCCAGTTCATCCCAGGCCGCGGCCCAAAAAACATCCGGCTTTGCAACTGACCAGGCGTGCAACTCTTCATAAGTCGCGAACCCGTGACGGGCCGCGAACGCAGCCATGTTGGTGCGGTCGGCGCGGGCTGCCGACGGCGACCACAAAGCCGATCCAGACGCGTTCACGGCGGCACCATACCACCGGCCCGGAGGCCTATTCGCAATGGCTCACACGGCACGATCGCGCGGCTGGTCAGTCCGCGGTTTCGAGTTGTTCGGCGGCTTCGGTCCAGTTGAGCATCAGGGTGGCTGCGTGGGCGCTGGCCTCGTCGTACAGCGCAGCGAGCCTCTGGAGTTCCTCGGGATCGTCGCAGATCTCGGGGTCGGCCAGCCGTGTCTCCAGGTCGGCGACGACCGCATCGGCCTTTGCCAGGTTGCGCTCCAGGCGGGAGACCTTCTTGCGGAGCTCGGCGGTCGCCTGGCGGGCCTGCGCCGTTTCGCGGCGACGCTGAGTGCGGGGATTCGTCGCTTTCTTCGGCGTCAGTTTCGCGGATCCGAACTTGCCGGCGTCGGCCGGTGTTAGCACTTCGTCCGGCACACCCGCGTGCCATTGGGCTTTTCCGTGGCGCACTTCAATGACGGCGTCGGCCACGTTGCGGATCAGGTGACGGTCGTGGGTGACCAGCAGAACCGTGCCCGGGTAGGCCGTCAGAGCGTCTTCGAGAACATCACAACTCGGCAGGTCCAGATGGTTCGTGGGTTCGTCGAGGACCAGCAGGTTGACCGGCTCGATCATGGTTCGAGCAAGAGCTAAACGGGTGCATTCACCACCGGAGAGATCCCGCACACGGCGATCGGCGGCGTCGCCGGGAAAACCGAACGAGCCGAGTACGGTCCGCAGGTTCCTTTTTCCCGGATCGATCCCGCCGGAGAACAACTCGATGACGGTCTTGGTGCCGTCGAGTTCATCGGCCTGATGTTGGTGGAAAGCGGCGACACTCACGTTGTTGCCGAGTTGAGCAGTTCCCTCCGTGGGTTCAAGTTGGCCCAGGATGAGCTTCAGCAGAGTGGTTTTTCCGCCGCCGTTGGGTCCGACGAGAGCCACAGTTTCGCCTCGTTCAACTGTCAGCGACACATCTGACACGACTGGTAGGTCGTCGTAGCCGACGCTGGCGTTGCGGAACTCGGCGACGACTCGTGACGACCGAGGCGGCTCCGGAAATGCGAAACGGGCCACCAGTTCCTTGCGGTCGGGGACCTTGATCATCTCCAGTTTCTGAAGGGTTTTGACTCGGCTCTGGACCTGACGAGCCTTGGAGGCCTTGTATCGGAACCGATTGATGAAACGCTCTACTTTGGCCACCTCGCGAGCCTGGCTGGCTGCGGCCGCCTCAATCCGCGCGAGTCGTTCTTCTCGAGCGACCACAAACTCGGCGAAACCACCCACGTACTCAAGCGCAGTACCTTCGGCCAGTTCGACCACCCGGTCTGCGACAGCGTCGATGAAGTCGCGGTCGTGGCTGACGAAGAGCAGAGCACCGGGCCATGCCGCGAGCTGTTGTTCGAGCCACGCGACTGAGTCGACGTCCAGATGATTGGTCGGCTCGTCGAGGATCAACACATCGGGTTTGGCCAGCAACAGACGGGCCAGCGCGACGCGCATGCGCCACCCACCGGAGAGTTCACCCACGCTGCGGTCAGCGTCACCTTCGGCAAAGCCGAGTCCCGCGAGCACCTTTCGAGCATCTGCCTCAAGGGCGTAACCGCCCAGCGACTCGAACCGGCTCTGGGTCTCCCCGTAATCGTCCAGAACCTGCTCCTGGTCACGGTCGGGGTCGCTCATCAGAGTTTCGAGTTCGTTGAGGCGGTCTGCGAGGACTGCCAACTCTCCGGCCCCGCTGATCACCTCGGCAATCACTGTTCTGTTGGAGGTGTCGACCAGGTCCTGGGGCAGATAACCCAAGGTCATGTCTCGGGGTTTGGTGACCGTGCCTGCATCGGGCACCTTGGCGCCCATGAGGATCTCGATCAGCGTGGTCTTGCCTGAGCCGTTGCCACCCACCAGAGCGGTCCGGCGGCCGGCAGTGAGCAGCAGCGTAACGTCGCGGAAGAGTTCACGAGGGCCGTACGACTTGGCCAAACCCGACGCGGTGAGCATCGAACTTCAGCCGAAGAAATCATCCAGTGCCGATTCAGCACAAGATGCGACGGTGGCGTTGGGTGTCTCACCCTCAAGTCGGTTCAACCAAGTCACCGAGGCGTAACCGGCCATCACAGCACCGGTGTCATCTTCGGTCGGAGTGTCGATCGGATCTCCCCAAGACATGTCGACGGTGAAAGTGCCGTCGTGGCCCGGTTTGGAGACAAGCGAAGCCGAAGCGATTGAACGTGGCGGAGCCGCACAGACTCTTGTGCGTTTCCATCCTTCCATCTCTGCGGCCGGACGGTTCGGCACATTGATGTTGACGACTACCGGGTCGGTCGGCAGGTCCTTGACCAACTGTTCGACTACAAGCGCGGCGATGTCAGCTGCGCCCTGCCAGTGCTGGTTGGCGAGCATGGCTTCCCAGCCCTGGCCTTCAACGCCCCAGTCGTCGATGGACTGGCTGACTGCGACTGCGTTGATTCCCCCGTTGCGAGCAGTGAGGCATGCCCCGACTGTCCCGGAGTGGTAGACGCTGCGTCCCACGTTGGCGCCGGGGTTGATGCCTGAGACCACGAGGTCGATGTCGCCGAACGCGCCGAGCCGTCCGAACATGGCGCACAACGCGGGGGCCGCGGTGACCGACCATGCTTCGTCGATACCGTCGATATGCGTGCGGTGCACCTCGGGTGTCATGCGCCAAATGGAGCCGATCGCCGCGCCGTATCCGGAGTACTCCGAGTCGGGTGCAGCGATGACCACATCTCCGAAGGGCCGCATGGTCCGAGCGAGCACATGCAGCCCGATCGAATCGATGCCGTCATCGTTTGTTACCAAAATGCGCACCGAACGACCCTATCGGCCCCCGCTACCGCCGCGATAACCGTGTGTTCAACAGCGCGATAGGTCTGTGGGCTTGCCAACTTTGTGATTCGGTCTGGATCCGGCATGGGCCGGTCGCCGTGTCATAGGCTTTGGTTATGGTGATGTGCACGAGTGGCGGCCGAGGTGTCGCCGTGATAGGCACACGGAAAGCCGTTCGTGCCAGTAGAACGACGAAGAGCGAAAAAGGAATTTCGTGGAGCAACGCGCAACCGCCAGGAATCTGACCACATTTGATGTGGACGGGCTGGCTGATTTCGCGGGGCATCTAAGGGAGGCGGAACGCAGCGGTTCCACATGCGTCTTGGACGTTTCCGACCAAGCGGTCGCCGGGTCGGCGAGTCCGTCGGCAGTGCGTCTGTCGATCCCGTCGGTAATGGTCATTTCGAACCTTTTGATGGGAAGGTTTAGGAATGTGCCGGTCGCCTTGCGGGTCCCCCAATCTCGGAGCATAAATCTACAACTTGCCCGTGGCGGGTTCTTCTTCGCGCTCGCTAACCGCTCAGGCGTGATCTGGGATGAGCAGCAGCCCGAAGAATGGAGTCGCACGGCCAAGGATTGGGTGAATCCGTTCCACCCCAGCGATGAGCGGATGCGTCGCGAGGTACTGGTAGACGTCAAAGATCCCGAGACCGATTCGTGGGTGGTCCGGGCCGCTTTTCAGCGATATCTGCTCTCAGTGATGCATCCGCACAACAGACCAGCACGCCACTTGCGCCGCGACTTACGACAGATTGCGGGCAGGTGGTTGAGCAGTCGGCTGCACGTCACGCCGGGTTCGGACATGGTTTCGACGCTGCATGACTGTTTGGAGGTCTTTTACCAGATAGTCGTCAACGTCCCCGATCATGCAAGTCTTCGAAGTCAAGAGGACGGGTGTTCCCTTGGTCAGGTCTACGCCACGCTCGGAGGCGGGCGCGACAGTCACAATCGGCTGCACTTTACAGTGCTCGACAACGGCTTGGGCATTCCACGCCGGGTTAGGTCAATCTACAAAGACCGCGAGCGTACGGCAGAGGATGCACTCGGAGACGCCGTGATGGGTCGTCTGCCGCGACCGCCCGGCGGTCGTGGCATCGGTCTCGACCTTGTGCGCCGAATAGCGAGCGAATACACCGAAGGTCTGCGCGGTGTCGGGGGAGCGAGCAGTATTCGCATAGTCACGAACGGCGACACCGAGGGCTCAGCCTCTCATCTTGAGTGGAATCCTGATTCCGAAACCCCCGAGACCTCCAGCGTCGAAGGGCTCCCGGTCCAAGGCACTCTCGTGTGGGTGACGCTAGGGCTTGAGCACCGCATCCCCGGCCAACGCTCCCACCAACTTGAACTGACTTTCACTGAACCGATAGTCAGGTAGGAGACCTTCATGGAGTCACCTGGCAACTACTACCTGCGCGTGGACATTGATGACACCGCAGACGACAGTTCCAGCGAGATACTCCTAGGCGTTGAACTATCTGGTAGCGACTCGGAACTCACATTCGTTGATCTTCACACTCGTCTGCGAACGCCTCATTTACCGGGGGACGTGCAGATTGAGACATTGACGGGAGCGGTGCAAGATCGACTGCATCTTTTGTCGAAGACAGAAACAGTTTTGTTCCGCTGGCCTTGGATTGTGGGGCCAGAAGACGATCCGCACATTGATCAGATTGAAGCGTGGCTTAGGCGATTGAGCAGCGACGTTGGTGGAGAACCGGTGCTCGGGTCCGCTCTGCGTGTAGGGGTGCTCCAACACCAGGTGAGTTGCCCGCCGATTCTGCGATGGTCTCGCGAGTCCTCAATGAGCGACGGTGAACTGCTGTACCTTGCGAGAGCTACGGAATTGAAAGCGCTGCTCGACCGACGTAACGCGATTTGGGAGCCCCCGAACTACCATTTCCGGCTTCCAAGCGGTGAGCACACCGACCTCTTTATCCGGATTGCAGATGCGATCAACGAACCGCAAGATGCCTATGCGTTGGCTTGTTGGCTCTTGGAGAGATTGAAATCAGGAGTTGGTGTCGTCGTCGATACCGGTGGACTGACTCCTGTTCTGATTCAGATTGAGAGTTTCCTCACCCGATTTGAGCTTGAAGTAGGTCCGACCGCAATTCTTCAGGCGTATCCCGCGGGGCGCGCTCTGGTCCGACACACGGTTGAGAATGCCCTTAGCGAACAGTCATCTGGAATTGTTGCCCTTTTGTCCGTGAGCGCCACTGGCAGTTTGAAAGACACTCTGTTGGATGAACTCGATCGCGTGGTCAGCAGTTATGGAATCGATTACACGCTGGATGTCATGGTGGACCGCAGCACTACAGAACCCCATTCAGGGACCGTTGTGCCAGACCAAGCCGGCGGACATGTCTCATGGCTCAATCTAAAAAGGCACGCCGGTTCAGGTTCTTCTGCTTCCTGTGCGTTATGCGACAGCGCTGAGAAGGCTCAGTTGGTTCTGGTCGATCCTCGGAGCTACGGATCCATGGCCCTGCCCTTGCCGCACCTGGTGATGCCCGACACCGACCATGCAACGGCAGGTCAACTCTTCTGGGAGCGCGCCGCCGAATATCGGGCTCGTGCGATAGAAGCCAAGCCTCATCCGAAGAGCCGGATCGCACGAGGTAAACGAACGGCGCTACCCGTCCGTCCGATCTTTGAAGTTATGTGTCAACCGGATGGGCTCACCGATCTTGTGGAGAAGCGCTGTGGGGAGCACGAGCTAGACGAAGGCCTCACTCGCACAGCGCTGGTTGTTGCAGCGCCCCACGATCTCGATACTGTCGTTCTCCCCGCGTTCGTCGGCAATGGTCAGGTGGACCTAAAGGAGAGTGCGCGCTTGGTTCTCGCTGGTGCCGGAATAGACATAGATGTACCAGTGGTTTCAGGCGACAACCAAGCAGCGCTTGCTGAGCGGGTCGCCGAATTGAGCCCAAAAGAGGCGATACTCGTGTTCTCTTGGGGTTCTGTGACTGGGTTGACGCTCCGCCGTTTGAAGCTCGCGGTGGCCGATGTGCTCGCCGAAAGTCAAAATGACCGAGCAGTAAACGGCTTAGTGTTCCACGCGCGACCCAGCACTCCACGTGAGTGGACCGCGCAACAGAACCAGTTCCAACCGGGTGTCCTAGAGAAGCTCTGGTGGAGTTGCTTTCCATGGTCTTCTCCCTTGCGAGAAGAGAGTCGATTGCTTGACCGCTCCGACGTTGATATTGCAGACCTGTCTCTTTCCGGCAGGAACTTCCTCGAACAACGCGATGAGTTTCTTGGGATGCACTCCACCTTCTTGGAAGATGACGACGACTGGTCGCCGCGTTTCGACCTCGGCGAGAACCACGCGCATCCCGAGCATGTCTTTTGGGGGATGTCAGCGGATGACATTCATCAGGACAAGGTCCGTGGCCGTTCGCTGTACGGCAAGGGACTTGATTGCCTCAGTGCATACGCGGCAATCGGTGCTGTCATCAATTTCACGAGACACAATGAGCAACCCAAGGCCGCTCCAAGATGGGTGATGTTCGACATGGGCCGGATTGTTAGGTCCTATTTCGACGCTGTCATCACCTGCTCGGTAATCAGATGGCTTCATCCTGGAGAACTGTGGTGGGCTGAACGTGATGACCCCAAGTCCATCCGTGATTCGGTGGCTTTTCTGCTTGACCAGACAACCGAGTCAAACGAACAAGTGTTACTGCTTCCAGAACTTCTCTTGGCCTCCGCGCAAGGCAAGGTTCCCAAGTTGGCTCATGATGTTGTTCGCGACAAAGTTCAGACGATCAGCCGCCAATGGCCCGAAGATCGTTCGTTCGACTCGGCTCGAGGCGCGGTAGAGGTCGGGCTTCGGCTGTTGGAAGCAGGCTGAACTAGGACGCCGACAGACCGTGTGGCGACCTCACCAACGGGCAAGAGCTTGAGAGGATGTGAGTGAAAGCACCGAAGCCCTAAGATCGCTGTGGTGGAACCGGTGCCGTATCTCACGCAACGCCTGCAGGGCTTCGGCACGACGATTTTCACGGCGATGTCGGCCTTGGCTATTGAGACGGAGTCGGTCAATTTGGGACAGGGGTTCCCGGACAGCGACGGTCCGGTGGCCGTTTCTCAAGCGGCGATCGACGCAATCAAGGCTGGTCACAACCAGTATCCGCCTTTACCGGGGATAGAACCGTTGCGCGTTGCGGTTGCCGAGCACCGTCTTCGCTTCCGCGGCCAGAGATTCGATCCCGCGAGCGAAGTGCTGGTCACCGCGGGTGCCACAGAAGCCCTGGCCGCGGCAATGTTGTCTTTGACGGGGCCAGGCGATGAAGTCGTCACATTCGAGCCCTACTACGACTCTTACGCAGCCGGGATCGCAATGAGCGGTGCACAGCGCAGGGTCGTGACGCTGCGAGGCCGCGATTTCGCGTTCGATCCGAGCGAGCTCGAGGCCGCGTTCACCCCCGACACGAAACTGATGTTGCTCAATTCGCCGCACAACCCGACCGGCAAGGTCTTTTCACGAGCGGAGCTCGAGATCATCGCCCGTGTCTGCATCGAGAACGATGTCATCGCGGTGACCGACGAGGTCTACGAACATCTCGTGTTCGATGACGCCGAACATATACCTCTGGCCACATTGCCTCAGATGGCCGAGAGAACCATCACGATTTCGTCCGCCGGAAAGATCTTCTCGTTCACTGGTTGGAAGATCGGTTGGGCCTGCGGCCCCGCCGAACTGATCAATGCGGTACGCACCGCCAAACAGTTTCTGACGTTTGTGAGTGGTGCACCGCTGCAACCGGCCGTCGCGGTCGGGCTGCGCCTCGGTGATGATTTCTTCGACAGCTACACCGCGGAGATGCAGTCGAAGCGAGACCGGCTCACCGATGGGCTTGATGCGGCCGGCTTCGACGTGATCGTGCCTCAGGGCACCTATTTCGTCACCGCCGATATCGGCTCTTTGGGTGAGAACGATGGCATCGACTTCTGCATGTCGCTTCCAAAGCGTTGCGGTGTGGTGGCGGTTCCCACACAGGTCTTCTACGACGACGCTGAGGCCGGCCGACAGCTGGTCCGCTTCGCCTTCTGTAAACGCGATGAAGTTCTGGACGAGGCAAGCCGTCGACTCAAACGGCTTAGAGACCGAACGAACGGGGCGGACTGATGTTGGTTGCGGCAATTCAACACGACATTGCGTGGGAAGCCCCGCAACGCAACTTCGAGCGGCTGCGTCCGCGTGTCGAAGCCGCGGTCGAAAACGGGGCATCGCTGGTGGTGTTGAGCGAGATGTGGTCAACCGGGTTTTCGATGAACTCAGCCGAGATCGCCGAAGCTCCCGACGGTCCCACGGCGACGTTCATGCACGAACTGGCCGAATCGACAGGTGCATGGATTACGGGATCATTCCCGGAACGCACCGCCGGCTATAGCCTCCCGACGAACCGTCTGCTGCTTGCTGGACCCGGCGGAGAAGACCACCGCTACTCCAAGATTCACCCCTTCACCTATGCCAAAGAAGATCGCCACTACGCGGCTGGGCGAGGAACGATCACAGTCGATGTCCAAGGAGTGAAGGTGACCCCGCTCGTCTGCTACGACCTGCGGTTCACCGATTTGTTCTGGGACCAAGCCGCCGCAACGGACTGCTTCGTGGTGCCGGCAAACTGGCCCAAAGCTCGTCGCGAACACTGGAAGACGCTGCTGAGGGCCCGCGCAATCGAGAACCAGGCTTACGTGATCGGCGTAAATCGAGTGGGATCGGCCGGGCGCCTCGACTATTCCGGCGACAGTCGTATCATCGACCCACTGGGGGAGATGGTCGAGGCAACGCCAGAGGAAGAAACAACAATTTGCGCCGAAGTTTCACCCGCAGTCGTAGCCCAAGTCCGTAAGGACTTCCCCTTCATGCAGGACCGCTAGCACTACTGGCCGGCAAGAAGTTGCTCCCGAAGCTGGCGTTTCACGAACTTGCCGTTTGCGTTCTGTGGAATCGGCTCGTCAATGAACCAGACATGGGTTGGTTGTTTGAACTTGGCGATCAGCGGCGCTAGGTGGGCGGCTAGTTCCGATTCGTCCATAGTGGCGTCGTCTGCCAAATAAATTGCTGCGCCGACTGCTTCACCGAGCCGGTCGTCGGGCACCCCGAACACGGCAGCCTCGGCCACATCAGGGTGTTCGTAGATCGCTGCCTCCACCTCAGCGCAGTAGACGTTTTCGCCGCCGCGCAACACCATGTCCTTGGCCCGGTCGACGATGTGAACGAACTCATCCGAATCGATGTAGACGATGTCTCCAGTGCGAAACCAGCCGTCAACAATGGCCTCGGCCGTCGCTTCCGGGCGGTTGATATAACCCTTGACGACCGCAGGTCCTTTGACACACAGCTCCCCTCGCTCTCCTGTCGGCACCTCGTCGCCGTCGGCGTCGATCACTTTGTATTCGAAAGTCGGCATGACTAGGCCGGCCGAGGTTGGCCTAGCCGAAAAGAAGGCATTGCTCACTGCGGTGATAACGCCGCTGGTTTCGGTGAGCCCATAACCGGTCGCCGGCTTGACGTCTCCGGGTGCGTTGTCGATCTTCTCAACGAGGTCTGGTTGGATGGCCGCGCCGCCGCCGCCCAACGCAGCCAAGCTGGATGTGTCACGGGTCCGCCAATCAGGGTGTGCCAACATTTCGCGGCTCATGGTCGGCACGCCGGTGAACATGTTCACGCTTTCGCGTTCGATCAACTCGATCGCTCGTGCCGTATCCCACCGGTACATCATCACCATCTTGCCGCCGGAGATGGTTGCGGGATGAAGCACGCAGTTGTTGGCCGTCACATGAAACAACGGTGTGGGCACCATGATGACCGCTTGGGCGGGTTCGTCGTCTTGACCCGGGGCACCGGAGTCGTCGCCGCCGGCAGCACCGCTTTCGGCCGCGGCGATCTTGGCGGTTGCCGCCGCAGCGGCGGCGTTGGCGAAAGCGAGGTGCAGCACGTTGTGCACCGAACCGCGATGGGTCAGTTGCGCTCCCTTGGGAAAACCGGTCGTTCCCGAGGTGTAGAAGATGCATATGTCGTCGTCGGGTGCGATCTCAGCGGGTGGAAGTTCATCTGGTGCGCCGGAGATGATGACATGGTCTGGCCAGCGCGAGGCGTCGTCGGGCAATTCCCGTTCACTGCGCACCGAAATGATGTGCATGGGCGCTTCGGCTCGTACCGCCGGGAGCACCTCCAGTACCCGTTCGAGACGTTCGTCATCGGCGATCAGCACCTTGGGACGTGAATCGTTGAGTGCATATTCGAGTTCGGATGCGGTCCACCAAGCGTTGACTCCCACCGCGGAAGCACCGACTACTATCGTTGCCCAATAGGCCAAAGCCCACTCAGGGTAGTTGCGCATGGCGATCGCGACCCGGTCGCCGGCACCGACACCATGCTCGTTGACCAGGTAGTGGGCCAGTGATCGGACCATCGCGTGCGCTTCGCCGTACGTGATGGTCTCGTCTTCAAACACGATGTAGGGCCGGTCGGCGAATTGAGCCGACAGCTCCCAAACAAATCGCATATTTGGAGGGGCGGTGTCGAAGACTCGCATCGGGATGCCGCGAACCTCTTGAGTTGACCATGCGAAAGGAGAACCTTTCGCGGTTAGTTCCGCCCATGTCTGTTTGAGTGTCTCGATCACGGGGTTATTGATAGCGCACTCTGCGCTTGCCTGCCTACCCATGTGTCTGCACTACCTGCAACAGAGGCCATAGGCTTCGGTCGTGGCCGAAGGTACAAAGTTCTTTCGAGTTGGCGACGAAGTCGCCGCGGCGCTGGAGGGGCACCGTCGGGTCGTGGCTTTCGAGTCCACGATCTTCAGCGGCCTGGGCATGCCGTCGCCAGCCAATCGGGAGTGCTTTGATCGTTGTGTCACAGCGGTCCGCGACGGCGGCGCGGTCCCGGCGCTGACTGCTGTGGTCGACGGTGTGGCTGTGGTGGGTGTCGAAACGAGTGACCTTGATCGAGTCTTTGCTGGTACCCGGAAAGTTGCCGCTCGAGACTTGGCTGGGGCTGTTTCGGGCGGCCTTGATGTTGGAGTCACGACCGTCAGCGCTTCGTTGACTCTGGCGGCACGTGCAGGCATAGAAGTTTTCGCCACGGGTGGAATCGGCGGGGTTCACCGCGGCGCTGAGGTCACTGGTGACGTGAGCGGGGACCTTGTCGCCCTGTCTCGCCATCGGGTGGTCACGGTGTCCGCAGGTGCCAAGGCCTTTCTGGACTTGCCGCGCACGCTGGAATATCTGGAGACCCTGGCGGTGCCGGTGGCCGGTTGGCGGACAGATCGCTTTCCCGCGTTCTATGTACGCGACAGCGGGCTTGACGTGCCGACTGTCGTGAACAGCGGCGACGATGTGGCGGCCATGCTGCGAGCCTCGGCGGCCGTTGGTCATCCGGGCGGCATTCTCGTGGCGAACCCGATACCGGTGGGCGCAGAACTTGATCCTGAGCCGATCGACCGGGCGCTTGGCTCGGCGCTCGCCTTGGTAGAACAGCAGAGTTTGCGCGGGCCTGCGGTTACACCGGTGCTTCTCGACGCGATCGCCGCGGCGACCGACGGGGTCAGCGTCGAGGCCAACCTTGCTTTGGCCCAAGACAACGCACGCGTCGCCGCTGAGATCGCTGCGGCACTGGCTCGATGAACCAGTAACGTTTCCTGGCAGTGACTCCTGACGACCTGCTGATGACTTTGATGGTTGATCCGTCGGCGATAGCTGACCCTTACCCGCTTTATCGGCAGCTGCGCGAGACGGCACCGCTGTTTCGAACCCAAACCAGCGGTACCTGGGTAATTTCTGGATTTGAGAACGCCAGAAACTTGTTGAGAGATCCTCGTTGCGGAAGCCCACCGGACCAGGCGTCCGTGGGACCGGTGTCGATCGACGGCAGTCCTCGTCGGGAGGTCGAACAAGCTGCCGTTTCAATGTTGTTTCTGAACCCACCGGACCACACGCGAATTCGAGGTCTTGTCAGTCGGGCGTTCACACCACGACGAGTCGAACGGTTGCGTCCAGAGGTTGCGGCCATGACCGATGAACTCCTCGATGAACTGGGCGGTAGCGGTGACTTTGTCGACACCGTGGCTTTCCCGCTGCCGGCAAACGTGATCAGTGCGCTGGTGGGTGTGCCGCAAGCCGACCGTGACTGGCTTCGGCCGCTCATCGCTGATCTGTCTGCCACCCTTGAACCGGTTTCGACCCCAGAAGAGATCGACAGAGCAGAAGCAGCATCTCGACAAGCCCGGGCGTACTTCTCTGATCTGATCGAGACACGGAGAGCCGACCCTCAAGATGATCTGCTCACGGGTCTGATTCAGGCCAGCGACGGAGAAGACCGGTTGAGTGAGAACGAAGTGATCTCAAACGTGTTGTTGATCTATGCGGCTGGTTTTGAGACGACCACGCAGTTGCTCAGCAACATGGTGAGAGCCTTGGTAGCTCACCCGGATCAGCTGCAGTTGCTGCGAAACGATCATTCCCTGATTCCGGCTGCGGTGGAAGAGGTGCTGCGCTACGACCCTCCCGTCCAAGTTGATGGCCGTTACACGTTCGCAGATATCGAAGTCGGTGACATCACGATTCCGACGGGTTCGACAACGCTCATGTTGCTGGCCGCGGCGAACCGCGACCCGTTCGTTTGCGCCGATCCCGACCGCTTCGACATCACTCGTAGCGACACCCAGCTTCTCTCGTTCGGGTCCGGGATCCACTACTGTCTCGGCGCGGCTCTGGCCCGGCTTGAGGGACAGGTGGTTCTGGAACGCCTGCTGAGTCGGTACCAGAGTTGGTCTGTTGGCGAGGAAGTATGGAGACAACGCATCACCATTCGCGGGGTTGAGCGACTGGCCGTGGAGTTTCAGTAGCCCTTCCATTTCGGTTCTCGGCGTTCGCGGAAACTGGCGACTCCTTCTTCAGAGTCCGCTGTATAGGTGTTCAGTTCCACTGCCAGGGCTTCGTTATGGGCCATTGTGGCCCTGTCGCTATCAAGGCTCTGGTTGACCAGCCATTTGGTGAAACCGAATGATCGGGTGGGACCAGCAGCAAGCCGCTCGGCCCAGTCGCTTGCCGCTGACTCCAATTCATCGGGTCCTACCACCTTGTTGACAAGCCCCCATTCGAGTGCCTGATCCGGAAGCAGGTCCTCGGCGAAGAGCATGAGCTCCATGGTGCGGCGTACTCCAATGATGCGCGGCAACAACCACGGCCCAAGCGCATCAGGCACGAGCCCTCGGCGAGCAAAAACCTCAACAAACTTGGCTTTCTCAGAGCAAATCACCAGGTCGCAGGCGAGGGCGAGATGCGCTCCCATCCCCGCTGCGGTCCCATTGACTGCTGCTATAACCGGAATCTCGCAGTCGAGGATGGCAGGGAACAGCGTGTATTGCCCGTCGAGCATCGTTTGACGCGGGTCGCCTATCACCCGCTCGGGGAGATCGTCGGCCCGATCACTCTGGTACTTGTGACTGAGATCGGCGCCGGGGCAGAACAGCTTGTCGCCGGTAGCGGTCAACACCGCCGCCCGCGCCCGATGGTTGGAGTTGAGCTCTTTGAAAATGTCGCGGAGGCGATCGCGGCACGGGGGATTGAGCGCGTTGCCGACTTCGGGGCGGTCAATGGTCACCCAGGCCACCTTCCCTCGGTACGTCAGGCGGATCTGTTCTTCGAGAGGGCGGTCGTCGGCCATGGATTTCACAGTAGCCACCAGCGTAGGTGAGTAGTCGAATTGGCGCGATTGCGTCGCGGACAGGATCATTTGCAGCATGGCCAACACTGACATCACCGGATTCTGGAAAATCGCCGAAGCAGATCCTGAACATCTCGCTCTGGTTGACGCGGATCACAACCAGATGACCTACGGCGAGTTGTATGAGCTCACCAACAAGATTGTCCATGGTCTGCGAGCCGCTGGGTTACAACGGGGTGATCAGGTCACGACCGTGCTGCCCAACAGCTTTGAGCAGGTGGCGGTGTGCCTCGCGGCATTTCAAGGGGGCTTTTTTGTAACGACGATCAACTGGCATCTTGTCGGGCCGGAGATCAGCTACATCGTCAACGACGCGGAGACGAAGGCCCTGATCGTGTCTGATCGTTTCGAGGCTGAGGCTGTTCGCGTGCTCGGTGACTGCGTCACTGCCGAAGCGAACCGATTCTCGGTGGGTCCGGTGGCGGGATTCAGGCCCTTCAGCGACCTGATCTCCGGTCAGTCAGGCGAACGTCCCGATGAGCTGTATCCCGGCTCATACATGTTCTACACCTCGGGCACCACCGGGCGTCCCAAAGGTGTGAGGCGTGCGTTGGCAGACGGAGATGTCGATGAGATTTCCGCCGGCTCCGGCGGATTGTTCATGCTCTTCGGCACAATGCCCCACGACGACAATGTGCAGATCACCCAGGCGCCCACGTATCACACTGCGGTCAACAACTGGACGACCATGTCGTTGCACATGGGTCACACGGTGGTCCTCATGGATCGCTGGACCCCCGAAGGTCTGTTGGAGCGAATCGAGCGTTACCGGGTGACCCACTCACACATGGTGCCGACCATGTTCAACCGGTTGTTGCAACTGCCCGATGAAGTTCGAGAAGCGTACGATGTCTCGTCGTTGCGCCGCATGGTCCATGCCGCGGCGCCATGTCCGATCGAGACCAAGCGCAAGATGATCCAATGGTGGGGCGACTCGATCTGGGAGTACTACGCAGCCACCGAAGGCGGCGGAACGATCGTCGGTCCCCAGGAATGGCTCGCCAAGCCCGGCACGGTTGGAAAGCCGTGGCCGGGCGCCGAGGTGATCGTTGTCGACCAGCAGGGGGACGAACTTCCGCCGTTCGAGTCAGGCACCGTCTACATGAAGATGCCGGGCAATGTCTTTGAGTACAAGGGTGATGAGGAGAAGACGAAGAAGAGCCGCCTGCGGGGTTTTTTCACCGTCGGCGACATCGGCTATCTCGACGATGACGGGTTTCTGTTCCTCAACGACCGAGCCAATGACATGATCATCGCCGCCGGAGTCAACATCTATCCTGCCGAAATCGAAGGCGCGCTGGTGCAGCATGAAGCTGTAGCCGATGTGGCCGTGTTCGGGATCCCCAACCCCGATACAGGCGAGGAGATCAAAGCGACTGTCGAGCTTGCTGCTGGGTGGGAACCCAGTGACGAAACCACCGAGACCATCATGGCTTGGCTTCGCGGTCAGATCGCCAAGCAGAAGTTGCCCCGGTCCATCGACTACACGACCGAGATGCCCCGCGACCCGAACGGCAAGCTATACAAGCGCCGACTCAAAGACCCCTACTGGGCAGGACACGCTGGCAAGATCGTCTAGCGGTGGGTGCCCGTTGGTGCTCGGCGACCCGAGCACCGCGGGGCTGGGGGTGTACTCGACGGGGATGTGTTTGATGCTGTCGACGAGATTGGCGCGGAGCCGTTCGATGTCTCCAGCCAGGCGAATGTCGGGGATTCGCTTGGCGAGTTCTTCAAAGACGATCTTGATCTCTAGTTTCGCGAGGTTGGCGCCCAGACAGAAGTGCGCTCCGCTGGCGCCGAAAGCCATGTGATGGTTGGGGGTACGTCCGATGTCGAACTCGTCAGCGGTCGGGCCGAACTCGGCTTTGTCACGGTTGCCTGACGGATACCACAACAGAACCTTCTCACCAGCCGCGATACGCTGACCGCCGAGTTCGGTGTCCGCTGTTGCGGTGCGGCGAAAGAAATTGACAGGGCTGGTGAAACGCAGAACTTCGTCGACCATCTTGTCGGCCAGCTCAGGATGTTCCAACCAGCGTTGCCACTGATCGGGGTTGTCGAAGAAGGCAAGCATGCCCTTGGAGATGCTGTTGCGGGTTGTTTCGTTGCCGGCGATGATCAACAGAATGAAGAAGAGGTCCCGTTCGGTCTCGGTCAGTTCGACTCTGGAACCGTCCTCCATGGTGACCACAGCTTCGGTGAGTTTGGTCCACAGGTCATCGGCGGGTTCTTTGCGTTTGCGTTCGGTCAGACCGTGGGCGTAGATCCCCATCTCGAACATGGCGGCGTATGCGTCGTCGGTGTCGTCGGCGCCTCCGACAGCCCGGTTGCTCCACTCGAACAGCAGATGGCGATCTTCTTGGGGCACACCGACGATCTCAGCGATGGCGATCAACGGAAGTTCGGAGGCAACCCTTGTGACGAAATCGCAAGACCCCAACGGTGTCACCTGATCGAGGATCGTTGTGGTACGCAACCGGAAAGCATCAGTCAAGCGGTGCACGACCCTCGGGGTGAACCCTCGGTTGACGAGCTTGCGGTACCGAGTGTGAGCAGGCGGATCGGTCATCACCATCTGCAGACCCGGCCCCCGCTCGGGTTCCTGGTCGTTCATCGTGATGCCGCCGGCGCCGTTGCGTCCCGGGCCGGTCTGATGGCTGAACAACGTGCCGGACCGATGTACCTGTTGGATGTGCTCATACGAGGTCACACACCAGAACGGTTCATAGTCTGACCGCTCATTTGCCGGGTGCTGCCAAACCGGGGCGTTCTCCCGCAGGAAACTGAACCAGTCGTGGGGGCACCTTTCAGCAAAAGCACCAACATCGGTGAAGTCGATGTCTTCGAAGCGAACGCCAGTTGTCGACTCGGAGTTTGTGGTGGCCATTTTCGTGTTGTACCTTCCTAAGAACCTTTCTGAGAACCTTTCCAGAAACCTTTCTGAGAACCTTTCTAGGAAGCATTGTACCTTCCTGGGAAGTAATGTCAACAGTCTTCCTGGGAAGTTATTGAATTATTCTGGGGACGCACGGAGTCCCTTGGGTTGACCGGTGGAAACTGGCTAACCTGCGGATGTGTCCGATGAGACCTCAAATGAACTGAACGCTGATCTACTGGGCTCGCTGGGTGCATCTGCGGGCGACCCAAAGACGCGGTCGGCCGGTGACCACAGATGGAGCACCGCACTGGAATCGCTGGTGCCCATGGTCGGCGAACGACATCGCGCAACCTTCGTAGTCTTGCTATGGGCTTTCAGAACTGGCCGTCAACTTGAAGCGCTGTTGTCCGACATTCTGCTGGACGAAGGACTCGACACCTCAGAGTTCACCCTTTTGAGCGCACTTCGTATCGAGGGTCCACCCCACCGGCTCACCGCCGGCGAGCTTGCTGATCGACTGGTGCAAACGACTGGCGGAACGACCAAGACCATTCGTCGCCTCGAGGATCGCGGGTCGGTTCGACGCATCGCTGATCCCGACGACAAGCGCCGCGTCCTCATCGAACTGACCAGTGCAGGCGCGGAACTGGCCCGGTCGTCGCTGGAGTTGGTTCTGGACGCGTTCGATCTCGACATCGGGGAGATCGATGTCGCAGAGCGCACCGAGTTGGGCGTTCGAATTGCGCGACTCTCCGAAGAACTGAGTGAGCGGGTCCGTCGCCGCTGAGAGACCGGGGAGATAATTCCGACCCAAGGAACTACAGGTCTGGATGTCGGGTGTTGAGACCTGACAGTTCAGCTAGTTCGTGTGTTCGCTGCTGCACCTCGGCAACGGCGCTACGCAGGCTGGGGAGTTCTCGTTCGATCGCGCCGTCCTCGCTGAGAAAGACGAAGACCATTCGTTCGACAGTCAGCGCGGTGGCAGCTTCCAACGCGGCAACGTAGCTGGCACCCTGCAGGCGGTAACGGTCCAATTTTGTGGCGATGTCGTCGTCATCGTCGACTCGGTCGGTTTTCCAGTCAACGACAACCAGACCGGAACCGTCGCGGTAGAGGAGATCGATAAACCCTTCCATAAGGCAATCGCCGACAGTGGCGGCCACCCAGACTTCGCGCCAGTACTCGGTGGCCGAGGCCTGTTGTGCCACCTGCGAATCGATGGCAGCGCGGGCCACCCGTTCAACTGCGGATCGTTGGTTGTTGACACCTTCAGCCGCCGCCTGGGCCGCCGAAGCTTCGCGCAGTCCGGCTCCGGTGGCGAGATCGACAACTTGTAGAACGCCGTGCACGGCGCGCCCGAAGTCACTCCCGTAACGCCCCTTGAGCCAAGGCGGCAGATCAAGATTACGCGGAGGCTTGTTGAGCCCGGGCTCAAGATCAACGGCCTCGCTGACTTCCTTCGCCAGTCTGGTAGCGGAAACCACCCTTCGGCGGCTTGAGTCGGCGGTCGCTTCGGATCGTCTGGCGACCCATTGCTCCTTGTCGAGCAACGGACGGCGGTCGGCCCTTTTGAGTGGCTCGATTCCGGTACCTGTGGGAACGAACGGAGTGGCAGATTCGCAGTCCAGAGCGTGCTCTGCCAGCACCGTCGCGCTCGTTGTGCTCCTCCGTCCGGCGCTGGGACGATGCAAACAGACGATCAGATGGTCGCGGGCGCGAGTTGCCGCGACGTAGAGCAGTCGCAACCTTTCGTGTTCGTCCATCGTGTCGTTGAAGGCTTTCCACTCGTCGAACCGTTCGGAGGTGACCCTGCTTGAGATCTTCAACTGAGCGGGTTGGCCGGGCGGAAAATGTACCGCGGGGCCTCGTTGAGGCTTCTTGAACATGGTGGTCATGCCCGCCATCACTGTGATGGGAAACTCCAACCCCTTGGCGCCATGAATCGTCATGATCCTGACGCTGTCATCATCGGTCTCGGGAAGAACCGTTTCGGAAACCCGAGCATTGTCGAGCCCCTGCCGGCGCGCCCACTCCAGGTAGGCCCGAAGATCGGTGCCCCCTGCATCGGCCCATGCCCTTGCCTGATCGACCACGAAACGCAATCGCCGCCAGACGTCCCTCGGGGCACCCGTCGCGACCGCGCTTTCGAGCACCGCGCGCTCGCGGACAACGCGCTCGAGCAACCCCGCCGGGGTCATCCAATGACGTTCATCGTGAAGCGTCGCGAGATGGGAGAGCGCGTCGGCGACTGGATGGCCGCGGTGGTCGGCAACCATCGGGTTGTGCAAGGAGAAATGGCCGTTGTGTTCGAGACGCCAGTTGGCCAGGTCGTCGTCTCCGCATCCGTAGACGAAGGAACGTAGAGCGGAAACCGCGGCCAATTCGTCGGTTGGGTCGCAGACGGCGCGAAGTGTGAGCATGAGCTCACGCACCTCGCGTGTGGCGTAGACAAGACTGGAAGTTTCGGCTCGGTAGGGGACGCCGTTTGCTTCCAGGGCGCGCTCAAGACTGGCCAGGCTGATCCGAGACGGCAACAGAATGCAGACGTCGCTGGGTCGGGCCGCCCGCCATCGTCCAGTGGAGTCTTCGACCTTCCAGGGAGCATTGCCTGCCAGAACCTCTGCCACTGTCGCGGCGACATCATCGGACTCCGCAGTGCGTAGTTCCGCGGCGGTCAGCGCGCCTTGGATGGGTTCGGCGCCCAGAATCGCCACGGAGGGACCCGTTGTGTCGACATCAAGACGATGCGGGGACAGAGCCACATACTCTGGCTGGCTGCCGGGTGTGTAGCGGATCAGCTCAGAAAAGACATCGTTGATCCACTTGATGATGGGATTCACAGTGCGGAAGTTGACGGTCAATGCAGCGCGTTCGGTGAACCGTTCACGGGCCGCCAAGTACACACCGATGTCTGCCCGCCGGAAGCGGTATATCGACTGTTTGGGGTCACCGACGAGGAACAACCGACCGGGCGCCGCCTCCAGATCGTTCCATTCGCGACCGCCCACATCGCTCTCGGTGGTAGCGATCAGCACGGCAAGCTCGATTTGGATCGGATCGGTGTCTTGAAACTCGTCGAGGAGGAGGTGAGTGAACTTTTGGTGGAGCGAGGCTCGAACCTCGGCACCTACGTCTTTGTCGCGCAAGAGTTGCCGGGCCCGCACCAGCAGGTCGTGAAACTGCAGACGTCCGGTTTTGCGGCGTTCTTCGACTGTGTTTAGAACAAAGCGGCCGATTCGGGCACCGACATAGCCCAGCGCTGCGCTTGTCACCTTCCGGACCGCTTCGTCGCACTGTTCGCCAAGATCCTTCACCGCAACCTTGACCAGCTCAACATCGATTCGCCAGTTCGCTGCTCTGCCGGCTGCTCCCGGCTTGACTGCCCTGGTGGCACCGCTTTTTTCACGGCCCATGTCGGTGGCCAGCGCTAGCGCCTCAATGTGGTCGAACGCGCTCGACAGTTCATCTCGATTCTCTGCAATCCGATCGAAGTGGACAAAGAGCTTGTCTGAGGGATCGGTGCAGTAGCGGCGAAGCTCGAGCACCTCGTCGAAGCATTGGAGCAGATCAACGGTGTCGATTGATTCGGGTTGGGGCGGCGTCAGATCGAGGCGTTCTTCAATCAGGTCCCAGTTGTCGGAAAGTTGCAGAGCCAAGGACCGGAGATGATCGAGCTTCACGCCCGCTGTTTCCAGCGACAGCAGAGACCGGGCCACCGATTGGTCTTCGAGGAGTTCGTCGAGGAACTGCTGCCACTGGTACTCGAACTCGACTTGGGAGCCGATCTCATCAAGGACTTCGATACCGGGGGGAAGGCCCGCTTCGACAGGGTGCTCGGCAAGGATTCGTTGGGCGAACGAATGCAGCGTTCCGACCGCTGCACCGTCGAGTTGTTGGAGAGCGGCTAGGGCGAGCGGATGGTCGGAACGTTCGAAACGTTGACGAATGCGGTCGCGAAGTTCGGTAGCTGCTTTTTCGGTGAACGTGATCATGGCAATCGTCTCCATGGCCACTCCGTCTTCGAGAACCAGTGCCTCCACCCGGTCAACCAGGGCGCGGGTCTTGCCGGTGCCGGCACCGGCCTCGACGAACAGACTCTTGGTTCTTTCATTGCGTGTTCGAAGACGCTGCTCTTCGTCCGCAGGAAGGCGTTGGCCACCAAGATCGGGCTCGCTGACCGTCTCGGAGGTTTGCGACGCGTCAGTCATGGTCGTCTCCGTTGATCTCGAGATAGGGCTGAAGTTCGGGATCACCGTGCATGCGCAGCCAGTCCGAGTATTGATGAGAGAGGCCCAAACCGTCGGGCTCACAGAAGTAGCAGTCGACCCAAGGACGAAATTTTGGCGGTGCGGGGTGCGCGGGGAACAGCCCCGATTCGATGCAGTCGATGATGTCGGCGATCATGCGCAGCCCTCCGGCTTCCAGTTCTGGAGTTATCGAATAGCCCTGCGGTCGGAACCCGCCTCGGCGCGTGACGAACCAGTACGAACCGAACGTGGGCGCGTCAGCGCGATCGAGCAATATCCGAGCGGCCAGGGCATAGAGCAAGAGTTGGAGGCTGGTGCCGCCTCTGAGCGGATCCTCGTCAAGCTTCTTGAACGTCCTTGCGGAACCCGTTTTGTAGTCGATTACCAGCAGATTTCCCTCTGGGTCCTCATCCACTCGATCAATGGCACCGCGTAGATTGAGCGTTCGGCCGTCGGGAAGCGAGATGGCGATCGGTCCCTGATCGCTCATGGGCAGACCGAACCGGAGTTCCGAAGCAATCGAGCTGGTCGCGCGTTCGGAGCGCTGCTCAAAGTCAAACAGGCTGAATCTGCGGAGATCGTCGAGAAAGACCTGTTTGTCCCGCTGCCAGTAGACCGCTCGCCCGACGAGGCCTCGGTTCTCGAGCCGGACAGCCTCCTGCCGGCCGATCTCAATGAGGAGGTCGACCTCGTCGTCGCTCCATGGCTCCGACGCGGCAGGCAGTGTCCCCTTGGCGCGTGCCTGTTCGATCCAGCGCTCCAGCGCCAGATGAAAGAGCGTGCCCAACTCCAGAGGACTGATCCGGTACTGCTCCTCGGGATCCTCGACAGGGTTTATGCCGAGGATGTGACGCACAAAGAAGGCGTGTGGACATTTGGCCCACATTTCGAGCCTGCTCGCAGAAGTCACTTGTCCCTTCGCCTTCAGAGACTCCAGCGCGGTTGCGCTGAGGCTTTGGCGCAGATTGCCGTCGTAGCGTGTGAAGCGATTCGAATTACGACTCGAGATGAGACTCGCTCCGAGGCTCAGTTCTCGGCGTTGCTGCACCAGTGGTGAATCGGAGATGTCGTGGCCGTCTTCGGCCCAGTCAAGAACGGCACGCATGTCATATTCCTGGTTGTGAGCCGGAAACGAGATGGAGCGCAACCCGGCCACGAAGGAAGGCACCTCAACGAACCAGTCGCCGGTGCTGCGGGCGAGATCGTCCGCTGTCGGCCGCACACCGTCGTGCGCTTCACACGTATCGAGCAACCAGCGGCTCGGAGCTCGCTGAGCGTTCCGGCGAAGATCCCCGCGGGGAAACGTGAACATCGTGTGCTCAGCAGCCGCCATTACGGCCAGCAAGGCCCGGTGCGTGTCCTGTGTGCTCTCCGCCCGGGTCGGAAGTGCAGGTCCTGCGACCGCGCGGATGTGATCGGGCAACAGCGGGTCGTCCCGGCGACGTTCAGGGGTGGTCCCCTCAGCCAACCCGAGCACGATCACGTGGTCCAGTTCGAGTCCGACCCCCAGATGAAGAGGGCCGATCAGCACCCCGTGACCGAAGGTTCCCTGGACGCCCAGATCGTCGGCAAGTTCGAGTTCCAGCGCTCGGCGGAAAGCAGTCAAGCTGGGATTCGGGTCGATCCCGTCCAGGTCGCCGATCCTGGAGATCGCGGCGTCGATGCGCTCTGCCGCACGTCGCTCATGTAACGGCCAGTCGTCGCGGGACGCCTCGTTGCCGAAGTAGGTGCGCTGCAGTTTGGTGCACCAGCCGGCGATGCCCGACCATGATCTCTGGCTGTCGCCGGGATGGAGGTCGGCTGCCAGTTTGGTGATGAACGCAGCCAACTCGGAGGCGTGCGCGGCTTCTTTGCGCAAGCGGCGAACGCGCCACTCTTGCTCTTCGTCGTGCTCGAAGAGTTGAGCATCTGCGTTCAAGTCGTCGACCAAGCGGGCCAGGCGACTGATCCACTGATCGAGCCCCGACACGATGCCGGCCGCCCGTGTGGCCCTTTCCCAAGCAGCCGCCGGAACAGGTCTTTTGTCGGTGCGTCGCACCGGCGCACTCGCCAACCATGCACAGACGTCGTGCCGAGAAAAGTCGTGATCGATCAACCCGAGCATGCCGAGCAGTGCTCGACCCAACAGCGAAGATTCGGTGGATTGCACAGATTTTCCGAACCATTCGATTCTTGCTGCGTCGAAAGCGTCCGCGATCATCCGGGCGTAGGGGTCGTGACTGCCGTACAGCACCGCGCAACGGTTGAAGGGGATTCCCTCGAGTGATGCGTCCACGATGCTGCGCACTGCATGGCGCACTTCTTCGTCGGCGTCCGAAACGCTGAGCGCCCGGTCGGCGACAGGCGCTGTGACCGATGGTGGCGGCGACCACTCAGCCCCAAGTTGTTCGACGGTGAGCTGTGTTGTGGCGTCGGCGTCGGCAACGCCTGAGACTGCGGCGATGATGTGTAATCCCCTGTGCCGGCCGAGGGCGCGCAGCAGGCGGATCTGGTTGTTGCCGGTTCGCTGCGGAAGGAAGAGAATGGGTCGTCCCAGCTCGGCAGGAATCGGAGTTCCGCTGGCGATTGTGTCGATCGCAGCGTCGACCAGATCCTGCTCGTTGGAATAGTCGGCTTCGATTCTGCGATTGACGGCGTGGTACACGCGAACCACATCAGCGGTGCGGTGTGATGCACCGGAGATCTTGCGCAGCGTGTCTGCCGGCAGTTCTGAAAGGGTCCGGTGAGCTCTGACCAGCGACCGTTCGGTTGCCGGGTGGGTGTGAACTCCCTCGAAACGGCCCGGTGCATCGCTGAGCGCCGCGCGCACGGCGCCCGCCAGAACCGGGGTTGAGATCGGCCGTCTACCCGTGGCGGCCACCGCGGCAGATCCGAGCAGTTCGGCGAGCCTGTAGGGCGTAAGGAAGTTGACTGCTGCTACGCCGCGGCGCTGCCCGAGTCCACGACGAGCGGCGATCCCCATGTAGTTGGACCACACGATGACACTCACCGGACTCAGAGGGTCTTCGCGCTTGTAGCGCTCGACGGTGTTTGCGAGCGCCGCGTGCGCCGGTTCTCCGTAACCGGTGATTTCGAGAGTAATCGGCATCAGGAGTCGATGGTACGCACGCTGTGTGACACGGTTGGGGAATGATCGTGGTTGATGCCATGAATGTGGTCGGATCCAAGCCCGATGGCTGGTGGAAGGACCGTGACCGCGCGCTGGCTCAGCTCGTCGACGCGCTGGTGGCCGCTGACTTGGAAGAGTGGGTAGTCGTGGTCGCTGATGGCCGCCCCGCTCCCGGCCTGCACGCTGGCACACGGGGCAATGTTGAGTTGCGCTACGCGGGACGTTCAGATCCTGATGCTGCCGACGATGAGATCATTGCGCTTCTCACGGAGCTCAACTGCGGCGAATCCGACAGCGGAGGCGACAACGCGGTGACCATCGTGTCGTCAGACCGTGCCCTGATCGCCCGTGCAGAACAACTGGGTGCCCGATGCGAGGGAGCTCGATCATTCCGCCACCGCATCGGCTGGTAACAGGGGGTTCAGCACGAACAACAAACTTTGGAGTAGAGACTCAGCGAGTAAACACTCTTATAATTGACTCGCCTTGTTGGACAACCCCGAGAGTCGATGTGAACTACCGAGTTGAAGAGCTGGCTGAAGCTGGCAATGTCGGTGTCGACACGATCCGCTACTACCAGCGCCGCAAACTACTCGCACCACCGGCGCGGCAGGGCCGCATCGCCGTATACAACGACTCCCACCTGACTCGCCTGCGGCAAATACACGACCTCTCCGACCGCGGTTTCACGCTGGCCCAGATCAAGGAACTGTCCACCGGTGATGCTTCTGGACTTCTTGCCGATCTGGCAAACCGCAACGCCGCGGACCCCGACCTGGACCGGACCGAACTGGCGCGACGAGCAGAAATCCCCGAGTTCATGATCGACATCGTGGTCGGAGCCGGTTTGATCACGCCCACCGGTGAGGGTGCTGAGCAACGCTTCTCACCCGACGCAGTCGAGATGCTCGCCGCCGCCCGCACCCTGGTTGCCTCAGGCGTGAGTTTCGAAGAATTGACGGCCCTGGCAATGCGCCACGCCACTCACGTAGAAGACGTCGTCGACGACTCGATCGAACTGTTCAAGCGTCACTCAGATCACCAGGGTGGTGATCGCGACGAACTCGTGGGGTTGCTGGCACGTCTCGTCCCTGTCGTTTCCGGACTCGTTGCCCGCCACTTCGAGCAAACGCTGGTAAGCCGCGCCCTCGCCCGCCTCAGCGACGACGCTGCCATTGGTGGGGGCACCATCGTTGTTGGCAGGCGATTGGCCGAACGGCTCGATCCCGTCGCGGTGTTCGCTGCGTCATCTGAACATCATCGGACTCTCTGGATTCGCCCGGATTTCGATCTCTCTTTGGTAGGTCTCGGTGCGGTCGAAACCATTGCCCCCGTTGGTGACGGACGCTTCTCGGCAGCCTCGGCTGCGCGGGCAGCGCTCGCGGTGCGAACCCAACGAGTCGGACCCAGAGATGCTCCCGCGCCGGTCCTCGTCGGCGGATTCTCGTTTACGTGCGCGGAACAGTCCGTAGAGTTGCCCCTCGAGGGGCGAACCGCCAGCCCTGATTGGGCTGGTTTCCCTGACGCCCGTTGGGTGCTCCCAAAGATCACGGTTGTTGATCGCCCCGACGGCACTTGGCTGTTGGCAGCCGCCAAAGTGGGCGACGGTGAAGACGAGACGCGAGTCACCACCGCCCTCGATGAGCGCCTTGATGTCTTCGCAGCTGATTTGCCCGAGCCGCTGACCGGCCCCTTTGAAGTGACCTCGGGTGACGTAGTTGCCGATGATCAGCGCTACCTGAGCCTTGTCGACGATGCGGCTGATGCGATCGCTGACGATGAGTTTCGCAAAGTGGTGCTGGCGCGGATCCACGAAGAAGACATCGTCGACCCCATTGATGTGTTGCATCGGCTTCGGCATCGCTACCAGAACTGCGCGGTGTTCTCCATTGCGGTCGGTGACCGACAGTTTCTCGGTGCCAGTCCTGAGCAGCTCGTCGCGCTTGATGGCCCTGCAGTCCGGACTGAAGCGGTCGCCGGCACGGTCAGCACCGGCGCGATAGCACAGACCGATGAGAGTCTGGTCGCTGAGTTGATGAGTTCGCCCAAGACAAGGGCCGAGCATCAGTTTGTTGTTGACGACATCATCGGAAGACTCGAAGTGCTTGGGCTACAGGGCAAATTTCACCCCGAACCTGAGGTCATGCGCTTGGCCCGGGTGCTGCACCTTCGCACTCCGATCACCGCGCAGGTTCAGCGAAGAACGGGTGGTGTAAGTGATATGGATGTGCTGCGCGTCGCCAGTGTGCTGCACCCCACGCCTGCGGTTGCGGGCACCCCGACCGAGACAGCAGTTGACTGGATCCTTGCGCGCGAAGGGTTTGATCGAGGTTGGTACGCGGCACCGGTCGGCTGGTGTGATCTCGATGGCAACGGAGAGTTGTGCGTGGCTCTGAGATCCGCCTTGGTGAGCGGTTCGGCGGCGGTGTTGTTCTCGGGTGCAGGGGTGGTCGCCGAGTCGGTTTCGGCCGACGAGTTGGCCGAAACGGGTGTGAAGCTCCGCGCCCTGCTTGATGTGATGGAAGCGTCAAGTGGTTTCTGATCTCGTCTACGACACGGTCGCTTCGTTTGCTGCGGGGCTGGTTGAGCAGGGGGTGACCGATGTGGTGATCAGCCCCGGCTCGAGGTCGACGCCATTGGCTCTTACTTTGCATGCCCAACCCAGACTCCGCACTTGGATTCAACTCGACGAACGATCAGCAGGGTTCTTTGCGCTCGGCCAAGCCCGCCGCACGGGTCGGCCGTCGGTGCTGGTGAGTACCTCGGGTACCGCGGCGGCGAATTACCTTCCGGCGGTCATCGAAGCGCACCACGCGGGCGTGCCGATGATCGTCTGTACCGCTGATCGCCCCCCTGAGTTGCGAGACTGGGGTTCCCCCCAAACCATCGACCAAGTCAAGATTTATGGTGCAGCTACCCGGTGGGCAGCCGATCTGGCGGTCGCTGGTGAGTGGACTCCGACTCAGGGCCGACTCATCGCCCATCGTGCGGTGGTCTCTGCGACCGGGATCGACCCCGGGCCGGTCCATCTCAACTGGCCCCTGCGCGAACCGTTGGAACCAATCGCTGCAGTTCCCGTAGTCGACGCACCAGCTCCGGCTACGCCCGGCGCTAGCACCGCGCCCGGCGAAAGCGCCTGGAGGGCTCCGGCTACGCCCGGCAAAGGCAACGTAAGGGCTCCGGCTACGCCCGGCAACAGCAACGCGCCCGGCGAAAGCAACCCGCTGGCAGATCTGGTGTCTTACGAACGTGGCGTGATCATCGTGGGCCCCGATGCCGCCAGGGGAGTCGAAGCCCAGAATGAAGTCGTGTCAGCGGCGCTGGCGTTGAGCGCTGCCACCGCGTGGCCTGTTATCGGCGAACCGATCGCGGGTACCCGTCGCGCCCGTGGCGATTCGCCCGCGACCGTGATTGCCAACGCAGATCACATACTTCGCCACGCCGGAGTTGTCGAGGAACTGTGCCCTGACGTGGTAATTCGGCTCGGAGGAACCCCGACCACCAAACCCCTGCGGTTGTGGCTTGAAGCTCACCGGCCCACCCATGTGCTCCTGATCGACCCCGCAAATCGCTGGCAAGACCCCTCGTTCATTGTCACGCGTCATGTGGCGGCGGACCCGGTCGCGGTGCTGTCGGCGGTTGGGGCCGCGGTGCGCCAAGAGTCGGCTTGGTGTGACCGCTGGAAGGAACTGGATCTGGTCGCCGGCCGAGTCATAACCGAGGAGCTCGGGCGAGGTCCGTTGCTCAGCGCTCTGGTCACGTCGGTTCTGACCGAGACGGTCCCCTCCGGGACTTTGTTGATGGCCTCCAACTCAATGCCAGTACGCGAGCTCGACTCGTTTGTGGCCACCGATGGTCCTCGTATTGATTTCGTCGGTAACCGCGGGGCCAGCGGCATCGACGGCATCACCTCGACTGCGTTGGGCTTGGCATCACAACACGACGGTCCCGTCGCGCTCTACATAGGCGATCTTGCCCTGCTGCACGATCTCGGCGCCCTCTTCAGCGCGGCTCGCTGTGGCCTGCATCTGACGGTCGTGTGCGTTGACAACAACGGCGGAGGTATCTTCGCGGCGCTTCCGATTGCGTCTCGCGGCCGGGAAGTGGACTTCGAGACGCTCTTTCGGACTCCCCACGAACTGAACCTGGCCGACTTCAGCGGTGTCGGCGGGGTCCGCATCAGCGAGGTGACCTCAGAGTCCGAACTCGCCGAAGCGCTCCGCTCAAGCTGCGAGCGAAATACGCCCGGTGTGGACGTTTTACTGGTTCCGGTAGATCCCGACGCCGACCTGGCTCAACACCAAGCGATCGCTAGCGCCGTCAACGCTGCCATCTCGTGAAATGGGCTACGCGTGAACGCTATTTCAGTGAACACAGTGACGGTCTCTCAGGGGGTGGATCTCCATGTCGAGCGCCGTGGGAGCGGACCGACTGTGGTTCTGCTGCATGGCTTCACGGGGGATGGCACCACGATGGAGGGCTTGGCTCAACGGCTGGAGCCTGAAGCGGAGGTAGTTGCCCCCGACCTGGTCGGTCATGGTCGCAGCAGTTGTCCGCTTGACGAAGCGAGCTATTCGGTCGATGCGATGGCTGCACATATCGCAGCAATTGGCGAGAGTTATGGGAGCGTCCCGTTTCATCTGGTCGGCTATTCGATGGGCGGCAGGGTAGCGCTGACACTTGCTTGCCGACGTCTGGAGCTGCTGCGCTCGCTCACGCTCATCGGCGCTTCGGCGGGTTTGGCCACAGAAGCCGAAAGAGCTGCTCGTCGACAGTCCGACGCAGCGTTGGCCAAGAGCATTGAGCGTGATGGCCTCGAGCAGTTCGTCGACAACTGGATGGCGAATCCGCTGTTTGCCACACAGGCACGTCTCGCGGAGGACTTTCTGGCAGCGGCGAGGGCGCAGCGGTTGCGCAACTCGGCGGTGGGGTTGGTTCGGAGCTTGGGTGCCGCGGGCACCGGATCGATGGCACCGTTGCACGACGAACTCAGGTCATGCGCCGTTCCCACGGTGTTCGTCACTGGCGTCGAAGACCCGAAATACGCGCAGATCTCCGTCGAACTGGCTGCGCGAATGCCGCGAGCTGAGATCGCTGTGATCGACGACGCAGGCCACGCTGCACATCTAGAGCAACCCGACGCGGTCGCGGCGGTGATCCGTCGCCAGATGGGCTTGGATTGACCATGGGCCTGACCACCGAACTGCGCGACTACCGGCTTGCGCTGGCATCGCCGTTGGTCACCGCGCACGGAGTTCACGAGTACCGAGACGGGGTGCTGTTTGCGATCAGTGACGGCGTACATGTCGGCTGGGGAGAGGCAGCCCCGTTACCCGGTTGGTCGCGAGAATCTTGTGATGACTGCAGGAGAGGGCTGGAGTCGGTTGCCCCGCGGTTGAGCGAGTGCGACAGTGTCGACGACCCTCGTTTGACGGAGATTCTCGCTGAACTTGAAACTCATCCCCACGCCCGTGCAGCGATAGCCGGAGCGTCCCTTGATTTGGCTGCTCAGAGTGACGGGGTGAGTCTTGGCTCGCTTCTCAACGGTCGATTCGGCTCCGTGCCACGGGAGGCGTTGCCTCACTCGGTATCGGTCAACGGGTTGATCTCGGACCTCCAACCAGAACGAGTGGCTGCAGCTGCGGCGGAACTGGCAAGTGAAGGAATCTCCGCCGTCAAACTGAAGGTCGCCGCCACAGACTCGAATACTGACGTGGCCCGAGTGGCGGCCACGCGATCAGCGATAGGCGACGACATCGAACTCCGGCTTGATGCCAACGGCGGCTGGGATATCGAAACTGCGGTTGACACGTTGCGAAGGATGGCTGACTACGACATCACCTTTTGTGAAGAACCCACAGCTGGTATCGACGGCATAGCCGTAGTCGGTGCTGCAGGTGTGGTCCCAGTGGCCGTCGACGAGTCGGCTGTAACGGTCGGCGATATAGCCGCGGCGCTGAAAACAGATGCGATCAGAGTCGTGATCGTGAAGCCACAAGCTCTCGGCGGGTCTGACCTGGCCATGGCCGCCTTAGCCATGGCCGAAGAGACCGGCGCCGGAGCAGTGGTCACCTCCATGATCGACAGCGCCGTAGGAGTAGCCCACGCAGCCCATTTCGCCGCGGCCGTCCTGCCGGAAGTGGCTCACGGCTTGGCCACCTCAACCCTGCTCGCCGAAGACACGGCCCCCCGCCTCAACCTCGAAGGCGGCAGACTGCACCTTCCCCAATCCCCCGGCCTGGGCGTGTCTCCCGTGTTCTGACGCCACGTGTCTCCCGTCTTCTGAAGCCAAAAGCCCGGTCCTTGAGTCGAACACCAACGGGGCTATGGTTCCGGGATGGAGATACTTGAGCGTCCAGAACCGTTGGTTGGAGGAATTGATTTTGGTGAGGGCCCTCGGTGGCACGACGGCCGCTTGTGGTTCTCGGATTTCTATCAACATGCTGTGAAGGCGGTCTCACTTGACGGTTCGGTTGAGGTCGTGCTGGAGATGTCGGGGCAACCATCGGGCTTGGGCTGGCTCCCAAACGGTGATCTGTTGCTGGTGTCGATGCTGGACCGGAAACTGCTTCGCTACGACGGCACCGAATTGCGCGAGCACGCCGATCTGTCCGAAGTGGCCACCTTCCACTGCAATGACATGGTCGTGGACGCCGAAGGCCGCGCCTACGTGGGCAATTTCGGCGCTGATCTCCACGCCGGGCTCGAGCTTGTCCCGGCCACGCTGGCTTTGGTTCAACCCGATGGCACGGTGGAAGCCGCGGCGGCTGACCTGAAGTTCCCCAACGGGTCGGTCATCACTCCCGATCAGAGCACGTTCATCGTGGGTGAGAGTTTCGGCGGGGAGTTCCAGGCGTTCGACATCGGCGAAGCTGGACGTCTCTCGAACCGGAGAGTGTGGGCGGAGGTGCACGGAACTGCCCCCGATGGCTGCTGCTACGACGCGGAAGACGGGATCTGGTTCGCTGATGCGATCGGCAAGGCAGCCTTGCGGGTACTTGAGGGGGGCGAGATCACTCATCGAGTGGAGACTGAGTTGAGTTGTTTTGCCTGCATGTTGGGTGGCGAAGACGGACGCACGCTGTTTCTGGTGACAGCCCCCGATTCTCATCCGGACCGTGTAGGCGGCACAAGTCAGGGCCGAATCGAGACAGTTCGGGTGGAGGTCCCCGGTGCCGGCTGGCCCTGAGCGCCTTGACGGCCGCTATCGGAAGCCGCCGGATTGTCGGTCTGAGTTCGTTGATCGAGCGTTGTCGCCGTAGGGTGCATATCCGTGGATTTGATTATTGTTCGACACGGCCGACCGACACGTCACGTTGTTGACGGTGAACATGAGACGGCCGATCCGCCGTTGTCAGAACTCGGCCATCAGCAAGCCAAGAGAACCGCCGAATACTTGATGAACGAGGGGATCGACCACGTTGTCGCCTCAACGATGCTACGAGCACACCAGACAGCGATGCCCTTGGCTGAAATGCTCGGCCTGGAGATCGAGTTGATCGACGATCTGAAGGAGTCCGATCACCGCAACAAAGCCTATGTCCCGACTGAGGAGATGGACATCAACGATCCCGTCGTCGCCGAGATGTTTGAGGGGGACCTCCACGAAACCATCTTCAGCGACGGGCTCGACGCCTTCGAGGAACGTGTGCTGCGTGGTTTCAACAATGTGATCGACAACAACCGGTCCAAGACGGTTGTCGCCTTCTGCCACGGCATGACCACGATGGTGTTCCTCAGGTCCATTCTCAAGTTCCCGGACCCACTGGCGATGGTCGTTGACTATTGCAGCATCAGCCGGGTGCAGGCAGCATTTGTTGGCATCCGGTCGGTTCGGTCCATCAACGAAACGCATCATGTGCGGGATTTGATCGATTGGTGAACTGGTGATCGCAGCCGAGCCGACGAGAGCCGAACGCTGATGAAAGTCGTTCGGGTCATCGACGGGCAACCGACGCTGACCGATGCGCCGACGCCCTCAGACCCGAACCAGTTCCGCGTCAAGGTCGCTGCTGTAGGGATCTGCGGATCGGACCTCCACATGATCGACAACAAAATGGCCGAGGGCAGGGTGCTCGGTCACGAGATCTCAGGGCACCTCGACGACGGCACCCCCGTTGCTGTCGAACCGCTGCGCTCATGCGGTCACTGCGGGAACTGCAAAGAAGGCGAACGGCATCGCTGCGACGCCGGTGCAGACATAATCGGCGTGTTCAGCGACGGAGGCATGGGCGAATACCTGTTGGCACCGCCAGAAGCTCTGGTCCGCCTCCCCAGCGGGATCAAGGTGACCGATGCCTCGCTTGTCGAGAATCTGGCTGTGGCCGTCCACGCGGTGAACCGCGCGCGAATGCAGGCGGGGGAACGGGTCGGGATAATTGGAGCCGGTCCGATAGGCCTGGCGACGGCGGCGGCTTTGCGCCGAGCAGGTTTCGACGCCGACATCAGCGCCCGCCACGACCACCAGGCGACAGCGGCGCAATCGATCGGGGCCAATGTCGAGGTGAGCGACGGCTACGACGTGGTCTTCGATGCTGTCGGTTCCACGTCCTCGCTGCTTGAATCGGTGAGGCGATGCCGATACGGGGGACGGGTCTGCATGGTCGGATCATTCTGGGATCCGGTGGAACTGGACATGACGATCCTCATGGCGGAGGTCACGCTTGTCCCCGCGATGATGTACAGCCAAACCGCTGGAGAACGCGAGATTTCCAGCGCCGCGGCGCTGCTCTCGGAGATGCCCCAACTCGGCGATGCCTTGATCTCGCACCGGTATCCCCTTGATGGTGCAACGGAGGCATTCGCCACGGCGCGGGACCGCTCCTCGGGGGCGATCAAGGTTGTCTTCGAACCGCACGGCGCAGCGTTCTGACCGTGTCGGGCATGGTTTCTCTGGTTGTAATGGCAGCGGGTCTCGGCTCGCGATTCGGCGGCACCAAACAGCTTGCGGTAGTCGGCGCCGACGGTGAGGCCTTTATTGACTATGCGATCCGCGACGCGGTCGACGCCGGTGTGGGCAGGGTCGTGCTGATCGTCCGCAGTGACATCAAAGACGATGTGCAGCGCCATATTGGTGACCGCTACGGGGATCTCGAAATCAGCTACGTCTGTCAGGATGAGCACGGACCGCCGCGCGCCAAGCCGTGGGGGACCGCGCACGCGGTGCTAGCTGCGGCTGCGGAGGTGGATGGTCCGTTCATTGTTTGCAATGCCGATGACTATTACGGCCGTTCCACATATGACTCTGTGGTCGCTCGAACCAGCGTGCTCGAGGCCGGACAGGCACTGCTCGGGGGGTTTCGTCTGGAACGAACCCTTCCAGAGATTGGCGAGGTCAGCCGGGGCATTTGCACGGTTGAGGGAGACGAACTGGTGGAGCTCGTTGAGACCCATGGCATCAGTCGGCAACGAGACGGTTCAATCACTGCGACCGATCCGCCTGGACTGCTGGCGCCCGATGCGGTCGTGTCCATGAACTTCTGGGCTTTACCAGAGCAGATCTTCGACCAGCTCCAAGCCGGGTTCGAGCGGTTCATGCGCAAACACGGCAGTGACGAAAAAGCAGAGTTTCTGCTTCCCTCGATGGTCGATGAACTCATGTCGTCCTCGGAGTTGAAGGTGGTGGTGATCCCGACCGCCGAAGCGTGGGTCGGAGTGACCAATCCCGATGATCTCGGGATCGCCCGCCGCCGGATCAGCGAGCTCCGCACAAGCCGATAGTGCCGGGTTGCACAGCGAATGCTGGGGTACACGGTGTCAACGGATAACCTCTGAGGCGCACTGTCACATCTGAACGAGGCTGTTAAGCCACAGGAGAGCGCATGCGTGGCATCATCGCCGCCGGGGTCCACGTTCCACATCACCGTCTTGATCGATCAGAGATCGCGGCCCTGTTCGGCAAGGGCGGAGGACGGGGAACGCGCTCAGTAGCGTCCTACGACGAGGACACCACGACCATGGGGGCAGAGGCTGCCCGCAACGCTCTGCGCAACGCCGGAGACGTCACCGTGGACTCTCTCTGGTTCGCCACGTCCACACCGGCATATCTCGAAAAGACCAATGCCACGGCCATCCATGCGGCCCTGCGTCTGGCGCCGTCGGTGGGTGCTCTCGATATGGGCGGAGCGCTTCGCTCTGGTATCGGAACGTTGCGCACGGCGCTGACGGGGCTGGGCACAATTCTGGTCGTGTCGTCGGACATTCGCGACGGCATGGCCACTTCCAGCGACGAAGCGGCAGGCGGCGATGGTGCCGCGGCGCTGCTGGTCGGCGACGACACGGCGGGCACGGTGATCGCTGAGTATGTAGGTTCTGGGGTCGCTACCGACGAGATTCTGGAACGTTGGCGGATTCCCGGCGCACCACGGTCGCGGGTTTGGGAGGAACGGTTCGGCGAGGTCGCCTATGCGCCGTTGATCCAAGAAGCGTTCGCCGCGGCTCTGGCGGACGCTGGTATCAGCACCGATGATGTGGACCACCTGGCATTGACCGGGATGCACAGCCGGGCCGTTCAACGCAACCGGGCTCGGCTGGGAGTCGCCACCGACAAGATCGTCGACGACTTGGCAGGCACGGTCGGCAATACCGGCACCGCTCATTGCGCGTTGATGCTCGCGTCAGCGCTTGAGGCAGCAGGTCCCAACGAGGTCATCATGCTTGTTGTGCTTGCCGACGGCGTGGAAGCCGTGGTGCTGCGAACCACCGAAGCAATCGTTGACCACGATGTCTCCTCGACAGTTTCGGCACAGATAGCCGCGGGTGGGTCGGTGAGCTACGGCAAGTATCTGTCGTGGCGTCAGATGGTTGCGGTGGAGCCGCCCAACCGACCGGCACCCAATCGCCCTTCAGCCAGTGCTGCTCACCGTCGTGGAGCGTGGAAGTTCGGGTTCGTCGGCACCCGAGATCGTTCCAGTCAGATGATCCACCTCCCGCCTGCGCGGGTTTCCGAGAAGGGCGGCGCGGTCGACGACATGGAACCGGTGGCGCTGGCCGACACAGAGGGCACCATCGCCAGTTTCACCGTCGACAAACTTGTGTATTCACCTAGTCCACCGGTGGTTTTTGCGGTGGTCGACTTCGATGGGGGAGGACGGGCGCCGTTGGAACTCACAGATGTCGCCGCGCACGAGGTCGAGGTTGGTCAGCGGGTCGAACCGACCTTTCGACGGTTGTACACCAGCGACGAGATCCACAACTACTTTTGGAAAGCACGACCCGTTCGCAGTGCCGACCCGACACGGGAGGACTGATGGGATCACGCGGAATCAAGGACCAGGTGGCGATCATCGGCGTGGGCTGCACGCCCTTCGCCGAGCATTGGGATTCCTCGCTCGACGACCTGATCATCGACGGGGCACAAGCGACCTATGCCTCCGCGGGAGTTACCCAAGACGACATCGACGCTTTCTGGTTCGGAACGTCCCAGTCGGCGGCCTCCGGCTTGGCCATGGGCGGCCCGCTCAAGATCCACGGCAAGCCGATCACCCGTGTGGAGAACTACTGCGCGACCGGGTCTGAGGCGATGCGCCAGGCCGCCTACGCAGTGGCCTCAGGAGCGTATGACCTGGCGATGACCTTGGGTGCCGAAAAAGTCAAGGACGGCGGCTACCAGGGCCTCAACGCATTCCCGATTCCGACTGACGGCACGCAGCGAACCCTCACCGCGGCGGCGATGTTCAGCTTGATACTTCCCGCCTACGCGGCCAAGTACTCCATTGATGAAGACGATCTTCGTTACGCCGTAGCCAAGATCGCCGAAAAGAACCACTACAACGGCGCCCGCAACCCGTTGGCGCAGTTCCGGCGCGAGACGTCCGCGGAACAGATCTGCCGAATGGCCGCAGTAGCGGGAAGGTTGTCGGTGTTCGACTGCGCGGGCGTGGCGGACGGAGCTGCGGGAGCGATCATGTGCCGAGCCGAAGACGCCCACAAATATTGCGACGACCCGTTGTACATCAAGGCTCTCTCGTGTGTTGCCGGCACCGGCGCCGGGTCGCTCGATCCCGACTACGACTACACCACGCTCAACGAGTCGAAATGGGCAGCCGACGATGCGTATTCGCAGGCCGGTGTGACCGATCCGAGGACCGAGATCGCCATGGCTGAGGTGCATGACTGCTTCACTCCGACCGAACTGGTGTTGATGGAAGACCTTGGTTTCTCCGACCGGGGTGAGGCCTATCGTGATGTGCTCGACGGCGCCTTCGCGCTGGATGGGCGGCTCCCGGTCAACACCGACGGCGGCCTCAAGTCCTTCGGTCATCCGGTGGGGGCATCGGGCCTCCGCATGCTCTATGAGGTTTGGCTGCAACTGCGTGGCGCTGCCCCCGATGATCGCAAGATCACCGCTGGTGACCGGACCCTCGGGTTGACCCACAACTTGGGGGGTTACCCCGGCGAGATGGTCAGTTTCGTCGGCATCTACGGCACCGAACTCGGTTGATCCGTGGACCTGGAACTGAGCGACGACCAGATTGATCTGAGGGACAATGTTCGTGCGGTGCTTGCCCGTGAGTGTCCCGCTTCGGTAGTTCGCGGTGTCTATGAGGGCACCGATGACGCCAGTGCTCTGTGGAAGCAGATGGTTGAGCTTGGCTGGCCTGCTTTGTGCGTTCCCGAACAGTTCGGGGGTCTCGGCATGGGGTTTGTCGAGTTGGGCATCCTCGCGGAGGAACTGGGCAGGGTCAGCGCGCCGACTCCTCTGCTCGCCACCGTCACCCAGTTCGCGCCGCTGCTTGTCGAGGTACACCGCAGCGCCCCGAGCACAGAGATCGGTGACTTGTTGGCGGATGTTGTCGCGGGGACCCGTACGGGTTCGCTGGCGTTTGCTGAGAACGGGCGCTGGTCGCCCGGTTCGATCAACGCCACCGCTTCTGGCGAGGGCGACTCGCTGACCGTGACCGGAGAAAAGACAGCTGTGCTCGCCGGTTCTGAAGTCGACTCGTTCGTTGTTGTGGCCCGTCTACCGGGCAGTGAGCAAAGCCACCACCTCGGGGCGTTTCTGGTCAAGAGAGCCGATGCCGAGGCAACCACACCGCCGGTCATTGATCCGGCACTTGGTTTGGCGGACGTGAGGTTTGACGCGGCGCCGGCCACGGTGCTGTCTGCGGGGGATGCGGGCACTGAAATTGCACGGGCCGCAGAGCAAGCTGTCGTGGCGATGGCTCTGCACACGGTCGGCGCCTGCCGCAGGATCTTCGAGGTCACGCTGGAGTACGCCAAGGTGCGTGAACAGTACGATCGCGTCATCGGCTCGTTCCAAGCGTTGAAACATCGTTTTGCGGACATGTACCTGGCGGTCGAGAAAGCCAATGCCATCTGCTATTTCGCGGCACTGGCCATTGCCGAGGACGATGCCCGTCGCAGCGAGGCGAGCCATGTCGCCAAAGTGTCGTCGGGCGATTGTCAGAGGCTGCTGGCCGAAGAGGGCCTGCAACTTCATGGCGGGATCGGGTACACCTGGGAGAACGATCTTCACTTCTTATTGAAGCGAGCCAAGGTCGGCGATGTCTTGTGCGGCTCCGCTTCGTGGCATCGAACAAGACTCGCCGAGCTGTTGGGTCTCTCCGCGGTGGTGGCGTCATGAAGCTGCGATTCGACGAGAGCGTGGAGGAGTTTCGAGCCGAGTTTCTACAATGGTTGGACCTCAACCGTCCATCGGATCAGGAGATGGCCGACGACCCCGCCCGTTCAAGCGGGCATAGTCCCGGTTGGGCCAGAGCCTGGACCAGGCGGATGTTCGAGGGAGGCTGGTTGGTTCCTGGATGGCCACCGCATCTGGGAGGAAGAAACGCAGCGCCGATCGAGACGCTCGTCTATTTGGAGGAGCTGAACCGCTCCGAGGTGCCCCGTACCACCAATCCCCAGGGACTCGGAATAGTCGCCCCGTCGCTCGTGGACTACGGCACGGCAGAGCAGATCGATGCGTACGCCATGCCGTTGCTGCGCGGCGAGTTGACCGCATGTCTGGGGATGAGCGAACCCGACGCCGGAAGCGATCTGGCCAACTTGAAGACCCGTGCTTTGCTCGACGGTGACCGTTTCGTCATCAACGGGCAGAAAGTCTGGACCTCGGGGGCTGGTTACGCCGATTTCTGCTTCTTGTTCTGTCGCACTGACCCTGATGCTCCAAAACATCGCGGCATCTCCATTGTGCTGCTGCCGTTGGACACCGAAGGGGTGACCATCCGGCCACTCAAGGAGATTGTTCATCCCGAATATCCCGATCTGTCCGAGGTGTTCCTCGACGACGTGATCGTTCCGGTATCCAACCTCGTCGGCGAACTGAACGACGGTTGGAAGATGGCGGGTGGCTCGTTGGCTCATGAGCGCTCGATGGTGTGGCTCAACTCGGTGATGGGCGTGGAGTCTGCGATGGCACAACTGCTGGAGATGGCCCCTGAGATCATGGCGCCGTTGAACCAGCGCGAGCAGGTGCTCGCAGCCGACGACATTGTGGGCTTCTATGTCGAAGCGCAGTGCGCTCGAGCCCTGGGTTACCGCGGTTTCGCCCGCTTCGTGAAGGGTGGTACCGCCCCTGAGCAGGCACTCATGAAGATGTATGCCAGCGAGTTGCGGCGTGATCTCGGTCGGGTGGCGGCCGCGTGGTGCGGCCCGGCGTCGTTGGCGATCACCGATGGCAGGCGCAGCGATCTGGGGCTCATCGAAGGCTATTTCGCCACTTTCGGCAGCACGATCTCAGCCGGTTCCTCCGAGATACAGCGCAACATCATCGCCGAGCGCATCCTCAACCTCCCCCGCGGCTGATCACGCATCGTTTGGGTAAGTCCCGTTGGTGGCTCTACGATCAGCGCTGAGCTTCAAGGGGGGAATGTGGTCCTTCGTCCACTTACCGGGATTCAAGTTGTCGACCTGACCGTTGAACGCGGCGAACTTTGTGGCCGCATTCTGAGCGATCTGGGTGCTGACGTCATCCGGATCGAACCTCCGGGTGGTTCGCCCTCACGCAGAATGGCACCGATCGACGGTGACCATTCGTTGTTCTGGACTTTCCGCAACTGCGGCAAGCGCAGCGCCGTGGTCGATTTCTCCGATGATGACGACCTCGATTCGCTTCATGGGCTCATTTATGCGAGCGATGTGGTGATCGACTCGGCAGAGCCGGGAACACACATCGATCCCCGACTCGACGCGGACGAACTCTTGGCAGAAAACCCTCACCTGATCGTGGCTTCCATCACGGCCTATGGCCGAACCGGTCCCTGGGCCGGCCGTGACGTACCCAACGCGGTTCTCGAAGCAACCGGTGGGATGGCCTTTAAGGCAGGCACCCACGAGGGAGGCCCGATCCTCCCGCCGGGGAACATCGCAGATGACACCGCCTCTTTCACCACCGCATTCGGGATCTTGTGTGCTCTTTGGCAGCGCAAGAACACAGGTGCCGGCCAGGTCATCGACGCGTCGGTCAACGAGAGCGTGGCCCAGATCACGGACTGGTCGCTGTCGAACTGGAGCCGCTCGGCCGATGCCGGTCAGCCGTCTTCAGAGCAACGAGCCGGACCGGGAGTCGTCTACACGATCATTCCGTGCGCGGACGGATTCGTCCGCCTGATCGTGCTCAGCCCGCGCCAGTGGCATGCCATCCGCTCCTGGTTGGGCGAACCCGACTATCTCCAGGATCCCGAACTCGACACTTTCATCGGACGTCTGATGATCGCAGATGCAGTACTCAACCCCCTGTACGCCGAACTGTTCTCGACCATGACCATGGCCGAGGTGTCTGAACAGGCCCAAGCACGGGGGATTGTCTGCACTCCGTTCTTGAAACCCGACGATGTGCTGGTCAATCCGCATTTCGAGAGCCGCAATACCTTCGATCACGTGACGATCGACGATGGCCGGACAATGAAATTGCCTTCGGGTTGGTTCGAGGTCGACGGTGAGCGCTGTGGCCCCACGGGACGCCCTCCCCATGTCGGCGAACACACCTGGGAAGTGTTCGCCTCGCTGTGGTGCGGCACCGGTCCGGAGATGCGCGACCAGGAACTTGCCATAATCGCCGGCGAGTGGGCACAGTCAGAAGCTGACCACCCGACAGGCAAAGCGCTGCCTCTGAGGGGCGTGCGAGTGATGGACTTCGGGCATGGCGGGGTCGGCGTGGAATGCGGCCGGATGTTCGGCGAGTACGGCGCCGATGTCGTCAAGATCGAGAGCCGCAGCTATATCGACTTCATCCGGGCCGTGCTCGGCGGGGAAATGTCTCCGTCGTTCGCTTCGTCGAACCGTTCCAAGCGCAGCCTTGGTGTCAATGCCAAGACCGAGCGAGGGCTTGAGCTGTTGCGACAGATGGTTCGAGACGCCGAGGTAGTCATCGAGAACAACTCCACCGGAACGATGGACAGTATGGGACTCTCCTACGACGTGATGACCGCTGAGAACCCTGATGTGGTGATGGTTTCAAGTCAGCTCATGGGATCGCGGGGTTTATGGGCCGACTGGTTCGGTTACGGTCCGAATACCCAGGTGACCGGCGGTTTAGCTCACCTTTGGAACTATGAGAACCACCCCGAACCAGCAGGAAACCAAGCGATCTATCCCGATCATCTCGCGGGTCGAGTCTGCGCTGTGGCGGTGATGGCTCACCTGCTCGGCCAACAGCGAAACTCCGCAACCGGCGGAGCACACGTGGAGGTTTGCCAGGTTGAACAAGCGGTGTCCACGATCGGCGATCTGCTGGCGAAGGAATCACTGGTACCCGGTTCAGTGCAACCCCGCGGCAATCATTCCGACCACGGTTCGCCCTGGGGACTGTACCGGTGCGCCGGCAACGACGACTGGGCCGCGATCTGTGTGCGCAACGACCGCGAATGGCAAGCACTGGTCGAGGTGATGGGGTCACCGGCCTGGGCCGCGAGTCCGGAGCTTGCCGACGAGCAGGGGCGCCGTGCCAACGAAGCCACCGTCGACGAGAAGATCTCGGAGTGGACCGGCACCATGTCCAACGCGGAAGTGGCCGACGTCTGTCTCGCCGGGGGAGTTCCCGCGGGGGTCATGCACACCGCAAGTTCGCAATCCACGGATGCTCACCTGGAGGCCCGCGGTTACCTGCATCGCATGTATCAACCCCCGATCGGCAACATGATCTTCGAGGGTGCCGCATTCCATGCCTCAGCCATGGATGCCCCCGACATCTTCCCGGCTCCGGGGCTCGGCGAGCACACCCGCGAAATCGCTTCGGAATGGTTGGGCCTCGACGACTCAGAGATCGAGAGTCTGGTGGCCGAGGGCGTGCTGGAGATCGACCTGGCAACCGGCGACTAGCCGGCCTCTGAGTGGGTGACGGCGGGTTCGCCCATCCATTCCCGCAGTGTGTTCTTGAGTTTGGTCTGCTGAATGAACAGGTCCTGTTCGGCCGGAACATCGCCTGCGGCCTGTGGGGCTTTGAGATAGAAACTCAACCATTCCTGCACGCCGAACTCGCCTGCGCGTGCGGCGAGATCCATGAATAGAGCCAGATCCAAGACGATAGGGGCGGCAAGGATCGAGTCGCGGCACAGGAAGTCGATCTTGATCTGCATCGGATAACCCATCCATCCGAAGATGTCGATGGCGTCCCAGCCCTCCTTGTTGTCGCCCCGCGGCGGGTAGTAGTTGATCCGAACCACATGGTCGACGTTTCCGTAGAGCTCGGGGTAGGTCTCCGGTTGCAGGATCGTGTGCAGTACCCCCAACTTCGACTCCTCTTTGGTCCTGAAGTTCTCCGGCGCGTCGAGTACTTCACCGTCGCGGTTGCCGAGAATGTTCGTGGAGTACCATCCCCTCAGTCCCAGCATCCGAGCCTTGAGTCCCGGGGCGATGAGGGTTTTCATGAGGGTCTGGCCGGTCTTGAAGTCCTTGCCGGCGATCGGCACGCGATTGCGCTGGGACAACTCGATCATGCAGGGCAAATCGGTTGACAGGTTGGGGGCTCCATTGGCAAAGGGCACACCGGACTGCAATGCCGCGTACACGTAGATCTGGCTGGGGGCGATGTTGTCGTCGTTGGTTTTGAGGCCGTTCTCGAACGATTCGATCGTTGCGTGAACTTCGCTCGGTTCTTGGAAGGCTTCGGTTGAACCACACCACACCATGACCAAGCGTTCGCAATCGTTCTCAATGCGGAAGTTCTCAATGTCAGACATCAGTGCCATCGCCTGATCCCACATGTTGGTCTCGGTTTTGACGCGCGCCCCGTCGAGACGGCTGACCCATCTCTGGTCGAACACCGCCTCCATGGCGATGATGCCCTCCATCTCGGCGGAAATCGGGGCAAGGTCGCGTTCTTCAAGAACCCCGCAGGTTCGGGCCGCCTCAAGGGCATTGGCCGAAATGGGATCCCAACCACCGAAAACGATGTCGTCGAGGGAAGCCAAGGGCACGAATTCCCGGATCAGTGGATTGCGGTTCTCGTCTCGGGTTCCAAGACGGATATGAGCCATCTGGCTGACAGAACCTAGTGGAGCCTCGCCGCTCTGCCGGGCGGCGAGCACACCGGCGGTGAAGGTGGAGGCAACGGCACCCATTCCAGGGGTCAGCACTCCGAGTTTGCCAGTGGGAGGCGCAATGTCTCGAGCAGTCATCCTCTGAGCATATGAGCACTAGCGCTGCTCGAAGTGTTGCTCGGCGCGGGTTCGTTCTAGAGTCACGACGGTCAAGACAATCGAATCAGACAATCAACCGGGGAGACCCTGATGAGCAATGCAGCAAACGCCTACGAACTTCTCAAAGCCAAAGAGGGTTTCGATGAGGGCCACGGCGACTGGTTTGAGATCACCCAGGAACAGATCAACCAGTTCGCCGATTGCACCATCGACCATCAGTTCATCCACGTTGATCCTGAGCGCGCTACGCCCGTGTTCGGCGGAACGATTGCCCACGGATTCTTGACGCTGTCGATGCTGACGTATCTCACCACCTCCATCGATCAGGACCTCCCACCGCTCGACGGTGTGATGATGGGCATCAACTACGGCTGTGACCGGGTGCGGTTCTTGAATCCGGTCATGTCGGGGAGCCGAGTTCGAGCCGGCAGCGTGATCAGCAAAGTGGAGCTGAAAGGCGCGGCGATCAACACCACCCGCGTGATTACCATCGAGATTGAGGGAGTTTCCAAGCCTGCGTTGATTGCCGAATGGATCGGCCGGATCGTTTTTGATAGCTAATTGCTGGAACTTTCGCGACTACGACGCCAGAGTCACCCAAGCACAGAGTCACCCAGATCAAAGGGAGTAGGGATGAACGATTATCCGATCAGAGTCGGTTCCATGTTGTTCACGATGGTCGACCCCAAAAAGGGCTACGAAGTCGAATACAACCGCTGGTATGAACGGGACCATTTCTACGCGGGTTGCATGATCGGCCCGAAGCTTTTTGCGGGGAAGCGTTGGGTTGCGACCAAAGAACTGAAGGATCTGCGCTTCCCTCGCGGCGACACACCGGTCGCCAGTCCAGTTGAGGCTGGTTCCTATCTGGCGATCTATTACGTTCTCGAAGGAGGCCACGTGGAACACTTCGCCTGGGGCGCGGATCAGGTGGTGTGGCTCTACAGCAACAACCGGGGCTTTCCTAACCGGGTTCATGCGCACACCGTGCTGTTGGAACGCCCTGGTTACCACTATCGCGACGATGATCCTGTCCCGATCGAGTTGGCTTTGGACCACCCCTACAAAGGACTCGGAGTGGTGGCGGTCGACCCGGCGGAGGGTGTGAGCGAGGCGCAGTTGGTGGCTCATCTCGACGACGAGGCGCTGCCGGCGTTGATGAAAGACTCTCCGGTCGCGAGCATGGTGTCCTGGCACTACCAGGACTCTGGCAGCGGCGACACGGACCATGCGCCGATGGATCTGGGCATGCCGCCAGGGCCCACCGATCGCCAGTTGCAGTGTTTCTTCCTCGACGACGAACCGACCGCTGTCTGGGATCGATTCCATACCTACGCCGACGATCTCACGGCCAGCGGTCTCGGTGAAGTGGTATTTGCCGCGCCGTTCCTGCCGACGATCGTGGGAACCGACACCTACACCGACCAACTCTGGTAAAGGAGCAGAACAATGATTCTTCAAGACTCGACAGTAATGGTGGTAGGGGTTGGGCCCGGACTCGGCAGGTCGTGTGCTGCGGCGGCACTGCGCGATGGTGCCAACGTGATCGCGGTCGCTCGCAATCTGGAGCGACTGGAGGCAGCGGCGGCCGAACTCGACCCCACAGGTGAACGGATACTTGTAGCCGGGGCCGACATGATGGATCTGGAGTCGCTGGAAGCTGCTGTCAGCGCTGGTGTGGAACGCTTCGGCAGGCTCGACGCGGTGATCAACGTTGCGGCGATGGATGCAACGATGGGGGCGTTCGCCGACCTCGATGATGACGGCTTGCGGACGGTTCTTGAGATCAACGCGCTGGGTGCTGTCAATGTGGTCCGCTCGGTCACGTCGGCACTCGCGGCGAATGAGAACGGTGGCTCGGTCGTGCTGATCGGTTCGCAAGCGTCGCTCAAGCCGGTGCCTGCAATCCCGCAGTTCGCCTACGCGGCCGCCAAGTCCGCGTTGCTCGCTATGGCTCGAAATATGGCCTCGGAACTCGGCCCGCAAGGCATCCGTGTGAACACCGTCATTCCCACCTGGATGTGGGGGCCCAACGTACAGATGTACTGCGAGTGGCAAGCGTCTGAAAGGGGTATCACCGCAGAAGAGGTACGAGACGAAATCGCGCAGGGCATGGCGCTGCGGGTGATGCCCACGGACGCGGATGTGGCCGAAGCGGCGGTGTTCTTCGCTTCGGATCGGGCACGGATGATCACCGGGCAGCGCATGTTGGTGAACGCCGGCGAGTTCTTCGACACATAGGCCCAACACTCAGGCCCCCGACGATGGGGGCGAAGCTGCATTGTGTGACGACTATCGAAACGCGAGTGAAGTATTTTCGGTGTTGGTCGGCGGAACAGTTAGATAAGTTTCATGATGTTTCAATGAAACCAAGGTGTAGTTTTCCCCAGTTCTTTACTTTTTCATTGCGGTTTCTTTGCTTAAATGTTGAACAAGGTGAGGATTTTGTACTAATGTTGTGTCTGGGTTCGAGGTCATCTGGGCGCAGGGCCGGATGCTTCAGACTCGGGAACTTCATTCCCGTCCCCCTCCAGGGAAAACAGGGTCCGGTTGGCACCAACAGCTAACCGGACCCGAGTCCCTTTTGGGACTGATTTGCGCTTAAATGGCGTTAGGGGCCGCGGTGGCGCGAGTCTTGTAGCTGTGAGCACTGCAGATCTCTTCGAACGGTTCGATGTCATCGACGTCGATACCCATGTGACCGAACCGCCCGATGTGTGGACGGCGCGAACCCCGGCGTACATGCACGACAAGGTCCCCCATGTCGAACGCATCAATGGGCAGGACGTCTGGATGTGTGACGGAAACCGCTTGGGGCAGCCCGGCTTCTATTCGATGGCGGGCTTCGACGGTCTCATGCCCTTGAAGGTGCCCAACACCTTTGAAGAGATCCATCCGTCGATGTACGACAGCGGTGAACGGCTCAAGTTCATGGACGATCAAGGCATACGCGCCCAGGTCCTCTACCCCAATGTCGGCGGTTTCGGCAACGCCTACTTCATGAAGATGGGCGAACCGGAGGTGGTCAAGGAATGCGTACGCGCCTTCAACGATTGGGTGACCGACTGGACCGCTGCTGACCGTGACCGGCTTGTCGGCGTGACTGCGGTGCCGTTTTGGGACATCGACTTCGCGGTCGCCGAGATCACCCGTTGTGTGGAGGCAGGCCACCGCGCCATCAACTTCTGCAACCAACCCCAAGACCATGGAATGCCGGCGCTGGCTTCGAGGCACTGGGACCCGATTTGGTCGGTCGCCCAAGAAGCGGGAGTCTCGGTGAGCTTTCATGTGGGTGGCGGATCAATGGGCACGCAACTCCAAGACACAGCCGATATGGGCTGGATGACCAACTTCGCCAAGGTGTCGTCGTTGATCTTTCTCGACAACATGCGCTGCATCGCGGACCTGATCTTCGGCGGTGTGTGCCATCGCTTCCCCGAACTGACGCTGGTCTCGGTGGAAAGCGGGGCCGGCTGGATCCCGGGTGCGCTTGAGTCCTTTGACTGGCAGTGGCGCAACGGCGGGGTGACGGTGGAGCACCCCGAATACGACATGTTGCCAAGCGAGTATTTCAGGCGACAGATCTACGGTTGCTTCTGGTTTGAGCAGGCTTCGGCCAGGTTCGCGATTGAGAACTATCCGGACAACATCTTGTACGAGACCGATTATCCCCACCCGACCTGCCAGTTCCCGGGTCCAGCCACACCGGCGCAGTATCCCCGTGACTACGCCACCGGCGCATTGTCCTCGCTTGATGACGCCACGCTGCAGAAGATCCTCCACGACAACGCGGCCGCGATCTACGACCTGTAGCGCGTGAGCGTCAACTTTCGCCCGTTTGCGCGGCGTGCGTAGAGTGGCTTCATGGCTGCACTTGATTTCCAGGCGTTCGACGCTGACAACCACTATTACGAGGCGGAGGACGCCTTCATCCGCCATGTCGACCCGAAGATGCACAAGCGGTGCATGCAGTGGGCCGAGATCAACGGGCGGAAGCGTTTGCTTGTGGGGGGCAAAGTCAACCGGTTCATTCCCAACCCGACCTTTGACCCCGTCGCCCGGCCGGGCTGCCTTGACGACTACTTCCGAGGCAAGGTAGCCAAAGACGACATCGTTGCCGCGTTCGGTGAACTTGTGCCGATTCCCGATGAGTACCGTGATCGCGACAAGCGGCTGTCGGTTATGGACCGTCAGAATCTTGAGGCGTGCTTCCTGTTCCCGACCCTCGGGGTGGGGATGGAGTCTTCGCTCGACCACGACACCGAAGCTGTGCTGACAGCTTTCGCGGCGTTCAACAAGTGGATTCACGAAGACTGGGGATATTCGTACAAGAATCGGATCTTCGCCGCGGGATACGTCACTCTCGCCGATGTCGACTGGGCTCTCGATCAACTCGACTGGATGATCGAACGGGATGTGCGTGTGGTCAACATGCGCCCGTCGTCGGTGCCGGACGGGAAAGGTGGACGACGGTCGCTCGGCGACCCCGCCCATGACCCCTTCTGGAAGAAAATGAACCAGCACGGCATCACCCTCGCCATGCACTCAGGTGACGCCGGTTATGAGTTCTTGAGCGACTACTGGGGGATGACCACCGAGTTCGAGTCGTTCCGCCAAAACGCGTTCAAGTCGCTGCTCACCTACTCACCGATCAGCGATGCGTTGGCTTCGTTGATTGGCGAAGGCGTGTTGAGCGAGCACACCAATATTCGGGTTGCCACCATCGAAACCGGCTCAGAATGGGTCCAGCCGCTGTTCAAGAAGTTCGACAAGACCTATCGGCAGCAGAAGCACATGTTCGCCGAGGATCCGATTGAAGTGTTCTGTCGACAGGTCTGGGTGTCGCCCTATTACGAGGACGATCTGTTGGACCTGCGAGGCAAGATCGGCGCAGACCACATGCTGTTCGGCTCGGACTGGCCGCATGCTGAGGGCCTACCCGAACCCACCGATTTTGTTCACGATCTGGAGGGTTTCGACTCCTCGGAGATCCGCAAGATCATGCGCAGCAACGGTCTGGCGTTGACAGAGCGGGCTGTTTGAGGGTTGATCGGGCCAGCCGCTTAGCGACCGCCGCCGCGGATTCGCAACAAACCAAAGGTGCGAATAGGAACGGTTTGTCTCCTGGTGCGGCCGCTGAACCCGACCGCCAACCCGAGTGAGCTCAGCACCAGGATTCCCACAGCTACCCAGAAGAAGGTCCATTCCGGTCCGTAATTCTCGAAGAGCCTGGGGGCTATGAGCGCGCTCATCCCGGCGGCGAGTTGCCCCGTCGCAGCCGCGAGTCCCTGCCCTGTGGCCCGCTCCCCGTCTTTGGTGGAAATGGCCATGAGCGTCTGGGCCGAGGGCATTCCGAGACCGTTGGCGGCGCCTTCGATCATCGCCAGGCTCATCAATAGCAACGGCACGGTGAGATGTCCGTAGACCACGGTGAGTGGGATGATCATTACCAGCGCAAACGTTGCGATCCGCATCGGTCCGTGGCGGTCTGCAAGTCGCCCGCCGATGGGCGCGGCAATCATGAACGGCAATCCGTACAGCACCAGGCTGATGCCAATGAATGTGGTTGAAGCGCCCAAGTCTTGCAGGAATATTGCCCAGATCGCTTCGTACATCCCGGCCGGCATTATCAGCGCAGCGCTCAAGATCGCCGCGGCCAAGGCTTCTCGACGACGACTGATCCTTGCCATTGTCAAAACCATGTCGGCTGCGGTTCGCAGTGCCCCGAGCGGAGGTTCATCAGAGACGACTTCGTTGACATGGATCGTCGCAACCGGACCGATGAGCAGTATGAGGGCAACGGCAAGGCAATAGAACGGAGCATCAAGACCCCAGGCCGCAACCAGTCCGGCGCCGATACCCGGGCCGATGATGAAACCAGCGGTTTGAATGCCGGCGAGTCGACCGAGGTGTTGTCCGGCGCGCTCGGGGTCGGCTGCGGTGAACACAGCTTGCGCGGCGGGCAGGAAGGCACCGAAGGCAAGCCCGGCAGCGATCCGGGCAAAGACGAACTGCCATGGTTCCGACGCCAACGCGAACGTGATTGAGGCGATCGCGCCGCCGAGGATCGAAAGCGCCATGACCCTGCGGGCGTAGCCGCGGTCTGCGAACGGGGCGATCAGGAGTTGCGAGGCAACCGCGGCAAAAAAGGAGACTCCGGCGATCCAGCCGATCGCACCTCCGCTCAGATCATGTGCGTCGCGCAGTTCATGCAGAAGCGCGAACACCATCCCGATCGAGGCCGCGAGCGTGAACAAGCCGACAGGAATCATCCGACTCACGCGTGTTTCTGACACAGTTCTCAGTCCTCGTCAACAAGCAAGATCAGCTCTGGTCACCCCAGACCGCAAGCCCGCCAACACTACCTTTCGACCCTCCGTCAAGCACCAGAATATCGGCCACAGGATTGTAGTTGGCTTATTCACAATGCTTATTATGTTGTTTCAAGTTGTGCCGTAATTGGTGGTGGTGTAGGGTCGCTCCATGGAAACCATGGCGGGAACAGGAATCGACACAGCGGTGTTGACGACCCTCGGCGCGGCCTTCGGTGTGATGTTCGCGACGCTCACCACACTCATGGTCAGCTCAATACGCGTCCAACACCGCGAAAGCACCCAAACCCGCCAACTCATCACTCAGGCGAGCGAGAGGAATCGTGAGTTGATCGAGCGGGAATGCGGGAAGAATCGTGAGTTGATCGAGCGGTCGACAGAGAAGAATCGTGAGTTGATCGAGCGGGAGTGCGGGAAGAACCGTCGGTTGATCGAGCAGGAGAGCGAGAAATCGACGACCGATCTCGCCGAATACAAACGTGTTGCCGAACGCAACCACGATGCGGTCGTAGAGAGTCTCAACAACATGGCGTCCAGCCTCGGCGATACCCGCGAGCGGCTGGCACGCATCGAAGGCATCCTCAGGATCGGTTTGTCCACGACCACAGACCCGGAGTCGAACGGGGGAACCAGCGAAGCCGCCTGACCCGCCAGAAACCTCGCTGGATCAGGAGTGAGTGGGAATGGACGGCCGCTTACGCGGTTGGAGTTTCATTGCGCCTAGCCTCGAGCGCGGCGAGGAATTCCTCGTCGCTGTAGTAGGTGTTGGCGATGTCCTCGGGGTCCAGGCGCGGCCCTTTGCCAGTGCTGGCCTTGAGATCCTCAATAGTCAGAGTTTGCTCTTGGTCTTCCATGTCGCCATCGGAGGTGCGCCCGTGCTGCAAGTGCTTTGTGGCCATCGCTCGTCCCCTTAGCGCAATGTTGTTTCTAGCGTACTCTGCTAACGCTTGTTCTTGGAATCTCATTGTACACGACTGAGCAAGCTATACTGGAAAATACTGATAATTCATAAAATAGTCCCAATCGGAATGCCGAATCGTGAGCGCTACCTGTCGCAGATCAGGGAATGGAGGCGGAAGAGGCGGGGGGCAATGAGATTGGTGAGGATCGAGGGGCGGTCGGTACTGGAGGCGCGGGCTGCTTCGCCCCAGAGGGCGCGGCCGACCATGCAGCCCGCCGCACCGGCCTCGAGCGCAATCTCGACCTGCGCGAAGAACGACTCGAAGTCACCGCCGCCGGACAGCAATGTCCAAGGCATGGAAATCAGCGCGTTCATCTCCTCGCAGGCGTCGAGCCAAACTCTGCGGTCAGGCTCAAGGGTTGGATCGACAGGGAACGGCAGCTTCAGCAGATGAGGGTCGGCTGCTGCGAACTGGCGGGCGGTTTCGATGACGACACGGCGCCTGTCGCTGGGACTGTCGAGATCGTAAAACAACGGTTCAAGGACCAGCGGGATTCCGAGTCGGCGGCACTCGGCGATCACCTCTGCGGCAACCGCTCGCTGGTCGGCGGCCAGAGCACGGTCGGGATGGTACGGCAACAACAGCTTGGTGGCAGCCGCGCCACTGGCCGCGGCAGCCTCGACGGACCAGCCATCGAGCACAGTCGTGGGCGCAGAACCCAACTCACCGAGGTAGCCCTGTGACTCAAGAGCGGCTACGAAACCGATGCCTGCAGGCAGAGCTCCGGCGTCTAAAACCTGCGGGATCGAATACTCGGGTTCGAGCATCACACCGGTGGCCATCGGTGCAAGCTCGCGCACGATATCTGTTTTCAGGGTGGTGAGCTGATCTGCAGAAACAGCATCGAGATCAGCGGGCGACAAGAACTTGCGCAATGAATCACGATGGTCGATCGCCAACACGCAGAACCGGCCGTTTTGCGAAATGCCGTCGAGGCTCATGGAACCAGGCTCATCAAGCGATGCTCACGAGGTGACGACGGGGAGACCCCACTCACCCGCCGTCCAGTCGCTCTCGATCCAAGTGTGCTCGGCGGCAAAGCACGGGGGAGTGGCGCGTTCGCTGCCTTCGAGTTCACCGGCCAGGTAGTTGAGGAAGTACATGTTCGATCCGGGGCACGCCACCGAGGTGTGGTAACCCTTCGGCACTAGGGCCACATCTCCGTCGTTGATCACCACGGTCTCGTCGAAACCTTCGTCGGAACGCCAATTCCGATGCTGTGCATAACCTTCGGGTCGGTCGAGCCGGAAGTAGTAGACCTCCTCGAGGTATGGAGATCCGTCGCGCCCGTCATGACAGTGGGGCGGCCAGCCCGACCAGGTTCCCCTCGGCACGTACACCTCATAGAGGATCAGTCGTTCGGCGGGCAACGGTGACGCCAGCGCGTGGACCACCTGACGATGAGCTGCGCCTCCACCGCGAATCTCGCTGCGCATCTCATCTGGCCGGATCAACCGCAACGGCAGCTTCCCCTCCGCAGGCGCAGATCCCACGGCGCAAGTGAACGAACCGCTGGTGGCGATGGCGAACTCGACACCGGGCGGCAAATAGACAATGTGGGGTTTCTGCGCAAAAACTGAAGAGCGGGCCAGATCGAAGACTTCGCCACCAGCACGAACTTGACCCGATCCGCTCAGAGGCACGATCGCGGTTTCTCTGTCTTCGGCGGTCTCGGTGAAAGTAGTGTCCGCGCTCAGTTCAAGAACTGAGAAGCTCAGGTAAGTCCAGTTCGCGACCTCAGGGGTGATTTCCAGGATCCGGCCCGGGCCGACGCCGGGTCGAATGGGCCCTGACGCGTTGGCCCCGGAAACGGGCGCTGCGGAATCAGCGGTCATGGTGTGATCTCCTTGGTCTTGACCGGGCGACCCTCGTGAAACGAACGCCAGGCGGCCAGCCCGATCACGAGCGGGGCCCGTCCATCGTGCAAAGTGACCGGCGAGGGCGCACCGTTGCGGACCATCGCCACAAAATCCGTCCATTCGGCCAGATACGAGGGTATGTAGCGGTCCAAGAAGAAATACGGGATGGTTGAACCCGCCGAACCTGCGGCGGTCCGTCTCGTGGTGGTGGTCACGCCGGGATTGTCCGAGGCCACGATCCCGGCAGAACCGAACGCCTCGACCCTCTGGTCGTAGCCGTATACGGCCTGACGGCTGTTGTCGATGGTGGTTATCGCACCGTTTTCGTGGGTCATGACCACAACCACCGTGTCGAGATCCCCCGCCTCACCGATGGCGGGATCAACCATCACCGCACCCGTGGCGTACACCTCGACCACTTCGCTGCCGGTCACATAACGGGCCATGTCGAAGTCGTGGATGGTCATGTCCAGGAAGATCCCACCCGATCCGTCGAGATAGGAGAGAGGCGGGGGAGCGGGGTCACGGCTGGTGATCCGCACCATCTGCACGTCGCCGATCTCACCGTTGGCCACGGTGTCCCGCACCGACTTGTGGCTCGGATCGAAACGGCGGTTGAAACCGATTTGCACAGCGATTCCAGTGGCTTCGGCGGCAGCGATACCACGATCAACTTCAGAAAGATCCAGCGAGAGAGGCTTCTCGATGAAGGCCGGTTTGCCTGCCTGCGCCGCAGCGACCAAAAAGTCGATGTGGGTGTCGGTGGGTGTGCACACTGCTACCGCGTCGACATCGGTTGCGTTGATCAACTCGTCGGGTGACGCGGCCACGCGAGCGCCGAACTCTGCAGCGACACTCTGTGCGCTTTCGCTGAACACGTCGTACACCGCGACCAGTGAGGCGCCATCGGCACGGCGTTGGATCAACTCCGCGTGCATCCGACCTATCCGGCCGACACCCAATACTCCGACTCGCACATCGTTCACGACGTCTCCTTATTGTCGCTCGCACTCTGGGTGCTTGGTGCCTCGGCGGTGGACAGGTCCGCCACTATCCGCCCTCCCACAACCTCGCAGGGATAGATATTCAGCGGGTCTTTGGCTGGTCTGCGCAACGGTTCGCCGGTACGCAGATCAAACCGGCCGTTGTGCTTGGGACACTCGATTGCCCCGTCAAGGATCAAACCCTCGGCCAGATGCGCGGCAGCGTGGGTGCACAGCCCGTCGCTGACTGCAACCTCGGACTCGTTGAGCCGATACAGAGCGTAGGTTCGTTCGCCGATATCGCAGCGGCGCGCCCTCCCCACCGCGATCTCGTTCACCGCTCCGAGATCGGCAGGGCCGGAGCCGGCGGACGCTGTGGCCGTCTGCTGTTCGTCGGGAACAATCGGGCCGTGATCGACCAGGCTCAGCCCGGCATTCGGGACATCGGGAATACCCCGATCGGGTACCTCCCAGGTGGCGTCCTTTGATTGCCGGCGCATCGCCCCGAGCAATTCCCGGTAAGCGGCCCGGGTGTTGGGCAGAGCCGGTGGCAGTGAGTCCTTCAGCTCCTCGTGAAGCGCGGGCAGCGCGTGGTAAGGCACACCCGGGAAGAGGTGATGCTCAATGTGATAGTTCATGTTCGAGTAAAGAAACCTGAACAGCGGGTTCATGTAAACCGTGCGGGTATTCAGGCGATGATCGAGCACATCTTCTTGCAGACCGGCATGTTGGGTGATCCCGAAAAACACGACCAACCAGGCACCATAGATCGTTGGTAGCCCGACCAACAGCACGGGCAACGGGTGCCACAAGATGAGTGACCCAGCGACGGCCGCGGCGAGAATCACCGCGAATATCCGGTCCTCGAGAATCAACCTTCGATGTTCGGAAACCGGAATGAAATCGGCGGCGTCGGGATCAATGCGACCCGCTGCGTGTTGAAGCAAGCGCCACAGCATCTTGGGACCGTTGACGACATGGGAGAACGTGAGCGGGAGTGAACGCACGTTGGGTGGGCGCGGAAAGATGATCTCAGCGTCCCGTCCCACGATGATGGTGTCGCTGTGATGGCGGTAGTGCGACCAGCGCCACATGGTCGGTTCGCGCCAGAGCATGAACGAAGCAATGTAGTAGATGACGTTGTTGGCGACCGTGGAACGGAAGGCAGTCCCATGGCCGCATTCGTGCCAACGAGAGTCAGCAGCTCCGCCGTAGAGGGCTCCGTACACGAACAGCAGCGGCAGCGAATACCAAGAGAACCAGCTGAGCACGATCACGACCGCCAAGGCGACAATCCCGCCGAGCCACAGCGCGGTGTCGCGTGCGGCACGAGCATTGCTTCGCGCCATCAGCTCGGTGAGCCGATCCTCGTCGATGGGCGGTGTCCACCATGGAGCGCTGGCGAGTCCTTTCTCGCAGGCTCGCTGGTTTTCGGGACCAGCCAGGCTGTAGTCGCGTAATACGGCGGTCATCGCCGGTCCCGGATCCGGGGCTTCGCGTGCGTCGTGAAGAATGCGATCATGGGCCGAGCTCGGCGGGGGGTACCGGCGGGTCTCCCGCTCCCTGCACGGATTGGTCGAGGTCGATGATGGTTCCGCTCATCAACCCGGCCTCGTCGCTGAGCACAAAGGCCATGGTGTTGACGAGCTCGTTGATCGACACCAACCGTCCCCAGGGTCTCGTTGCCGAAGCAGCTTCGAGCCAGCCGTCGGTGGCACCGTGGTGTTTGCGTTGGGTCGCGTCTTCGCCGGGCGTGTCCATCCAACCCGGGTTGACCGTGACCACCCGAATACCGTGCCGCATCAGCTGGTAAGCCAGGTTCTTGGTCATGGTCATCAAGGCGCCCTTGGAGATGCAATAGGCGGTGATGAAAGGCTGACCGCCGTGGCCTGATGTGCTGCCGACGTTGACTACCGATGCTGCCGTACCGTTGCGTCTGGCAATCCGGGCTACTCCCTGAATCAGTTGGAACGGCGCGCGTGCGTTGACCGCCATCATCGAGTCGAACAACTCGACGCTGGTGTCCCAAAGGTTGCCGCGGTCAGTAAGCGCACCGCAGTTGGCCAAATGGTCGATTCGCCCGAAGCGTTTGTCGGCAGCCCTGATGAGCGCATCGACCTGCTCCGCGTCCGCCAGGTCCGCAGACACGAAAATGGCTGGGCAACCCTTGGCTTCGAGCGCTGCCTGCACGGCCGATCCCCGTTCTGCGTTGCGACCAGTGACCACTGCGCCGGCGAGTCCCTCGTCGGCCATCAGCTCCGACAAGGCGGCTCCGACCCCTTGAGTTGAACCCGTGACCAGCGCAACCTTCCCAGCGAAACGCTGCGCCATCACCAGCCCACTCTCTGTGCAGCTTTGCCTTCGTCAAGTTCAGCTCTGGCGTCCCGGATTGCTTGACGGTTCGAGACTTCCGGCACTCCGACTTCCCACCAGGCACCGCCTTCGGTCCAGTCGTAGGCCGAAGTCTGCAACGCGATCACGTAGCTTCGGTCGGCAGCTCGGGCCCGTTCGAAAGCCTCGGTCAGTTCGGCGACCGTGGAGACGGTCTCAGATTCGGCACCCATGGCCGCGGCGTGGGCCGCGAAATCGACGCGTACCTCCTCCGCGATCTTGGAATCGGCGATGAGGTTGTTGAACGGAACGCCGCCCTGGTTGGTTTGAAGCCGGTTGATCACGGCGAATCCGCCGTTGTCGCAGACGATGACAATGAGCTTGTGGCCCGATAGCACAGAGCTGTACAGGTCGCTGTTCATCATCATGTAGGAGCCGTCACCAACGAAGACCACGACATCGCGGTCCGGCAGTGCCATCTTCGCCCCCCAGCCCCCCGAGATCTCGTAGCCCATGCATGAATAGCCGTATTCGGCGTCGAATGAATGCACGGTGTTAGAGCGCCAGCCGTTGACGAGCTCGCCGGGAAATCCGCCGGCGGCGGTGAGCGCATAGGTGCGTTCGTCCGCTGCGCGATCGACGACGCCGACCACCTGCGCGTAGGTGGGTAGCGTCTGTGATTCGACCGGCGACGAGGGAACGTCAGGTGCTGCCAGCTTGTCGATGTAGGCGTGGTATTGGGCGGCTTCGGAGGCGCAGGTGGCGGACCAAGACTCAGCGGATCGGTAGTTCCCGAGCGCGGCTGACAGCTCGGTCAGGGCCTCGCGGGCGTCGGCGACGAGCGGCACCGCCAGGTGTTTGGTGGCATCGAAGCGGGCCGTGTTGATGCCGATGATCTTGACCGCTTCGTTGGCGAACACGGTCCAGGAGCCAGTGGCGAAGTCCCCCAGCCGAGTGCCTACCGCAACCACTACATCGGCCTGTGCGGCAAGCGCGTTAGCTGAGGTGCATCCGGTGACGCCGATGGTCCCCGCGTGCAATCGATGGGATTGGGGAAGACAGGTTCGCCCCGCCACTGTTTCCACCACCGGAACGTTGTGAGCGTCGACGAAATCGGCGAGTGCGGCTTCCGCCTCGGACCAATGAACACCGCCACCGCTGATGATCAGCGGCTTTTCGGCTTGGCTCAATAGCGCGGTGGCGCGAGCCAACTCGGAGCGGTCGGGTCGGGGTCGGCGGATTTCGTGGATCGTCTCGTCGAAGCAGCGCACCGGGTAGTCGTAGGCGTCAGCGGCGATGTCCTGTGGCAGCCCGATGAACGCCGGCCCGCAGTCTCCCGGATCGAGCATTGTGTGCAGGGCGTGGGGCAGCGAGTGCACCACCTGGGCCGGGTGTGTGATGCGATCCCAGTAACGCACGACCGGGCGGAAGGAGTCGTTGACGGTGGTCGACGGATCACCGAACTGCTCCACCTGCTGAAGCACCGGGTCGGGGATACGGCTCTGGAAGGTGTCGCCGGCAAGCAGGAGCAGAGGCATGCGGTTGGCCATGGCGACTGCCGCGGCTGTCACCATGTTGGTTGCGCCGGGACCCACAGACGAAGTTGCAACCATGATTTGGCGACGTTTGGAGGCCTTGGCGTAAGCAGTCGCGGCCAGTGCCATTCCCTGTTCGTTCTGTCCTCTCCAGGTGGGAAAGTCCTCTTTGACTTCTTCAAGGGCGGTACCCAGGCAGGTGACGTTGCCGTGCCCGAAGATGGCGAACATGCCGGGGAATATCGGTTTCGGTTCGTCACCGATGATGATCTTCTGTGCCATCAAGTATTTCACGATGGCTTGGGTCGTGGTGAGTCGAACTGTTCTCATCTCAGCTCCATTCGGGCCGCGGGTGCGCTGAAGGAGGGCGGTGTCACGACAAGCGCTCCACCTTGGTCCAGGTGCCGGTTTCGCACGAGCGCAACCAGGCATCCTGAAAGCTCACGTAGTCGACGGCATTGGCGAAACCGGGCTGATGCTGCTCACCTCTGGCTACTGCACTCAAGAATTCGTAGTTCTCGATGACCTTGAGGTCTTCATAGCCGATGCCGTTGGCGTCTCCGGGCACAAAATGTCCGTGATACGGGTAGCGGTCTCCGGAATAGACCTTGGTGTAACCGCGTGGAGCTGTGCCTTCGTCGTCGACGATGAAGACCTCGAGTTCGTTCATCGTCTCGAGGTTCCAGCGCAGAGCGCCCTTGGTGCCGTACACGTCGAAGGCCATTTGACTCTCAGGTCCGACGATTGAGCGAGACGATTCGAATGTGCCGCGGGCACCGTTCTCGAAGACGACCATGGCTGCCGCGTAGTCCTCGTTGGTCACCTCGCCGGTTGGGTCGCCTGGTTTGCCCTGGTCGTAGTGAGTGCCGTTGGCTGCGGGAAGAGGCCGCTGTTTTATGAACGTCTCCATGGTCCCCATGACTGTGGTTATGGGACCCACGAGCATGTGTGCCAGGTCGACAGCGTGGCTCATGATGTCTGAGGACACCCCGTACCCGGCCTGGTCGATCAGGTAACGCCATGACAGTGTGCCGAGCCGGTCGCTGCCGTACATCGAGAAGAAGCGTCCACGATAGTTGGTGATCTGGCCGAGCGTCCCTGAGTCGATGAGCGCTTTGGCGTGCTGTACCAGCGGCGCCCAACGGTAGTTGTAGCCAACGCCGGTTATGACTCCGGCAGCAGTCGCGGCGGTGTCGATTCGCACAGTTTGCTCAGGAGTGCCCCCTACCGGTTTCTCACAGAAGACGTGCTTGTTGTTTTCGGCTGCTGCGATCGCCAAGGGTTCGTGCAGCATGTTCGGTGCGGTGACATAGACCACGTCAACCTCGGGATCTGAAACAACGCTCTGCCAATCCGCGGCGACACGGTCGAACCCGAAGCTCTCAAGCGCCTCAGTTCGTCGCTCATGAACATTGTCGCAACAGATGACCAGGCGAGGGTCAAACTCCCGCTCTGGAAACAGCGAAGGGATCCGTTTCGCAGAGCGGGAGTGAGCCTGACCCATCCAGCCAAAACCGATAACGCCAATACCGATTGAGGTGCGGGTCATATCTTTTGCGCTTTGTTGTCGCTGCGGACGGTACCGCAGACTGGTGATTGAGCCTTGTTGAAGCGCAACTCGGGCTGGTCGTAGACCTCCGGGTTGACGCATGTTGTGACGCGGTTGCCGTTGAGGCATGTCATCGCGTTTTCGAGCGCCGCGTGGTACATCCGGCGACGGCCGAGGTCGGTTGCTGAAGCAATGTGCGGGGTGATTATCACGTTGTCGCGTCCCTGCAGGGGGTGATCGATAGGGAGCGGTTCGGGCACGGTCACGTCCAGGCCCGCCCCCGCGATGTGCCCCGAATCGAGAGCCTCTACCAGGGCGTCTTGATCGACGACGCCTCCGCGCGCGGCGTTGATGAACAGCGAACCGCGGCGCATCTTGGCGAATGCGTCGCGGTTGAAGATCTCGTGGGTTTCGTCGGTCAACGGACAGTGGGCACTGACCGCGTCGCTGCGTTCCAGAAGCTCGCTGAACGAGACCAGTTCGACGTCTTCGTCGTTCGGGTCGAGGTACGGATCATGGGCGAGGACCTCCATGTCGAGACCGCGCGCCGCTTTGACGACCCTTCGGCCGATGGGTCCGTAACCGACCACTCCGAGGGTTCGTCCGGCCAGTTCGATGCCCTCGTTGTCGACGTAGTAGTCACCGATATGGCCCCGCAGCCGTCGCTGGTTGGCGCTGAGTGACTTGGCGACGTGCAACAGCAGGGCCATCGTGTGCTCAGCGGTGGAAACCGTGGGTGACGCGGGTGCGTTGCAGACAACGACTCCGCGTTCGGTGGCTGCCCCGAGATCCACGGCGTCGAAGCCGATTCCTGCCCGCGAGATGACTTGGAGCATTGGAGCGGTGTCCATGCGCGGCCCGTCCCACACCGAACCGCTGGCGATCACTCCCTGCGCCTTCACAAGCGCTGACACTTCCGGCCCGATCAGTGCGGCTCTGTCGGTGAACATTTCTTCGAAACCGGGGGGCATTGTCCGGTCGACATAAATCGTGGGCAGCGCGCTCATATCGCCTGCCTTTGTTCCGTTGAAAGTCGGGAGACGAGGAAACCGTCGATCTCATCGATCGTCGGCATGTCATCGGCACACATCAGGCGATTGGCGACGATGGCGCCGGCCGCGTTTCCGTACTCAACGGTCCTGATCAGATCCCAGTCGTTGAGCAGCCCGTGGCAGAAAGCCCCGCCGAAGGCGTCGCCCGATCCGAGGCCGCATACGACTTCGACTGGAAACGGTGCGATCGTTTCGCGGGTGCCATCGGCGAGAGCCACCATTACGCCATCTGCACCCAGCTTGACGACCGCAGCACTGAGTCCTCGTTCAAGCATGCGATCAGCGGCCTCATCCGGCTCGCGGGTTCCGACCGCGATTTCACACTCGTCGCGGTTGCCGATTGCGATGCTGAAGTGGTCAAGCATTGGTGAGATCTGTTCGCTCGCCGCCGTAGGGGAGTCCCAGAACATCGGCCGCCAGTCAAGGTCAAGAACCGTGTGAGGCCGACGCTGACGCTCGCGCAGCATCGCGGTGACTGTGGAGCGGCTCGGTTCCCAGGCGAAGCGAGAAGCGGGAACCCAGAAGACCGGTACTTCTCGTACCACACCAAGGTCCACGTCGTCGAGCGCCAGGTTCTGATCTGGCGCCCGGGGTTCGCGGTAAAAGATGATGTTGGGATCTTCGGGCGGGTTGAGTTCAGCGAAAGCGAGCGGCGTCTTCAGTTCGGGGTCGGTTCCCACAAAGCGTGTGTCAACTCCGAACGTGTGCTTGAGGGCATGGCGGACATACGCGCCGAACTCGTCGTCTCCGACGCGGGTGACTGTTGCGCAGTGATGCCCCAGACGAGATGCTGCGACCGCCACATTGGTCGACGTACCACCAATGGATTTGCGGAATGTCGTCGCTTCGGTCATCGACACTCCGAGTTGCTGCGCGTAGATATCGACACTGACTCGTCCGACGGTGAGCAGTTCGAGACTACGGGCGGACTCAGGCGCCACCCGACACTGCTTGTTCAAGCTCATGTTGGAGTTGTTCAAGTTCGGCACCTCCGGCCATGAGTTGCGTCAACTCGGACAGGCTGATGTCTTCTTTGGCGAAGTTCCCCATCGAGTGACCGCGATTGAGGATCAGGAAACGATCGCCGACGGGGTAGGCATGGCTCGGGTTGTGGGTGATGAAGATCACTCCCAACCCTCGGTTGCGAGCCTCAACGATGTATCGCAGCACCACTCCGGACTGCTTGACGCCCAACGCGGAGGTCGGCTCGTCCAGAATCAGCACCTTGGCGCCGAAATAGACGGCCCGGGCGATGGCAACCGACTGGCGTTCTCCGCCAGACAACGTGCCCACTGGTTGTTCGGTGTCGCGGATGTCGATGCCCATCTTGGCCATCTCTTCTTTGGCGATCGACTTGGCCTTGGCCTTGTTGACCCAGCGGATCGGCCAACGACCGATCGTAGGTTCGGCACCGAGAAAGAAGTTCCGCCAGACCGACATCAGCGGCACCATCGCCAAGTCCTGGTACACGGCGGCGATACCGCGGTCAAGGGCTTGGCGGGGCGAGGTGAAGGCGCACTCTTCATCTTCAAAAACGTAGGTTCCCTCGCTGTGGTCGTGTACCCCCGAGAGGATCTTGATCAGGGTGGATTTGCCTGCACCGTTGTCGCCGAGCACGCAGGTGACTTCGCCCGCGTTCACGGTTGTGGTGACTCCTTTCAGGGCGATGATGTTGCCGTAGAACTTGCCCACGTTGTCGAGTTCGATGAGGTTGCTCATCGGCTTACCTCCTCTGCACTAGCTGAAATGTTGCTCATCGGACCGCCTCGGCTTTGGCCTTGATGAAGTTGTTGGCCATGACCGCTCCGAGAAGGATCACGCCAAGGAATGCGAAACGCCAGTCCGAGTTCCACAGCGCCAAACCGATTCCCTGTTTCGACATGGCCATGATGAAGGCACCGATGGCTGCGCCCAGCACGGAGCCGTAACCGCCGGTCAGCGCGGTCCCACCGACAACAGCGGCGATGATGTACTCGAACTCCAAGCCGTTGCCGGTGCCGGACTGAAGCGTCTGTAAGCGGAAGGCCAGCAACAGGCCGACCAACCAGGCTGCACCTGAGACGATCATGAACAGTTGCGTCTTGGTCTTGGCTGCCGGCACACCCACTTGGCGTGCGGCTTCCTTGTTGCCGCCCACAGCGAAGATCCAGCTGCCGAACTTGGTGCGTCCGAGCACGAAGGTTGCGACGGCGGTCACAGCGATGAACCAGAGGATGCTCATGCGGAAGGAGGCGAAAGCGACGCCTGACTCGTTTTCGGTGGTTGTGGTCCACAACAAACGTGAGATCAACCCGACAAGGACCGCGACGAGACCTGCAACCGACAGGAGCGTGGACAAGCGGTCGGCGTCATGGTCAGCAGCTTTGCGCTGTTGGTAGTGGCTGCTCACCAGTGCCCAGGCCAAGACCAACGCGGCGCCGAACATCATTACGGTGAAAATCTCAGTGCGGAACTTCGGGTGACCTGACTCAGCTTGAATGAACAGGGCCAGAGCCGCGATCACCAGCGAATTGAGGGCCAGGATGAGCGAGCCTGACAGCGGAGAACTCTTGCGGGCCCGCAGAGCCGCCATCGCCAACAAGATCAGACCGGTGGTGGACAGACCGACGAACAGGATGGCCCGCAGGCCCTGTTCGGTCGTCATGAACATGAAGGCGAGCATTGAGATAGCGCCCACCAGACCGGCCCGGCCGGCTTGGAACAGAGCCATCCGTTGTTCAGAGCCCGAAGTCCCGCCTCCACTGCGACGCCAAGCTATTGCGCCGGTGAGAGCTAAGGTTGCGACGGTTATCAGCCACTCGACGACAACCGGGAGCCGGTCGAGGATGGTCTGTTGCCCGTCCACGTCCACCACCAGGGCGCAGACAACGCCGATCACGATCACAACGATCCCGAGGCCGGCGAGTTCCAGAACCCTCGAATCCAGATGGATCGAGTTGTCACCGGCGATGGGTTCATAGCGCCACAGGGCAACCCCGATGAACCCGAGGATCATCGACGCCGCGATCACCAACCCTGAGATGATGTCGTTGGAAACGCCTGAGGTGTAGTGCATCAGCACCACCCCGAAGACAGTGCCGGCGACCCCGGCTATGAACATCAGCAAGCCCGCCGGGTTCATTTCTTTCTTGCGCAGGTAGTTTCCCTCGTAGATGGCGAGCACGAACAAAGCGAGACCGAGCAGGATTCCGATGGTGTAGACCACGTCGCGGGTGTCCCAGACGTGTTCATTCCGGACCCAGACTCCAGCGAAGATCGGATGCCAGAAGTCGAAGCCGTGGCCTTCGTCGATGCGACCCACCGAGATGTTGTCGATCGTGAGTTTGGAGAAGCCGAGCTTGAAGCCGCGCAACACGAAGAACGTCGCCAGCGTGACAATGAAGCTCGGCAGACCGGTTCGCTCCACGACCGTGCCGTTGTACCAACCGAGGGCCATTGCGACCACGAACGACAGAGGTATGGCGATGAAGAGGCTCAAACCTGCACCGCCGAGTTCGCCGATGTCTTTGACCAACAAGATGGTCACGATGCCGAGAGCGCCGGTGGCGGCACCCGAGGAAAGGTCGAATTCTCCGCCGATCATCAACAAGGCCACCGCGACGGCCATGATGCCGAGCGTGGCTGAGACGTCGAGTACTCCAGACAGACCACCGGCGGTGCCGAACTGTTCCGAAACCGCCCAAAAGAACAGCCAGATGGCAGCGGAACCGATAACGGCCCCAATCTCAGGCCTGACCAGCATCCGAGTAAAGACACCTCGGTAGGCAAGACGTTCATCGGGCTGACCGTCGTCGGCGTCGGGATGAGCCGCTACGTCTGTCATGTTTCCCCCTTCGGTGCGCCAGCGTTTGGGCGCATGTCGCCGGACACTATTCTCAAACCCCGTAAGGCTCCAGCGTCGCCCAAGCAGGGAGTGCCTCAAATGTGAGGTGGGAGGTCGGAAGTTGGGGCTGCCAACCCTCAGGCTGACAACCCCAACTCCGATTAGCTGTAATTGCTAGCTGATCGAGCGAACTCGGTCAGCTCTTTTTGACTATCGAGTTCCGGCAGCTACCAGTGCCTTGACGGCGGCGGCATTGTCGGGGGTCACGAAGCCGGGTCCGGTGAGGATCGGGAGACCGCCACCGAGGGTGTTCTGGTTGGTTGCTTCGAGGAACATCAGCACGACTGGGATGTATCCCTGCAGGTACTGCTGCTGGTCCACGGTGAACGCAACCTCGCCGGCTTCAATCGCATCGATGATGTCCGGCGTGATGTCGAAACCGCCCACGTGGAACGAACTGCCTACATCCTTGCCGAGTGCCTTGGCTGCGCTGAGCCCGGACATGGCGATGACCGGACCAACACCGAGGAAGCCGTCGATGTCGGAGTCAGCCGCGAGGGCCGCGTTGATGGCGCCCTCCTGGGCTACCTGGTTGGCGTCGAGGTCCATGAAGCCCTGGACGACTTCGCCGTTGAAGGTCTCAGCGAGACCATCGCAGCGCTCGCCGAGAGCAACGTTGTCCTGCTCCTGGATACCGCAGAGCACCTTGGTGGCACCGAGGTCGTTGAAGCGCAGGCCCGCGCCGTTACCGGCGATCACCTCGGTCTGACCGACGTGGCTGGTGGCACCGATTGCCTGGTAGTCGTTCACACCCGAGTTGAGGGTGTAGACGGGTATACCAGCGGCGACTGCCTCCTGCAGCGGCGGAATCAACTGGTCGGGACTTGGCAGCGATGCCGCAATTCCGTCGGAGTTCGCGGCGACAGCGGCGGCAATGTCACTGGCTTGAACGCCAGGGTCGTTGTTGGACGGGTTCCAGACGAGCGTCACGCCGACATGGGCGGCGGCGGCTTCAGCGCCGCGCTTGACGACTGACCAGAACGGCCCGTCGTCAGAGTGCGTGATCATGTGAAAGACCAGCCCGCTGTCGGGTGTGCCTGCGGCTGGAGCCGGTTCGTCTGCGCTGTCGTCGTCACCGCAAGAAACGGCGAAGAGCGAGAAGATCGCGAGTAGTGCTAACAGAAACCGTAGTTTCTTCATTTTGTGGATTCCCTCCTGTTTGGGGTTGCAAGTGTCCGTTCCCGGAACCGCTCGTCTCATACGTTATGAGCCGGACTCGGTTTCCAAGCTCCGGATGAACGCGACGCTCCTTTGAACGTCACGAATTGGGCCTTCACCCTCGGGGGGTTCCCCGGTGGTGATGGCAACGTCTTGTTCGATCACGTACCAGCGCTCGTAGCCCTGTGCTTCCATCGCTTGCACGACGGTGGCGATGGAAGCGTCGCCTTGTCCGAGCGGAACAAACAGCCCAGCCTGGACCGCTTGCATCAGGGTCAAGGACCCGGCGTTCAGCTGGGCCGCGATGTCTAATCTGAGGTCTTTGAGGTGAACGAGCGATACTCGTTCGGCGTATTTTTCGGCAAACTCGACGGGGTCGTAGCCGCCTATGAGGAGGTGTCCTGTGTCGAGAACCCAGCGGACTTCGGAATTGTCGAGAACCCGTTGAACTTCTGCGGCGGTTTCGATCAGAGAATCCACATGGGGGTGCAGCATCTGGGTGAGTCCGTAACCGGCAACTGTGCCTCCTACTTCGTTGAGCATGGAGAAGATCTGTGACCAGTGGGCATCTGTGAGTTCCGGTCGGGTCCAGTCTTGGGGATCGCTGACCACACAGGTCACGTAGTCGGTTGCGCCGGCTTCGGCGAGCAGTTGCGCACTCTGGTGCACTTGTCGCAGGGTCTCGTCTCGCCGGGCTGCGTCGGCGAGTGCCAACGAGTTGAAGCCGCCGGTGAGGTCGAGCCCGAATGAGCGCAGCGTTCGTGTGAGTTCGGCAGGGTTCGTCGGTAGATAGCCGACCGACCCCAATTCGGTAGCGCGCAACCCCACTTCAGACATTTCGCGTAGCACGCGTTCAACGGGAAGTTGGATTCCCCAACCGGGAACTTCACACACTCCCCAAGATATGGGCGCGGCAGCGGTGCGTTCCAAAACAGTCGTCATGAACGCTGTTGCCTCACTCGCGTCTCCTCCAGGAGTTTGTTAGAGCGCTCTATTGATTGTAGAGCGCTCCAACTATTACTCTTTCTGTAGTCGATGTCAAGCGTGACAGGAGTTCGTGGCCTTGGTTCAGCCGACCATGGAAGATGTCGCAAGCCGCGCCGGCGTTTCGCGGGCCCTGGTTTCGTTGGTGATGCGCAATTCACCGAGGGTGAGCGAGCAATCTCGCGCGGCGGTTCTTGAAGCCGCAGAAGAGCTCGGCTACCGACGGAATCTGATGGCCCACCACCTGGCCAGTCGACGCACAATGACGATCGGGTTAGTGCTCAACGACCTGCACAATCCCTTTTTTGCCGAGATGACCGACGGAATCCACGAAGCGGCGATCGAAGCCGGCTATCGAATCGTGATCAACACGGGATTAAGAAACTTGGCCAGCGAACAAGCTGCTGTTGACACCTTTCTCGAATTCCGAACCGATGGAGTCATTCTGGTGGGCAGCGAGTTGCCCGAAGCTGAACTCGAGGCGCTTGCAAAAGAGACCAACCTGGTTGTCGCGGCTCGAGTCACCGATTCCGACAGCTACGACACAGTGAGCATCGACGACCGGTTGGGAGCCCGAATGGTGGTGGACCACCTAGTCGATCTCGGACACTGTCGCATTGCTCATATTGACGGTGGTCCAGGTGCGGGAGCGCGCAGGCGCCGCGAGGGTTACAAAGCCGCAATGGAACATCGGGGACTGTCCAAGCACGTTCGTATCGTCGCGGGTGAGTACAGCGAACACGCCGGAACTGTTGGTGTGGATGAACTCCTGAGCCACGGCGAGATGCCCACAGCGATTTTCGCGGCCAACGACCTGATGGCGACAGGGGTATTGGATCGGCTCCAGTTCGAAGGTCTGAAAGTTCCCGACGATGTGTCGCTCGTGGGGTTTGACAACACCGCTATGGCGGCGTTGCACCAGATGAGCTTGACAACAGTCGATCAACCCTGCGAACTGCTCGGCCAACTCGCTGCGCGATACCTGATCGAGCGTCTCGACGAGGAGCGCGAAGAAGCTGTTCACCATCTTCTGGTTCCGTCGCTCGTGTGTCGCAGCACCAGTGGTCCCGCGTCGAGTCGGACGCTCGAGGAGATCCGATGAAAGGAGAACAGTGTCAACGAGTCCGATAGCGGTCGTTGATCCCGACGGCATCGAAGAACAGCTCCCCGATCTGTTGGAAGAAATGCTCAGCGGTTCAGGCGCGATCATCATCAAACAGGCGTTCCCATCCGAGGTGATCTCAGAGGCCCGCGATTTGATCCATCACTACACAGCCGAAGAGGACGACAAGGAGACCCACTTCTTGGGGGCCAGTACCGATCAGGTCAACCTCCAACGCCGAGTCTGGAACCTGTTGAACAAGGGCGAAGTGTTTGAACGGATGGTTCAACACCCGCTGGTGATGAAGATCGTGGGTGCCTTCCTCGGCGACGAGTTCATCATGGGTTCAGTCGCTGCCAACCGTCTGATGCCGGGAGGTCCGGGTCAAGAACCCCACATCGACTACCCCTATTGGGACCTCTACAAACGCTCGTCGTTTCCGATGAAGATCAACTCGAGCTATCCGCTCAACTGCCAGGCAACAGTGCTGCTCGATCCCTTTACCCCGGAGACAGGTGCGACTGCTTTCCTGCCGTACTCCCAGGGTGAGTTGATCTACCCGGAAACCGACGATCGCGAGCGTTTCTTCGCCGATGCCGCGCGAATGGAAGGCGACCCTGGCGACTGCGTCATCTTCAACGGCATGTGTTGGCACTGTGCGATGCCAAACGTCTCCGACCAGGATCGAACGGGAATCCTGATCGAATATCTGCCCAAGTTCGTCACCCCCCTGGAAGACCAGCTGTCCGGGGTGCGGGATGAGGTTGTTGAACGTGCCACGCCCATGCTGCGTCAGCTCATGGCCATGGACTACCCGTACCCCAAGTTGTTCGACGAGGCTGAGGCTGCAGTCCAGATCGGTCGCGATGTCTCGCCCTATTGAGCATGGTGGCCGGTGATCCGGGTCGGAATCGTGGGTACGTCCTGGTGGACCGACTCGATGTACCTGCCTGCGTTGGCGAGCCATTCGGGTTGTCGGATCGCGGCGATCTGCGGTCGCAACGCCGAGGTTGCGCATGCCCGGGCGCAGCAGTGGGGGATCGGCCTGGTTTTCACCGATTGGCGCGAGCTGCTGACAAGCGGAGAAATCGATGCCGTGATCGTCGCCAGCAGCAACGAAACCCACGCGCCGATCACCCGACAAGCGTTAGCTGAGGGAGTTCATGTGCTGTGCGAGAAACCGTTGGCGTTGAGCGCTGCGGAGGCCGACTTGATGGCAACTGAAGCAGCCGGAACCGACCTCACCACGATGGTCCCGTTCACCTACCAGTACATGCCCATCTTTGCAGCGACCAAACGCTTGATCGACGGAGGTTTCCTGGGTACACCGCACCATCTCAACCTGAGGTACTTCACCGAGTTCGCTTTCGACCCTTCGTACACCTGGCGTTTCGACAAAGAAATCGCCGGCTCGGGAGTCATCGGCGATCTTGGTTCTCACTGGCTCTATTACGCCGAGTGGTTGTTCGGTCCGATCGCTGAACTGGGTTGTATGAGCGCGGCGTTCGTTGAGCGAGACGCCCGGCCCGACGGCTCGGACTACGTGCGCGGTGAGGACTCCTGCATTATCAGCGTGCGTTTCGCCAACGGAGCGCTCGGAACCCTGCAAACCTGCGCCGCTAGCTGGGAAGGAACGCCATTCGAACAGACTCATCACATCGATGCACACGGCAGCGACGGCACAATTTACGCAACCAGCGACTGGGACACCACCCAGGAGGTTCGGGTGCTGGCCCGAGGCGACACGGGCCCGGCTCGAGCGATCGAGTTGGCCGAGCAATGGCCGAACGTGAGATTCGACACGGTGCACAACACCTATCGCGACATCTTCCGAACGACCGATGTGATGGCTCGTCGTTGGGTTGATGACATCACCGCCGGTCGGGCATGCACTCCCGATCTCGCAGCAGGTGCCCGTGTTCAGCATCTGACCGATGTCGCGCTGGCCAGTGCAGCACTTGATGGCCGCCTGCTTCCGGCTGCCCCGCCCGGAGACTAGACCTAGTAGACCGAAGACCGAAGACCGAATAGACCGAATACCGAACAGACCGATGAGAGATCACGATGACCTTTTTTACTGACGTTGCCGATCCGATCCCGTTCGCTGGTGCCGGCGCTCCCGAGGGGGGTCTGGCCTACCAGGTGTACGACCCGAATCGCCTGGTTCTCGGGAAACGCATGGAGGAGCACCTGCGCATAGGCGTGTGCTATTGGCACAGTTTCAACTGGCCGGGTTCGGACATTTTCGGGATCGGAACGTTCGACCGTCCCTGGCTCGAGGCCGGGGTCGACCCGATGGCGGCGGCCCGCGCCAAACAGGACGCGGCCTTCGAGTTCTTCGCCAAGCTCGGCACGCCATACTTCTCGTTTCACGACGTCGACATGTCACCGGAGGGGGAGACGCTGAAGCAGTCGAGGGCCAACCTCGACGCAATGGTCGAGCGCGCTGCGGAGAAGATGGCTGAAACCGGCGTCGAACTGCTGTGGGGCACCGCCAACCTGTTCTCGCACCCTCGCTATGCAGCAGGCGCGGCCACGAACCCCGATCCCGAGGTGTTCGCGCATGCTGCGGCTCAAGTTCGCAACATGGTTGACGCAACCCATCGTCTGGGTGGTCACAACTATGTGTTGTGGGGAGGTCGTGAGGGCTACGAGACGCTGCTCAACACCCGCATGGCCCAAGAAGCAGACCAGCTCGCCCGGTTTTTGACCATGGTTGCTGAGTACAAGCACGAAATCGGCTTCACGGGGACGCTTCTGATCGAACCGAAACCCCAGGAACCGACCAAGCATCAATATGACTACGACTGTTCGTCCGTCCATGGTTTTCTTGATCGTTACGATCTCCTGGGGGAGTACAAGGTCAATATCGAGGTGAACCACGCCACCCTCGGCGGCCACTCATTTCATCACGAAGTGGCATACGCGATGGCGAACAACATTTTCGGCAGCATCGACGCCAACCGCGGCGATCCCCAAAACGGCTGGGACACCGACCAGTTCCCCAACTCGGTCGACGAAATGTCGCTGGCGTTGTATGAAATCGTGCTCGGCGGCGGATTCGACACAGGCGGGTTTCTGTTCGACACCAAGTTGCGCCGCCAGAGCATGGACCGCACTGACCTGTTCCATGGTCATGTCGGCGGTATCGACACGTTGGCCCGATCTTTGCTGGTAGCGGAATCGATGATCAACGAAGGCGGCATCGAAGCCGCTCGCGATGCCCGCTATGCAGGTTGGGGTCGAGATCTCGGGCGCGACATTCTCGAAGGTTCGCTTGACTTGGCGACCCTGGCTGATCGCGCTGCCAAAAACAACATTGACCCCGCACCCAGATCGGGCCGTCAAGAGCATCTCGAAAATGTGGTCAACCGGCATGTTTGGAGTGTTTCGTAGTGCCGCGAACCTCGCGGGCATTGGTAGCCGGGGTTGATTCCTCGACGCAGTCCACGAAGGTAGAACTCCGCGACATCGACTCGGGAGTGCTGGTGGCTCGTGCGACTGCTCCACACCCACCCACCTCGCCACCGGTGAGCGAACAACACCCAGAGTCTTGGTGGGTGGCGCTGGTGGAGTGTTTCGCCCAGTTGTCGAGCTCTAGCCGAGACGTCGTTGCGATCAGCGTTGCGGGACAGCAGCACGGTCTGGTGCTGCTTGACGACTCAGGAATGCCGCTACGACCGGCGAAGCTCTGGAACGACACGACATCGGCATCACAAACCGAGCGGCTGGTCTCCGAATATGGGGCAGCAAGTTGGGTCGAGGCATGCGGGTCGGTGCCGGTGCCGTCGTTCACCGTTACGAAGTTGGCCTGGGTGGTCGAGCACGAACCTGAACTTGCCGACCGAATTGCTCAGATCATGCTCCCTCACGACTACTTGACTTGGCGCTTGACCGGTCGTCACGTGACGGATCGCGGTGACGCGTCCGGCACTGGTTGGTTTGATCCTCGCGCCAACGTCTACCGAGAGGACATGCTCGAACGGGCAGGGATCGCGGACGGAGCCGCAGCGCAGTCGTGGCTTCCCGAAGTGCTTGCGGCGGATGCGGCGGCAGGCGAAGTGAGCGACGAAGCGGCATCACTGCTGGGGCTCGGTTCGGGCGTAGTCGTCGGTCCCGGCAGCGGAGACAACATGGGTGCTGCCCTCGGCCTCGCCTTGTCGCCCGGCGATGTGGTGATTTCGCTTGGTACTTCCGGCACCGTGTATTCGGTGTCGCTGACCGCAACGACCGATGAGTCGGGTGCGGTGGCAGGCTTCGCCGACGCCTCGGGCAAATTCCTGCCGTTGGTGTGCACGCTCAACGCCACCAAAGTGACAGACACGGTCGCTCGTTGGCTCGGGGTAGACGCTGCCGGTCTGTCCGCTCTCGCCCTGGCCGCGCCGCCGACCGCGGTGCCGCCCGTGCTGATTCCGTATTTCGATGGCGAACGCACCCCCAACCTGCCTGCAGCGAGCGGTCTGTTCGCGGGCCTTCGCAACGACACAAGCCCCGAAGACCTGGCCTTGGCTGCGCACGATGGTGTGCTGTGCGGGCTGCTCTCTGGTTTCGACGCGCTGGCAGCAGCAGGTGTCGATACGTCGGGTCGGTTGCTGTTGATCGGTGGGGGGTCGCGTTCGGCCGCATACCGTCAGCGAGCGGCCGACCTTCGCAACGCCCCGGTGACTGTGCCACACGACGACGAGACCGTGGCCGTCGGCGCGGCGGTCCAAGCCGCGGCGATCAGCACTGCCAGCCCGCTCGGCGTTGTCGCGCAAGCGTGGAACCTTGGTGCGGGTTTGAGCGTTGACCCCGCTACCGATGCCACGAACGCGCGGGATCGCTACGGTGTGACGGCTAGTCTCGCCGGCCAGATCCAATAGCCTGAAGCGGGGGAGTGTACGACATGTCAGTTGGCTACGAACGAGGACTGGCCGAGGTCGCCGACGATGTCTGGGCCTGGGTGCAACCCGACGGAAGCTGGGGTTGGAACAACGCTGGGCTTGTCGGAGGCGATGGTGCCTCGCTTCTGGTTGACACCCTTTTTGATCTTCGACTGACTCAAGAGATGCTCGACGGTATGGCCGGCATTACCAGCACTCGACCGATCCAGACGCTGGTCAACACGCACGCGAACGGCGACCACTGCTTCGGCAACCAACTGGTGGACGCGGAGATAATCGCCACCGAAGCCTGTTTCGAAGAGTTCGGAATGGACTCGCCTGAAATGCTGGCGCAACTCACGACGGCCGATCTCGGTGATCCGGTCGTCAACCAGTTCGTGCGAGAAGCCTTTGGCGCGTTCGATTTCTCGGGCATCGTCGCAACCCCACCAACCAGGACATTCGTCGATCAACTCGAACTTGCGGTCGGTGGGACGAGGGTCGATCTGATCGAGGTCGGGCCCGCTCACACGAACGGTGACCTCATCGCCTATGTGCCCGATGCAAAGACGGTCTTCAGCGGCGACATCCTGTTCATCTACGGGACCCCGATCGTCTGGGCCGGCCCTGTCGACAACTGGATTCGTGCCTGCGAACGGATTCTCGCACTTGATGTTGAGACGATCGTTCCTGGCCATGGCCCAATCACCGATCGTGAAAGCCCCAAGATGGTGAGTGATTACCTTCGTTTCATCCAAACAGAGGCGGCCGAGCGACAGGCTGCCGGGATGTCGGCCACCGATGCGGCCCGGGACATCGAACTTGGCGAATTCGGCGAGTGGACCGATTCTGAGCGGCTCGCCGTCAATGTCCATGCGGTGTACCGGGACAACGATCCCGACTACACGGCGCCCCCGTTGGCCCAGCTCGTCGTTGAGATGGCCCACCTGATCGATCGAACCTAGCCGACGACCTTCGTTTGTCCCCGGTTTGTGCGGACTGTAAGTTCGGGTGTGGTGCGGGGCTTTCTGCTTGGTCTGACCGCCGCGTTATTGGTCGGCGGAGTGATTGTCGCCCCGTCGCCAGCGCAGGGCGTCGCCGGATTTGGCGACGTCGATGAGGATCGATACTTCGCGCATGCAGTGCAGTGGATGGTCGACAACGGCATCACCACTGGAACTTCAGCGGCGTGTTTTTCTCCAGATGATCCTGTGACCCGGGGTCAGGGCGCAACATTCCTGTGGCGCATGGAGGGAGAACCCGACGCTCCGGCGCACGGATTCGACGATGTCGTCGCCCCCTACCAGCAGAGGGCGGTCTCCTGGCTCGCCGGTATGGGATCTGTCGTCGGTGCGACCCAAACCGCGTTCTATCCCGACAGGCCCCTTTCCCGTGGCGAGTTCGCGGCCATGCTGCACCGGGTAGCCGCCCGACCCGCCGCGCAAATGCATCCGTTCACCGATGTCACCGCGCCTTGGCAGCAACAGCCGGTCGCTTGGATGGTCGCCGAATCGATCACCACGGGCACCAGCGCCACCACGTTCTCTCCAGGCGACACGATCACCCGAGGTCAACTTGCCAGCTTCTTGTATCGCTACAAAGGAAGTCCGGGCGTGGAGTTGGATCCCAGCAGCCCGAGATGCGATCCGCCTTCAGATGGTCTGACTCTGCGGCACGTGGGCGAGATACGAGGAGCTATAACTCCCAAGTCTGTGGTGTTTTCGGGGGTCGATCTGTTCTTCGCGCAGAACATGATGTATCAGCACACGATCACCGTGTACGACAGGTCGCTTTCGCTGGTGGGAACGATCAGCGATCGGGTGGTGCTCTCGGAGTTCGGTGTTGCCGGTGCCAACCCCGGCACGGCCTATTGGGGTTCCCCGGTGGAGGCTGCGTTCACTTCCGATGGCCGTTACGCCTACGTGTCGAACTACCAGATGTTCGGCCCGGGATATTCCCGACCCGGCGAAGATTCGTGCTCGCCGGGTACCTGGGACAACAGCTTTCTGTACCGGGTTGACGTTGAGTCGCTCACCATCGACCAGGTCATCGGAGTGGGGCCAGTGCCGAAGTTCGTGGCAGTCACACCCGATGACACCAAGGTCTTGGTCACCAACTGGTGTGGTTACAACCTCAGTGTCATCGACGTCTCCACCGCAACCGAGTCGGCCCGCGTGCCTATCGGTCGCTTTCCCAGGGGTATCGCGGTCACCAGCGACTCTGCTACCGCGTACATAGCGGTAATGGGCAGCCGTGACATAGCAGTGGTCGACCTCAACAACCTCGGCGAGCCGCTCTCGTGGATCAAAGGAGTTGGAACGAGTCCCCGGTCTCTGGTGCTCAGCGCCGACGACCGTTATCTGTTCGCCACCCTCAACCACGGCGGCGGCGTGGTGAAGATCGACCTCGCCAATAGAGCGGTCGTGGGGAGTGCGGCCACGGGAGTAGGACCACGGTCGATGAGCATCAGCGATGACGGCACCGCCATCTACCTTGTCAACTACCACTCCAACACCTTCAGCAAAGTGCGTACGGCCGACATGGTCGAACTGCAGAGGATCGTCACGCCTGATCGCCCGATCGGCATCACCTACGACCCGCAGACCCGAAGAGTATGGATCGCGACATACGGCGGCACCATCCAGATCTACGAAGACACCCTCCCCTGATGTCGGCAGCGGGCCAACTGCGGTTGACCTCAATGGCATTCTTCAGTTTTCGTTGTCGGCACTGCCGCGTTCGACGACCCATTGGTGAGCTTGACCGGTGATCTTGGCGATGAGTTCGAAGTCAGCGTCGTAGTGCAGCACGATGAGTTGGCGCGCCTCGGCTACGGCGGCCACGAGAGCGTCGACCAACGAAATCGCTCGGTGTAGGCCTTTTTCGGCGAGGTGACCTTGGAGTTCAATCGCCCGTTTGTGATCACTGTCTGTCACAGGCACGGATTCGAAAGCGGACAATCGACTCATGATCGATTCGTGGTCGTCGGGGTTGCGCGCACTGAACCCAAGTTCGAACGCCACCGGCGCACACAACGCAACGCGGCCAGCGGTGATGAGCTGAGCGGCGGTAGCGAATACGAGGGGTTGGGACAAACGTGCGAATGCACTCGTGTCGGCTAGATGCGTGACTCGTGCCATTAACGGTTGCCGCCCCATGCCTTTTCGGCGGCATCGAAGTCGAAGCGGCCTTCTTCGGCAATGAGGTGGGCGAACTCGAAACGGCGTTCTGCGTTGATGACCTCGAGCATTGAGGCGTTGATGGTGTCCTTTAGAGCGCGCGCAAATAGGTGACCATCCACCTGTCGTTGTGTTGGCCCGGTTTTGATGTCGGGTGACCCCAACTGGACAACGACATGGTGGAGGTGGTTTAAGCATGCTTGCTTTGGAGCCGAGGGTGGTGGATGCGCTTTGGGTTGCGTTCGAGCCGCAGATTCCCGAGCGTGGGGAGGTGTCGCATCCGCTGGGGTGTCACCGGCGCAGGATCGCGGATCGTGATGTGTTCGAGGCGGTGTTGTTTCGGTTGGTGACGGGCTGTTCGTGGGATGTGGCGGGCCGGTTGGGCAAAGGCGGTGAAACGACCCTGCGGAACCGTTACAACGCATGGAACTCCCACGGGGCCTTTGACCGGCTGGTGGCTGAGGCTCTCGACGGCTATGACCGCGTCGTGGGTCTCGACTTGTCCGACGTGTCTGTTGACGGGTCTATCCACAAGGCCCCATGCGGCGGCGAGGGCACCGGCAAAAGCCCTGTAGACCGAGGCAAATCCGGTTGGAAATGGTCGCTGCTCACAGACCGGGCGGGCATCCCGGTCGCATGGGCCGCCGACGCCGCCAACCGCAACGACTGCACGCTGCTGGAACCCACCTTGGCCGACGCCGAGCGCCGCG
>VXYK01000028.1 GCA_009845995.1 Acidimicrobiaceae bacterium | reverse complement strand
CCACGGCCCGATCTTTTCGGCAACGAATTCCCTCTGACCGTGTTCATCTCCGTTGTTCTTGCGGTGATCGTCGCCTTTGCGCTGTCACGAACCGTTTGGGGGTTCCGGCTTCGGATGCTCGGCCGCAACCCGAGGGCGGCGCAGCGATCAGGGGTGTCTGAAACCAGATACGGAGCCATGGCGCTGATGCTCAGCGGTGCGTTCGCAGGTCTGGCCGGCGCAGCGATGCTCACAGGCGGAGGTTTCGCTTTCGGGAACTATCAGATGGTGCCCGGGTTTTCGGCCAACATCGGTTGGACGGGCCTGCTCGTAGCGCTCGTCGCTTATGAGAAGCCGTTGGCGGCTATCCCCGTCGCAGTGGTCTTTGCCGGGTTGCGCACGGGGTCGAGTTTCGTCGGCAGCACCGGGGTTGAAGGTCGGATCACCGATGTTATTTCGGGCTTGCTGGTGCTGGCCCTGCTGATCCCTGCCGCGGTGATGTTCCTTCGCGATCGCCGCCGTGCCCGCGCCGCGGCAACGGAGAGGGTGTGAGCCATGACTGACCTTCTCGGCGCTGTCTATGAGATCTTCTCAAGCGAATCGACCTACCTCAACGGCGCGCTGTTCGCGGCTTTCCTGGCTTTCGCGGCGACGGGTGAATGGGTTGCGGAACGGTCGGGGACTCTCAATATTTCTGTCGAGGGGATGCTGTTGGGCGGAGCGTTCGCCGCTGCGATGGGTTATCACCTGACCGGTTCGGTAGGGGTCGGGCTGTTGACCGCGATCTTGGGTGGGGTGCTGATCGCGGGCGTGCAAGCCGAGATGAGCCACCGCCTCGTCGCCGATCAGTTCGTTGTCGGACTTACGCTCAACATCTTGGTGTTCGGGCTGACCGGGTTCCTGGAGAACGAGATCGCACCCGAAACGACCTTGGCGGGCCGCTGGGAAATCCCCGTGCTCAGCGACATTCCCCTATTGGGACAGGCCTTGTTCGGGCAACGCTGGCCGTTCTACATCCTGTATCTCCTGTTGCCATTATCGTGGTGGCTCGTTTATCGAACCCGTTGGGGTCTGGAGTTGCGATCAGTCGGTGAGAACCCGCAGTCCGCTGATGTGTCGGGCATCGACGTCAACAAGCGGCGGCGCCAGTCGATCTATTACGCCGGGTTGACATGCGGACTCGGAGGCGCCTTCTTGATATTCGGACATATCGGCAGGTTCGAAGACACGATCGTCGGTGGCCGCGGCTTCATCGCCATAGCCGCAGTCATCTTCGGTGGTTGGACTCTGCGGGGAACGCTCGCCGGATGCGTGATCTTTGCCGGAGCGCTGTCATTCCGGCTGTCGATTCAGGGACTCGGCTACGACATCAACAGCGAGTTGTTGCAGGCCCTACCGTTCATCGTCACCATCGCCGGCATGGCCATCTTCGCCCACCGGGTACGTGCCCCAGCAGCGCTGGCCCGACCCTTCATCCGCGGTCTCAGGTAACCGCGCAGACACGGAGACAACCATATGAAAGCAATGCTGTACCACGAATCAGGCGGACCCGAGGTCCTGCAGTACGTGGACGTCGCCGACCCTGAGCCGGGGCCGAGGGACGTGGTCGTCGATGTGGCCGCCACCGCGCTCAACCGACTTGACGTGGTGCAGCGCAACGGCTGGTTCCACATGCCGGGTTTCCAGTATCCCCACATCGCGGGTATGGACGTGGCAGGAATGGTCTCAGCGATTGGCTCGCAGGTCGACGATGTCGCTATCGGTGATCGGGTGGTGATCGACCCGTCGTTGGCGGGCGTGCCCGAGTCTTCCAAACTCGCCGGAATGGGCGACCTCTACGGCGAGTTGGGAATCATCGGAGGAACGGTCGACGGCGGATATGCCGAGAAGTGCCTGGCCCCAAGCTCGCATGTGTGCCAAGTGCCGGATTCGATGCCGCTGGAGCACGCAGCCACGTTCCCGACCTGTTATCTGACCGCGGCCCACGCACTGTTCGATGTCGGCGAGCTACAGGCAGGCGAAACGGTGATGATTCACGCCGCCGGTTCGGGGGTTTCGACCGCCGCGATCCAGCTGGCCAAGCACGCCGGGGCCACGGTGCTGGCCACAGCCGGGACCAACGAGAAATGCGACCGGGCACTTGAGCTGGGAGCGGACCATGTGTGCAACAACCGCAGCGGTGACGTGACAGGATTCGCCCGAGGGATCACCGCTGGCGCCGGGGTCAACATGGTGTTCGATCATGTGGGCACGGCTCTATTTGGCCAGTCCCTGTTCGGGATAGGCATAGGCGGGCGTCTCGTGAACTGCGGTAACTCCTCGGGTGACGAAGCGACCATCCCGTCGCTTGGCTATGTGTTTCACTCAGGCATCAAGATCCTCGGTTCGGACCCGTATCGGCCCGAGGAGTTCGGCCCGGTATGGGACACGTTCTGTGAGGGCGACTTCGAAGTTGTGATCGATTCTGAATTCGCACTGGCCGATGCCGCGGCTGCTCAAGCCAAGATGTTGTCCAACGATTTCTTCGGCAAGATCATTCTCAAACCCTGAAATCCGTACGTTTCCCAACAAGCTAGAACCGCACACTCAGCTAACCCCCACCCAATGACCAGCGAGCCACGGGACGCCCCGTATCCCGAGTTGAAGAAGACCCACACGATGGCGGTCAAGGGTCGTCCGTGGACTGACTACAAACCCCCGCCCGCGGCACCCGTATGGGCGGCGATCGAAGGACTCGGTCGCTATTACATTCTTGTCGCCGCGCTGGAACTCGACGTGTTCGACACGCTCAAAGAGACCGGCCCCACGACCGCTGAGGCTCTGGCCGAAAAACTCGAGGTGCCTGACGGTCAGCTGGCGACGTTGCTCGATGGTGTGGTCGCTTTGGGCTTGCTAGACCAGTTCGTGGACGTCTACGAGCTCAACGACACAGCCAAGCGCTATCTCGTGAGCGATGGCCCGGCGACGATGGCCGATCTGGTGGCCGTAGCGCCGGGACCGCACCAAAACTGGACCCGCCTGGCCGACACGATCCGCAACGGCGCACCCTCCACTCCGATCGAAGACGACCCGGTGGCGTTCTACGTGCCGTTGGTGGAGGGCACCTTCACGACGATGTTTCGCTGCGCTAGCCGGGCAGACCTGAAAATCCGCTACTCGGCGCTGGAGCAACCACATGTGTTGGACCTCGGGGCAGGTGGGGCGCCCTGGTCGATCGCCATTCTGAAGGCCTGTGGCCAGGGCAGCGCGGTTATCAACGACCTACCGGGAATCATCGACGTGGCCGCGGCCAAGACTGCCGAGCATGGGGTAGCCGACCGCTGCGAACTGCGGCCCGGCGATTTCCACACCATCGATATCGAGGAAGCGGCATACGACATCGTCGTGCTTGGCCATATCTGTCGAACTGAGGGCATTGATGGCGCTCGCCATCTGATCGAGAGGGCTTTCAACGCGCTGAAACCGCAGGGTCGACTTCTGCTCGCCGACTACTTCACCGATGTGGAACGCAAGTTCAACCCGCACGCCGTCATCATGGGCATCACCATGATGGCCAGCACCAAGAAGGGTTCGACGTTCACCCATCAACAGTTCTCAGAGTGGCTGCGAGACGCCGGGTTCGCACAGATTCGTCTCATCGAGCCCATTGGTTTTCAACAGTGCTTCGTAGCCACCCGCCCTCACAGCGCAGCCGTCGGCCCCGGCGCTTAGGCAACGGAATCGCGATTTACTCGACGGTCCAGCCGTCGGGGACGCTGAACTCGCCGACCACTTGGTGGGTGTCGTCGTCGGTTTCGGCATCGGGAAGGTGCTGCCAGAGCATGAGCTGGTTGCCCCACGGGTCGAGGAAGGAGGCATTGGCGCCACCGAACTCGGTCCAGAAGTGGTCTCGCCACAGGACGGTGCCACCGAGACGCTCCGCGGCGGCGAGGATGCGACCGAAGGAATCGTCGTCGCTCACCAGTATCCAGGCGCGAATGGCGCGGCCCCCGGGATTCATGTTGGTGGGTGCGGTCGGTTCGGTGTCGGGATGGGGCCTCATGTTGGCGGCGTTGGAAAGGCCCATATGGAGGTTGCCGGTCGGGCCTTGCGACCCGTCGTCGACCTTGAAGTTCTGCCCGGGCACGATGCGGTGAAAGATGCCCGGGATGCGTTCTTCGATTTCCCAGTTGAATACTTCGGCGTAGAAGGCGCGCGCTGCGTCAACATCGTCTGACGGAAAGTCAACAAATACGAGCGTGTTCGGATAGGTCATGGTTCCCCTCTGATCTGGTTGCGTAGCGACAATAGCCGTGGTCTTATGGTCTGACCACCCCGAGAGTTGAGCGAATCAGAACACCACCGATCATTCACGAGAGTCCTATCCCTCTAGACAGTCTGCGACCCTCACGCGGTACTTTCGCCGACGCGGTCGGGCTTCCCCCAGCGGTCTACTCGGACGCCGAGTTCCACCGCTTCGAAATTGACGCCGTCTTCGGTGCCGAGTGGCTGTGTGTCGGCCGCAGTGAACAGATCCCCGACCCGGGCGACTACCTCGCCATCACCCGCGCCGGCGAGCCGCTCATCGTGGTGCGCAACTCCGACTCTGAGATCCGGGCTATGTCGGCGGTGTGTCAACACCGCGGCATGTGCTTGACCGCGGACACAAACCGCAGCGACGACGACATGTTCGATCCACCACGACACATTTCGGGTTCCACCAAGAACTTCCGCTGCCCCTACCACTACTGGGTCTACGACCTCGACGGGCAGCTGATCGGCGCGCCAGAAATGAGCCGCACGACCGGATTCGACACGAGCTCAATACGGCTACCGAGCCTGGCGGTTGAACTCTGGCAGGGGTTCATCTTCGTGAATCTGGACCCCGATCCGGCCCCTCTCGCTCCGAGACTCCACAAGCTTGACGCAGCCCTGAAGAACTACCAGCTCGATCAGCTCATTACCGTAGACCCGGCGGTGATTCCCGACGTGCCCTTCAACTGGAAGATCATGATCGAGAACTTCATGGAGATGTACCACAACAGTCGGCTCCACCAGGGCATTCACGATTGGGCGCCATCGTCGGGAGCGTCCTACGCCGACTATGAGTCCGGCGATGGGGCGATGTTCGGGTTCAACCGCACGCTTGAGCCAGACGGCGGTTTCAACCCGACTTTTCAGGCGCTATTCCCTGTGTTGCCCGGGACCACGATAGATGAACGACAGCAGGTCGTGTTCGCCCTGGTTCCGCCGTCACTGCTCATTGGTATCCAGTCCGATTCAGCATTCTGGTTCGTTGTCGATCCGACCGGGCCCACCTCTCACGAGCTGTCCATGGCCTATCTGCTCCCGGAGTCGACCGTTCGCCTGCCTCTGTTCGACCAGTTGCTTGAAGCCGCGATTGCCGGTGTTGCGAATTTCAACCGCCAAGACATGCCCACCAACATCGCCGTCCAACGCGGCATGCAATCCCGTTTCGCGCCCCGCGGCCGTTATTCGTGGCAGGAGGGCGTGCTGGCGCAGTTCAACTCCTGGCTCGTCGACCGCTACGAATCCCACGCCGGTCAGTAACCCCAACCTCGTCTCTGTGGGATAGGTGGCGAGAGGCGCATGCTACGTTTCGAGCAACAGATCGGGGCGAGGTCGCGATGCCTGCGTTGGATTTCGACAGAAATCGCTGGAGTTGGCTTGCACTTCTCACCGCGTTGGCAACTGGGGTAGTGCTTTCGTTCCTTCCGGTCTTTTCCACGGCATCGTGCGAGGCCGTCGCCGGGGGCAGCGAGACATGCACCACCGGGAGCGAGTCGCTGCTGGAGAACGAGGGCGCTAGCGCGCTCGCTGTGCTCGCTGTACCGGTGTTCGTCGCGGCCATCGGCGCTGTTTTTGCCCGGCGTGGAGCCGCAATCACCACAGCCGTGCTCCTTACCGTGCTGACACTGCTCGGGGCCGCTTCCCTCGGTCTCTTCTACGTACCGACCACCGTCTTGGCCTGGTTCGCCGTCGCAAAACACCGCGACCACACCGGAAGGCTTGCGAGCCAGGGCTGACCCAGCGCGGGGGTGAGCGACCCAGCGAGCGCCCGGGAATGGCAGACCTCTGATTTGCGGCCCGTTCGCAAGGCAGCCGCTGGTATGCCCGCGTTCGTGCAGTTGCGACGCGAGGGTGTGCTCGAATCTCTCGACGATCAACACTGCGCCGCCGAGAAATTACAACCCCTCATCCTCGAAGCCGTTCTAACCGGTATCTCCTAGCCAACGCGCCCGCCTGCGGCTGGACCGCCCGGTATCAGGAAATGCCTATGGTCAGTATCGAAATCCAGACGGTTATGGCGAACCCCCACCATCGTGAACACCAAAGTGCGCGTCTGCTTGGAGATTTCCAGGGAGATGGATCCACGAAGGTCTTTGATTTCACCCCTTACATTCGCAAACTCACCGTTCAGCTTGCCGATCTCGCCGTAGACCTTGTTGAACTCACCGCCGAACTTGTTGACCAGGCGTTCCTCGAGGGCCTTCAGATCATCTTTGGTGGCGAGTTGGTCCCATTGCATTGGGGGTAATGACTCCATAATCGTCCTCGCTGCATCCGCACCGATTGCTTCGGTCAATCTGCGTAGGAGCGCAAGGCGTTCCTCCTCACCCGCTGGCATGACCATCCTCCTAGATTCGTATGTGGTGGAGGGGGTCGCATTCACCGTCCCCGAGTGATTCCCCCGCAACCTAATGCGCGGGCCTTTGCTTGGCAACCATTCAATGCACATTGTGAATAATGAAATTGCTCGGCAACGAACAGAACTATCCGTCCGAGGAAAACCTGTCAAAGACGTACACACCCAGGGTTCGATCCAGAAGTGCCTAGACATGGATCAAGTTGGCTCATCGGTCTAGGGTCAACGCCGTAGCGACTAACCGTTCGAGTCGCTTAATCCCAGGGGTGGGACATGGGCGACTCCGATTTGGAAAAGTGGCTGGAAGAAGTCAGCACCATGCCTCAGTACCGGAGCGCAGGCGACAAGCGCGCACCATACAAACCGTTGCTCCTGTTGTGGATTATCGGGCGTTTGAGCAACGGCGGTGATTCTGAGATCCGTTTCAAAGACGCGGAATCTGAATTGAAGGAACTGCTTGGAGAGTTCGGTGTCGGACGCACTGCACCCAGGCCGGAACATCCGTTCGTTTATTTGGCAAGTTCGCCAAAACTCTGGCAAGTTACGTACGAAGCTGGAAACGACATCTTCAAGATGTCAGAACCGCTGAACGACTCAATGTCCGCTCCAGCGCGCGAGACCGTCAGCTTTCTGCGGGACAAGGCGACCGGTCGCGTCCCAGAACCGTTCATGAACGCGATCAATGACGCCCCGACTCGTGACCAGATCGTCCGTCACCTGCTCAACGCCGAATTCCCCGAGACCACGCACGAGGACATCTTGGGTCGAGTCGGACTGCACCTTGGCAAGACCCTGTCCGACAAGCGTGACGCGGCGTTTCGCGAAACCGTGCTGTTGGCGTACGAGCAGCGATGTTCGTTCTGCGACTTTGCAGTTTTTCTGCAAGGCAAATCTGTCAGCATCGACGCCGCTCACCTCAAGATGCATGCCAAGAAAGGGCCAAGCGTGATCGAGAACGGCATCGCACTGTGCGCGCTGCACCATCGTCTCTTCGACCTCGGAGCGATCGGGCTGACCACCAAGAACGATGAGCACAAGATCCTCGTTAGTCAACGGGTGAGCGTGCTCAACGATTCGTCTCGACACCTTCTCGATCTGTCTCTCAAACCAATGCGCTTGCCCCAGGCGGGATATTCACCGCCCGCCGAAGAGTACATAGATTGGCACTACGAGAACCTGTTCAAACAACCAGCGCGACAATAGAGGGCGGACTCCATCGGTGGTTGCGACGTGTCGGCCATAATTGGCCGGTTGTACAAGTCAGCAACCGAACCGATGGAGGTTTTGAGTATGGCACAGCGTTTGTGTTTTGGCGAGCGTATGGTGATCGAGGCGATGACAGCAGCGGGTTCTGGTCCCGCAGAGATCAGCCGGCGGTTGGGCAGACACCGGTCTACTGTTCAACGCGAGCTGGCGAGCAGCGGAGGACGCGGCGGGTATCGGGCCGGCGCCGCTGATCAAAGGGGCGTGTTCGCGTGCGGCGCGTCCCAAGACCCCCAAGCTCGTCGAGCATCCTGAACTGGCTGTGAAGGTGGCGAAACGCCTGAAGCTGCGGTGGTCGCCTCATGCGATCAGCGCTGATCTACGCTCCGAGAACGTGACTGTCAGCGCGGAGACGATCTATAAGGCGTGCTATGACCCCACAGGCAAACACGGTCTGGCCGCCGACAGTTGGCGGCGTCTGCCGAGCCGCCGCCGCAGACGCAAACCCACAAGCCGCTGCGGTCAGGTGAAACGGTCGCCGTTGGGCGACTACCGGCCGCTGAACCAACGCCCGGCAAGCGTCGACGACAGAGCCGAGCCGGGGCATTGGGAAGGCGACCTGGTCGTCGGCGCCGGCAACGCCTCGGCTGTGGCCACGCTCGTTGAACGAACCAGCCGCCACGTATTGGTCGTGGCGCTGCCGGACGGCTACGGCGCTGACGCCACAGCCACAGCCGTCACCGCGGCGTTGGCGCGTCAACCATCGCATCTGATCAAAACCCTCACCTGGGACCAAGGACGCGAGATGACACGACGGGACACGACATCGAAACCGCATCAGGCATCGAGGTCTTCTTCTGCGAACCGCACTCGCCGTGGCAGCGCCCCACCAACGAACAAACCAACAAGCTGCTCAGACGCCGGCTACCCAAAGGAACCGACCTGAACATCAACCCAGTGCGCCTCGCCATCATCACAGACAACCTCAACACGATGCCCCGCAAACTCCACAACTGGAAATCAGCCGCAGACATCTACACTCACCTATGTCGCAACCACCACTAGAGCCTGCCGAGCCTTAGGGAGATCTAGTCAGCAGCCGAGGGCGTAGCTGACGGCTCGGCACACACTTTGCATGGTTTGTTCGTCCAACTCGCCGACACAGCGAGAGAGCGACGATCGGCGCACTGTGTGCAAACCATCACAGTTCACCACGGACGCCTCAGTAAGACCTGCTTCGGATTCCGCTACCAGAACTTCGACGCCGAGTCCCCGAATCGTGGTCGTGATCTCGGCAACCGTAACCATCTTGCGCACATCAATGACCTCAGGCCGGGTGAGCACCAGCACTGGACGGCTCTTTCGTCCGACTTCTGCCCACCAGATTTCGCCACGGTTCATTCGGAGCCCCACGCCTCAGCTTCGTCCCAGAAGCTGTCCGGTCGTTCTGGGTACCGCTGGTACGCACTTCGATCCGCACGGCCCATAGCGCGCCGCACCTCCGCAGCGACACCGTCGCGAGCCGCCGCGGAGATATTGACGTCAAGCCGCCGCGCCATCTCGGCGAGGTCTTCATCCAAAGAAAAAGTGCTACGAGTCATTGCCATCAGATAATGCTAGCATCATTGGAAGCATTATCTGACATCATCTAGAGCGAGCACGTCAAAAAGTGGGACGGATTCGGCGAAAAGGACGATCAACCGAACCCGCCAACTGAAACTGTTCGATCTGCACGGGCGCTAGCTTCTCAAAGCGTGTAGACGAGCACAGTCGGACAGTAGCACCCTTGCCGGGGGCTTCGGTAGTAGCGTCGCGGGGTATGAAACAGCCCAACATTTTGGTGGTGATGGCTGATCAGTTGGCGCCGCATTTCACCGGTGCCTACGGCCATCGATTGGTGCGCACACCGGCGATGGACGCCCTCGCCGAACGGGGCACGCGGTTCGACGCGGCGTACTGCAACTTCCCGCTTTGCGCGCCCTCCCGGTTCTCGATGCTGTCAGGCCAGCAGGCGACGGCCATAGACGCCTGGGACAACGCCGCCGAGTTCCCCGCAGGGGTACCGACAATGGCCCACTATCTCAATCTCGCCGGCTACCGCACAGTTTTGACCGGGAAAATGCACTTCATCGGCCCGGACCAACTCCACGGATTCACCCGCCGCCTCAACCCCGACATCTATCCCGCCGATTTCGCCTGGACACCCAACTGGGACCAGGCCGACGACAGGATCGACAAGTGGTACCACAACATGGACAGCCTGTCGGAAGCAGGTCAGGCACTGGCCACCTACCAGATCGACTACGACGAAGAAGTCGGATTCTCGACGACACGCCAGCTCTATGACTTCGCCCGGGAGGCCGACGAACGACCGTGGTTCCTGGCGGCCGCCCTGATCCACCCTCACGACCCGTACGTGGCCCGACCCGAATGGTGGGATCTCTACGACCACGATGACATCGACCTTCCAGACGACAAGTTCACCTCACCCGACCCCCACACGTTGAGGATCCGCCACGGGATCCAGGCCGACACCATCGGCTACACCGACGAGCAATGCCGCAACGCCCGCCACGGCTACTACGCCAACACCAGCTATTTCGACTCCTGGCTGGGGCAGATGGTCAAAGTCCTCGAAGAAACCGGGCAGATCGACAACACGATTGTGATCGCCACCAGCGACCACGGCGACATGCTCGGCGACCGGGGGTTGTGGTTCAAGATGAGTTTCTTTGAACGGTCTCTGCGGGTGCCGCTGATCATGGCCGGTCCCGGCGTGGCCAACCGCACGGTCGGCAACGTTTGCTCACTCATGGACCTGCTGCCCACCCTGCTCGACATCTCACTTGACGGCACCTCATCTGACAATGCCGGCAGCGGCAATGGCCGCATCGAACCGGTCATTCCATTGGCCGGGCGAAGCCTGTGGGAGAGCGCAACCGGCGGGCACGACCCGATCGATGAGACCATCGCCGAATACACCGGCGAGATGACCTCTCAACCGATGTTCATGATCCGCCGGGGCCGACACAAGTACATCCACTGCGACACCGATCCCCCACTGCTGTATGACATCGAGGCCGACCCCCTCGAACGCAACAACCTCGCCGATGACCCGGCTCACGCCGATCTAGCCGCAAGCTTCGCCGCCGAGACCGCCCAGCGGTGGGACAGCGACGCCATCCGAGAGCGGGTCTTGGCCTCCCAGCGGAGCCGCCGGATGCTCCACGCGGCGATGACCATCGACGGCCACTACTCCTGGGACTTCACACCCGTGCGTGACGGTGCCAGCGAATACGTCCGCGACAACATGGACTGGGCCGAAGCAGGTCCACGATTTCGCTTCCCCGAACTGGCCTGACGCAACCGCGCCCGTTCGCGGGGTTTGCGAAAAGCGTATGTCATGATTCGACTCTATGACTAGGACAACAGTTTACGTAGATGGTTTGAACCTGTATTACGGTGCTCTCAGGCACACAGATTACAAGTGGCTTGATCTGGCAGCGTTCGGAAGAAGATTGATATCTGCCAACGACCAGCTCGTAACCGTGAAGTACTTCACTGCGCAGATCTCATCGAGTGCATCTGAAGACGCCAAAGCACCCGGACGGCATCGCGTGTTGATCAGAGCGATCCAGGCAACTCCCGGCGTAGAGGTCTTTGAGGGGAAGTTTCAGGTGCCGTTGAAGTGGAGATCAGTTGCTCCGCGCCTTTCGTGGCAAGACCGATTTCGCCCTTCCCCAAATCGAATGACCGCCTGGATGCTTGATCGGAGCGAAGCTCGTTCGGAGCGACCGCTCAAGGTCCGTGTTCAAGTCCCAGAAGAAAAGTTCACGGACGTTGCTATGGCCACACATCTTGTCAACGACTTCCATACCAAGGCTTGCGACCGTGCCATCCTGGTAACCAACGATGGTGACCTCAAGATTGCGGTCAAGCTCGTCGTGGAGGCTGGTCACACCGTCGATGTGATTAGCCCTGCGACGTCCGTAAACCGGGAACTGCAGAGGGAAGCAACAAGCGCTCGGCCGCTCCGGAGGGAAATACTCCCTTCTTGCCAGATGCAGGATCGGGTGGCTCTAGCGAAAGGCTACGTGGAACGTCCCAAGGTTTGGAAGAAAAGTACAGAGGCCCACCCATGAGGGTGGGCCTCGAGCTCTCCCCACGAAGGAGGAGAGGGGTTATGCAACATAAGTGTATTACTGGGTTGTCATTTGTCAACGGTGATTGCAGATGTCAACCGGTCGGGTCGAAGTAGGGGCGGTCGCCGTCAATCTCAAGGCGGCGGACAATACGGCGTTGGGGAAAGTGGTCGGCTGCCGCGCGGTGCAGCACAAACGGGTCCCCCTCAATATGGCAAGGTCACCGTTCTGCCACTGCCAACGGCAATGCAACGAAACATCGGCGACGTGTTCACGAAGGAATTTGAGGACCATGTCGCTTTCAGCTTGGCTCACACCCGTCACATGGTCGATGAACCCCTCGGCAAAAAATAGGGCTCGCTTGCCGGTCTCTGGGTGGGTCCGCACCAAGGGATGCTCCACCGGGCCGTAGTCGCGGGCGATGGCTTCGCGGATCGGGTCCGTGCGCCTGCCTCCTTTCTCGGCCATCTGCTTCAGGTAACTCTCGTTGATGTGCACAATCGTCAGAGAAGCGAGAAAAGACTGCACCGCCGGGCTGAGGGTTTCGTAGGCACGAGTCGCTGAGGCCCACAACGTGTCACCGCCGATTTCGGGGGTCAACTCCATATGTAACAGGGCGGCCTTGGGCGGAGTGGCGATCCAGGTGACATCGGTATGCCAGCGGTCGGCGCGGTTCGGGCTGTCGGGGCCGTCTTCGATGACAGTCATGGTCGGCTCGGTTGCACCTGTGACTCGAGCCACGGGATAGATGCTGAGGGTGCCAAAACGTCGACCAAGAGCGAAATGCTCTTCTTCGGTCAGGTGCGCTCCCCGAAAGAAGATGACTTCATGATCAAGAAACGCCTTATAGACGGCGTCAAAGTCAAGGTCGGGGTCACGCAGGTCAACACCGGTGATCTCCGCGCCCAACGCACCCGAGACTCGCCGGATCTGCATGTCGTCCTCCTCGACGGTCGACTCGACACTGAAGCTACTGCGGTCGATTCTGAACGGCGAGTCTGACGGACACAACTCAACCCAACTACGTTGAAACTGTGACCGAGAACATTGACCTGCTGATCAAAGGCAACTACGTCGTCACCATGAACCAGACTCGTGACATCATTCACGACGGTGCCGTGGCGGTCCGTGGGCGCGAAATCGTGGCGGTCGGCAAAACCAGTCAACTTGAGACCCGATATCACCCAGCCGAGACCATCGGAGGCGACCGATTCGTGGTCACTCCGGGCATGGTCAACTCCCACATCCACATCACCGGCGAACCCCTGACCCGCGGCTACGTCCCCGACGACACGCCCTTTGAAGAGAACGTCTTCATGTGGCTGTGCCCGCTGTACTCGATGTACAACGCCACCGAAGAACGGCTGTCCGCCCAGCTCGCAGCCACCGAAATGCTCAAATCCGGCACCACCACGTTTCTCGAGGCAGGCACTATTCGCTTCCTCGACGAAGTAGTCGACGGGCTCGAGGAAGTCGGGATCCGGGGGCGGGTTGGCCAATGGGTTTGGGACCTGCCACCCGAACCTGACGTCTACAAACAAGACACCGACCAAGCCATCACCAACCTTCAACAACAACTCGAACACCACCCCGCCGCGGCCGAGAACCGCATAAGCGCCTGGTCGCTGCTTGTGGGGCACACCACCTGTTCCGATCCGCTCTGGCGGGCCGCCCGGGAACTGGCCACCGAGCACGATGTCGGGTTGAGCTTTCACATGTCGCCCGCGAAACTCGATCCTGAGGGCTTCGTCGCCGAGTTCGGTCACCGGCCCATGGTGCATTTGGCGCAGCTCGGGGTTCTCGGGCCGGATGTGGCCATGACTCATTGCGTGCAGGTGGACGACAACGAAATCGAAATCATGGCCGAAACGGGCGTGCATGTCGCCCACTGTCCGACCACAGCGCTCAAGGTCAGTTACGGGGTGACCCAGGTCGGCAAGATGCCCGAGATGGTGCAGTCCGGGATCAACCTCGGCATCGGCACCGACGGCAACAACGCCTCGAACTATTCCGACCTGATGCGCGCCACCTATCTGGTGGCCGGGCTGTTCAAAGATGGACGTCAGGACCCGCAG
>VXYK01000006.1 GCA_009845995.1 Acidimicrobiaceae bacterium | reverse complement strand
GCTCGGTCGACAACATCACCAGTTTCCCCTACGGCCCCACCCACAACATCGTCCCCCCGACCTAAAACCGTCATTTGTAATTAGGTTGCACTAATAGTAGTTAACCCTTATACTTACGCATGTGGGAAATCGAGTTCACCGACGAATTCGAGTCGTGGTGGCTTGGTCTGACCTCCGATCAACAGGAAGCCCTCGATGATCGAGTGATGCTGTTGGCAGAGGCCGGGCCCGGTCTGAAGCGGCCGATTGTCGGCGAAATCAAAAACTCCCGCCACGTCAATATGAAAGAACTACGAGCATCGAAAGGTGGTGCCCTCCGGGTGCTGTTTGCATTCGATCCCCGCCGCCACGCCATCTTGTTGTTGGGCGGCGACAAAACCGGTCAATGGGATCAGTGGTACCGCCGGGCTATCCCCCAAGCCGATGACCTCTACGACACACACCTCAAAGAACTGCATGACGAAGGCTTACTCGACAATACGTAAACAGACCCACACCAAAGACAAGACACAGAAAGACCAACTGCAATGCCCTCCGCCAAGAACTACCGCAGCTTGCACGACAAGGTTGCCGCTCGCCCGGGGGCGACAGAACGCCTCGCCGCACTCCGTGATGAGACCCTCGCCGAAATCGGCCTCTACGAACTGCGCCGAGCACTCGCTCGGTCGCAAACCGATTTGGCCGTCTCGTTGGGAGTGACGCAGTCGGCCATATCACAACTCGAACGCGGCGACGACGTGAAGCTGTCCACACTGCGCAGCTACATCAAGGGCCTCGGCGGTCGTCTTCAGATCCTCGCCGTGTTCGATACAGGCGATGACGAAACCGCGATCCCCATCGAACTCCAATCTGCGAACCCCCAGATTGCCTAACCCCGCTCTCTAGCCCCGCTCGGGTTATTCGAATTCTGAGGATCGGGAACCGAGGTTGGCGGCGTTTTCGGAGACTGTGCGGCGTGTGGCTTCGTCGAAACCGTCCTGGTTCTTGGCTCGGACCTCCAGGGTCAGCTCTACTTCGGGACCTAGCCGAGCACTGACGTGCTCGGCTATATCGGCTAGCTGTTTAATACAGCGGACCGGATCCAACTGAAACTGGGCATAGAACTCGGTCGGCTCAGGACTCGCGGACGTTGGGTCAGGCGGTGGCTTGGTCGTACCTGGATCGCCGCCGCTTGATCCGGTTTCCCCTTCCGGTTCGTCACCAGAGCCGGAAGCGGGTTCTGGAGGCGGGGGCACGCTGTCTGGTCGGATCAGCAGACCGCTGTGTGTCGGTGTCACATGCTGGGCGGTGCGGATACCGAGCCAGCGCTCGCCGTCGTGGGCATCGGCATAGGCGAAGGTCTCCTGTTCCCAGTCGAAGGAGGCCACGCCGCCTGAGAGTGCCTCGGTCAACACCTCGAGTGATCCCAACCTCGGCATGTGGCAGAAGCGGGCGTACGTGGCCCAGAGCTGACCCACGGCCAAGTCTCCGCGGTCGGACCACAGTTCGCTGCGGTCGATGTCCATCCGCACTCGCACGCCGCTGTAGGTGGAGATCAGCTTCTCTTCACTGCGCAGTTTGCGGCTGGCGCGAACCGCTATCGAGTCTTCGCCCGCGGCGCGGCTCGTTTGCCACACGATCTCGGAAGTCCCGGGCTCCTGGTGTGGTGTCAGCACCAATTTGAAGGTCTCGTTGATGAGCGACTCAACCCGTTTGTCGGAGTCGTCGAGCTTGGTCTGCGCCTGGCGAAGTTGGTGCGCTGTGAGTTGCAGATCGTCGCTGCCCTCGACGATGGAGCGCCAGGCCAGAAACGCGCGAGCCGCATCTCTCAATTCACCGACGCGGTTGGTGTCCGCTGCGACGAACACCAACAGATTGCGGTTCAGCCGCGGCCCCGCGTCGCGCTGGGCGAGAATCTTCTCCGCCGACTGAATCGCTGCAGAGTTTGCGTCACCCGTCGAGTGCGTCACGGAAGGCGCAAGCACCACGAGCCGCACGCCGTCGTCGTTGTCGGGCACGTCGCCGGGGCCCTCCGCGAACACTTGCACAGCGTGGAAGTCTCCACGGTCACGCTGGTTGGCCACCATCGGCCGTACCAGATCATCGGCGTCCCGGTCGTCGTAGTTGGAGGCTCGGTCCTCGGCTATGCGGGTGACGTTGGGCACCAGCGAGTACCAGTACTGCGATCCGTCGACGTAAAGGTGCGTGGCCCGGTCCGACAGGCGTCGCAAAGCGTCGGAGAACTGACCGAGGGACTCGCCAGGTTGGGCGCAACCGAGCACGACTGACTTGACGTCCACTCCCCGTTTGCCGTCGGGCCGCGGCGCTGAGCTCATGTACACGGTGCGGGCTGCTCGGCGGGTCGCTGCGATACGTCCGAAGTGGGGGAACTCGGTGTCGATATGCAACGGCAGGGCGTTCTCGCCGTCGACGTCGGACTTGATCACCGGGTCCCAGCCCTCGTCGAGGTACTTCTTCATCTCGCTCACCAACGGCCCGGAGTCCATCGGCAAGCTGCCCGGCATGATCAGCAGCGATCGGTCGTCGCGTTTCCACAGCTGCGATATCACCAGCGCCATAAGCCGGAGAACGCCACGCGTGCGCTGGAACTTGTCGAGCGCCGACCAGTCGCCGAACAGGCGGTCGAACAGCTCGGGATGGATCGGGTAGGAGAGTTCCATGCGGCGCCGGTATTCGCCCTCGCCCACCCTCGGCGGGAACTCTTTGGAGTGGCTGCGGTACATCTCGCTGAAGGCCCGGATCACTCCGTCGCGTACTTTGGCTTGTTCGGCGGTTACTGGGTCGAACAAGCGTCGGCGCACGATCTCGAACGATTCGTCCGGTGATGCCGGCTGCCATTGCGCCGCCTTGCGGGCAACGACGTTCTTGAGCCTTTCCAGCGCGGTGCGGCCCCTGGGTCCGCCGGTCTCGATGTCCGACGCTGGGATGGCGACCAGCACGACCACGTTGGGTACAGCCGCGGCCGCCTCGGTGAGCGCCTGCGCGAACGTGAACTGGGTGTCGAAGTCGCCTCCCGGTAGTCGGCTGGCTCGTTCGTCGGAGCTGTCGGGCAGCTGGCGGGCATAGGCGACCCACTCGTCGATCAGCACCACGGCAGGGCCGAACTTCTGAAATAACGTGCGCAGTGCGGCGCCCGGGTTGGTTCCAGCCTCGTCGTCGGCACGCACCAATTCGTAGGCTTCCCGGCCGCCGAGTTGGTAGGCGAGCCGACCCCACAAAGTGTGGAGGCTCACGTCGTTTTCCACATCTTCGATGTCTGACGGCGAGATCATCTGGCCGACGAGCACAGCCCGGTTGATATCGGCCGGTAGCGAAACTCCTTCGGCTGCCAGCACATCGCCAACACCTGGCAGTTCCGCGGCCGATTCGCCGGAAGCCAGGTGGTACAGCGCGATCATGGAGTGGGTCTTACCGCCGCCGAAGTTGGTTTGGAGTTCGATTACCGGGTCGCCGCCTTCGCCCGAGAGTCGGCGTGCCGCTCCCGCGAGCATCTCGTGCAGGCCTTGGGTGATGTAGGTGCGGGCGAAGAAGGCTTGGGGGTCTTGATATTCCGATTCAGCGTTGCCGCTGAGCACTTCAAAGAGATCGGCTGCGAATTCGGCTTGGTCGAAGCGTCCGGATGCGACATCGGCGTGGGGTGTGATGATCTCGCGCCACGGCGTCAGTCCTGCTTCGGGCCGGCCCTCGGCCGGTTTCGCAGCGGTGCGACGGCGTTCGGAACGGGACTGCTCGTCGACCATCTGGCGCATGAGGTCCTGCCGCAGGCTGCGGATCTGCTGACGCTCAGTTGCGTTGCCGAAGGACTCGAGCACCCGTTCCATGGAGTCCAGAGCCCGCACCGTGTCGTCGGTTGACATGGACTGTTGGTGGGCCCATTTGTTGCGGGCGTCGGCTATCTCGAACACCATCGAGCGCACTCCGGTGGGGAAGCCGTGTCCGAACACTTCGTTCCAGGTGAGTTTGATGCCGGTCAGCAAGAAGGCCGCGTCGTCGGTGGAGGGTTCACGCTGGGGATTGTGGAGCCGCTGGTTGACGGTCTGGAGCCAGTCGTCGCCGTAGAACCCCTGCCATGTCTCTTCGCACTTCGGCCGCAGCCCGTCACGCAGCAGATCAAGCGCCTTGGAGATGCGTTCCGTGTTGGCCATCACCATCGGCGTCTCCGTTCGTCAGCAGGGCCGGTTGTATGCACGGCCCACACAATGCCACGGCAATACGACATTGCGCGCACTCCGGCGCTCATCAATACGACAACGCTCTGGTCCCACGATCCATTAGCCAAGAAAGTCTGGCCGAAAGAAGCAATGCCCCGGGGCCTGTCGAAGACATGTGCTACCCGGGGAATGTGGATACACCACCGACCTCACCACCTCACAGCCGTAAGTGGCGAGTTGATCAGTGATCTCGAAGTGACCTTGCGTATTTGCCGTGCCACAACGGCCGTCACTACGGTAATGACGTGCCTTCGCTGGCAGCGATTCTGGATCTGACCGATGGCGAAGCACGTAGCCAGTGGGGTCGCATTCTGAAGCGGGTCGAAAGGTCGAGGCAGGAACCGTACACCCCAGTTGAAATCGTCTTGTGCTGTGCGCTGTTCCGTGCCTTCGATCCACATCGGTTCGGCGGGCGCAATATCCACCTAGTCCCAGAGGAAGTCGATCTTCTGGCAAGACTGTTCAAGCGGTCGACGCGATCAATCATCATCAAGATGCTCAATCTCGACGGCTCGCGTGCGAATGGCGCCGCGTGCGACGTGCCGTTCTATGACGCGATGGCTGTGGACTCAGCGCACTTCGCCGCTCTCTACGAGTGCGTCGTGCGCGCCGCCAGACACATGGGCATCGACCCAGGTCGTCTACCAGACTTCATCGAGCGAGACACGGGAGGTAGAGCTGTGATGCTCGGCCAGGACAGCCTGCCTCAAGAGGCCCTGACGGAAGCTGTGGAGGTCGCTGCAGCCCGGCTCCGGGTGAGGCAGTCGACAGCGGACGACGCACAGACCTTCCGTGTGGCTGAGCAGAAGATCCGGCTCGGACAGCATCGGTTCGCCAGGAGTGTGCTTGAGAACTACGGGCATCAGTGCGCGTTCTGCAACTTCGCACCGCGCTCGTTACCACGCCAAAAGCTCTTGATCGCTTCCCACATCAAGCCATGGGCGGTCGCGAATGACACTGAACGACTCGACGCCGCAAACGGGATCGCTTCCTGCCCCATGCACGATGCCGCGTTCGATGTCGGCCTGATCACTGTCAATGGCGGCCTTCGGGTGCACCGGGCCGGGTCATTGCGGCACAGTTTGCAAGTCGACGCCGGCGTCGACCAGAACTTCGGCAATGCGCTGCGGTCGAAACTGCGCTCGCCCAGCCGCGCCGCTCCCGACAGCGCCTATCTCGCCTGGCACCAAGAGCATGTCTACGTCGATGCGCTGTGAGCTGTGCCCCGTAGTGCACCGGTCGCAACATTTGTCGCGGGCCCCGATGGGCTGGTCAGAAGTGTTTGCTAGCCGCCACAACAAGCAGGCGAGCTTATAGTGCGCACTCGCTGCTTTGCCTGCCAACAAACCTAGGACAATCCGCCGCGCCGTAGCAACTCCGAGGTGTCGGCACCGACGCGAGCAACCGTCGACGTGAGTTCTTGGACGGCCTGTGCCGCAAACTCCGGCCGAAGGCGGGCAACGGCCAAGTAAGTTCGCTCGTTCACATCCGTGAAGCGCCAAGCGGGCGCCTCTCCCTCGGCACTAACCACTCCGCCAGACTGGGAGAACTCCACGAGCCGCAGCATGTACGGGCGCCGATCAAAGGCAACAGGGAGAGCATTGCCTTCCGGCGAGCGGATCATCGCGACGGGTTTCTGCGGATGCGTACAGATACCCATCATCGGGAAAGCACGATTCTCCGACAGGCGGACGCTGTCGCACAACGGTTGAACACACAACCAATAACCCTCCTGCTCGTCGCGGACGATCACACCCAGTTCAAGCCGCGGTGGTGCTTTGCCGAAGCCGCTCGAATCGATGAGAACTGCGAGATTCTCATTGGACGGGCTAGCGTCACTCATCGCCTTTACCAAGTCTGTCGACGCCTCGGTGATCTTCGAATCACCGAGACCTACCCCAGCCAGCCCACGCGAGATCGCTTCACGCGTCAGTTCGTCGTCGCTGAGGTTCTTGAGATCATCCGCAACTTTCGGCGAGCGTCGTAAACTCTCGACTAAAGGTGATGAGTCACCAGCGACAGTCAATCTTGCAAGCGCCTCAGAGGATGCGTCGATATCCCAAACGTTGGAGACCTCTGCATCGCGAAGCACAAGTTCCATGTCGCTGCAGAGCAAACGAATGAACTGTGTGGCTGCTTCATCGGGGTCTGACAAGAGGGCTCGATGGATCAAAGCACCAGCGTCCAACTCCTCATTGAAGGTTGCGAGAATACGTGGCGCTGATTCGCGCAAGGCATTGATGCCACTGAAAGCAAACTCGGGCATTAGTCCCTTGAAGAGGAACTCAAGGTCGTCACGGATCATTCGCGGTAGATCTCCGTAACTTGCCGGTTGACGCCAGTCCTCGCCATCGGTCAACCGCGCTCCTGGCTTACCGAACACAAGTACGACCGTGTTGCCGCGCCGGAGTGCGTAGTCGTTGACCGCATCGAACTGGGCATCGTCCACGAGACGCTGTGCAACGTCTCCGAGACCGGGCATGCCCGTGAATACGACGATGACAGTTAGCCGCCCAGCGCGTTCTGAGGCAACCGCGTCGATCATTTCGATAGTCATCTCATCGCTGCCGTACAGCAGCCAATCGAGTATCAGCAAGTCAGCAATCTGCGCACCCCGCAACGCTTGCTGCACAAGGTCCGAAGACCCCGAGACCGGCTCGAGGACACTACACGCTACCCCAGACGCAAAGAACGCACGCACCAGATCGGCTGGGTGCACCGGGGTTGCATCTGCTTCTGAAGGTTCGACGAGACCCTCTGCCGGCTCCTGCTCGCCGCCCCCCGCTTGCACATCGTCGAGAGCCTCAAGCGGCCCGTAGTCCGCGGCCACGCGATCATCGATCAGCAGAGCGGTACGGAAGTAGTCGCTGATGGCGGTCATTGCGAGGTTTGCCGAGGGCTAATCAGGAATTCGGCGCCTTCGTGGCTGTCGCCGAGGGCCATCGACCAGCCCGCCCGATCGAGCACTTGGCTGGCGATCGCAAGACCGAGGCCGCTCCCTCCAGGTTTCGTGGTGAAACCGAAGTCGAAGACACGGTCAGCGATGTCGTCCACAATACCCGGACCGCTGTCTCGGTAGACGATGGTTTGGCCTACGCTGTCGAGTTCGATAGCCCCTGATTCATCGCCACCGGCTTGGCCGATCCAGTACAGACTGTTGTCGACGAGATTCACGAAGACTGGGTAGAACGTCGACGCGTACCCCTCGATCCTCAGAGCCTGGAACTCGGGGCTGGGATCAAGCTTGACGTCCACGGTGCGCATTCGTTCGTAGAACAGTTCACCGAGGAATCGTGAGATGTCGCTGCCCTTGATGGTGGTCTTGGCGCGTCGGATTCGCCGTTGCATGGGCGTCAGTAGCGTCAGATAGCTGTCGAGGTGGTCGAAGTCTCTCCGCAGCGCCTCGTAGACGGGGACCAGTTGCGGATTCTTCTTCGCCCACGAGTGGACTTTCCGGACATCGCTGCGGATGCTCGCGACCGTCTGGTTGAATTCGTGATCCACGACGGCAAGAGCCATGCCCAACTGCACGAATTCAAGTTGAGCATCAGCTTGTTCCCGGAGCTCAACGATCTCCGCGTCGGCGGCAGCCGCAAGCTCGGTCGGCGTCGGTGCGTTCGACTCGAACACTGCACTGCTTGAGCGAACGAGATTGGCCACCCGTATGAACCCGCGGCCCACCTCCTCCCCCAGCAAGTCGAGTGCGTGCTCGAACTCGGCCTGATCCCCGATCCATCCACGCCCACTCGACGCACTCGGATGATCCACAGCTCCCAGTCGTTGTTCAAAGTCTGTGCGCAGTTCGTCGAGGACAGACTTCACGCTGCCGCTCATGGTGCTGAGTGCCTGCGTCGCTTGAGTTTCAGCATCACGTATTCGCTTTCGCACCGAGTCGATTCGCTGTTCGATGAACTCTTTGCGTTCGCGTTCATCCGATTCCTTGGCGACGAGGCGCGCTTCGACTTCTACAGCCAGTTCGTCAACGGCTTCGAGCGCGGGCCGAACGTACGATTGCTCGGCATCGTCGGCCATGCGCTCAACCTGCGCCATGTCACGGCGCATAGCCTCTGTCGGCGCGAATCCTTCGGGCTCGTCATACGCGAGCGGTTCGATGAGCCGCTGAAGCATCCGCTTGGCATCGGCCACCTTCATAGTTGCCGGTTGCAGGCGGTCGGCCTCAGAAAGTTCGGCACGCAACTCGCTCACAATGTTCGAAGCTTCCTGGCCGATGTCCGTTGATTCCAGGAAACGCTCGGCAGCGACAAGCTGTCTTTGGAGTTTTTTGCGGCCAGCTGCGGCCTGCTTGTCGCGCTCCTTTCGAAGCTGGTCCTCTCTCACAAGGCGTTCTCGGCCCTGCTCATATGCGTGCGCCTCAGGCCCATCGGCGCGAAAGTAGCGGGCAGCCAGCTCCACCAAGAGATTCATGAGCAACTCGCGAAAGTCCGAGTAGGCGCGGCCTCGTGTGAAACCCTCTCTACCAGCTTTTTCCTGCAATCCCGGGTTCTGATCGCTGGAAAGCCGGATAGCACCGAACATCCGTCGATAGGAGAAGAAGTAGTATCCGGCCCCGAGACTTCGTCGCTCCTCGATTTCGAGGTAGTCCACATCCGGTCGGCCGTATGGCTGCACCCGGATTCCGTCCTTGTACACGTAGAGTCCGCCAAGGTTTCGTAGCTTCGTGTTCATCGTCTGGAAAGCTTCGGTGTCGAGCATCGACTCTCTGGCCAGTCCCTGCACAACCCCAACTTCGAACATGAACGGGCCACATCGCGGCACCGACGATCCTGTCCACGGAATCGAGACGTCGGAGACCTCTTCGGCGAAGACCCTGATAGTGCCCAAAAAATTGCCATCTTCGTCGAACTCCCCCCGAATGTGGTGATCAGCTTCATCGAATTCGGCTACGTCAAAGAAATCTCCGGGATCGAGACGGCTCACGCTGTCGCCCCCGCCCCGGTGATCCATGAAATCGACAGAGAACTCAGGCGTTGTCGGTTCTCGGAGCCACACGTCGGTGAAACCGTAGAGGGTCCGATCAAACAGAGACGCTTCGTTGGGCCCCTGGGAATCGAGTTCTGAAGGGAATTCTATCGACGCTGGCGAAATGAGGAAGGCCGTGCCAGACGCGCCAAGTGCGCCCAAGTCGGGAACCTCCCAGTAGGGATCGTCGGGCAGCGCGTCGATCGTCGCGCGTATCGTGTCGAGCCGCTCCCGCCACGTCTTCGAGCCGTCCTTCTTGCGGATTTGCTCGACAGCTTCACAGAGTGGCTTCTTGAGGCGGAGGACGTCAGCTTCGGTTAGCACCTCGGTATCAAGTTCGATCAGACCCACGGGCACCTCGTCAAGGTCGATGCCAGGCAACTCGAACATCTGCCAGTTCACGAAGGCTGCAATCGTCGGGCTGTCTGCGTGCTTAGAGATCACCAGGACCTGGCTACCGAGAGCCCCGATGGCGAATCGCCCGATGCCCTTCTCTCCGAGTTGCACCCTCGGCTGCATGCCCCTTGGTTTGGCGACGGGTGAGCGATCAAGTTTGGACTCCGTGGCAATGGTGAGCCATGAACCCTGAAACGTGTCGAGGTCCATACCCACGCCGTCGTCCCTTACGACGAGCATGTTGAGTTTGCGGTAGTAGTCCGCGATGGCAATGGTGGCGTAAGCGTCGTGGGCGTTCTTGAACAGTTCGCTCAACGCGGTGGGCAGGTTCGCGATCTGCTGCCTCCCGAGCATGTCGACTGCTCGCGCTCTGGCCCGGAATCCCGTCATGCCGCCGTCCTTGCAACTAACGCGCCTGAGCCATCCGACACTGAGGTTGGATCGCTGGACCCGATCTTTTGAGCGCCGCCGGCCCCGAAGACATGTTTGATGAAGTGTTCACCGAACCGCTGCGCTAGGACCACAGGAACGGCGTTCCCAATCTGGCGAGCCTGCGAAGTAAGGCCCCCGGCGAACTCGAATGAGTCTGGGAACGTTTGCAGACGTGCTGCCTCTCGTGCGGTAAGCGCGCGGTGCTCGCTCGGGTGGCCGTATCGCCCGTTGCTATAGCTGATGCACTTGGTCGTGAGTGTCGGTGCGGGCTTGTCCCAACTCAACCGACCGTAGACATCGGTGTGGCCGGCAACGCCTCCGCGGTGGCAGTCGAGCCACAAGCGCTTCGGCCAGTCCCGCCGGTCTCCGCCTTCTGGTGTGGCCTCAATGCGTTCGCGGTTCAGCGCCGAGAGGCGCATGGCCTTGTGGCTGCTTATTTTGACTGCCTCGGAAGCCTTGATGTCGTGGGGCAGTGAGTGAATGGCATCGCGAACGGTGGCGAGCCGCTGGTCTGTCAAGGGGCCGTGCGTCGGTGCCGGCAGTTCGATCTCGCCGAGACTGCTGGCGACAAGCACGAGCCGGTTCCGCGTCTGTGGCACGCCGTAGTCGGCGCATGAGATCGTGTCGAGCGCAACGTGATGGGTCTTCTTCAACTCTTCGATGAACTCCTTGAGCGGGCCGCTCGACTCGGAAGCTCGCCGCATCCCCGGCACATTCTCAACGAAGACGAGCTGCGGGCGTAACGCCTCGACAAAGCGAAGAAGCTCAAGGACCAAATCGGACCGTTCGTCCTCCTGTGTCGCGGCGTTACGGTGGCCGGAGAACGGCTGACACGGAGCGCACCCCGCGAGCAGTCGGATGGCCTCGTCCGCGGGAGGCATCACTGACACGACCTCGTCAGTCTCCAGTTCTCGGATGTCTCGTTGAACAGCGTCCACGGTGGGGAAGTTCAGCTTGAACGTCTCGACGGCTTCCTCGTCCCAGTCCGTGGCGAACACCGGGCGCACCCCGGCAGAGGCGAACCCCAGCGCGGTCCCTCCGCAACCCGAGAAGAAGTCTGCCAGAACAATCTCGCGACTCATGGTGCCCTTTCCGTCACAGCCGTCACCGGCATGATCCTAATTCGGGCGACTGACTCCATGAGTGCAGTCAACCAAGGCTGTGTGACAGCCCACAACCGAAACCCCCGGCGCGCGCACTCATGTAACCGAGTTCCAGTCACCACCTTCCGACCAGAGATGAGCAACATCGAGCCCCGACTCAAGAACTGCTTCACGCGGAAATCTCGGGGGTTCACAGCGGGATCGCGTCCTCCAGCTTTCGCTGGTGCCGCTCAGTCAGTGTGTCCGTGACGCCACATCGGCATCGCGTTGAAGCAAGCCTGTAAGGTCTTGTTGAAGCCCCGCCAAACCAACAGCGAGACACCCTTGACGAACGAAACAAAGAAGTCGCAATCGCTGTCGTCGGTGTCGTCACCACGGGCCACCGACCCGATCAACGCAATCGACCCGGCCTTTGCGCTTGGCTGCCAGCGATTTGATCCGTGTGCGACGCGCCGGTGCTGATCGGAGCGGACGCATGCTCGAAGTCGGTGTCTCGACGAGAGGTGAGTCCTCTAGAGTCGTTCATGCCATGCCAGCGCGATCCAATTTCTTGAGGTGAATCCCATGCCACGATCTCTCCGAGAACTCACCGAAGACGCAGAAGCTAGTGGCAACTGGGACGCTGTCGCTGACTGGTGCGAGAACTTCGACTGGTCAGAGGCCGAAGAAATCCCCGTCGCCGAGCACTACCTCAGGTGCGCTGCCGCTACGCGCCCCCAAGACGAAGCCAAACTTATCGCAGCTGTATCGGCCGCCAGAACCGCTGGAACTCCTTGGCCCCGAATCGCCGAAATCCTCAACGCTTCCCCCAAAGCGGTTCAAAAACAATACGCACCTCTCATCGAGGCTGCGGCCGCCAACCAATAACCATCCTCCCGATCCTCAAGCGACTCCCTCACCGGCGATCATCTCACTCGCGAAGATTGAGGCTCGCAGACTTCTGTTGCTCATGGTCAGAACATCTCTTCTTGGACCGGGGCGGCAGCGGTTGCGGCGGCGTGTGCTTGGAGGTTGGGCCAGGCACCGATGAGGCGGTTGTAGGCACCGGCTTCGGATGCCCAGCCCTTGTCGTTGGCCTTCTGGTAGAGCAGGTAGGCGAGTTGACGGGCCCGGTCGCCGATACCTCCGAGCGTGTGCAGCAGTTCCGCTGCTTCCGACTCGGAGCGGTCCAAGGCGGCAACGAGGTACTGCAACACCTCCCACACCGTGAGCCGCTGATCGTCCACAGGGTCCCAGTCGGGATCGAGCTCTGGGCGCTCGAAGAGGCGGAACTTGCCTTCGCGAGCCTCGCCCACGCCGGATTCTTCGATGCCCGCTAGCGACGTGTTCTTGGCCCGCGCCACGCTGTCGGCATCGCCTGACGGGCCTGGTTCGTAGCCGTGCTCAGCGAACCAGGTGAGAGCGAACCGTGTGTCGGCATCAAGCTCGGCCTCCTCGCCGTCGAGGATCTCGCCGAGCACATCGTTGATGATTCGCAGCGCAACAGACACCGACATCGACGACCCGTCGGCCTCCACCACCCGGGCATACCGGGAGAACACCTTGATCCCCGGTCCGATGGTGGATTGCGCCATGTCAACCGGAGCGATATTGCCCGACTGCAAGAGCCGCACCGCTTCAGGAAGTTCGTCGCGTAGCGCCGCCATGAACTCCCCCCGTGTGGCGAGGGAGGCCGAGACCGCCCGCGGTCGACACGCCAGCACGATCGACGATGCCAAGGCATTCGTACCGACTGACAGCATTCGCCCGGGTCTCTCAGTACGCATCGGCCATGTGGCGTTGACTTGCAAACCTGCGTCCAGCACGGCCTGGAGGAACGTGTCCCAGCCCGTTGTACGGACCTCTCCATCCTTGGTCTCGGTCGCTTTGTATGCGTAGTAGATCGTCGCTGGAACGTTGGTTGTTTGGCTCTCCGCGACCTGAGTCATGAACTCGGCCATGCCAGTTTCAAAGTGCTCCTCAGCCTGGTCATTTGAGCCAGCCCTGTAGCGATTCGCGATTAACTCCTCGGCCTTGGGGGTCAGGAGGGTTGAGCACTCGTCGGGCCACACATCAGCAAGATTCTGCCGGAGCCAGACGTAGAAGAAATCCGACAGATCGGCGTAAGAGATGTTGTCGTAATACGGTGGATCGCTCGATATCACGGTTCCTGAAGACTCCAAGACACGCGCTCGTGCATCCCTCTGAACTGCTTCACCGTTGGCGACTGATGCCGGAATATGCTCGATCGCCTTGGACAGCCAACCGATCATCGATGTCCAACTGCCTGTCGAAGCTGAGAACGGATTGACTTCGGCAAAGTCCCAAGTCATCGGAATGGCTTGGCGACCAAACGTACCACGAACGAATTCGCCAGAACTCCATGTGCAGATCGACGACCAGTAGTCAGCACACTTGTCAACAGCAAAAGCCAAGTAGGTGACTAGCGCATCCGCATACGCTGTAGCGCCTCGCCCACCGTCTCGTAGTTTTACCCCATCGTCGGAGAGACCGGCAGCACACGCATCCGTCTCAATTCGGTCCGCAACCTCCCCAACAAGATCCGAAAACGTAACCAACGCCGTCAACTGCCTCGCCGTGAACAATTTCCACCATTCATCCAACCCGTAGATCGTCACCCAGATATTCCGCGGATCAAGCGCTACCTCATTGGTCGGAACCCAAGCAGGCATGTTGGTCATGGCAGCCTTCGCTTCATTTGATGAAACTACGCAATAGGCCCTCCCGGTCGAACCCTGTGCGACGACAGCCATCAATTGCTGACCCATCCGTCCGGCGCGGCTCTCGGTTTTGATGTAATCCCCTGGAATCGCCGAACCAGTCGCTAGACACGTCCCGTTTCCACGGGTGACCGTACGTTCATGTGTCGGCTCGCCTCCTTCACGGATCTCATAGCTGATCGTCTGTGTATCCCGGTCGATGATCGGCTCGATCCAAACCTTGGGTTTTCCCGGCCGCTTGGCCAGTGTCCAAGACGCCACCAACGGCACCTGACCCGACCAACTCGGATCCGGCGACTCCACCGTCCGAGCCCATATCCACGCGATCGGCGTTAGTTTCTCGCCGTTAGGACCTGTGGCATCAAGGTAGAGATACCCGATCCGACGCTGAGCCTCGTCGCACATCCACTGCCCGTACGCCGCCACGTCCACCGCCAAGCCCTGTGCCCTCTCCCAAGTGTTGAGACCCGTGTCGATATCGGGATGCACCGGCGGCAGTCCCGCGAACCGTGGCGGAATCTCGATCATCGCTTTGTTGATCAGCACCGCTACCGGATTCAAGTCACCAGCAAGCGCCTTGAGTCCAAGCCTCTGCGCCTCCAACGGAATCGCCCCGCCACCCGCGAACGGATCAAGGATCGGCGGCGGCCCGTCTGGAAAGCAGCGGTCGATCTCGGCCCTAGCCTCAGCTAGTACGTCGGGATTGTTCGAGTTCTCCCACACCACCAGCCGTTCCAGAATCCCGAACAGCCGCTGCCGTTCACATTCTTGCTCCTCGGGCGTCAGCGAGTCATCCCCCGAAGGATCATCCACCAACGACGCCCAAATCACCGCCCTCGCAGCTGCCAACGGCCTCCGCGCCCACCAAAGATGCAACGTCGACGGATGCCCGTGCCGAATCGACTTCTCCCGCGCCGCCGCCTCATTGATCGCCACCA
>VXYK01000029.1:6753-15400 GCA_009845995.1 Acidimicrobiaceae bacterium | reverse complement strand
CCCCCCCCCCCCCCCGCCCCCCCCCGCGCCCCCGCCCCCCCCCGCCCCGCAATAGCCCCCAAAAGGTCAGATGGCACTTTGTTCTCAAGTCGATCTTCAACGCAGTGAGGCAAGGATGCGATAGGTGATGGCTGGAGTCGGTGGTACGGGATCTGGGCGTTCATATGTGATCGTGACAGTGCTGTGCGCCGCTTCGCTCTTTGCATCGGTGTTGTCCCCTGGTTTTTCACCAGTGTTGGGTAAAGCGCCCGCTGCTGCACAGCCCGCACAACAATCGGTTGCTTTGCCCGACGTCGATCCAGCCTCCATCGATTCGATTGATGTCGGTCCAATTGCCGCTGACCCGGTTGATATTGAGATCGGAAGTGAAACGGTTGTCTCTGACGCTGGCGGCTCTCGCGCTGTCGTCGCGAACCGGCCGGAGTTGGCAGAAGTGGACAACGAAATTGTGGCTGCGGACAGAGCGGCAGACTCCGCCAGCGGTCATGTTGAAGGTGATCTTGAGCTCGCTGATGGGCGCCCACCCCCTGTCGCCGACTCCAACGGTGCAGACGTGGGCCCCAGGCCTTCAGCGCAGCCTGATGTGCGGCCGACAACCAGTGCGTTCACGACCGTGCAGGTTGACGACACGTCGCAGGTTGACACTTCTAAGGCTGTCGTGTTGATCGGTGCAGTCGGCGCGTTGAGTGTGGCCGAGGGCGGTGTTGTTGAGTACACGGTGCGTTTGGCGAGCGCTCCTGACGACGGCAAGTCGGTCGTCGTGGAACCGAGCGTCGCTGTGGGGGATGATTCGGTTGTTTCAGTGTCGCCGCCGAGTTTGCTTTTTGATGACTCGGATTGGTTTGTGCCACAGCGTGTCTCGGTGACTGGTGTTCACGACGGTGTCGACAGTGCGGGTTTTGGAGTGCGCCCGGCTTCGGTGATCAATGAAGTGTCTTCTGATGACCCGGCGTATATGGCGGCATATGGCCCTGGTGGCCGGACAGACCCGGTAGTCGAGGTGAAGGTTTCTGATTCTCAGCCGACTCTCGCTTCGATACTTTATCAAGGTAAGAGCAATGTGGTTGAAGGTGACTCGGTCGAGTTGCCCTTGACTACCGCTCAACCCAATTTCAAAGGTATCAAAGTTGCGTTGAGCCGAGAATTGGGTGTGGGTGAACGTGTAGAGGTGCCGTTGAATATAGGTGGGTTGAATGTCACTGTCGATGACATCGAGAAAGTTCGTGTGGTTTGGCATGCACCTTTTTTCCGTGTTGATGGTGATCGGGTGGCCGTTAATGGCGGAGTGACGTTCAGACACGCGGGCGTAACCCATAGCCCCTCTGTAGACATGTCTTCGTGGAATTGGCAGTCGGCGATCTATAACGATGTTGGATGGACAGATGCAACCTCTTTCGTTTTGTCTTCCTTGGATGATTTGGTGGTCGTATTCGATGCAGCCAATTTTGGCATCCTTTCCGACGATTCTGACAATCACCCCCAAGTTCGGGAGGCTACGCTGGCTTTGGTATTGAAAGACGATATGGTGGGTGAGGGCCGCGCTGAGACGTTGACAGTGAGTTTAGGTAATCCACAAGAGTTCGCTGTTCTCTCCGGTTCCAACGTGGCAGGCGGGGTTGCTCCTGATCCAAACTTGGACTCCACATCTGTGGATGTGGCTGACAATGACAAATCTCTGTGGCCTTCGTCGTTTCTTGTGGAGGCTTATGAGGCATCAGCTCCTGTTGGCTTCTACACCCTGCGCCTCAGTGAGGATCCGGGTGACGGTGCTTCTGTTCTTGTGGACATTGCCTCGGCCGACAAGGCGGTAGCCGTTGCTCGTCCAGCGCAGCTACTATTCGCAGGCGGCGCGGGTGGAAGCTGGGATGAGCCTCAGGTGGTGCGAGTGTCCGGGGTTGCGGACAACGACTACGAAGACGACACGACTCGGCTGGTTCATACAGTGAGCGGCTGGGTTGGTGGGCCAGTCACGGGTCCTGATGTGACGGTTGTGGTCGTCGATCGTCAGCCCGGCGTGAGTGTTACTGAGTCTGATGGGTCGACTCGGGTATCAGAAGCCGGTGGAAGAGGTGGTGTAGACGGATACCAGGTTGTGCTCGACCGCCATCCCGTCGGCGGTGACGTGGTTGTCACACCCTCTACGGAATCGGACAGGATCGAGCTTTCGGATGCGCTGACTTTCACTGCCGACAACTGGAACGAGCCTCAAGAGGTCGTGGTCTCGGCTTTGGATGACGGTTTGGTCAACTCCCAGGATTCAGCTATGGCGACGGTAAGCCATAGAGTGGTTTCTGGAGATGCTGAATATCAAGGTATTTCAGTCGTCGACATTTCAGTTGCGGTGATCGACGATGATGTTTATGGTGTGAGTGTTGTTGAGTCTCAAGGCGCAACGGTTGTCTCTGACAATGGTGACAGTGACACGTATTCGCTGGTTTTGGATGCTGAGCCGACTGATCCCGTGACAGTCACGATTACCTCGGATGATCCGGGCGCGGCTCTTTTGCGGACCGCGGGCAGCGCCGCAGCAGCGACCGTGATTTTGACCTTTAACGGCGGACCGGACGGCAACTGGAACGTTAGGCGGTTCATAGAGGTTGTCGGTGTTGATGACAACGTGGCTCAGAATGCAGACCGTACTGTGACGGTGAGCCACAGTGTTGTCTCAGATGACGCCGGTTACCACGGTTTTACAGTCGATGATATATCGGTGCGCGTGCTTGACTCTGATTCCCCTGGCGGGGTTATTGTGCAATCCGGCGATTCGACGGTTGTTGTCGACAATGCCAACAGTTCCGACTCGTACACGATTGCCCTACGTTCTGAACCAACGGTTCCCGTGACAGTAACGGTGACTTCTGAGGACCCGGATGCTGTTTTGATGGCCGTCGGTTTTTCCAATGTGTTCTCCAGTTCGCTGACTTTCACCTTCACCGCCATTGACAACGATTGGAACCTTCCTCGGATTGTTACTGTTGAAGGCGTTGAAGACAATTTAGACAACGAAGTAGAATCTCGCAGAGTTTTGATCACCCATCAAGCGACCACACCATCTGATACCAACAGTTTGTATCACGGTCTGGATATCGGCTCGGTGAACGTTCAAGTTATAGACGATGATCCAGATGTAGGCATCACGATTTGGGAGTCTGACCTATCTACCATTGTTGTCGATGACGGCGAACACGCAGATGACCTCACCGTATTCTTGGATTCGCAACCGACCGATCCGGTACAAATCAAAGTTGTCTCCGGCAATGATCGGCTGGTAAGGGTAGGCGCTTCCCAGGCAGCGCAGGAGGTTTTGACGTTCACTACCGCTGACTGGATGATCCCCCAGTTTGTGAGTGTAAGCGGTGTAAAAGATTTAGTGAACAACACCGAGTCTTCCCGAAGGACGAGCATAGGTTTCGATGTAGAGTCTGATGATGGTCGGTATAAGGGGCTGACGCTCAAGCCAATAAGTGTGTCGGTTGTCGACGACGAAGAGGTCGAGATAAGGATCACTCTCTCTGATGCTTCTACCGATGTGTCAGAGGACGGCCTGATCGACACTTATGAGATTTCATTGGGTTCACAACCTCGAGGGGTTGTGGAAGTGGATTTGACAACGCCGCATTCAAAATCGAATGGCGAGGTCTGGGAGAACTCGCCGGCCTGGGTGACGAACGGCGCTGATCAACCCCAGCACCCGTCGGGCCACTCAGGGGGATACCGACGGGCATTAGTTGTGCGATACAAGTTCACTCCCACGAACTGGAACGTCCCCCAGACCGCGACTGTCAGAGGCATCAATGACAACAAAACGAATCCTGGTGGTAGTCGCACGGTGAAGATCATCCATACAGCGCGACAATTTCTTTCGGGCGTGCCTGGCGATGACTATTCCATGGTTACCGCTGAGGTCGATGTGACGGTGTTCGACGCAGGCTATCAGGAGGTTGTTGTCGCGCAGTCGGGCGCTAGTACCGAGGTTTCCGAGTCCGGCGGCACAGACGTCTACAGTGTCAGGTTGGTCTCACCGCCTAGCGGCGAGGTGACGGTCACAGCGCAGGTCTCCGCGGACGGGCCGGTGGTTTTGCTTGGGACCGGAGATGTGTCGGGTTCGTCGCAGGTGGGACTTGTTTTTGATCGTCGGAACTGGCGTGAGTTCCAGCAGGTCACAGTTCTGGGGCTAGACGACGCCATTGATCAGACCTCGGGTGTCCGCCGCGCTGTTATATCCCATCAGGCCGTTTCGACTGTCCGGGGCGATCCCTACAACAACATCTCAGTCGTCAGCGTCTCGGTGACAGTACTTGACGACGACCCCGCCCCACAAGTCATCGAATTGTCTGCCGACCGCGAGGAGATTGCCGAGTCCGCTGGCTTGACGCCTGTCAAGTTGACAGCCACTGTTGTGGGTCCGTCTCGGTTTGACTCTGCTGTACAGGTACAAGTAACTCCCGCAATCGTGTCTGGTCCAGGCATGGTAGCTGCGAACCTGGACTCGAGCGTTGTCAACATCACCATAGCTGCGGGGGCTAGCACTGCTAGCGGGGTTTTCACTGTGTCTCCCGTACCTGACAGCAGCGACCAGATCGATGCCATGGTCACTTTCTCGGGTTCGGTTTCCAGACCTGGCGTCAGTTTGAATCTTCCGGCGTTGACCGTGACTGACAGCGACCCGACGAACATCTCTTTGGCTGTGACCGAGGAGTCGTTACCGGGATTCGGTGGCAGCACCGAGATAACTGTGACGTTGGCTCAACCTGTTCGCCCGTCAACGACCGTGGTGGTGCCGTTGGTTGTGACCGGTGCCACGGTAGGCGAGCATTACCGTTTGGAGCTTGCTTCGGACGCTTCGCTCAATGCCGGTGTCGTGTTGGACACCAATCTGCCCTCAAGTGTTCAGAACCCCTCGCTCCTTTTCTCTGGCGGAGCGCAAACAGCTACCCTGGTGTTGACTGCGTACCCCGATAGCGTCGCGACAGATCGCCCCTTGTCGATCAAGTTCGGGAGCGATGACGACATCTTGACGGCGAACGTGCGGCCGATCCTCTCAGCCATGGGAGTGTTGAGACCGGTCGCTCATTGGCCTTTCGACGCCGCCGCCGACGATTCAGCGGGTTCTAACGACGGCGTGTTGCGGGGCAACGCTGCGATTATCTCAACAGCCGCGGATGTGAGGGTCGGGGCCGGCGCTTTGGTTCTTGACGGAGCAGGCGACTACGTAGATTTGACCAGCCATGTCTCCAACCTCCCGACCGGCAAAGCCGCCCGGACTGTCACCGGTTGGTTCAACCCAGCCAACGCCTCCTCCCAAGGCGACACGTTTTTCGACTACGGATCCGGCGAGCTGGGTTCTCGGATCACCATCCAAGCTGATCGCACCGCAGCGGCAATTGGTTTCAACGGGCATTTCTGGGGCTTGCAAAACCTCAACTTGGCTGCGGGTTGGCATCACATAGCCGTCACACTGCCCGAAAACGGCATGTCTAATGAAGCGAGAATCTATGTTGACGGTATACAGTTAAAAGCTGCGACCATTGGCGGTGCTGTAGTGACAGTCAACACCGGAACCTCTTATGCCCTTATCGGTCGCCGAAACGGCGGCGGTTACTACAGAGGCTCTGTTGACGATGTACGCGTGTATGACCAAGCGCTCACCGCTGAGCAGATTGAAGCGATCTTCAACGAGGATGTAGTCAGTGGCAGTCTGAAGCATACCGAGCTTGACGGCGAGCAAGTAGTGTTGACTCTCAGCGAAGATGCCTACACCGCGAGCGTGACTACAGCCGATGTGACTGTTGCGGGACTAGCCGGCGTTAGCGTGGCAAACGTGGTCCGGGCATCGGACACACAGCTGATCGTGACGCTCACAGACAGTGGGAACACTGACTTTGTGCTTGCACCTGAACTGGTTTTTTCGGTCGCAGCAGTGGCGTTGACAGACTCCTCTGTCGCCCTGCAAGCAGTAATTGCCATCTTGCCCCAGCCGATTATCGTGCCGCCGACTGTGCCTCCGCCGCCGCTTGACACGGGCCTAGTATCTCCCGGCCGGTACCGTGTTGAATCACCCGACACAACCGTGAGAGTCGATGTGGTCGCCGCAGAAGGCAAGCTGACTTATTCCGTGACACGGAACAACAAGGTTCTGATACAAGACTCTAATTTGACCATCAACAATAACAAAAAACACACAGTCAATAGTTCTGAACTAACCAGCCATGATAGTGAATGGTCGACCACTTGGGGCCAGTTCTCAACGATCCGCGACCACCACAACCGTTTGACATTGAACTTGGATGTCGAAGGCATCGAGTTCGATCTGGTGTTCAAGGTCTTCGACGACGGTGTTGGGTTTCGGTTCATCGCGCCGGCTCAAACTGATTTGTCAGGCAAGAAGTTCGATCTTTTTGTTCAATACAAAATGGAACCCACATTCGAGCTTTGGTGGCCCAACACCGAGAATCCGGCCGTGGGTCCAGTAAAGTTGAGCAAAGCGCAGAACGTGAGAGACCTGCTTCTGATTGACACCGCGGACGCAAGCCGGCAGTTCTTCGCTCTGTTGGAATCAGACATCTTCTCCGCTTCAGCGTTTGAGAACCAAATCAATTTCAACAAACCCGGTCCACCACCTATAATAACCTCAAGGAGAACGGCTCGTCCCAAATCCAATGATGGTTTCTTTACGCCGTGGAGGGTTGTCCTGGTCGGGGATTCGCCTGGAGACTTGCTTGAGAGCACAGTGGCAGTGAACCTCGCCGCGCCGTTGGCGTTGGAGGACGCGTCCTGGATTCAGGCGGGCAAATCGCTTTGGAATTGGCGAGTGATCGGCTATAGAGCCGCGGACGGATTCACCTACGGCTACAGTACTGCATCCCTGAAGCGGTTCGTCGACTTTGCTGCGGCAAACGACATCGAGTACGTGCTCCAAGACGATTTCTGGTGGCAAACAATTCGCAATGGCCAGATCACTGAGCCAAGATCCGACTTTGATATGAGCGAGCTGATCAGCTACGCCCGCTCCAAGGGCGTCGATATTTTGATCTATTTCGACAGAGTTAATCACCTGAAGCTTGTTGCCGACACGACTGATATTCAGATTTTCGAACTGTTCAGACGTCTCGGTGGTAAGGGCGTCAAATACGGTTTCGAAGGCCGCGATGTGCCATTCACCCGCAACGCAGTGTCTTTGGCGGCCGAATACCAGCAGGTGATCAACTTCCATGACACGCCTGTGAACTTGACGGGTGCCCGTCGCACGATGCCCAACGCGATAACCCGCGAGGTTGGTTTTGCCCAACAAGACGCACGGCATGCCTACGACCCAACAGGTTTTTTGGGGCTGTCGATGGTCAACACTTTGTCAGGGCCTTTCGACCAGACCAACGGCGTCTATGACCTCCACGACGTATCTAGCCGCGGCAAGGGTCCCAAGAACCAGTTGTTGTCGACAGTGGCCTCTGAGAACGCCCGCACTCTGGTCATATTCAGCGGCATGATTGTGATTCCCGACGCGCCTGAAGAGTACAACAAGAAACTCGACATGTTCGAGTTCATTCGCAAGCTGCCGGCTACATGGGACGAGACCAAAGTGCTGCACAGCTCTATCCCGAACTACATTTCCACAGCCCGCCGCAGTGGCGAGGAATGGTTCGTTTGCTCGGTCACCAACGAGACCCCGAGAACATTGCAAATTGATATGGAGTTCTTGACCCCTGGATTGATCTATGACGTCACCTACTATGAAGACGACTACGACCATCCCACCAACCCCACACATTACCGAACCAACCGCGAGACCTACCAGATTCGCGAGGGAGCACTGCAAAGCACGGAAACTGTGGATGCTGTAATGGTCGCCGGTGGAGGGCACTGTATGTGGATACGTCCCCAGATCACAATCGTAGGGGCGGTTCGATCCCACTCCCATTGGCCATTCGATTCAACAGCCGACGACATCGCCGGGCCCAGCCACGGCACCATGCAGAACGGCGCTTCGGTCACTTCTGCCGCCGAGAATGTGAGGTTGGGCGCTGGGGCATTGGCGCTCGACGGTCAAGACGATCGGGTCAGCTTGAGCAGCCATGTTGCCGACTTTCCGACAGGCGCCTTGGCCCGCACTGTGAGCGGGTGGTTCAAACCCGCCGGGCGCGGCTCCCAAGGCCACACGTTCTTCGACTACGGAGCCCCCGGCACCGGCGGGAGTTTCGCCGTTCAAGCGGACCGCAGCACCGTGGCTGTGGACGTCGCCGGACACGTCTGGGGAATAGGCGACCTGAACTTGACCGACAGTTGGCACCACATAGCCGTCACCTATCCCGAAGACGGCCTCTCCAGTGACATAGAGATCTATTTGAACGGCGTGCGGTTGCACACCACAACTCTGAGCGGCAGTCCGCTTGCAGTCAGCACCGGAACCACATATGCCTATGTCGGCCACCGCAACAACGGCGGCTACTACAACGGTTTTGTCGACGACCTGCGTGTCTATGAGCACCAACTCAACGCCGCTCAAGTCAAGGCAATCTTCAAAAACGAAGCTCCACTGTTATCGACACCGATCACGAGTTCAAACCTCAACGACGCGAGAATAGTTTTAACCCTCGGCAACGGTGCTTACGTTTCAACGGTGTCGCTATCGCAGGTGTCGGTTTCGGGA
>VXYK01000029.1:0-6653 GCA_009845995.1 Acidimicrobiaceae bacterium | reverse complement strand
TCAACGGTGTCGCTATCGCAGGTGTCGGTTTCGGGACTCGACGGGGTGTCCATAGAGGGTGTGGAAAGGGTGTCGGACACTCAGTTGGTCGCGGATTTGGCTTACGGCGGTGACTTGTGCGCCGGTGGCGCGGAGCTGACATTCAGGGTCTCCGAGGCCGTTGTGACGCGTCCCGGTTTTGCCAGCGTCGCGCTGTCCGCGATAGGAGACGTCAACAGTGGCCCCTTCGCCTGTCGTTCACCGTTCGTCATCGGGTCAGGCGGCGGTGTTGAGTTGTCTGGTTCGCCTGTTGAGGTTGCATTCGACGATCTGCGCGTCAGCGTCGAATCGGCCGGCGATGATGTGGTCGAGGGCAGCCCCGCTGAATTCGTTGTCACCGCGACCCCGGCTCAAGTTGTTGATTGGGAAATCGCTCTCGAAGTGTCGCAGACCGGCAGCTTCGCGGAACCCGACGATATCGGCGAAATTGAGGTGGTTGTCGCAGCCAACAGCGGCACAGCACAATTCTCAGTGCCCACGGTTGCTGACGCTGACGACGAAGACGACGGGCTGCTGACAGCAACAATCATTCCCGGGCGGTACGAGATCGTTTCGCCTGTTGCAGCGAGCGTCGCCGTCATTGACGACGACCCGACCGCAGTGGGGCTGTCCGGGCCGCTCGGAGCTGATGTCGGATCAAGGGTCTTTTGGCACGAAGGCGATAGCACAAGCACGTTTGAGCTGTCTCTGACGTTGAGCCGCGCTCTGAAAGCAAACGAGGTTTTGGAGGTGCCTCTGGTCGTAGCCGGAGGGGTCTTGGGCGATGACTTCTCGCTGGCTTTGAGAACGCCGGTGCCTGACGGTGTGGCTTTGTCCGGAGCCTCGGTGACTTTCACAGGTTCAGACGCCAACACCAACAACGAAGCTGTTCTGGTGATGACGCCGTTGGAGGACTCCGACGCCCTAGACGAGGTGGTGTCGGTGTCGCTGCCCGGCGAGTGGCCCAGCGCGACGGTCGCGTCGCCGACCACGATGATCGCCGATGGAGCAGTCGGCTCGGGCCGGGCGGTTTTCAAGATCATCGACAACGACAAGACAGCCACTCCCGCGGTGTTGGTTTCCGTCGACACGACCAGTCTGGGACTGTTCCCGTTGCAGCAAATCCGCATCGCTGAAGGCGACCCTGCCGGTGGGGCTTATCTGGTCAGCCTGGCAACCGATCCCGGCGATGGCGTGACAGTCACGGTGACTCCGTCGCTGCAACCGGCGGGGAAGCTGACGGTGGCCCCGGCACTACTGACTTACAGCGGCGGCGCAGACGGCGACTGGGCCACACCCCAGAAAATTACTGTCGTCGCAGTCGACGACGAAGACGACGCCCACGAACAGGTACGCGTCCATCACAGCGTGAAGGGGTATCAAGGTGTGTCTGTCGGGCCGACTTTGAACGTGGTGGTGATCGACGACGACGATACTCCCGCCCCCGATTTGGTTGTGCTTCCGGCTGTGGTGCCCGCGAACACATTCGCAGCTTTGTCTTCGGTCGGAGTCGAGCTGGCGCCTGTCGGGGCATCGTTCGGCGGAGCGGGGAACCTCGACAATCGCGGAGCGGCTCTGTGGAACCCGGTCACCGGCGAGCTCACCGCCGAGGCGCTGGCGCTCATCTCCTTGAGTGGAGAGCCGGCGGGTCTGAAAGTGGTGAGCGGGCGTCTCGTGCCCAACGCAGATCAGAACTCCAATGGTCGTCTGAAAACCACAAGAGTCAACGCGTTTGTCAACTTTGCCTATTCCGGCGCGACCATAACAACCGACACGACGGTGACGGTCACAGTGGACCAAGCCCTGCTGTCATCGGCCAAGGACGCTGTCGGATCCTTCGTGATCACAGCATTGACGCCCGCTGTGGAAGTAACGCCGGCGGTTCTGGAGTTGGTCGAAGGCGGCTCGAACGCTGAATACACAGTGGTTTTGACCACCGATCCAGGCCAAGGGAAAACGGTCAGGGTGAAGCCTGCGTCTGCTGATCCGGACGCTGTGACCGTCTCGGGCACAGTTTTCTTCACCGGCGGGACGGGTGGCGATTGGAGTCAGGCACAGACAGTCACAGTCACAGCAGTCGATGACGACGACGCCGACCCCGAGATAGTCGTGTTGACCAACACCGTAACCGGTTACAGCCGTGTGACTTCAGCACCGTCTGTGGAAGTCAAAGTAGCCGACGACGAGACCGCGTTGGCTTCTGTGGTGTTGCCGGTTGGGGGTTTGGTTGTGGTTGAGGGGGATGTGTCTTCGGATGGGGTTTATTCGGTGGTGTTGGGGGCTGAGCCTTCGGGTGTGGTGGAGGTGGTGGTGTCGTCGGGTGATTCGTTTGTTGAGGTGTCGACTGCGAATCCGGCGGTGTTCGGGTCGTCTGCGGTGTTGACTTTCGATTCCGATGATTGGTCTGTGGCGGGGTCTGTTGTGGTTCGTGGGTTGGTTGACATGGTTGATGTTGGGGGTGGTGAGCGTGAGGTGTTGGTGTCTCATTCGTTCAGCGGCGGCGGTTTCGGGGATGTGACTGTGGCTGATGTGCCGGTGAGGGTGGTTGATGCTGATGCGACGGTTGTTTCTGTGTCTGGTGGGGGGTCTGTGGTTGAGCGCGATGTCGGTACTTCTGTTGAGGTGGCGGTGTCTTTGGGGCGTGCGTTGGTTGATGGTGAGGTGGTTGAGGTGCCGTTGGGTGTGACGGCTGGTTATGTGGGCGTTGATTTGGGGTTGGGGCTCAAGGGCGCCCCGCCGGGGGTTTCGGTTGATGGTTTGGGCACGGATTCTCCGGTGGTGACTTTCACTGGTTCGTCTGAGGTGTCGCCACAGGAGGCGGTGCTTGTTGTGACTCCGTTGGCTGGTGGTTATGACAACGATCTCCTAGACGAGGATGTGGTTGTGGGGTTGGGGGATCTGGATGCGGTGTCGTTGGCTACCAACGTTGAGGGTGGTGCTGTTGCTCATAGCAGCGACAGTCAGGCGACTGTTGTGTTGCAAGACGCCAACGCGACGGTGTCGGTTGGTCGTGTTGGTTCGGGTGGTTTGGTTGAGGGTGCGGTTGTGGTGGGGGACCGGCAGGCGGAGTTCACGGTCACGCTCAGTCGTCCGCGGGCTGCGGCTATACCGGCTGCCGATGCGGTGGTTCCGTTGGTGGTTTCTGGTTCGGGTGTGTCTGTGGGTGATTTTTCGTTGGTGTTGAAAGATGCTGTGGGGGTGAATGAGAAGGTGTCGTTGACTGGGGCCGCCACGTTGACGCCGTCGCTGGTGTTCGCGTCTGGTGCGCGGTCGGCGGTGTTGGTGTTGGAGATCGCCGATGACATGGTTGACGAGCCGGTTGAGACTCTGAAGGTTGGGTTGGGGCAGTTGCCTTCGTGGGCGTTCGATGCCGGTGACACCGATGGGGACGGTTCGATCGGCGCCGGCGAAACCGCTACCGGCGTTTCGGTAGCCCTAGTCGACAATGACGCCACAGAGGTCACGTTGTCAGTGCCGGGTGCTCAGTCGAGGCTCTTCACAGGTGGTCAGGCCACAGTCCGGGTGGTTCTGGGCCGACCGCTCGTCGCACCCGAGGCACTGAGGGTGCCGGTGTCTATCACCGGCACACAAGGTGTGATCTCCACAGCCCCGGGTGAGCTGGGGGGCAACTTCTGTTCATGCAACGACCCCGCCAACCTGACTATGTTGTTCACCGGCGGTGATCAGCCTTCTGCTGAGTTTATGGTAGCCGTCGATACTTCCGGCATCGCGACGGTTGAGCTCTCTGTACCGGAGTCGTCGGAGTCGGGGACACCGAAGATGACCGCGACGGGTCTTGACGGTGGCGCGGTGCGGGTCAGCGGACCCCAGACAGCGTATTTCACCGACGCAGACGGCACTGCGGGAGCAGGGTTGTTCATAGTTGAGTCCGACGGGTCCACGACAGTGCCTGAGGACGGTACCCAAACCGATTCCTACAATGTAGCGCTGGGCAAGTCGCCCTCAAGCGGCGTGACCGTGACTGGCACCGCCGCCGACGGTGCAGTCATCACCAGTGGTGGCGCCGGCGGGGTGTTCTCAGCGTCAGCGACGCTCACCTTCACCAGAACAAACTGGAACACATTCCAAACGATCACAGTCAAAGGCGTGGACGACGACATCCGCAACGACCCTGACGGTCTTCGCGTCGTGGACATAACCCACGCATTCACAAGCACCGACACCGCGTACGGAAACCTCGCCGACTACACCCACATGATCACCGTCACCGACGACGACGAAATGCCATCAGTAGCAGTCACCGCGCCGACCGGCAATGTCGCTGAGAACGGCGGTTCCAAAGTTGTGACTGTGGAGTTGAGCCGGGTGGTATTGGCCGATGAGACGGTCACTGTTCCTCTGTCTGTTTCGGGTGTTGTTGTTGGCGAGGATTTCACATTTGACTTGGATGGTTCCCAAACTGGTGTGAGCCTCAGCACTGGTGCGCCCCATAGCGCTCAGAACCCAGCGGTTGTGTTCGCTCCGGGATCGAAGACTGCGAAGTTGCGCTTCACGGCGGTCAATGACTATATCCGGTCCTCCCCGTATGTGGTGATCGGTTGGAGGCCGGATTCGGACACGTTGGCATCACAGATTAGTTTCCGGATCATTGACGACGAGACGGGTGCTGTGGAGGTTCCCGGGGATTGGCCGCTGAAGCCGTCTGGGTTGATCGCCGGTGATCGGTTCCGGTTGTTGTTTGTGTCCTCTGAGTCTCGTGATGCCACATCGGCAGATATCGCTGAATACAATCGCTGGCTCTGGGGTGTTGTGGCACGTGGCGGGCACCCCCAGTTGATGCCCTACGGATCGCAGGTGAGAGTGCTGGGAAGCACATCTAGCAGGGATGCTCTTGACAACACTGCAACCAGAGGCACGGGAGTGCCGATCTATTGGTTGAGTGGAGTCAATGTCGCCGATGACTACACAGACTTCTATGACGGTTCCTGGTCCGGCGACCCGGCTGCTGACTATGTCGACGAGTCTGGGTCGGCTCCTACAGGCTTTACGGTTTTCACAGGCTCCGATAGCGACGGCACCAAGATCGCTTATCCACTGGGAGGTGGCCCACTTCTTGGTTCCTCACTCCTCTTTGTGGGAACTGGCAACCTCAACCTCGACAGACCTCTTCAGTCAGGCATAAGGCCGAGCAATAGTGCTGGGGTGTTTTATGGGTTGTCGCCGGTGTTCGTTGTTCGGGGCAAACCGGTTCATCAATGGAAGCTTGACGAAGCTTCGGGTGCTGGGGTGACTGACTCTGCCGGCAGAGCCAATGGAATTTTAGGCTCTTTTCCGTGTGTCGTTTTGCCGTCCGTGTGCCGACTGCAATTCGGCCGGGTCGGAAGAGCTTTGGATATGGAGGCAGCCGGCGGCCTGCAGACCATCCAGGCTACCCCGCTGCCCGCAGCCGCAGGCTGGTCGGCAGCTTTGTGGGTGAAACGTTCCGCAGACAGGCGTGCATCGGTGTTGTTCGCTGCTGACGGCCGCGAAAGCGGTGACACGTCGTTCAAGCTGGAGCAGAACGGAAGCCATCCCAGGGTCGGCATCACCAGGCATTCTCAGACTGACGAGAACCATTCTTCTTCCTACACAGCGCCGCTGGACCAGTGGGTACATTTGGCGTTTGTCGGCACTTCGGAAGACACCAAGCTGTACGTCAACGGCGTGTTGGAGTGGACGTTGGGCCACGCCGTGGACTTGCCGTTGAACTTCATCGGCCGGTACCACGATGGGACAGGTATCGCGGCTGCTGCTTTTGACGAAATCAATGTGTACGCACACGCGTTGTCTGCCGTTGAAATAAAGGCGATCTACGACTCGTATCCACCGCTGGCAGGAGAGCCGGGCTTGCGGATAGTCCAAACCGAAGGGTCTACCTCGGTGCCTGAAGACGGTTCGGTTGTGGACTTCTACACGGTGGTCTTGGAGAGAAAGCCGACCGCTAATGTGACCGTCAAGGTAACGGCCGGTACGGGCGCGCAGGTAAGCAGCTCTGACAGTACACAAACGTTCACCGCGTCAGAGGACCTTCTCTTCACTCCCGCGAATTGGGACACCGCCCGGACGGTGAGGGTGCGCGGCACTAACGACGACATCGACAACCCAGCCGACGTGCGCAGTGTCGCTGTGAGCCACGCGGTCTCCTCCAGCGACGGCAACTACGGACCTTCGTTGAACAAGACGATCACCGTCACGGTGACCGACGACGACACTGCTGGAGTGACAATCGACGAGACGAATGGTTCGACATCGGTTCCTGAGAACGGTGCCGTCACGGATTCTTGGACCGTGGTTTTGGACAGCGAGCCGACCGGCGCTGTGACCGTGACAGTGACCGCGGCCGACGGGGTGCTCGTGGACGGCCCCGCCTCAGACGAATCGTTCGAGTCTTCGGTAGTGCTGAGGTTCACTCCCGCGAATTGGAACAGCGTCCGAACGGTGAGGGCGAAAGGCACTAGGGACAACGTCAACACCGCAGCCGGTGAGCGCAGCGTTGCTGTGACCCATGTGGTGTCCTCCAGCGACGGCAACTACGGCACTTCGCTGAACGAGTCGATCAACGTGACGGTGATCGATGATCTGGCTTCTGTGGTGTTGCCGGTTGGGGGTTTGGTTGTGGTTGAGGGGGATGTGTC
>VXYK01000055.1:329576-345105 GCA_009845995.1 Acidimicrobiaceae bacterium | reverse complement strand
GCCCCAAGGCCCCTGAACGCGAGGCCCCCGAACACCAGGTCCCAGAACACAAGGCCCCTGAATGAAGCGGAGGACTCCTTCGTTGTGATTTGCCCCGAGGAGAAGTGGCGGGTGAGCTCGATTGTCAGGCGTTGGGGAGGTAGTACATCTCGGCGGCGGGTTTCAGGGGGCGGGCGTACCAGAGAGGACGGCGCAGGCCGCCTGGGCCAGGGGCTGGGCGTGTCATCGCGAGCCATTCGCGGTAGGCCTCGCGGCTCTTGGCTGTGTCGACGACCACATCGCCGTACTGATCGCCCGGTTCAGCCGGCGTGACTCGAACTCGCTGGTGCCAGCACTGCATCCCCGAGATCGGGTCTGGTTGCACCGAGAAGGTCAGGTTTTGGTGCACACCGGTGTCGTTCCACCAGATGCGTTGACTGTCGGGATCATCAGAATCGAAACGGCGGATCCCGTCGGTACGGGTCAGCTTCCATGACTGGCTGCCGTCATCGTTGTCGATTCGGTCGATCGCGGCTTTGCCAGTTCCCCACGAGCGAGCCTGATCTTCCTCGATGCGCCACCGTCCCATGTGATGCGAGGCGGCTACGACGCCGGGGCGGATTCCTTCGGTTCGCCAGGCTTGAATCACGAAATGGCCGATGCGCGTGGAGATGCGGACCAGACCGTTTTCGGAGATTTCGAGTTTCTCGGCATCGCTTGGATGGATCCACAGTGGGTGCCGATGGCTGATCTCGTTGAGCCACTTGGAGTTGGCTGAACGGGTGTGAATCAGCGTCGGAATCCGAAAGGTCGGCAAGAGGATCCGCTCGTTGCCTTCCATGTCGAGGTCCTGATGGTGCACATGGGACTTGATCCATCCCGGAACGGCGTGTTCGCGCCATCCCCAATCTGCCAGAGTCGTTGAGAAGAGTTCGAGCTTCTTCGACGGAGTCGGGAAACCCTCCTTCGCTTCGCCGTCGACCTCAACCGCCGGCGAACCCTCGCCGAGGTCAGCCAAGGTGATCTCGGCGAGATGTTCGGGTGTGCCGTCCCATGTACCGATGGTGCCGGGCTTGCGAAAGACTTGATCGTCGCCTTTGTGGCAGTCGGCGGTGACATCTGGGCCCACGATTCGTTCATACGGCGTAACCATGTCGCCTGGCACCGCGAACGAACCGACATCCCGCATGTACTCGAGCGGTGTTTTGTCGGCTTCAGAAGCCGCTTCTGCCAATCCCGGCACCGACTCGGCGAACATGGTCCCGTAGTACTCGTCGACCGAGATCGGCGTGCCCGGATGTTCGTCAGACTCAAACCACTGCCTGATCCCCCGGCTGCCGTCGGGGTCGATGTGCCAGGACAGGTCGATCCAGAACTCGTTCTCTTCTGACACTTCACCAGGGTTGAACTCATGGCTGCGAGAGTTCGGACCCAGCGACTCTCCGCGAAGCTCCGCGTAACGGCGCATGACCGGTTGGCGAAAGCCGATCCAGCGTCCGTTGTGGGTCTCGAAGCTGGCCACGTCGTGCCGTTCGGTGCCCACCCCCATTGGCAGCACATAGTCGGCATACCAGGCGGTCTCGGACCAGGTGGGGGTCAGTGCCACATGGCAGCGCACCTTCGTCTCGTCGGTCAATGCCTCCAGCCAGCTGAACCCGTCGGGGTTGGTCCAGACGGGGTTGTAGACACGGCTGAAGTACACATCGAGCGTGCCCCGGCCCTCGTTGAGAAAGTGCGGCAGCAGAATCGACATCTCGTGGTACGCCAACGGGTATTCGGTGGGCCAGGAAAGCTCGTTCCATTGACGCAGCGGTGGTGCTCCCTTGGGCTGGACAGGCTTGAACTTGTTCCAGCCGTTGCCACTGGTCCCTCCGACCGTGGCCACCGATCCGGTCAGGACGTTGAGAAAGAAGAGGCAGCGCGCCGTCTGCCAGCCGCCGAGGTTGCCGGCGCCCGCGGCGCGCCAGTTGTGCGATGCGAACTTGGTGGGGTGAGCTCCGATGATCTCGGCGATCTCGCGCAGTTGCTCCCCGTCAACGCCGCAGATCTCCTCCGCTGCTTCGGGGGTGTATTCGGCGTAGGCATCAAGCAGAGCCTCTTCCAAGGACTCAAACTCCTGCGGCAGATCCGGACGGGTCTCGCGCAGGTAGGTCTCCCAGTTGACCCAACGGCGCACGAACTCACGCTCCCAGGTGCCGTTGCGGATCAAAAGCCGAGCGATGGTCAACAGCAGGAAGGGTTCGGTCCCCGGCCAGGCGGCAAGCCAGTGGTCGGCCTTGGAGCCCGTGTTGGAGAGCCTCGGATCGACACAAATGACGGTTGCGCCCTTGCCCTGAGCCTCAATGATGCGTTGAGCGTGAGGGTTGAAGTAGTGCCCGGCCTCTAGATGCGCCGAGATCAGAAAGATCACTTCGGCGTTGGCGAAATCCGAAGACGGGCGGTCGTGGCCCATCCACGACTGATAGCCGATCCGGGCGTTGGAGGAGCAGATGTTCGTGTGGCTGTTGTGCCCGTCTATCCCCCATGACTTGAGAACGCGATCGGCGTATCCGTCCTCGCCAGGCCGCCCGACGTGGTACATCACGCTGTTGTGACGGTTCTCGTCGATGGCGGTGGCGATGCGTGCTCCGATGTCGCTGAGCGCTTCGTCCCAAGTCACTCGTTCCCATCGTCCCGAACCGCGTGCGCCTACTCGGCGCATCGGGTAGAGGATGCGTTCGGTGTCGTTGATCTGATTGAGGGTGGCGGGGCCTTTGGCGCAGTTGCGACCACGGCTCGCGGGATGGAGCGGGTTTCCCTCGATCTTGTCGATCTTGTGGGTCTCGTGGTTGACATGAGCCAGCAGACCGCAAGCTGCCTCACAGTTGAAACAGGTGGTGGGAATAAGACTGTGGTGCCTTTCGACTCGGTCCGGCCAGGCCTTGGCGTCGAGCGAGGTGTAGTCGTGCCAGTCTTCGTGGTTGGGGTACTGCTGCAGGTCGGTCATCGCTGTCACATCGGTTTCTTGGTGGCTCGTCTTCTAGGAGAGCGGCACTGACTGGCCGGCACGAACAAAAGAATCCTCATAGGCCCACATACCGGCTATGGCGGCGACGCCTGCGGTTGCGACCAGACCTTCTCCGGCATCTGTGGCCAGGGCGATCACCAGCACACACGCGGGAGCGAAGAGACCAACGATCACACCGAACCAGAAACGGTCTCGGTACCTGCCGGAGATCATCTGATGAAGCGCGGCTTCGACGTGTGGGGTTCCTGACGAGGTCGTCTCCACCGCTACCAGAGCCGCGGTGACGCAAACTCCACCGAGGAAAGCCCAGCGAATTGCGTTGGGTTCGGGCACGCTCATGAACAGGTCGACGACTGCGTAGCATGCGCCTCCCGCAGTCACTGCCTGCGCCAGCAGGGTCGGCAACAACATCGGTGTTTGCCACAGATCCCGTCCCTCGCACTGACCGAACAAGAAGGCGGTGTAGCCGGCCGTCGCCGCGGCGCACAGCACTACGGGTATCGACAGGGCCTTCAGCACGTTGGGGGCCTCGGCGATACCCGCTACCCACCAGGCAGCTGTCACGGCAGCAAAAACAGCCAACACGTAGGCCCCCTTCACCAGCCAGGATTTCCAGCTCCCTCTGGTGATCAGATAGAAGAACCGGCCTGGTTGTTTGAGGTCGGCGACCAGCAGCACGCCAGTCACGGCCAGAAAGAAACCGGCAAGCATCGGCGGCACCACGCCCACTGCCGCGGTCTCGTCGCTGTGGCCCAGCAGCACCAACAACGCCGCAATGGCCATCACGCCGGCGGCAATCGCCTTGGTGACCAGGTATCCCGAGACCTTGGTGGTCCAGGTCATTTGGTGCGATGTGGTGTAGGTGGTTCGAGCCACAACACCGCTGCTGTCGGCCGGAACGCTCGGGTGATTCGGTGTCGTGTCCGCCCAGATCATCCCGTCGTTGGCGATCGCGGTGCGCAGCGGATCGAGTGAGGCCTGATCCGCCCCGCGGTAATAGACCTTGGGATTGGTCCCCTGCTCAGGGGCTCGCACTGCCACGTCTTCGCGGGCGATGATCTTGGTCGCGTGATTCAGCGGGTCGTCCAAGTCGGCGACCTTGATGGCATGGGTGGGACAGACGACCACACACGACGGTTCGAGTCCGTCTTCAATGCGGTGGTTGCAGAAGTTGCATTTGTTTGCCGTGTTGGTTGCCGGGTTGATGTAGAGGGCGTCGTAGGGGCAGGCATTCATGCAACCCTTGCAGCCGATGCAGTTGTCGTCGTTGAAGTCGACAACGCCATTGTCGGCTCGAAAGAGCGCGTTGGTGGGACAGATCGAGATGCAAGGCGCATCATCACAGTGGTTGCAGCGCATCACCGAGAAATGACGGCTGACGTTGGGGAAGGAACCGGTCTCTATGTATTTGACCCAGGTGCGGTTGACGCCGAGGGGAACATCGTGCTCACTCTTGCAGGCCACGGTGCATGCGTGGCAGCCAATGCAAGAGTCGCTGTCCAAGAGGAATCCGAGCCTGGTCACATGCTTCTTTCAAGGGGTGCGAAGACGAATGTTAGACACTCTAACTGTACAGGAGGGGCGGCTTGCGTCAGGTCGGGAAGTTCACATCAACGGTGACCGATTCCCATTGGTCTATCAATGCGTTCATGTCCGTAAGTTTTTGGCGGGTTGCTTCCAATACGTCCTGTCCGAGCAGCAGCCGAAGGGGCGGGTCGCTGAGTTCAGAGACCATCACCACAGCCTCAGCCACCCTGCGAGGATCGCCCGGCAAATGGTCCGCAAACGCTTTGATGAGTTCCTTGCGTGCTCCCACATTGTCGGCATAGTCCGCTATGGGCGTCGCGGTTTCTCGCATCGAGCGCGAGCCCCAGTCTGTGCGAAAAGCCCCGGGTTCGATTGCGCTCACCTTGATTCCAAGCGGGTTGACCTCCTTTGCCAGCGCCTCGGTCAGGGCTTCAAGTGCAAACTTGGTTGAGCTGTAGTAGGCGTTTGGAGGGTTGGCTACGAGACCCGTCATCGAGGAGATGTTGATGACATGCCCGCTGCGCTGCTCGCGCATGATCGGCAGCACTGCTTTCAAGGTGTCGACCACGCCGAAATAGTTGGTGTCGAAGAGTCGCCGCACCTCGTGGTCTTCACCTTCCTCGACTGCGGACATGTAGCCGTAACCGGCGTTGTTGACCAACACGTCGATCCCCCCGAGGGTTTCGACGGTCGCGGTTACCGCGGCGGCGATTTGTCGGCGGTCAGTGACATCGAGTGGTAATGCGATGGCCTGCTCACTCGTGGCCGCGATGTCGGCGATTGCTTCCGGTCGTCGGGCTGTGACGGCGACTTGGTGGCCCGCGGACAACGCGGCGATCGCTGTTTCCCGGCCGATGCCGGTGGAGCAGCCGGTAATGAGCCACCGAGCCATCGTTACGGGGCGACTTCGGGTAGGCGGCGCAGGTAACCGGCCCTTCGAGTCGCTAACTGAGCGGCTCGCGTTTCGGCGTCGACAAAGGCAGTTCCCTCGGGAAGTGCCGAATCGAGATGGTCAAGCTTCACTACCTCCCCCGCCGCGGCCAGATCTTCGCGGGGACCTCCTTGGGGGAACTCTGCCATGCGCAGGGTGAGGATGCCCTCGTTCAGACCGCAGGTGTCGACCCAGTTATGGACTCCCGGGTCGGTGTCGCTCAGGACGTAGGTGTACGTTCCGTCGGGATTCGGCACGGACTGGGCCTTGTTGAGGCTGGCGGTGCGGTCGACAATGTCCATCGTGGTGCCCCAGATGTTGGACAGTGGGACCGTGAAGTACTCCGCTCCCCCGTCGCTCACTGTCACGACGAATGCCTCGTCGGGTGCCAACTCGAAACGCCCGCCTACGTACACCTGGTTGCGGAGAGCCCCCGTATGGTCTGCGGACCAGGCCAGTGCGAAGTGATTGGCCGGCATTCGGTACGTTCCACGGCTCATGCGGCGCGTGAAGTCCGCGTAGTGGAGCATGAAATCAGCAGTCAGCTGGGCTTGCTCGTCAAGGCTCATCGCTGCTGTGGTCGGTTTGCTGCCCAGCCGTTCAATGGTGAAATGGTTGGGGTCGTCGAGGTTCCAATCGGCCATCACGTCGCGGATGTAGAACTCGTGTGCTTCGGGAGCGGATTGCACATGGTTCGGCCGTCCTTGGGCTGGTGACGAGTCAACCGTGATTTCAAACGAACCATCGGCTGAGACTTCCATCGTGCGGCCGTTGAGCACGTCGACAGTACCCATCTTGTCGTCCCAGAGAGTGAAGTAATTCTCGGTCATTCGATTGCGGCCGACGCGCCCGCTGATTCGATATTTTTCGTCTCCCGAGATCGGTATCACTCGATAGATCGAGTCGGGATTGTCGATCCCCCAGCGAGAACCGGGGATCTCGTGACCCTCCACGGTATGGGCCAGCCGGGTTATGCAAGTGACCTTCGGGCGCAGCGGGTCTTGGTTGGAGGACCAGACAGCGGCACTGAACATGACCTCTCGGAACGCCCAATCGAAACACTCGCGCATCACTTCTGACGGCTCGGCCAGTTTCAACCAGTGGTCGGCGACCCGCTTGTATGCCTCGGTGACTGTCCGATGAGCGATCAGCTCCAACGCTGCGAGTTCATGGGAGTGCTGCTGGGCAGTGGCGACGGGATGTTCAGACGTTGTTTTTTCGGACACTGTTTGATCAGACATCGTCTGAGACGTTAGGCGTTCATAAACCGAGCCATATAGTCGGCGAACCGCTCGCGAATCTCAGATGTTGAGAGGCCGAAGTCGGCTGCGCTGTAGCGATGGGGCGCGAGCCGCTCTGTGTTGCTGCGTTCCAACCAGTCACGCATCAGCGTTTCTGTTTGATGATTGAAATCAACACCGAGCTTCTGGTACAACCGGTCGATCTGACGCAGAGGATCGGAAACCATGTCGCTGAACGCGATATCGGTGAACCGCTCGCTCTCGTTGTCGAGGGTGGCCCGCATCGCCATGGCTCTGTTGTTCGTCCAGGTCATACGTTCGATCCACTGGGCGCCGACACGATGTGGGTCGACATCATCGGCATGCATCTTCCACAGGGTCGTATTGAGGCTTGCCCCCGATGGGATCGTGTCGGCTGGATCTCGGTGCATGTGCACCACATGAGCATCGGGGAATACAGCCAACAGCTCGTTGAGGTAGCCGAGATGGGCGGGAGTCTTGAGAACCCAGCGGCTGCGGATCTCCCCTCTTCGTTGTTTCTGCCATTGGAGCAACTGCAGCATCCGATGCAGGTTTTCATAAGCGGGAGCAAAATCGGCGGTGTTGAGCCACCGTCGATAACTCGGTACATCGGCTGACGCTTCGGGCACATGGGAAAGAAACGCGTCTGCCAGAAACATGATCTCTTCTTCGGCCTCGTGCGCATACATGGGGTGGATGGAGAACAGGTCCGGCGCGAAAGTTCGAGTTTGCTCCTCGCGGGCTTCGGCGTCACCGATACGAGGATCGCCCGTATCAGGCTGCCAACCGATCCGCGGAGCTGCTTCGCCGATCTCCCATCCGCACGCCGCGTAATGGCGTTCGTCGGCTGCGAGGAGGCGTTGAACCAGGGTTGTTCCCGTCCGCATCATGCCGAGCACGACTATTGGCGCGGCAATGCGTTGTCGGGCGATCTCCGGGTGAGCGGAGAACCAATAGTTGCTGCGAAGCCGGGTCCGGAGGCTGTGCACCACTGCACCGCGAAGAATCATGCGGCCCAGCTCGTTGAGTGGCGCGGAAGCGTAGGCGTCAAGGAGCACGCCGAGCGGCTCCTGAAAGCCGACTGGACCGAAGTCCTCCAGTCCGTCTGTGTCGCGGGCTGCGGCCAACAACGTCTCGAGGGCGAAATCTTCGGAGAGATTCATCGCCTATCTGGATACCACGCCCGGGGGTTCTCTATCGTCTCGGCATGACCGACGCTGCCCGAATGATTGAAAATCTCCTCTACCTGTATGCCGAACGAATCGATGCGGGAGACCTCGGCGGCATAGCCGATCTGTTCAAACATGGCCGGATCTGCGCTGTTCCCGATGCGCCGCCGGAGGCGACCTTTGTCGGCACCGAGGGCGTGCGCAAGATGTACGACGCAGCTACTCGACTCTACGAAGACGGGACCCCCAAGACGCATCACATCACCTCCAACGCCATCATCGAAGTCGACGAGGAACTCGGGACAGCCTCCAGTCGGAGCTACTACACCGTGACTCAGGCAACACCGGAGTTGCCGCTGCAAATCATCATCACCGGGCGTTATCACGACACCTTTCAGCGCCTTGACGACAAGTGGTGGTTCGACACGAGGATCATGTTCGTGGATCAGATGGGCGACCTGAGCCACCACCTGTTGTACTCGCTGGACTGAACGCCGACCACAGCGGCCGTATGGTCGATCAAGGAGGTCTAGCGATACGGTTCTGGGATGACCCTTGCTGCTGACTTCCCGAAGATCATCAGCGTCGACGACCATGTGGTTGAACCTGCGAACATCTGGACCGATCGTCTTCCAGCCAAGTACCGAGACGTCGGCCCGCGCATTGTCATTGCGCCCCGGGGCGAGATGAGTCTCCAAGGCGGCACTTGGGTTGAGCGGCCGGGAACAGGCGACGAGATGGCGGCTTGGTGGCACTACGAGGATCACCGTTACCAGATCAAGCACATGATTGCCTGTGCCGGCACTCCCCCGGAAGAGGTCAGTATGGAGGGGGTCACCTACGACGACATCCGGCCCGGGTGCTACCAGGCGGTCGATCGTCTGGCCGATATGGACATCAACCATGTGGAGGCGTCGCTGTGCTTTCCCAACTACCCCCGTTTCTGCGGGCAGCTGTTCGCTGAACGCAAGGACAAGGAACTCTCCAAGCTCTGCGTTGAGGCCTACAACGACTGGATGGTCGAAGAATGGTGCGGCGGTTCCGGCGGTCGGCTGATACCGCTTTGCATCGTGCCGTTGTGGGATGTCGAGTTGGCCGCTGCGGAGATTCGCCGCAACGCGGCTCGTGGCGTCAATGCGACTGCTTGGTCAGAGTTGCCGGCGTGGCTGGGGTTGCCGTCGATCCACTCGGGTTATTGGGACCCCTTCTTTCAGGCATGCGAAGAGACGGGAACGGTCATCGCCATGCACATCGGATCTGGTACCCGCACTGTGAGCACCTCAGAGGACGCACCGACACTCGTGACCGCGACGATGATCTCCGCCAACAGCGCGGCTTCCATGGTTGACTTTCTTTTCTCGGGGGTTCTGCACCGCTACCCGGACCTCAAGTTGATGTACGCGGAGAGCCAGATCGGATGGATCCCGTATTTCATTGAACGAGCGGACGAAAATTACCTGACACATCAATGGGCTCAGGGTGAGGAGCGTCTACCGGAGAAGCCGTCGTTCTATTACTACCGGCAGATCTACAGCTGCTTCTTCAATGATTCGGCGGGCATGAAAATGCTTGACGAAGTCGGTGTCGACAATGTCCTTTTCGAGACCGATTACCCCCACTCCGACGGCACCTTCCCGCACTCCAAGCAGAAGGCGCAGTCGCTGTTCGGGCATCTCGAAGACGAGGTCGTTCACAAACTTGCCCGAGGCAATGCCATCAAGTTGCTCAAACTGCCGTTCGAGTAAGTGACCGGCCTGTGCCGTGTTACATTTCACCTCGCATGAACGCCGAGCCAGAACGCCCGACAATCCTTGATGTTCGCAATGTAGAGATCGTCTACAACAACGTCATTTTGGTGTTGAGCGGCGTCAGCTTGCGGGTTGAACAGGGTGAGATCGTTACCATTCTCGGCGCCAACGGTGCAGGTAAAACCACATTGCTGCGAGCGATAACCGGGCTGCTCGAGGTTCACCGCGGAGAGATGACCAAGGGTTCGATCATTTTCGATTCGGAACCGGCCGATCACGCCGACCCGGCAAAGCTCGTGCGGGCCGGCGTGGCACAGGTCATGGAGGGACGCAGGATCTTCGCGGAGCTGACCGTCGAAGAGAATCTGCGTGCCGGCGCCTATACGGTGCGTGACCACAAGGTGGTTGCCGCTGCCCATGATCGGGTCATGGACCTGTTTCCAGTGTTGAAACCACGCCAACGTGACACTGCCGGGTATTTGTCCGGAGGAGAACAACAGATGCTGGCTATCGGCAGGGCTCTGATGGCGTCGCCGAAACTGCTGTTGCTGGATGAGCCTTCGCTGGGCTTGGCGCCCAAACTTGTGGAACAGATTTCCGAGATCATCACCACCGTCAACGAGCAGGGAACGAGTGTGTTGCTTGTCGAGCAGAACGCACGAATGGCTCTGTCGGTCTCAGACCGGGCCTATGTGCTTGAGAATGGACGAATCGTGAAGGAAGGCACAGCCGGCGATCTGCTCGAAGACGACGACATTCGCGAGTTCTACCTCGGGGTTGGTGAAGCGGGCCGCAAGTCCTTCCGAGACGTCAAGTCCTACCGCCGCAAGAAACGTTGGAGCGCATGAACAACACGCTTCTCAGTTTCGATCAGGTGACGCTGCGTTTCGGAGGAGTGGTCGCGCTCAACGACGTCTCGTTCACTGTTGAGCCCGGCGAGCTGTTCGCGATCATCGGACCCAACGGTGCAGGCAAAACCTCGATTTTCAATTGCCTCAACGGCGTGTACCGGCCCGAGAGCGGCGGTATCGAATTCCAGGGCCGCTCGCTCATCGGGGCGAAGCCGACCGAAATCGCCAAACGCGGTGTAGCGCGGACCTTTCAAAACCTGGGCTTGTTCTCAAACCTCAACTTGGTCGACAACTTGATGCTCGGCCGCCACCTGCTGATGAAAAGCGGGTTCGTCTCGGGTGCTCTGTGGTTCGGTCGGGCCAGACGCGAAGAGATCCAGCATCGCGCCAGCGTCGAAGAGATAATTGACTTCCTGGAGTTGCAGCCGTACCGGCGCAGTCCGGTCGGCATGTTGCCCTATGGCATCCAAAAACGCATCGAGTTGGGTCGTGCCCTGTCGATGGAGCCGAGCCTGCTGTTGTTGGACGAACCGGTTGCCGGAATGAACCTCGAAGAGACTGAAGACATGGCACGCTTCATCATCGAGATCCGCAATGATCTCCACATCGCCATGATCCTTGTAGAACATGACATGCACATGGTGATGGATATAGCTGATCGCGTGATGGCCCTGAATTTCGGACAGCGGCTCGCCACCGGGAATCCCGCCGACATTCAGTCCAACCCGGAGGTCATTGCCGCTTACCTGGGGGAGGCTTCGTGAATATATCCCTACCGCACAAGCTCCTGTCCCGAGCTGCTGGTGACGGTGATTCAGTTGCCCTTCGGCACAAAACCCTGGGGATCTGGCGCGAATACACTTGGAGTGACTACGCGGACACCGTACGCCTCGTTGGCCTCGGCTTACGCAGTCTCGGTGTAAGTCAGGGAGACAAAGTTGCCGTTCACGCCGAGAACCGACCCGAATGGGTCTTCGCCGACCTTGGCGCACAGGGCATCGGTGCGATCACCGTCGGGATCTACCCGACCAGCCCCGCGGCCGAAGTGTGCTACCTCCTGGCTCACTCAGAAACAAAAGTCGTGGTTGCCGAGGACGAGGAGCAGCTCGACAAGACCCTCGAAGTCTGGGACCAACTCGAAGATTTGGCATACGTCGTAGTCATCGACCCCCGCGGTGTGCGGGTTCTGGACGATCCGCGGATCTTGACTTTCGAAGAACTGCTGGATCTGGGCCGAGAGCAACCGGCAGCCGATTTCGACGCATCCGTAGAGGCGCTGAAGGACGCAGAGGTAGCCATCATCGTTTACACGTCAGGCACAACCGGGCCACCCAAGGGAGCGATGATCAGCCACGCCAACATGCATGCCGCCTTCACTGACTACGACGCGGAGTTGTCCCTCGGCCCAGGCGACGAGGTGCTTTCGTATCTCCCCCTGTGTCACATAGCGGAGCGCCTGATAACCGTTGTCAACGGCATCAGTGGTGGGTACACAGCGAACTTCGGTGAGGGCGGAGCGGCATTTGCCAACGACCTGCGAGAAGTTCAGCCAACTTTCTTCTTGGGAGTTCCTCGAGTCTGGGAAAAGATGTTGGCGAGTGTTCAAGTGCGTATGAACGACGCCTCTTGGTTGAAACGGCGCAACTACGAGTATTGGAGCGCCAAGGGCAAACGACTCGCAACAGCCCGCATGAACGGGCAACTTCGGCCCTGGGACAGACTGATCGGGGCATTGGGATCGTTCATGCTGTTCCGCGCGCTGAGGGAGCGGCTCGGGATGAGCCGTTGCGACAAGGCACTGTCAGGTGCGGCACCGATCGCCCCTCAGGTGCTCGACTGGTTCTGGTCGATCGGGGTACCGGTGCGCGAGGGATACGGACAGACGGAGAACTGCGCTCAGGCCACGATCAACCCGGTTGACGATGTGCGCATCGGCACCGTCGGGGTGGCGGTCGGTGGTGCTGAGGTGCGCATAGCCGAAGACGGCGAGATCCTCACCCGAGGAGGCGGGACCTTCGTGGGCTACTACAAGAACCCGCAGGCGACCGCGGAGACGATCGACGAGAATGGCTGGCTTCACACCGGGGACATCGGGTTCCTCGACGAAGACGGCTACCTGAGGATCACCGACCGGAAGAAGGACATCATCATCACCGCTGGCGGCAAGAACATATCCCCTTCAGAAATCGAGAATCGACTGAAGGTGTCGCCGTTCGTGCGGGAGGCTGTGGTGATCGGCGATCGTCGCAAGTACCTGACCGCGTTGGTGGGCATCGAATACGACACGGTCGGAGACTGGGCGACCCGCAACGGCGTGACCTATACGACCTACCGAGACCTTTCCAACAAACCCGAGGTCAGGTCTTTGATCGACGGTGTCCTGCAGGAAGCCAACCGAGAGTTCGCTCAGGTCGAGACCATCAAGCGGTTCGAGTTCATGACCGTCGAACTCGACCACGAAGACGGACAACTCACCGCCACCCAGAAAGTTAAACGGGCAGCCATAACCGAGCAGTTCGAAGATCTGATCGAGCAGATGTATCGATGACCACCTTCCTGCAAGCAACCTTCGACGGAGTCGCCCTCGGGTCCTTGTATGCACTGATCGTGCTCGGGTTCGTGGTCATCTACCGCGCCACGGGCATCATCAACTTCGCGCAGGGCGGCGCGCTGCTGTTCGGTGGTTACTTCACCTACAACGTCAGCACATCGTGGGGCTGGAACTACTACGTCGGCATCATCTTGTCGGTTCTGGTGTGCGCCGGATTCAGCGTGCTGTTGCAACGAGCCATGCTGCAACGGGTCTTTCGTGAAGTTGTCGGTATTTCTGCGGGTTTGCTCGGATGGGCGACACTGTTCTACAACGGAACCACACACTTGGTGGGGTTGTCGGGTGGTGTCGTCATCGGTGTCCTGGCCCTGTTGGCAACCGCTCGCATCGAGGCGCGGTACGGCGACAAGGGGCCCTCCGAGTTGCCGCTCTTCGGGGCGATCATGGTCACCATCGGGGTGCTGTTCATCGTCAAACAGGTTGTGGCCTCAATTTGGGGTTTCGCTGAGCTGAGCGTCAACGACCCCTGGGAGCTGTCAACCTCACGAGTGGGAGGTTTGGTGCTCCAACATTCGAAGCTCGCGGCCATTGCCATGGCCGTGCTTGCGCTCGGAGTGTTCTTTCTGGTCGACCGCTACAGCCGAATCGGTGTGGCCATGCGGGCAACGCATTTCGACCACGAAGCTGCGATCGCACAAGGCATCTCAACCAAGATCGTGTTCGCTACGGCGTTCGCCATCGCCGGCGGCGTGGCGGCCCTGGCGGGTACCGCTGCCACAGCCGGCCCGGAGCTCATCACTCCAAACCTGGACTTCGTGGTCTTTTTTGCATTTCCGGCCATGATCGTCGGGGGCTTGGACTCCCCGGCAGGCGCGGTGGCGGGAGGACTGCTGGTCGGTTGGATCCAGAATCTCGTGAAGACCTATGTCGCCACCACCCCCGCGTGGTTCCCGATTGAGGACCTCGACTGGCTCGGTGCCGGTTTCGAGCGTGTGGCGATCTTCGTGGTGATGATCATCGTCTTGATGGTTCGCCCCTACGGCCTGCTCGGCACCGAGGAGGTGCGCCGCGTATGAACGCCGACTCGACCTCCGAGTCGACCTCCGCCAAAAGCACCCCGGCGCGGCTCCGGCTGCGCCCGGCGAGAGCAACGCGGCTCCGGTTGCGCCCGGCGAGAGCAACGCGGCTCCGGTTACGCCCGGCGACAAAACAGCACGTCCGTTATCGCGACGACCTGCGTCTGTTCCCGAATAGGTTGAGGCGTGCCGCATTGGCGGGGTTGATCCTCGTATGGGCGTTCATACCGGTGCTCTGGGATGTGCCTCCCTTCACGCTGCTGAGCGGCAACGGCATTTCGCTCAACACGTTGGCCTACGCGGGAGTGTTCTCGATCGCCGCTATCGGCTTGAACCTGCTCACTGGCTACACCGGTCAAGTCTCACTCGGGCATTCGGTGTTCTTGGCTGTTGGTGCCTACAGCACGGCATACGTGGGCTCTGTCTGGGGTTGGCCGATGTTGCTCTGGATATTCTTCGCGCCCGCGCTTGGTTGGCTCGTCGGCGCTGCCATCGGTCCCTTCGCTCTTCGTCTCCGCGGCAACTACCTCGTGATTGTGACGCTCGGCCTGGTGTTCATCGGCGAACACATTTTCAGGAACTGGAAGAGCGTTACCGGGGGAAACACCGGAACGTCGGCTGCCGGCGTTGAGCTGAACCTGGGTTTCGTCGATTTTGAGAACCTGAGCCTGTTCGGCAAGTCGTTCGGCAAAGACGAAAGCTATTTCTGGTTGATCTGGTTCCTGGTCGCGGTGGTCGCATGGCTGACAAAAAATGTTGTACGGACACGCCCCGGAAGAGCGCTGCAGGCTGTGCGCGACCGGGATATCGCGGCGGAGATCATCGGAATTGATGTGGGGATCGCGGGATACAAGACCCAGGCATTCGCTTGGTCAGCCGCGATCGCGGCTCTGGCGGGTGCACTGTATGCGCCGCTGCAACTCTTTATCAGTCCAGGCGACTTCACGCTGCTCGTCTCCATCCAGTTCATTGCGATGATTATTTTGGGAGGGATGGGCACGATCTACGGATCGATCATCGGGGCGTTGGTGATAACCGCGCTCCCCCGATTCATCGATGGCATTTCCGCCGACTACGGTGTACCTGGAGTGGCAGCTAAAAGCACAGATTCTGGGCTCGTGTCTGTTGCTTCGCTTAATGTGATCATCTACGGGTTCCTAATTGCCTTGTTCCTATTGGTGGAGCACCGGGGACTGGCTGGAATCTGGGTTCGTATCCGCAACTATTTCTCAACCTGGCCATTCTCATACTGAGATTCGCCACCGACTCCCGTGGAGGGGACATGAATAAGAAACAATGGTTCCGATTGTTGTCGTTGCTGCTCGCGCTCACGCTGTTCGCAGCCGCTTGTGGCGATGACGACGCAGACTCGGACAGCGCCGACGACGGTGACGACATGGCCGATGGTGATGACATGGCTGACGGTGA
>VXYK01000055.1:184093-329476 GCA_009845995.1 Acidimicrobiaceae bacterium | reverse complement strand
GACGGTGACGACATGGCCGATGGTGATGACATGGCTGACGGTGACGACATGGCCGACGGTGACGACATGGCCGAGGAGTTGGCAACGGGTCCCGGTTTCGACGGAACGACTATCAAGGTCGGTGTGATTTCCGATCTCTCTGGTCCGGTTGCGATTATCGGGGTTCCGTTGACCGCCGGTGGTCAGGTCTATTACGACTACATCAACAGCCAGGGCGGCGTTGCCGGTCAGTACATGATTGAGACGGTTGAAGTCGACCATCAGTACAATCCGGCGACTGCGGTGCAGGTCTATAACGAGATCAAGGATGATGTCGTCGTGCTCGGCCAGCTCTTCGGCACGCCGATCACCAATGCTGTACTCGAGTCGCTGAAAGAGGACGGCTTGGTTGCGGCTCCGGCGTCGCTCGACGCTTTCTGGGTCCGTGAACAGAATCTGCTGCCGATCGGCGGCCCCTACCAGATCCAGGCGATCAACGGTCTTGATTGGTGGGTGAACGAAGGCGGCGGCAACGTCGACCAGGTCTACTGCTCGTTCATCCAAGACGATCCGTACGGCGAAGCGGGCCAGGAAGGCATCGACTTCGCGGCGGAGAACTTGGGATTCGCGATCACCGAGATCGCCCGGTATGTCTCGGGCGACACCGACTTCTCAGCTCAGATCCAGCAGTTGCAGGGCGCGGGGTGTGAGGTCGTGTTCTTGATCACCACGCCATCGGTCACCGGCGGTGCACTTGGTACAGCCGCGGCCGGCGGTTACGCGCCACAGTGGCTCGGTGTTTCGCCCACCTGGATCAACGCCCTGGCAGGGAGCGCGCTAGCGCCCTATCTGCAGGCCTACTTCGCGGTGGTTGCCGAGGGTTCCACCTGGGGCGATGAGAGTGTGCCCGGAATGGCCACAATGATCGAGCGGCTCGAAGAGTTCGCGCCCGATCAGGCACCGGACTACTACTTCACCTTCGGGTACCTTCAGGCCCACGCCATTGTCCAAGTGCTCGAGGCTGCTGTCGCCAACAGCGACCTGAGCCGCGACGGCATAATCGAAGCTCTGAACAGTCTCGGTACGGTCTCATTCGATGGACTGTCGGGCGACTACTTCTACGGAACGCCCGACGAGAGGGTGCCGGCTACCGAGAACACGATCTTCAGAGTCAACCCTGAGGTTCCCAACGGAGTGGAGGCTGTTGCCACCGGTTACAAGGCGGCCTTCGCCGACGACTTCGTGTTCGAGTAATCCACTGGTTCGCCTGATCCGCGCGTTCGGCTGATCGGCCTTTCGAGTTCGATCAGTCGCCAGCGCCCTGCGCTGGGAGCGGTAAGTAGATAGATCAGATATTACCGGGTAAGGTCGCGGGGAACATGCAACGCGTACCTTTGGCACCGCCGCTTCGCTCGACGCTGGACACCAACGATCCACAGTTCGCGCAGAACTCCCGAGACATGCGCGAGCAACTTGATGTGATCGAGGGCTTGCTCGATGAAGCCGAAGCCGGAGGCGGGCCGGCGCGCACCGAAAGGCTGCGCTCCCGTCAGAAACTCCCGATCCGCGAGCGCATTGCGAACGTCATCGATCCGGACAGCCCGTTCCTCGAGATCAGCCCGATCGCCGCCTACAACTCGGACTACACCATCGGCGGCGGGATGGTCGTCGGCGTCGGGGTCATCGCCGGAACCGAATGTGTGATCATGGGCAACGATCCCACAGTCCTCGCCGGCGCGCTCACCCCCTACGCATCCAAGAAATGGAATCGCGCGCTCGAGATCTCGCGCGAGAACCACATGCCCTATGTCAGCTTTGTGGAATCCGCCGGTGGAGACCTCCGGGTCCAACCCGGAGAGGGCGGAAACAGGCGCTTCCTCCAGACTGATCATTTTGCCGAGAGCGGACGGTTCTTCTACGAAATGATCGAACTCTCAAAGATGAGGATCCCCACCGTTTGTGTTGTGTTCGGATCGTCGACTGCCGGAGGCGCTTACCAACCGGGACTCTCCGACTACACGATAATGGTCAAGGACCAGTCGAAAATGTTCCTTGGCGGTCCCCCGCTGGTGAAGATGGCCACCGGCGAGATCTCCGACGATGAGACACTTGGCGGCGCCGAGATGCACACCACCGTTTCTGGTGGCGGAGACTACTTCGCCCAAGATGAGATGGACGCACTGCGAATGTGCAGAGAAGTCATCTCACATCTGAACATTCGCAAGCCCGGGCCGTCACCCAGTTTTCCCCCGGATCCGCCGATCTACGACCAGGACGAATTGCTCGGCATTGTCAGCCGGGATCTGCTCAAGCCGGTCGATGTCCGCGACATAATCGCTCGCACCGTCGATGGATCGCGTTTTGAAGAGTTCAAACCTCGCTGGGGCAGCACTCTGGTGTGCGGCTGGGCTTCAATCCACGGATATCCGCTGGGAATCCTCGGCAACAACGGGGTGCTCTACCCCGATGCCGCGCAGAAGGGTGCTCACTTCATACAACTGTGCAACCAGATTGACGTGCCTCTGCTGTTCTTGCAGAACATCACCGGGTACATGGTCGGCAAAGACTTTGAAGCAGACGGAATAATCAAAAAGGGCTCCCAGATGATCAACGCGGTCAGCAATTCGACCGTGCCGCACATCACCGTGATTGTCGGCTCCAGCTACGGTGCGGGAACCTACGGCATGTCAGGGCGGGCTTTCGGAAACCGTTTCACCTTTCTGTGGCCCACCGCGAAGATCGCGGTGATGGGACCCAAGCAGATCGCGGGGGTGATGTCGGAGGTGCGTCGCGGCCAGGCAAAGCGCCTCGGCCATGAATTCGACGAAGAAGCGGACGCCGAAACGGTTGCCGCGGTCGAAGCGACCCAGGAACGGGGTTCGCTGGCTCTGCGAGCCACTGGAGCCATCAGCGACGATGGCATCATCGACCCGAGAGACACTCGCCACGTTGTGGGCATGTGCCTTTCGGCGGTGAGCAACCGAGCTGTCGAGGGGGCAGAGCGATACGGGGTGTTTCGGCTATGAGCCGTTTCGATACCCTGCTTGTGGCCAACCGAGGCGAAATCGCCTGCCGAGTGATCCGTTCAGCGTCTGCTATGAGCATACGGACAGTGGCGCTGTTCGTCGAGTCGGACGCGGACGGTCTGCATGTCGTCCAAGCCGACGAAGCCGTACGGATCAGCAGCTATCTGGATAGTGAGCAGATCATTGCCGCAGCACGAATGACCAACGCCGGCGCGGTTCATCCGGGTTACGGTTTCCTGGCCGAGAACGCCGCGTTTGCCAAAGCTGTGCTGGCAGAGGGCCTCGCCTGGGTAGGCCCCTCGCCCGAGGCGATCGCTTTGATGGGAGACAAGATCGCTGCCAAAAAGTTGGCTTCCGAAGCGGGCGTACCCGTTCTCAAGTCGAGCGACGAACCAAACGAGTTCGATTCTGTGGGCTTCCCGATTCTGATCAAGGCCGCTGCTGGGGGCGGTGGCAAAGGAATGCGAGTGGTGCACTCAAGCGCAGAGCTTGAAGAAGCCGTGTTGGCGGCCCGCCGCGAAGCTCTCGCTGGATTCGGCGACGATCGCGTGTTTGCAGAACGCTACGTCGGAACCGCTCGCCACATCGAGATTCAAGTGTTGGGTGACAAGCATGGAAACCTGCTTCACCTCGGCGAACGTGAGTGCAGCATTCAACGGCGTCATCAAAAGATCATCGAGGAGTCCCCCTCGCCGTTCGTCAGCGACGACATGCGTTCCGCCATGGGCACTGCTGCGGTGGCTTTGGCCCGCGCTCTGTCTTATGAATCAGCAGGCACGGTCGAGTTCCTAGTTGACGACGAATCAGGGGATTTCTTCTTCTTGGAAGTCAACACTCGCTTGCAAGTCGAACACCCTGTTACCGAGGAAGTCACCGGCATCGACTTGGTCAAAGAACAGTTGCGAGTTGCTCAAGGTGAAGCGCTGGGCTACTCCGCGGACAACATCTCGTTCAGCGGCCATGCGATTGAGGCTCGCCTCTATTCCGAAGATCCCGACAATGACTTTCTTCCTGCAACCGGAGTTGTGGAGATATTCGAACCCGCCCCCGGTCCGCAGGTCCGATACGACACCGGAGTAGAGACCGGTTCGACGATCACCCCCGAATTCGATCCAATGATCGCCAAGGTCATCTCGCACGCCGACACACGTGCCGACGCTGCAGGGCAGTTGGCATTGGCGCTTGAGCGTCTGCAGATCGGCGGTGTTGCAACCAACCGGGATTTCCTGGCTGCCACACTCCGATCTGCCGAGTTTCTTGCGGGCGAGACTACGACTGATTTCATTGAACGCTTCACCCCGCCACGTAAGCGCCCACTCGAAGAGGGCGAACAACGTCTTTTGGCCACGGCCGCGGCTATGTGGCTGCAACATGACAATCGTTGTAATGCAAACGTTCTGACCTCGTTGCCGTCGGGATTCCGCATCGGACGGTTGGCTCGCGAGCGTGTTGAGCTTCGAGTCGCCGACACCGAGATGACGGTGCACTACTCCCCTGAGCGCCGCGGGGCGTTTGTACTAGGTGTAGCCGGCGATGAAGGTGTGGCACGCGTCTGGAGTTGCTCTGATAGCCATATCGACGTTGAGGTTGACTCTCGACGACGCCACTACGCGGTGGCTCGGCACGGTCACAACCTCTACCTGACAGGTGCTGGTGGAGGCGCTCAGATCGAGTTGCTTCCCAGGTTCTCCGTAGCTGAACCGGATGTCGTCGGGGGTGCCGTGGTGGCACCCATGCCCGGCAAGGTGATTGAGCTTCGGGTGAGCGTCGGCGACGTTGTGGAGGCACAGCAGGTTGTGGCCGTGATTGAGGCGATGAAGATGGAGAACCATTTACGAGCTGCAGACGCGGGCACTGTCACCGAGATTCTGGTTTCTGTCGGCGACCAAATCGAAAAAGACGTTCTCCTGATGGTGATTGAAGAGGAATCAGCGTTGCTTTCCCCCAGTTCCGCGGCTCCGGCTGCGCCCGGCAAAGGCAACGCACCAGCTTCCGCGGCTCCGGCTGCGCCCGGCGAAGGTAACCCACCAGCTTCCGCGGCTCCGGTTGCGCCCGGCGAAGGCATCGCGTGAACGAGCCGATTCGGATTGCGAATTGCAGTGGGTTCTACGGGGATCGGTTGAGTGCTGCCACCGAAATGGTTGAAGGCGGCCCGATCGACGCGCTCACCGGTGATTGGCTGGCCGAGTTGACAATGCTGATTCTGGCGCGCTCACAAGCGAAGCGGGCCAAAGGTGGCTATGCCCGGACCTTCGTGCAGCAAATGGAACAAGTGATGGGCAGCTGCGTTGACTCCGGAATCAAAGTCGTCTCGAACGCGGGCGGACTCGATCCCTTTCATTGTGCCGAGGCTGTTGCTGAGGTAGCCGAAAAGTTGGGCCTGTCCCCCACCATCGCTTACGTCGAAGGCGACAACCTTCTGCCGCGTCTCGCGGAACTGAAAGCAACCGGGATTGACATCATTGACCTCGAAACCGAAGAACCAGTCGCTGACATTGACTACATCTCCGCCAACGCATATCTCGGATGCTGGGGCATTGTCGAGGCGCTCAACCGTGGCGCCGACATCGTTGTGACAGGTCGCACCACCGATGCAGCCATTGTCTGCGGGCCGGCAGCCTGGCATCACGGCTGGTCCCCAGACGACCTTGATGAAATGGCTGGAGCGGTAGTCGCAGGGCACGTCATAGAGTGCGGCACTCAAGCGACCGGTGGTAACTATTCGTTCTTTGAAGAGATCGACGGCCTTGAGTATCCCGGCTTTCCGTTCGCCGAAATCGCCGCGGACGGATCGTCGGTTATCGGCAAGCACCCTGGGACTGGGGGCAACGTCACGATTGGCACGGTCACCAGTCAATTGCTCTACGAAATAGGCGGCCCCGACTATCTCGGCCCAGATGTCACCAGCCGCTTCGACACAATAGAACTTGATGTTGTCGGGCCGGATCGGGTTCGCATCTCAGGAGTGCGGGGAGAAAAGCCTCCTGAGACCCTGAAGGTCTCCATGAATTCTTGGGGGGGCTATCGAAGTGACATGGCGATCGCCTTGACCGGAGTCGACATAGACGCCAAGGCCGCGCTCGTAGAAAGGGCATTCTGGCGCAACTGCCGATATCAACCGGAGGACTTTGCAAGCGTCACCAGCACCGTTGTGCGCACCGACAAAGACGACCCGAAGACCAACGAGGAAGCTGTGGCCTCCTGGCGTATCACAGTAAAGGACTCAGACCAGCAAAAAACCACAGCAATCGGCTCGGCAATGAACGACCTGGCCTTAGCCAGCATTCCCGGATTCTTCGGCCTCAAAACGGGCGGCGTCGGCAAGCCCTTCGGGGTTCACACGTCGGGGCTTGTGCCACGTGATCTGGTACCGCAACATGTCGTGCTGCTCGGCGAAGGCCGCACGGTCGTCGACCCTGATTCACCGTCATCGGGGTCTCCCGTAACCCCGATCGTGCCCGATATTCCGGCACCGCCGGGCGATGAAACAGTGCGAGTCCCCCTCGGTGCTCTGGCCGGGACGCGTTCTGGGGACAAAGGCGGAAACGCCAACGTGGGCATCTTCGTTCGTTCTGCGCAGGCCTACGGCTGGCTGGAGAACTACCTCACCACCGACCGACTACGGCAGCTCATGCCGGAAGCCGCCTCCGCTCACATCGAACGCTACGTGCTGCCCAACATCTGGGCGATCAACTTCGTTGTCCACGGCATTCTCCAGGATGGTGTGGCGTCCTCAACCCGCCAAGACGCCCAGGCCAAGGGTTTGGGCGAATGGCTGCGAGCCCGGCATGTCGACATCCCCCTGTCTCTTTTGGAAGCACAGCCTCTTTTGGAAGCACAGCCTCTTTCGAGTCGGCGCTGAGATGGACTTTGATTTCCCGCCCGAAGACGATCCCCGTCGTCTGAAGGTTCGCGGCTGGCTTGAAGCGAACCCTGAGCCCTCGGCGCAGCAGCTCCTGGATCGAGGGTTGATAGTCCCGCACTGGCCCGCTCCGTATGGACTCAGCGCAGATCCGATGCATCAGATAATCATCGACGAGGAGTTGCGACGCGCTGAAGTCAGGCGTCCGGACAACCCGATCGGTATTGGTTGGGCCGCACCGACCATCCTCGCCGCCGGTACTGAAGAGCAAAAAGCGCGCTTCCTTCCCGGACTGCTGACCGGCCAAGACATCTACTGCCAGATGTTCTCCGAACCCGATGCGGGTTCTGACCTGGCCTCCCTTGCTACCACCGCGGTGCGCGATGGCGACGAGTACGTGGTCAACGGCTCAAAAATCTGGACCAGTGGTGGCCATTACTCCAAGTACGGGATCCTTATCGCGCGGACAGACCCTCACGTCGCCAAGCACAAGGGCATCTCCTACTTCATCTGCCCGACCGATCTAAAGGGACTGACGATGACACCCATCGTCGATATGACCACCGCGCATGCGTTCAACCAGACGTTCTTTGACAATGTGCGTATCCCCGCAGCGAACCGAATCGGAGAAGAGAACGACGGTTGGCGGCTGGCCAAGGTGACCCTTGCAAACGAACGAGTGTCCCTCAGCTCCGCGGGTTCATTGTGGGGTGCGGGCCCGACCGCAGAAATGTTGATTGATTTGATCAGGTGTAATGGCGGGTTGGCGGATCCGGTCATGCGTCAGCGGGCCGCGGCGCTGCATGTTGAGGCGGAGGTGCTGCGCTTGAACCGCCTGCGCACGCTCAGTGCTCGTCTCAACGCCAAAACGCCTGGTCCGGAAGCCTCAATCCAGAAGATCATGGGCGATGAGCATGGTCAGCATGTTTTGGAATTTGCCAAAGATCTTTCGGGCGCAAATGGCCTCCTGGAAGGGTCGGGTCCAGTCGGCGCGATTCCTCCGAGCATGCGCGGCGGCGCGACCGAGGTGAATTTTGAGCAAGAGCAGATCCCGGGGGTGGATCGAATCTGGCACTACGGCTTCTTGTTTTCACCGGCCCTGACTCTCGGTGGAGGTACTTTCGCCGTTCAGCGCAACATTGTGGCCGAGATGGTGTTGGGCCTTCCCCGCGAACCCAATGTCGAGCAAGGCAAAACCTGGACAGAGACGAGACGCACATGACAGCAATCGAGACACCGCTCAACGACTTGGAGCGTCGGATTCGACTTGTGCGAGGACCCAAGCCGAGGTTGTCCCGGGAGCGCAACGAAGCCCTTACGCCGCGGCAGCGTGAGATCTTGGACCAGTTGACAGAACTGGTGAGCGACGGCTTCAGCCATCTGACCATGGCCGACCTCGCAACCAGGTTCAACTGTTCATTGCGGACCCTCTACGGCATGGCCGAAAGCCGCGGCGAGTTGGTTCTTCTGGCGATAGACCGAAACCTGTGGAATATCGGGCGAAGCGCCACCAAGGCCGCAACCGATGGGTCGTCTCGCCCCCTGGAGGCGATTCGTGCCTATCTGTCGGCCGCCAATGTGGCGGTATCGCGCACCACCCCGGCTTTCGCCCGCGATCTCGACGCGGTGTCTGGCGGACCGGAACTGTTCGCTGCTCACAATGAATACCTGGTCAACGTCACCCGCGAGCTTTTGGACCTTGCTGTTGAACGCGGTGACATCGCCGCGGTCAACACTGCAGTCGTAGCCAGAGCCTTGGCAAGCCTCGGTCGTCAGTTCAGCGAAGCAGAGGTGGTTGCCGAATTGTGTGAGTCCCCCAAAGATGCCGCCGATCATGTGCTCGACATAATGCTCAGCGGCCTCTCCCAACTTTCGCCAACTCAGGGCTTTCATCGAGCAGAGGTGCCAAAGGAGAATCATGCACGTGTCTGAAGTTCTGGCGGACCTGCTTGATGAGCAGGCGGCTCTTGACAAGGTGATCAGTCAACTCACCGACAACCAATGGGTTGTCGCCACAGCGAGCCCCCGCTGGGATGTAACGGACCAAGTCGCTCATCTAACGTATTTCGACCATGCCGCGGCCACTGCAATTCGCGATGAAGCCGACTTCGCAGCGTTGGTGAAAGCGCTGCGGGCTAGTTCGGCCGACGGCGCCATCGGGGTGGATGCCCATACGCTGGATCCCGTGCGGAATCTGCCGGTCGGCCAGCGGTTGGGGGCGTGGCGCGCTGGTCGAGACGAATTGGCAGATGCAGCGGCGGGACTGCGTGACGATGCCCGGGTACCGTGGTACGGCCCCTCGATGGGCGCCAAATCCTTTCTTACCGCTCGTTTGATGGAATGCTGGGCGCACGGGCAAGACATTGTCGACGCGGTTGGGGCCGATCGTCCCGCTACCGATCGGCTGCGCCATATTGCCCAACTCGGCGTCATTACCCGCGGCTGGACATATGCAAATCGCAAGCTGGAGATACCCACCGACGAGGTTCATGTCTCGTTGCAAAGCCCCTCAGGCGAGCTATGGACCTGGGGACCAGTGGACGCGGAGAACAGCGTTTCTGGAAGCGCCGAAGATTTCTGCGGGGTTGTGACCCAACGTCGCCGCCTGCAAGACACGGGCCTGTCGGTTGCCGGCGAAGCAGCACTGGATTGGATGATGATGGCCCAGGCGTTCGCCGGCCCTCCAACCGCAGGCCCTGAGCGTTAGGAACTACCGATGAGCCTCGTCGAAACCAAAGTCGAAACCAAAAAGGACCGCGGGGTGATGACGATCACCTTGGCCGACGAAGAGAATCGCAATGTCCTCAGCAGCGACCTTATTGAGCAACTGCTTTCGGCGATTGACGTCGCAGACGCAGACCCGGAAGTACGTGTCATAGTGCTCACCAACCGCGGCCGGGTTTTTTGTGCTGGAGCAGATCTCAAGGCTCGCTCGACCAGCCGCAAAGGCGTGCCTACGGGTGTTGATCTGTTCACTCGGTTCGGCAAGTCACCCAAGCCGTTCGTGGGCCGAATCAACGGCCATTGCGTGGCAGGTGGTCTGGGTATCGCCGCGGCTATGGACATCTCAGTGGCTCTCGACACGGCCAAGATGGGATTCACGGAGGTCCGTATCGGCGTCGCTCCGGCCATGATTTCGGTTCTCTGCTTGCCGAAGATGCGTTCGGCTGAGGCGAGCGCGGCTTTCCTTCGCGGGAACCGTTTCCTGGCTCCTGAGGCTGTGCGTCTGGGGATTGTCAATTCTGCGGTGCCAGCGGATCGAATTGACCAAGAAGTAGCTGAGATCGTTGCAGATCTGCTGCTTGGCGGACCCAATGCTCTGGCTGCCTGCAAGGCCCTCACGCGACAGATCCCCAAGATGTCAGTTGAAGAAGCCTTCGAATGGACGTCGCAGTTGTCTGCTGATCTCTTCGCCAGTGATGAGGCTCGAGAGGGCATGCGCGCCTTCACCGAGAAACGACCGCCGTCTTGGGTTTCGAACGCAAACCCCTGAACCGGGCATACTTACATTGATGACCGGTGACGCTCCGCTGCTGCTAGATCTCACCGAGGACGACCCCTGCGCGTTGATGCAGTTGTACGACGAGCACGGCTGGGGTGACGGGCTGCCTATGGTCCCGCCGACACCGGAACGGGTCGAGGCGATGTTGGCTGGTACAGATCCTGACGAAACGATTGCCGTTCTCCCCCCACGCTCGGGAATAGCGACACGCCGGGTGATCGCGATCAACGCGGTGCTCGCGGGCTGTGAAGCAGCGCAGTTGCCGGTTGTGGTCGCCGCGGTACGTGCCCTGGCTGGGTCCGAACTCAACTTGAGGGGCGTCAATGCGACGACTCACTGTGTTGCGCCGCTACTGATCGTGCATGGTGATATCGCCCAGAGCGCCGGCTACAACTCCGGACTCGGAGCTTTCGGGCCGGGAAACAGGGCCAACGCGAGCACAGGCCGGGCAATACGTCTGATCCTGATGCATGTTGGCGGCGCTCGCCCCGGCCCGGGTGATGCCTCGACTCAGGGAGGGCCTGCCAAGTACTCGTATTGTGTCGCCGAGAACACGGCTCAGTCTCCCTGGGGTGGATACGCAGCCAGCATCGGGGTCGAGGCTGCTTCGGCAGTCACGGTTCACTGCGGTGAAGCCCCGCACAATGTCCACGACATGGAGTCGGCGAACCCCGCGCCGATTCTCGACAAGGTCGCCTCGGCGATGACCTCGCTCGGCCAGAACAACGCTCCGATCAGCAGCGGCGAGTACTTCGTCGCCCTGTGCCCTGAACACGCAGCTGTGTGCGCGAGCGCTGGCTGGACTCGCGGCCACATTTCCTCGTATCTGTTCAATCGAGCGACGCTGCCCGTTGCGGAGTTGCGCCGTGCATTCGGGTTGCGGGCTTGGGCACCCTGGCAGCAGGCGTTGGCAGACGAGGACCGTGTGTCGATGACCGAACACCCAGACAACATCAAGATTCTCGTGGTCGGTGGAGCGGGAAAGCACAGTTCGGTGATCCCCAGTTGGGGTATGACAAAGAGCGTCACCGTTCCGGTGGACGCGTAGGAGGACGGAGAAGACATGAAGGTATATGCACCCGACGGAGCAGTCGGTTCGCCGACCGCAGCACTCGCACCGTCCGTGCCGGTGTTGACTGGCAAGCGGATCGGAATCCTCGACAACACCAAACCGAATGCCGGGGCTCTTCTTGAACGGCTCGCCCAGCGCCTCGTCAGCCGTACCGGCGCAGTGCTCGGGTTGGTCGAGACAAAGAACGCGGCACTGGCCGCACCCGACGAGGTGATTGCCCGTCTGCAATCAGAGGTTGATCTGGTCCTGACGGGTTCTGCCGATTGAGGCAGTTGCACGTCGTGGAGTGTCCACGACTCGGTCCAACTCGAAAGTTCCGGAATTCCGACGGTGGTGGTCACCACGACCGAATTCCGGGCACTGACCAGCGAAGTCGCCGCAACCCTGGATCTGCCTGAGGCGCGTATTGTCGAGGTTGCGCACCCGCTTGGCGGCGTCGATATTTCAGGGGTCGAAAGCCGCGCTGACAGCGTTGTCGAGGAAACGATCCGAGTGCTGACCGCATGAGCACCGGATTCCTCGCGGAGGTGGTAACTGATGAGCATCGCAATTGACCATGACGGCAAGATCGCGTTGGTCACCGGTGCCGGTGCCGGGATCGGGCGGGAGATAGCTCGCTGGTTGGCCAAGGCTGAAGCGACAGTCGCGGTCAACGACGTTCGCGGTGATGCTGCCGACGCGGTGGTCGATGAGATCACCACAGCCGGTGGCCGGGCGCACAGCTTCGTGGCCGATTGCCGTGACGACAAGGCTGTTGACAACATGATCGATGCGGTCGTGAGCCAACTCGGCGGGCTCCATATCGCTGTCAACAACATCGGCATGTTGCCGCGCGGACGGACCCCGCAGCCGTTTTCCAGTTACCGAGGCGAGGATTGGCGAGACATCCTCGATCAGAATCTGGTGCTCGCGGCTCTTTGTGGCCGCGCCGAAGCGGAGGCAATGCTGGCTTCGGGCGACGGTGGAGTGATTCTGTTTGTCAGCTCGGGTGAGACCACTCGCCCGTCGCCCTACAACAGCATCTACGCGGCCTCTAAAGCGGCTCTCAATCATCTGGTGACTTCAATGGCCGTTGAGTTGGGGCCGTCAGGGATTCGGGTTCTCGCCATTGCTCCAGGTACCACCCTTACTGAAACCGTCGCTGCTGCGTTTACTGACGAACGTATGGAAGCGATCGTGGCCTCAACACCGTTGCGCCGCATGGTCGAACATGACGAACTCGCACGCTTGACCACCTTCCTCGCCAGCGACCTGGCGCGGTGCATCACCGGCCAATTCATACTCGCTGACGCTGGAGCCTTCCTGTCGCGCACCCGCCCCGCCAACGATGAAGGCTTGGTCACCGAACTGAAGGGGTCCAACGCCGGGTAGTCACCCTGTTCGGATTGCGGAGATTGAGGATCTCAGGGAGTTGCGTAGTCGCTCACACGTACACAACGGTTGGTCATGGTTCCAAGGTCTTGGATCACCGATGTGATCACATCTCCGTGTTGCAGCAGTTTCCCTTGTGACACGCCGACGCCGTCGGGCGTGCCGGTAAAGATCAGATCGCCGGTGGTCAGCGTGGTGATGTGACTGATGTACGACACCAGTGCCGGGATGTCGAAGATCAATTGTGATGTCGTGCCGTCCTGACGAACTTCGTCGTTGATCTTGGTGCTGAGACGCAGGTTGGAAGGATCAGCAACGAGATCGGGTGAGACCAGGTACGGCCCGATCGGCCCGAAGGTGTCGAAAGACTTTCCCAGATTGAACTGGGGTGGGCTGGCGGAGAACTGCACTGGACGATCGGAGATGTCCTGCCCGATAGTCAAACCGACGATACGATCCCAGACATCTTTTTTGGCTATGTCCTTGCCTCCAAGACCAATAACGACGACCAACTCGACCTCGTAGTCGACACCATCGCTCCTCATCTCCACATCGGCGGTCGGGCCGACGATGCAGGACGGAAACTTGGTGAATACCACAGGGCTTGTTGGTAGTTCCATGCCGGACTCAGCGGCGTGGTCGGCGTAATTCAGACCGATCCCAAAACAGTTGCGAGGCCGGGGTACCGGCGCGTCGAGAGTCACATCCGCGAGTCTGCCGGAGGGTTCACTAGTGTCGAGCGTCGCTTGGAGTTCGGACAGTTCATCGGCATAGGTGAGCGCTTCCATCGGATCCGATGGCACTCCCCCAGCGCTTGTCGTCTCAACGTCGTAGTAGTGAACGCCGTCGACGAGCGCTGCACGCCCGTCAATGTTTGCCATCCGAAATCCCATGAGTGTCCTTGATTTGCCCCTATGTGTTCCTGGAGATGAACGCGCGTTCTGACGATAAACGCCACGTTTGCTGTGCCATGTATAGCAGCGCGAAGCAGGCGCGGAGTTAGGCGCGGCCGCGAATTTCTCCGTCCAAGGTGAGGTCTTCGCAGTGTTTGAGCCCGCGTTCCAAAGCCTCGTTGTCCTGCCAACGAGCCCAGTTGAGCCAGAGTCCGTTGGAGCTGGCGATCAGGTCTTGCACTCGGTCCGCGACGATGGGTTCGGGGAGCTCTGGTCGAGCCGCACTCACCAGTTCACGAAAACGTGACGAGTAGCGCTCGTAGAACTCGGCGTCGACTTCGGCCACACCGTCTTCGGTGAGAGCCAGTGCCCAGAGTGCGATGCGCAATGCCAGATAGCTGCCGTTCAGGAATTCATCGGTGAACGCGCCGCGCAGGAACGCCCGAAACTTGTCGGCAGGGTCATCGTGCTCCTCCTCGGCATTGGCACAGGCGTCGAACAGCCGGTCGGTTGCTCTTTGGAACACGGCCAGGATCAGCGTTTGCTTGTCATCGAAGTGGTAGCTGAGCAGACCGACCGAAACTTCGGCTTCTTTGGCCACCGTCCGCATACTCGCCCCACCGATCCCCTCGCGCAGAATCACAGAACCAACTGCGTCGAGAATCTGCTCCTGCGTATCGGATCGGTTCACCCGCTTATTCTAGCGAGAATACTGAACGTTCGTTCAGTTCAGGAATTCGGGTTCCTCGCGCATCAGTTCATCCCGCCAGGGCTGGAATTGGAACCAACCCGCCAAGTCTGATCCCTGCTGTCGGTACCCCTCGGTACACAGGTGCTCGGGGATCTCGATGGGATCCCCCGCGGCTTGGGCGAGCAACTGGCTTTGGCAGCAGCGTTCAAGAGCAACAAACCACCACACTGCCGCATCGACGCTCCCGCCGACGGTGATCAGTCCATGGTTCTGATGGATGAGCGCTTTCTTGTCGCCGAGCGCCGCAGCCATCTGGCGACCCGTCTCGACATCCAGAACGACAGCGCCGCTGCCCGCGTCACAAAGCGCCACGTCGTTGTAGAACATTGTGGAGTCTTGGCTGATCATTTTGAGAGGCTCACCCAGCGCTGAGAAGGTCTTGCCGTACATCGAGTGAGAATGCGCAGCCGCGATCACGTCAGGACGCGCCGCATGGATTTGTGAGTGGATAGCGAATGCGGCGGTGTTGACTGGACGGTCGCCCTCGACGACTCGGCCTTCGTGGTTGACCAGAATGAGATCTGAAACCGTCATGTACTTGAAGTTGTGACCGAAGGGGTTGACCCAGAAGTGATCGAGATGTTCGGGGTCTCTTACGGTCACATGGCCGGCAACTCCTTCCGCGAGATGAAGTCGTCCCATGACTCTCAGACCTGCGGCGAGGGATTCCTTACGTTGTTGTCGCTCGGTCACCAGGTCGTCGGCTTCCGAGGGCAACTCCAAAGAAAACTCTTCTTGAACCCGCGCCAATTCCTCAAGGTCGCGTTCTTGTCGGGTGTCGGTCATTGGCCTTCTCCTCGGGTCTCAACGGTGCGTGCATCCAGCGTAGGCGGGTGTAAGGTGCTTCATGGCAAAACGCAGTCGTGCGCTGGTATTTCGGGTGGGGGTCTTGTTGCTGGCTCTGGCGCTGGTGGCAGCGAGTTGCGGTGGAGACGACACCGAAGAGTCGGCGCCGAGCGACACGCCGCAAACCACGTCTACGACCACCCCGGCAACCACGACTGCACCCACCAGTACGACCACTGAGGCAGCCGCGACCACCACCTCCACCACAACAACGACTACCACCGAAACCACGACCACGACGACACTGCCTCCAGCGGGTCTGTGGGAACAAGTCGCGGGCGGTGACGATTGCATGTGTGCTGACGGCAGCGACTACAGCTTCTGGGTTCGAGAGGCCGATCCCAAACGCGTGGTTTTCTACCTTGAGGGCGGCGGTGCCTGCTTCACCGCTGCCACTTGTTCGTTCACGGACGGCACCTACTCGGTGACCACCGGCGAGAGCGATGACCCGACGGGAGCGGGAGGCATCTTCGACTTCTCCAATCCCGCCAATCCGTTGGCCGGCAGTTCCTTCGTAGGTGCCCCGTACTGCACCGGCGATGTTCATATCGGCAACAACGTCCACCAATACAGCGAAGATCTGACCGTCTACCACAATGGGTTTGCCAATGCTTCCAAGGCTTTGGCCGAACTCCATTCGCGTTTTCCCGACGCAACCGAAGTCGTTGTCGCAGGATCGAGTGCAGGCTCTGTTGCTGCCCCCTTCTTCGGAGGTCTGGTGTCGGACCTCTATCCGGACGCCAAGGTGTCCGTCGTGGCTGACGCCTCGGGCGCCTATCCGAGCGATCCTGCCATCAACGCCTTTATCGGTTCACTGTGGGGTGCATTCTCGGTTGTCCCCGACTGGCCCGTGAACGAGGGAATAACTCCACAGGAATGGGGGGTACCCGAGATGTTCATCCAAGCCGGCCTTCATGATCCCGATATTCGCTTCGCCCGCTTCGACAACGCGTTCGACAGCACGCAACTGAGCTTTGCGGAACTGGCCGGATTCGACGCTAACAATATGGACCAGCTGATCAGGAACAACGAAGTCTACATCGAGGCCGAAGGAGTCACGGTCAGCAGTTATCTGGCACCGGGCACCGATCACACGATTCTCGGGAGCGACACGATGTACACCCTGGAAGTCCAAGGAGTCGTGTTCGTTGACTGGCTGACCGAGTATCTCGCCGCTGACGAACCCATCGAAGACGTGTCCTGCGTCGATTGCGGGCCCTAGAACCCCTGGTCGTTGGTTCCGCTCAATTCGATGGACTGGATCAGAAAATCCAGCACCTCCGCTCGTTGCTCATCGGTGGGAGGGCGCCAGACCGAACAGATCGATCAGCCATAAGCCGTCACATGCGATTCTGACGAGCAACGCCAGCCTCGGATCCAGCTCGTCGTCTTCGATCAGCCTGGTTTGCCATTCCTCGAAGAGCTGCTGCACCTGTTTCAGGCGGCCCGGTTCGAGCGCGGCGGCAGCGAACACGCTTGTCGCTGATTCTTCCCAGTAGGCATCGGGCGCTCGAACGTACTCCACATAGGCTCGAGCGAACGCGCCCTTCTCGCCTCCGTTGACAAGTTGTTGGAGATCGGTGCCCACCCGTTCCATGGCATCGTGAAGCAGCGCTGTCACCAGTTCTTCTTTGGACGAGAAATGGTAGAGGAGACCACCTTTGCTGAGCCCTGCCTCAGTGGCGACGCTCTGCAAGGTGAGGCCTTGAACTCCCTGGGCTCCTCGTTCAGGTCACCCTCCCGCCATACACCGAGGAATGCGGCGCCAGCGCAGCCAGCGGCGACGGCGGCGTGGACTGCGAATATCCCGAGGACGTCATCATCAAGGCCGTGTCGGGCAAGTTGGCCGACAAAGCCCCTGCGGTATACGACTTCCTCTCAGCGTTCACGATCACCAACGACGATCAACTCTCGATGCTTCCCCCGGTGGAACTCGATGGTGAGGATGTCGATGAAGTGGCCGCGCAGTGGATAGCGGACAACGAAGGCGTATGGTCAGCTTGGATCGGGTAAGTCAATAGAGGAGTCCCCCTGTGATCGGTGAGGCCATCTCCAGCCCCTGCCTGTCGGCACGAGGAATCTAGAAGATCTTCGGAAACCGTCCCCAAAGGGCGCTGGAGATGACCGACACCGGGGCCTCGCGCCGCGCTGAAGTACGCGAGGCGACAGGCTGCACCATAGGGGCACGCGATGTGTCCTTTGACGCGTACCACGGTGAGACCTTCGTGATCATGGGTCTTTCCGGTTCGGGAAAGTCGACTCTGTTGCGGTGCGTGGCTCGGCTCTCGCCCCTGTCGCGTGGTTCGGTGATCCTCGAAGGCGAGGATCTGACAGCCATGAACGAGGCGGAACTACGTGCAGTCAGACGCGCCAAGCTCTCGATGGTGTTCCAACATTTCGGGCTTTTCTGGCATCGACGAGTGATCGACAATGTTGCCTACGGTCTCGAAGTACAGGGAATCGACCGTAAGACTCGGCACTCGAAGGCCGACGAAATGCTCAACTTGGTCGGTCTGGAGGGCTGCGCCGGCAGCTACCCCCACCAGCTTTCTGGAGGAATGCAACAACGCGTCGGTTTGGCCCGAGCTCTCGTAGTTGAACCTACTGTGCTCTTTTTCGACGAACCATTCTCGGCTCTGGACCCGCTGATCCGCCGGGATATGCAAGATGAACTGCTGCGCATCCGAGCCGGGATAAACGGAACGGTGATCTTCGTCACCCATGATTTTGATGAAGCGATAAAACTCGGTGACCGCATCGCGGTGATGAAGGACGGCGAGTTCGACCAGGTCGGGACAGCCGCCGAGTTGATTATGAACCCGGCGACCGAATATGTGGAAGAGTTCGTCAAGGGAGTGCCCCGAGTCAAAGTGCTGCGTGTCGGTGATGTAGTCACAGAACTCGACGGATCTACTCCCCAACACGGGGTTCCCGCCAGCGAGAGCCTTGAGACGGTTTTGCCGTTACTCGTGGCGAATACAGAGGATATTGCCGTTCTCGATGAGCAGAACACCGCGATCGGACGCATCGACCGCTCGGCTGTGACCCGCCTTATTCGGCCACAGCCATGACGGCCGCAGCGCCATTGGAGTCCAGATCTTCCTATCCAACGGCCGACTGGCAGCGGCGCGCCATGTGGATTGTTGTGCCGCTGGCCTTGGTCGCTCTGCAGTTGATCTTCGCTGGGACCCAACTGCCCGAATACCTTGATGAGACCTTTTCCGACCCGCTCGACGATTTTGCCAGTTGGGCTCAGCAGAATCGCAGCAGCAATTGGCTGTTCACGGTCATCTTCCGCCCGCTCACGTCGCTTGTGAGCACGGGTCTCGAAACAATCGAGGACACCCTGCTGTGGGTCCCTTGGTTCGTGATCCCGATTGCCATCTTCTTGTACATCGCTAGGACGCGCGCCTGGAAATCGGCAATAGCAGCCTCTTTGGCGATCATCTACCCAGGTTTGGTGGGCCTTTGGGACGTGACCATAGAGACGTTGGCTCTGATGGGTATGGCGATCGTCTTGTCGGTGGCGCTCGGCGTGCCGATCGGGATCCTGGCCGCGTTCCGACGTGGGTTCGACACTGCGATACGGCCGGTGCTCGACGCCATGCAGACGATTCCCGCCCCTGTCTATTTCGTGCCGATGGTGATGTTCTTCGGCATCGGCCCCGTGCCGGCCACGTTGGCCACGGTTATCTACGCCCTTCCGCCGGTCGTGCGTTTGACGACCCTCGGCATTCGCGGGGTCGCGGAACAGTCGGTGGAGGCATTGACCATGTTCGGCGCGACCCGCTGGCAAACCTTGCGCAAAGTGCAGATTCCGATGGCGTTGCCGACGATCATGGCGGGCGTCACCTAGACGATCATGATGGCGTTGGGGATCGTGGTTTTGGCCACCCTGCTCGGCGCGGGGGGCCTGGGTCAGTCAGCCATGGACACTTTGAGCCAGCGCAGGACGGGACGAGGTGTTGCCACCGGGCTGGCAGTGGTGGCCATAGCGGCTGTCCTTGACCGTCTCGGACGAGCGGTTGTCGGCCAAGACAGGGCTACGGCCCCCTCACGGAGAACAGTGCTTCTCTGCGTCGGTGGCGTAATCGGTCTGATCATCTTCGGTCGTTCCGCCAACTACATCGCGTTTCCGGAAATGTGGGAGACCCGTGCGTTCGATCCGATCGATGACGGGGTCAAATGGGCTCGTGACAACCTGCGCTGGTTCACCCGCAACTTCAACGACACGGTGGTGTCCTGGTATTACGTTCCGGTTCGTGACTACCTGACCGATTCGGTTGCCTGGCCGGTGATAATCGCTTCGGCCGCGGCGCTGGGAGCATGGTTGAAGGGTTGGAGGCTAGCACTGCTCAACGTCTGTGCAATGGGATCGATCTTGTTGATCGGCATGTGGGAGTTGTCGATCGACACCTTCGTGCAGGTTGTGGCTGCTGTCGTGTTGTCGATCCTGTTGGCTATACCAGTCGGCATCGCGGCGGGACGCCACCGCCGAGTGGAGGCCGCCCTCAGCCCGGTACTCGATGCACTGCAGACGATCCCCTCACTGGTCTACATCATTCCGGCGGTGACGCTGTTCACCATCGGGGTTGTGCCGGGACTCATCGCCTCGATTCTGTACGCCATCGTGCCGGGGGTGCGGCTTGCCGCGCTCGGGATCAAACAGGTGCCGACCGAAAGCGTGGAGGCGTCACAGATGTTCGGGGCCAGGCCGCGGCAGACCATGTTCGGCGTGCGGATTCCTTTGGCCGCCAGAACAATCATGGCGGGAGTCAACCAGGTGATCATGTTGGTCTTGGCGATGGTCATCATCTCAGGCCTCGTCGGTGGCGGCGGACTCGGATTCGAAACGATTTCAGCTGTCAAGAACAGCGAGCTCGGCCTTGGATTCGAGGTCGGCTTCGCGATCGTGATGATGGCCATAGTCTTGGACCGCTCCAGCCAGGCAATCGCCGATCGGGTCGGTGCCCCCGAAGTCACCGCCCACTAGCTGTCCGCGCGGATGGCGGGAAGGAAGTCGTCGGTGCAGTGAGCAGTTGTTCAAAACAACATGCAGACTGCACCTATGACTCATCGGACGATCGAAGAACTGGAAGCAGGCTTGGCGCAGATCCGGAATGCGCCCAGCGAGAATGGAACGCTTCGGCTGATCGTGGCGCGAACTGCGGTCGATGAGCGCGAGATCGTCGAACAGGGCGAACTCACTTTGGAGAGTGGCTTGGCGGGTGACAACTGGCTTGCCAGAGGAGACCGGCATACCGAGGACGGCAGCGCTGACCCCCTCAGGCAGGTCACCATCATGAACTCTCGCGTGCTCGATCTGATCGCGGGGCCGACTCAAGAATGGCCGGCGGCTGGAGACCAGCTGTACGCCGACTTCGATATCAGCGAAACGAACGCCCCAGCGGGTACTCGCCTGAAAATCGGCAACGCCACGCTCGAGGTGACAACTGCACCACACATGGGCTGCGGGAAATTCAAGGTTCGCTATGGCCACGACGCCCTGCGCTGGGTCAATTCCGAGGCCGGTGTGGCGCTCAAGCTCAGGGGCATCAACGCCCGAGTTATTCACCCCGGCACCATTCAAACAGGCGACCCAATAGCCAAACTCTGATCCGACCGAATCCGATCACCTAGATGACCACGGTTTCGGGTGATCAGTTCGGCTGCGTCACGATTAGAGGTCTTCGAGTTTGGGAAAGTCTGAGGGGGGCATGATGTCGACGGTGGCGGAGCGCTGCTGCGCGGTCATGCCGCCGTCAATTTTGATTAGGTCTCCGGTGATGTAGCCGGCGTCTTCAGATGCCAGAAACAGAGCTGCCCCGGTCATGTCGCTGACCTCGCCGATCCGTCCCAGCGGCACGTTCTCGCCCCTCAGTTTGCGGTCGTCTAGCGGCATGCCCGTGGTGTCGATGGAACCGGGCATCAGTGCGTTGACACGAATGTTGTAGGGGCCAAGATCAAGCGCCATCGCTCTGGTCAGCGCTTCGATGCCGCCCTTTGTTGCGTCATAGGCGGTGAAGGCTCTGTGCGCCTTGGTTGCCCCACCAGAGCTCATGTTGATAATGCAGCCGCCGCCGTTGCGGGCCATGATGCGAGCTACGGGGTGTGACACCAGAAAGTGTCCAGTGAGGTTGACGTCGATTATTCGCCGCCACCAGGCCTCGTCCGCTTCAAAGAAGTGCAGCATCGGGCTGACTATCCCGGCGTTGTTGACCAACACGTCGACCGTGCCGTGAGCTTCGATGATCGCATCGATCATGGAGTTGACCTGTGTGGAGTCGGAGACATCAGCCACCGCCGGTGTTGCCTCGCCTCCACTCGCAATGATCTCGCTCACTACGGGCTCAACCCGTTCGGTGTCCAAGTCGTTGACGGCGACCTTGGCGCCCACAGCCGCGAATCGCCGCGCGATCGCCCGACCGATTCCGGCTCCAGCACCAGTCACCAGGACGACCTGGCCCGTGAGCGACGGATAGGTGGGATCTTGCGGCATGGGGAGCGCTCTTTTGTGTCAGTCGGCAGTCGAGTGCGCTTACGATACTTGTGCTTCGCTGTCGATGAAGTCGAGAGGGTCAACTTCCAGGATTGCCCAAGCTCGATGATCGCCTTGCTTGTCAGCGGCCAATCCCTCCACCTGTGTGGACAACCGCTCAGATCCCTCATCGCTGTCGGCTGTCCAGGTCAATTCGCTGCTGGTACGGCGATGCCAATGGCCATGAAGCACCAGCTTGGGGTGTGTGTTTTTCACCGCCTGCAGAATGCGCTCGCGTACTTGCAAGCACAGCAATTCATCGCGTGGCCGAAGCTCAAATTCTCGGATCGGTGCACCCTCGGGTGCATCATGGCACAGCAGCACGTCGAGCGGATCGTCGCCCAGACGCGTCACGTCGGTATCGGCAAGCATCTCGCCGGCCCACCAATTCACACCTTCGACGCGGTAATGGTGATCCATCGAGAACGCGCCACCGAGTGCCCCGAAATCGACCTGCCCCCAGCGCCAGCGGTGACCGCGCGGGGCGTAGCGGCAGTGGTCGCGGATGGTTGCAAATCCGTCGGCGTCAACTTCCTCCTCAACCAACATGTCGTGGTTTTCGTGGTTTCCGTCGATCCAGTAGAAACAACTGATCCCATAGCGTTCGGCGTGCCAGTCAACTTGGTCCAAAAAACGGCGTCCCTTGGAGGTGTGGGGCCAATAGCCGAAGTCGCCGAGTTGCAGGATCACGTCACATCGGTGCTGCTGGGCCAACTTGCAGAGATTGCCGACCCAACGACCGTTGCCGTGAGTGTCCCCCGCAAGCAGGACGCGACGTGGCTCAAGCTGATCCATGCCCCAACCGTACCGAGCGCTCCATGGGCCCGCTATCGCATGCACCGATGCAACCCTGCCCGAGACCCGAAAGGGAGACTCAAGGGCGCGATGGTAACGTTTCGGTCATGGATCCAGCGAACGGGAGAGTGACCCTTCATGACGTTGCGAGGGAGTTGGGCATGTCGGTCACTCAGACTTCGCGCGCGCTGAACGACAAATGGGATGTAGCTGAGAAAACGAAGGAACGAGCCCGCGCTGTGGCCGCGGAGTTGGGTTATGTGCCGAACCTGGAGGCTCGCCGGCTCAAGACCGGCTCCGTACGAGCTGACGCCATCGGTCTCGTACTACCCCAGAGCGAACTCCATTTCAGCAATGCGTTCTTTGCTGAGCTTTTGTCTGGACTGGTTGCAACCGCGACCGCCAAACAGATTGAGGTTCGGTTGACCGTGGGGGTCGCTCCGGCGAATGATTTCAAGAACTACGAGCAGGCTCTCGTTTGGAGGCAGGTCGACGGTTTCGTGCTTGTTCGTACCGAGGTCGACGATCCTCGTATCGGCTTTCTTGCGGAGGCCGACTTCCCGTTTGTGGCTTTCGGGAGAGGCTGTGAGAATCCCGACTTCCCTTTCGTCGACGACGTAGACCATGTCATGAGTCCGATCGTCGAACACCTCGTCGCTCTCGGTCATCGTCGGATCGCTTGCATCATCGAACCGGCGCGCTTCAGCATGTCGCACCATCGCTTCCTCTCTTTCGAGAATGCGGTCACCGATCTCGGCATTCCGGTTGATCCGGATCTGGTCGTCGAAGCCGACTTCGACGAGGACTCAGGCTACGTCGCTGCACAAAAGCTGTTTCAGAGAACTGATCGGCCAACCGCCATTGTCGCGCAGAACGACCTGTTGGCACTCGGGGTTCTGGGCGCGGCTAGAGACGCAGGCATCCGAGTACCTGATGAACTGAGTGTCACCGGCTTCGACGACATCATGGCCGGACGCTACGCGACACCAGGGTTGACCACGGTTCGCCGATCACCGCGCATCGTGGGCGAAACATTGTGTCTTCAACTGCTCGACCTAGTCAACGGGACGGCTGAAGCGGACCCACAAGTACTGCTAGAAGGCAAGATCGTCGTAAGAGACTCGACAGGTCCTGTTCGGTAGGTCCGAGAGCGAACGTTGACAGGCCATCGTGCAAGCTCTAGGTTTCCGAAACCTTATGGAAATCTGGACACCCGATCATGAGAACCAGCGAAAGCTCGTTTGCAAATGACCGAATTCTCCCCCACACAATCGGCGTCAGTGCACATCATCAACCACACGCACTGGGATCGCGAGTGGTTTTTGACTGAGGAGTACACCACCGAGTGGATCCCTGAACTGATCGATGCAATCGACGAGCTCCAAAAAGCCAATCCAAATTATCAGTACCTGTTTGACGGCCAGACGCTCGCGCTCGAAGACCTGCTTCGAACCCAGCCTCACTATGAGGCATTGATTACGCGGTTGGTGAGTGCCGGAGTGCTCGGGATCGGTCCGCTCTACAGTCAGCCGGATTGGCGTTTGGCCAGCGGCGAGTTGCTGGTTCGCAACGCAAGTGCCGGCACCACCGACGTCGCTCGGCACGGTGGCAAGACTCAGACGGCTTGGCTAGTCGACACCTTCGGTCATATTTCCCAAGCGCCGCAGATTCTTGCGATGTTCGGAGTCACGACCGCATACGTATGGCGAGGCGTACCAGAGTTAGAGCCGCTTTTTTGTTGGGTGTCGCCTGACGGTACCGAGGTTGCCGCGATCAACCTCTTCGGGGGGTATCGGAACCTCTATGGAATCTCACGAACAAAATCACTAGCTACGCGACGGCTTCAGGGCGAGTACGACAAGCTCGTTGCCTACTACCGCGGATTGCCGATTCCACTCTTCGACGGATACGACCTCGAAACCGAACCGGAAGACCCGTTCACGATCTTTCGCGAGCGCGACGAGGGTCGCGGTGCATTCGATCTAGTCGAGTCTTCGCCCGAGCGCTACGCCCGTGCTGTTGCTGAGCGTTTCGCGTCTGTCCCGAAGATCAGCGGGGAACTGCTGTCAGGCAAGTACGGTTCGACATTTCCTGGGACTTTGTCGACAAGGACCTACTTGAAGGTTCTGCATGCCGATGTCGAACACGCGTTGCATCGGGTTTGCGAACCGCTGGCAACCCTGGCCGCGGTCTGCGGGGCTCCATATCCAGTCGAGCGATACGACCAGTGGGACCGCGAACTCTTGCGAAATGTAATCCACGACTGCATCTGTGGCGTGAGCGTCGACCCCGTTCACGAGCGCATGGAGCGTTCCTATCGTCGGCTCCTGCAAGAGCTGAAGCACGACGCCGAACGCTCGACCGAATGGTTGGCCAGAGGAATGCAAGATGGGCGCTATGTGGTGTCGAGCACACCATTTGCGCGTTCGGGAAGCTTGCGGGTGGGCCCGGAAGTCATTGGTTTCGACTCGGAAGGCCTCGGTTTGGCGCCTGTCTCTGCAGTGGAGCGCTTCGCAAACTCTCCAAGTATCCCTTTGGAGGAGGTCAAAAGCCCTTTCGGGTCGGTGATCGTCAGTGATGAGGCCATTGACATCGGGGGTGTAGTCATCGGGCCCCTCACGGTGCGCCGCGATGTTGGCGACGCCTATTCGAGCGAATCCAGAGAGCAGATGGCGGCCGGTCGAGTCATGCACGCGGAGGTCGAATCTGTAAGCGATCTCGATGTCGTTGTTCTCATTGAGTTGAAGGCGAGTTGGTCGGCTGGAGAGATCCACGCTTCGATGCGGTTTCGGTTCAGCCACACAAAAACAGTCGAACTCGAAATCGATATCGACAGCCGAGGCACGGACTACATCGCGGAGTTGCTCGTCGCCCCCGGACAGGGTGGGACAGTGTTGGCCGGAATGCCTTTCGATGTCGTGCAACGTGAAACGATCGACACCGAGTTGTTCGGTCATGAGATCGACGTTGGACTTGCTCGGGTGCTTATGGGCCAGCGCGAGGTAGATGAGGTCACGACTTTCCCGTTTCAGGACTTTGTTGCTTCGTTCGAAAACGGCCGCTCAGTGATTGTGCACGCGAGGGGCTTGCGGGCTTATCGCGTTGACGATGAAGGCGTGATCGCTATTCCGCTCCGGCGCAGCGTCGAGTGGCTAGCGAAGACAGGATTGCGGGGACGCGCAGGCGATGCAGGCCCCTCGATGTATGTTCCAGGCGCGCGATGCGAGCGTGTTACTCGGCACGAACTCGGGGTCTCGGTGATCGAGGGATCGCCCGATTCGGAGGAGTTCGTTGCCCTGTGCGAGTCATTTCGCAATCCGCCCATTGCAGTTGAAATTGCTGGAAGTGAGGGAACGTGCACTCGCTGGGAGCCGTTGCGGTACGATTTGCCGATCACCGCGCTCCGCTTCGGAGAAGACGGTCCACTGGAGCGCTTCTACAATCCGACAGCATCGCCAAAGGAACTGGGAGGCAGGGAGGTCGGGAGACGCGAGATTGTCGAGCTTCCTTTGATCCTGGACCGGCTCGACGGCGTACCAGCCAACGTGTCGGTGAGAATGCATGGGTTCGCAACAGACCGTGGTGGCAGGTCCCGTTCGCTGCCGGACGAGAGCATTGTTGAGGCATTGCAGGAGGAGTCACAGCAGTTGTGGGCCAAGGCGGCCGACCTACGGGAATCGCTCGAAGAACTGACCGGCGACGCGTACCATCTTGCCCTTCCTGGTGTTGCTCGGGCCGAGCGGTTGCGGCAAGACGACGCTGTTACGGGCGATCGCCGGACTCGGGATGGTGGACTCGGGCCGCATCACCATCGACGGACGCGATGTGACTTACGTACCTGCCGGGGACCGCAAGATCTCCATGGTGTTTCAGAGTTACGCGATCTTTCCGCACATGTCGGTTCGCAACAATATTGGCTTCGGTCTGCGGATGAACAAGGCGCCGAAGGAAGTAATTCAAGAACGGGTCGAAGAGGCTGCTTCGTTGCTGCATATTGAAGAACTGCTCGATCGAAAACCGAGTGCAATGAGCGGCGGCCAGCGACAGCGGGTCGCGGTTGCCCGAGCCCTAGCGATGAAAGCCGAAGTGTTGCTGATGGACGAACCTTTGAGCAACCTCGACGCGCTGCTCCGGCTTGAGATGCGCGCCGAACTCAAGCGCCTGCTGGCTGAGGTCAACGCCACCACGATCTACGTGACCCACGATCAGATCGAGGCGTTGAGCATGGGTGACCGCGTCGCGGTCATGAAGGACGGGGTGCTGCAACAGGTGGATCATCCCTCGGTGGTGTATGAGGACCCGTCGAACGAGTTTGTCGGGGGCTTCATCGGCAATCCTCCGATGAATTTCATCGACGGCGTTGTGAGCCATGCCGAAGGCCGAGTTGCCATAGAACTGGCGGGCCAGAAACTCGCTATCGGATCGACCGTCACCGCACTCGAACCGTTTGAGGGAAAGGCGATCAGGTTGGGGATCCGTGCCGAGAACATGGAGACCTTGCAGTCACCGGTGAGCGATGCTTTGAGAGTCCGAGTCGAGGTCGTGGAGCCGCTCGGAGCACAGAATCTGCTGACGGTCACGCTCTTGTCGGAGGGTTCAACCGCGCAGCCGATGAAGGTCTCCACACACCCGACGTTCGGCGCGGCCGCCGGAGAGGAGTTGTGGATTCGTTTCCCACTCCGCCAGATTCGCTGGGTCGACCCGGAGACTCAGCAGATGCTCTCGTCCGAGTAGTGAGGGGCTCTGGAACTGTGATCCATTTCACAGAGCCTGACCGAAACCTCCTAACGACCCGGGTCAGTTCTTCCTTAAACTTGAAGTGTCCGCAGCCCTGCTCCTCGGGGCCAGCAAAATCTCTGAAAGGCTTCTCGTGCTCGACTTCTCTTGGCGATGCTTGACTGTGGCGCTTGCTTTGGGCGTCTTTGCCGCGGCCTGCGGGGGTGACTCCGGAACCCCATCGTCAGGTGCCCCGAGCACAAGCAGCAGCCAAGACGCTGGGGTCGGCTCCGATACAACAACGACTGATCAAAGCGGTCACTCCGAGACAGACGGACACGATCACAATCACACCCACGGTGCCGCAACTACACCCGCGATCGAACCGTATCCGTCCGTGTCAGTGCGCATTCTCGAAGACCCCTCCGGAGGCTGGCTCCTGCACAGCGTGCCCACAAACTTCCGACTTGCCCCAGAAAATGTCAGCACCGAGCATGTTGACGGCGAGGGACACATGCATCTCTATGTCGACGGAGTGAAGATCACGCGTCTGTACGGCGAGTGGCATCAGTTGCCGCCACTGGCAGCAGGCGTACACGAGATTCGCGTCGAGTTGTCTTCCAACGACCACTCGGCGATGGCTATCAACGGAACCATCGTCGACGACACTGTGACCTTGGAAGTCTCCGAAGACGAGGCGACCCTTGTAACTGACGACTCGGACTCCCATGAACATGACATGTCGGTACCGTCGCAGACGATCTCAGTGGACATTGTCGGTGGCGAACCGGTCGGTGGACATCGGCGAGTTGATGTTGATCTCGATTCCAAGGTGACGATTTCGGTCACCTCTGACACCGCCGAAGAAGTCCACGTTCACGGCTATGACATTCTGTACCCAGTGGCCGTAGGCCAACCGCTGGAGTTCGGTTTCGTCGCCGAGATTCCAGGGGTGTTCGAAGTCGAGCTCGAGGGTTCGGGCCAGCTGCTACTCCTCCTCACCGTTTCCTGAACTCAGGCAAAAACCGCGCTGAGAACCTGTGCGGGTCGCTTGATCGCGCGTAGTATTCACCTGTTCGTCAGAGCGAAGCCGGTTTGAATCCGGCACTGTCCCGCAGCGGTGAAGTCGACTCATCTCGGTGAGAGGAACAAGTCCGGACGCCTCGAAACGAACGTTACGACCCGACCCTCGAGGAAGGGACGGCTCGTGCGACTCGGTCCCCTGTCGCTCGTGCCCCAACCTCGAGCCAAAAGGAGGATCCGAATGAAACGAATACCGCGGTGTCGGCGCAAGCCATCGCGTATTGGCACCTCTGTCGATTCTGTTCGGCCGAGCGTTCATGGTGCTGGCCGATCTCACCGCTCGCACGATTCTGCAAGCAGCCGAACTTCGGATCGGCGTTGCCACAGCGTTCATCGGGGCACCCGTCTTTGCGATCGTGTCGCGCACAAGTCGACGAGAGGTCTGGTGAACCGAAAGCAATGCTGACCTTTTTCACCGGCGGTGCCCGCAGCGGCAAGTCACAGGTCGCGGTCGAGGCCGCTGCCAGGCGAAACACCCCCGTTACCGTCATCGCCACCGCGACCGCCGACGACGATGAGATGGCCGAACGAATCGCCCGCCATCAACAGGACCGGCCTGATCATTGGTCGCTGGTGGAAGAGCCGGTCGATTTGCTCGGGGCGGTTGCAACAGTCGATCGAGACAACACGATCATCGTCGACTGCCTTGCGCTGTGGCTCAGCAACCGGCACTCGGACCAGCCGCAGCAGATTCTTGATGAAACGGTGTTGCTCGCTGATCTGCTGGCCGAACGCAGCGAACGGGCTTATGTGGTGAGCAACGAAGTGGGGTCCGGCATCGTGCCGGGCGATGCGATGTCCAGAGGATTTCGAGATCTGCTTGGCCGCGTCAACCAACGGATGGCCCGGCGCGCCGACTCCGCTTACTTGTGCGTGGCAGGTCTTCTCGTTTCCCTTGAACGCAGAGCGGATCTTGATGTCTGATTCTGAACTGAGTGGTCTGCTAGGGAATCTGAGTTCGCCTGACGAGGTGGCCAAATTGGCAGTCAAGAACCGAGCAGCGCAGGTGCTGCGCCCGAGCGGTGCGTTTGAACGCCTCGATCGCGTCGCTGTGTGGCTTGCGGGGTGGCAACGTAGCCGGAACCCCTGTGTCGAACGTCCTCACGCTATTTTGTTCGCCGGAGACCACGGAGTTGCCGCTGAAGGGGTGAGCGCGTACCCCTCAGACATCACCGCGGCGATGGTCGCGGCTCTCGCGGAGGGTAAAGCCACCGCGTCAGTGCTGGCGAGTCAGGTCGGCGCTTCCCTTTCGGTTGTGGATGTGGCAGTCGGAGACCCGACCGGGAATATCCGCACCACCGATGCCCTGACGCCGCAACGCTTTGATGCTGCCGCACGGGCGGGTATCGATGCCGTCGAGGACTGTGACGCCGACCTTCTGGTCGTGGGTGAGATGGGGATAGGCAACACGACTCCCGCCGCGGCGGTGGCAGCATCGGTGTTGGGAGGATCCGCGCTTGAGTGGGTTGGACCGGGCACCGGCGTCTCCGGTGAGGCTCTTTTGAACAAAACCAGGGTGGTACAAGACGCGCTTGAGCGAGTGGGCTCGGTGCAACCCTTGGAAGCGTTGCGGCGGCTCGGCGGCGCCGAGCTCGTCGCCATTGCCGCAGCTGTAATGACCGCACGCCGAAGAAGAATCCCAGTGGTGCTGGACGGCTTCATAACGACCGCTTCAGTGCTTCCGCTGGAGGCCGAGGTGCCTGGCGCGTTGAAACACTGCATCGCGGGTCATCGCTCAGCCGAACCGGGGCATGTTCGTCTACTCGAACATCTCAATCTTGAGCCGCTGCTCGAACTCGACCTCCGGCTCGGCGAGGGTTCAGGTGCCCTTGTTGCAGTTCCATTGATTCGAATGGCCGCTGCGGCGGTCGTAGATGTGGCCACCTTCGAGGAGTGGGCAGATCGCTCCCCCGTTCCTCCCCCATGAGCATGTTCGGATTTCGCTACGCCTGGGCTTTCTTGACCCGTCTACCGGGAGGGCTGCACCCTGATGGCGATGGCAGGATCAGCGCAGCTGTTGGCTGGTTTCCAGTCGTAGGAGCGGTTATCGGAGCGATAACGGGAGCGGCTTACCTCGGTGCCGTTGAGTTTCTCGATCCAATGCTCGCAGCGGTGGCTGTGTGCGGCCTGGGAGCGATCCTCACCGGTGGATTCCATGAAGACGGCTTGGCCGATACTGCCGACGCTCTGGGTGGACTCAACCGGGACCGTCGGCTGGAGATCATGAGCGACAGCCGAATCGGTACTTTCGGCGCGTTGGCGTTGATATTGGTGACCCTTGGCAAGGTCGGTGCTTTGCAAGAGCTGAATGGGACCGAGGGTTTGATCGCTTTGGTCGCCGCGCACGCGTTGGGAAGAAAGGGTGCGCTGGTGCTGATGTTGACCCTGGGTAGAGCCAGCTCAGTCGGGTTGGGAGCGACATATACCGCGGATCTCCCACGCAGTCGGGTGAGCGTAGTGGTAGTGCTGGTTTTCGGAATAGCGGCTTTGTCCGGCGCGGCGGGGTTGGTGGCGAGCACAGCCGTCCTCGCGGTAGCGGGGCTGGTGGCTGTATTGGCTCGCCGTCGGTTCGGAGGCCTGACAGGCGATGTCTTGGGTGCCGCAGAACAACTCGGCGAGCTGGCCGTGCTGGTCGCCCTGTCGCAACTGTCCGACGCGCCCGCTTGGTTCTAGCCGCAAGCCGCTAGCAAGATACCGTAGACGAGGGACTAGGAACTCATGCGGATCGCTGTGCTCATCAAGCAAGTACCTGCCATTGAAGAGATGGCATTGGGGCCCGATGGACGCCTGATTCGAAGCGGTACGGAACTGGAGATGAGCGCCTATTGCCGCAGGGCTGTGTCGAAGGCCGTCGAGCTTGCCTCACAGCGATCGGACTGCTCGGTCACCGTGTACACGTTGGGCCCGCCTAGTGCTGAGGAGGCGCTGCGTGAGGCAGTCGCCTGGGGGCTTGACCGAGATGTAGAGATTGATGCTGTGCTGATCACCGATCCGGCCTTCGCTGGGTCTGACACGCTGGCAACCGCCCGAGCCGTGGCTGCGGCGCTCACCCAGGACGGCCCTTTCGACCTGGTGCTGTGCGGCAAGAACTCCGTCGACGCCGACACCGGACAAGTACCCCCACAGATCGCCGAGTTGCTGGACTTGCCATTCGCTACCGCGGTCAAAGAGTTGAGGCTTGACGGCGAGCATTTGAGTCTGGGCTGTGAGCTTGACGACCAGTGGCTCGACTGTGAGATCACACTTCCTGCCGTGTTGTCCTGCGCGGAGAGGCTGTGTGAACCCAGCAAGGTCCCTCCGCCCTACAGGGCGCTGGTTCCCGCTGAGCGGATTCGTTTCCTAGACGCTGAAACCTTGGGTCCCGGACCCTGGGGTCAAGCAGGAAGTCCTACATGGGTGGGCAAAACCAGATCGCTGGCAGTTGACCGAGAACGCTACGTCGAAAGTGACCTGGCTCTTGCCGAGCAGGTCCGTCGCGCTGTGCGCGTCATCGCCAAAAAGGGAGGTTTCGAAAACTCCAAGAAGCCCACCGAGCCGAAACTTGTGACCTCCCCCGGAGGCCCAGGCGGAGTGGTGGCGGTGCTTGCTGAACCCGGCCGCGACAAACTCCTGCGGGAGTTGCTCGGTGCGGCGGGCTTGCTGGCAGGTGAGATCAACGGCTCTACGACGGTACTGCTGCCAGGCAGTATGGGTAGTTCATCCCCTGGCCCAGCCATCGACGCAGAGTTCTTGGCGACCTACGGCGCAGACCATATTGTCCACCTCGCCGGTGCAGTAATCGAAGAAGACGTTGCGGCCGCGATGTCAGTTTGGGCCGCTGATAGCTTGCCCTGGGCAATATTGCTGCCTGGCACTTCCGCTGGCCGAGAGATCGCTTCTCGAGTGGCCGCCGATCTCGGCGCCGGTCTTGCAGGCGACGCGGTCGAGTTCGATGTCGAAGATGGGCGGTTGGTGGCCTGGAAATCAGCGTTCGGCGGCCAACTCATCGTCGCGGTTCACACAAGTACCGTCGTGCAGTTGGCAACGGTACGCGCCGGTGTGTTGCCGACACCGGAGGCCCTTGAACCCGGCCGGCGGAAGATGCCCACGGAGGAACATATCGAGGTCAGTCCCAGAGGCCGGGTTCGGGTGACCGCCCGTCGCCGCGACGATGACATCGACATCCTGGCCGACGCTTCGGCGGTTATTGCGGTGGGTCAAGGAGTCGACCCGACGGACTACCCGAAGCTTGATCCTCTAGCTGAACTCCTCGACGCGGAACTCGGTTGTACCCGCAAAGTCACCGACAACGGTTGGATGCCCCACGCCCGTCAGATCGGCATAACGGGACGCAGCATCTCGCCGCGGCTGTTCGTCATGATCGGCGCCAGCGGCAAGTTCAATCACACCGTGGGTGTTCGGGGCGCGTTGTCTGTGCTGGCGATCACCAACGACCCGAACGCTCCCGCCTGGGAACAAGCCGATGCCGGCATTGTCGGCGACTGGCAGGAGGCTCTGCCCTTGTTGCTCGCCGAAATCGCGAGAATCGTGCCCGACGAGCAGTCGCCCTAAGCTGACATCGGTGGACCGCGACCAGGCACTGCGAGTATTGGGGTTGGATCGTCACGCGCAGAGAGAGGACATCTCTCGGGCATACCGCAGGCTGATTCGCAAAGCTCATCCTGATGTCGGTGGGGACAACGCCGCGGCAGCGCGCATCACCGAGGCATACGCATGGCTGCAACAGGCGCCCTCCGTCGGGAGCCCCTCGCCTGCTCCCCCGGCTACGAACCCAAGCGACGAAAAGCTGGTCTTGCTGTTGCCACCCGGAGATGTCTTTGCTCGTCTGTGCGAGTTGGGACATCAACTCGGCGAACTCAGTTACTTGGATCCCGATGCAGGAATAATGCAAGTGACGTTCACCGCTCTCAACTCGGTTCCCTGCCAACTCGTGGCCACGGTCATCCCCAGCGACCACCCCAGAGAATCTCAAGTCGAATTCACGCTTGAGCCGCTCGCCAACGGCCAACCCCCGCCCATCGCTACGGTGGTGGCCCAGATGTTCGGCACCCGGTGACCTTTAGGAGACGCGATGAAAATCCTCGTTGACCGCGAACGCTGCACTGGACACGGCCGCTGCAACACGCTTGCCCCGGACGTCTACGAACCCGACGACGACGGCTACTGCCAAGAACAAGTCGCCCCGGTTCCCCTGGCTCTAGTTGAGCGGGCCCGCATAGGCGCCGCCAACTGCCCCGAAGACGCCATTACGGTAATCGACGACTGAAGCCTTCTCGCACCGCCCAAGGCACCTGTCAGCGGCCAAGGTTACGCTGAGATATGGGCAACATGCGATTCAACCACATGGAACTGACTCTCCCGCTGGGCACTATGACCGAGGAGTTCCGGGCCGATGCACGGGAGTTCTACGGTGATGTGTTCGGGTGGACAGCAACCGACACTCAGATTCTCAAACAAACCGGACTGCTGTTGTCGACCGATACCGCAACCAGCCAGTTCATCCTGCTGCTGGAACATCGCCAGGCGATGACTCCCCCGCCGTTCGACCATCTCGGCGTGCTCTGCAACAGCCGCGACGAGGTGGACACAATCCTGGCCAAGTGTGAAGCCTGGCAGACCAAGGACGCCCGCGTGGAGATCAAGCGCTACGAGGATCTCGTCACGCCCACCATCACCGTCCACGCCTTCTATGTGCGTCACCTGCTCCCCATCCATCTGGACGTGCAGTGCATGGAACGCCCCGGCGGTGTTGCAGGGCCTTCCGGCCGCTGGGTCTGGGTTGAGGACTAGCTGGTTCTAGAGCAGGTTTCCGTAACGATGCATGGTCTCGCTGATTGCCTGTTCGCGGAGATAGTGGAGCAACTCGATCCGGCCTTCGGTCGTCACAGGATCGGAGGCTATGTATATTCCCAGGTTGTTGGCTCTGTCCCGGATCGTGGCGTGGACGGGTCCGAGCAAGCGCACGCGATCCACATTCAGCTCAGCTAGGCGATCGGCGAACGCCTCGGCAGATTCGAGGGAACTGTCGGACACGACAACGTCGACTCCACAACGCTCAGCCGCTCTGAGCACACGATCTCGCTCCACCTGACGAGCTTCGTCCTCGAACCTGACGGCCACCCTTTCGAGCGGCCGATAGCGAAATCGATTGGACTCACAGAAAATCTCGCTCGGATCGTGCTCGGTCGAGAACTCGCTTCTCCATGCATCGTCATCGCTCCTGATTGCTCTCTCCAACCAATCGGCATCGTTGAGGTTCAAGTCCCCGGGCCTCCAAACGCCCAATTGCGCCAAGTAGTTCGGGCCTCCGGTTTTCGCGCCAGGTCCGATTGAGGAGCGTTTCCAACCGCCGAACGGTTGACGCCGAACGATCGCTCCGGTAATCGCACGATTGACATAGGCATTTCCAACCTGAACGTGATCCAGCCAATAGCCGATCTCGGAATCGTCGAGCGAATGGATCCCGCCCATGAGACCGAACGGAGTGGCATTCTGTAAACGCACCGCCTCGCTGAGAGTTTCGGCTTTCATGAGGCCGAGAACGGGTCCGAAGCACTCGGTCTGGTGGAACCATGAGCCATCCTGCACACCGCTGCGGATTCCCGGCGTCCAGGTTGCGGGTCCCAAGCGATGCGGTTCAAGCAACCAGCTCTCGTTGCCGTCAAGCCGCGTCAGACCTTGCAAAAGCTTCGAATCAGGTTCGCGAATCAATGGTCCCATCGTTGTCGCCAAATCCGAGGACGGACCCACCTGCAGGCTTGAAACAGAATCGATGAGTTGACCCCGGAAGCGCTGCGAATCGTAGACATCGCCGACGCAAATCGCCAGACTCGCTGCGGAACACTTCTGACCGCTGTGTCCGAACGCGGAGGCCGCCAGATCCGCTACAGCCAGATCGACATCGGCGTTCGGGGTGATGACCAGCGAGTTTTTTCCAGAGGTCTCACCGAGGATTCGCTGGTCGGGATTCCAGCTTCTGAACAGCTCGGCTGTCTCGTACGCGCCCGTGAGAATCACAGTGTCGAGCCCGTCGTGAGCTATGAGGTGTCGCCCGACCGCGTTTTCTGGAACTCGAACGAATTGCAGCACCTCGCGAGGAATCCCCGCGCTCCAACAGCACTCCGCCACGATCTCCGCACAACGCACCGATTCCGGTGCAGGCTTGAACACAACGGCATTGCCGGCGGCCAAAGACGCGGTTACCCCGCCTGTGGGGATCGCGACTGGAAAGTTCCACGGTGGGACCACGCAAACAACGCCGAGCGGCCTGAAAGACGCGGACGAATGGGCCTCTAGATCCAAAGCTCGGTCTGCGTAGTAGCGGGCAAAATCGATTGCCTCGGACACTTCAGGATCTGCCTGGGCGAGGGTCTTGTGTGCTTCGTGGATCATCGCCGCTACAAGATCGCCGCGACGGTTGGCCAGTTCATTGGCCACGTCATGAAGCTTCAGTCGTCGTTCGTTGACGCTGCGACGCTGCCAGTGTTCGTGACCCTCCTTGACCCGTCCAATGATCAGGTCGATCTCGGCGCGGCTCGTCACGACGGGCGCGTTGATCGACACCGCTGCGTTGGACACTGCCGATTTGGCCCATTGGCGGTTCGCCTTCAAAGCAGGATCGGTGTCGGCGGCGTTGTTGAATGTGTCTCCCACCTCTGTGTGTGTTTCGTCTGTGTGTGTTTCGTCTGTGTGTGTTTCGGTAAGGCGGTTCTGGGTCCGTTGTGGAGTCGAAGCAACCGAGTCACGGTCCCGCACCGAAACTCTGAAACGCTCCGCTTCGGATTCCATCAGCGCGCCACCGGGGGTTCCGCTGCCGGAAGTGAGCGCGAGAAGGTGTCGTATGAAGTTCTCGTCCGCGGCGTTCTCCTCAAGACGCCGGAACAGATAGCTGATCGCAACGTCGAAGTCTTCTGCAGCTACAACCGGTGTGTAGAGAAGCAGTCCCGATTGTTCTTCGTTGGCGAACTGCGACCGAATGAGGCGGGCATGGGTCGGCGCCATCCCCTCAAGCATCTCGAACTCGACACGATCTGTGACCCCTCGTTGATCAGCGAGGAGCTTGGCGAAAGCAATATCGAACAGATTGTGGCTGGCCACACCGATTTTCATGGCGCTCAAACGCTCCGGGTAGAACAGCTGATCGAGGCAGCGTTTGTAGTTGGCGTCTGTCTCCGCTTTTGTGCGATACGGAGCCTGCTCCCAGCCATGCATCGCGGCCTCTACACGCTCCATAGCCAGGTTGGCCCCTTTGACCAGTCTCACCTTCACCGTGCCGCCTGTTCGACCATCGATGACTCGCTGGTAGCGCTTCGCAGCCCAAGCCTCAAGGGTTTCAAGTGCGTTCAGCGATTCTGGAAGGTAGGTCTGAATCGCGATACCGGCATCGAGGGTGTGCAATTCGGGTTCGTCGAGCAGGAGCATGAACACGGCCAAGGTGAGTTCCAGATCGTGATATTCCTCCATATCGAGATTCACGAAAGTCGCAGGGCTGGTCCCTTTGGCCTTTGCGAATATGGGTCGAAGCCGCTCCGCTACCCGGTTGATGCAGCCTTCAAAGTCCCAGTAGTTGAGTTGCGCAACGATCGAAGACAGTTTGACCGAGACATAGTCGATATCTTCTTGTTCCAGCAGGCTCAGCGCCTGAGTCTGGCGCGCCAGCGCTTCGGCATCACCCAGTACAGCCTCGCCCAGGAGGTTGACATTCAAGCGGAAACCTTGGTTCTTTCGGTGTCCGAAGTGTTCTGTCATCGCGTCGGGGGCGGCGTCCACGACGAGATGCCCGATCAGGTTGCGCATGCGTTGGTTGGCCAAAGGCATAACGATCCCGGGTAGTCGAGGCGCGAGTCTTGCTCCGACCTTGAGAAGTCCTCGGTCAAGGGGCGACAGGAAGTCGGGAAGGCGCTCTTGTGCCACCAGCGCGGACAGTTGCTGAGCGGCGACGCGATGGTTCTCGGGCCTGACGACTCGATCCACGAATCGCATCGTGAACTTCATGCCGTCAGGGTCGGCGACTACACCGGCCATCTGACGGACAGATTTGCGTTCCGCTGGGGTCTCAAGGGCGTTGGCCGCCTCAAGCCATCCGCCGACGAGCGTGACCGCTTCCTCGGCCAGGTCCACTAGCGGATCATGCATCATCCTCCCATTGAGGACGACTCTAGTAGAGCGAGGGTCTCAGACCCAGGGGCACTAGACCCAGGGGCACTAGACCCAGGGACAGTTGGAGTTACGGTCTCCGAAGGCGTCGCCCGTGCGGTAGCGCTCAAGGGTGAAGGGCTTGAGCTCGTCGGGTTTTTGGCCGTACACAAGCATCTGGGCAGTGAGTTTGCCCACGCCGATCATCTTGAACCCGTGGTTGGAATCGGCGATCACCCAGGCATTGTCGGCCACGTAGTCGAACACCGGCACGTTGTCGGGGGTGAATGCCCCGATCCCGCCGTTGCGGCGTTCCTTGAAGTAGGGCCTCAGGTTCTCCAGTCGCTTGAACAGCATGCCGAGGGTTGCGCAGTAGTAGTCCGCAAACCACTGTTCGGCCTGGTAAACGTCGTTGAGGTGACCGTAGGGTTCGACGGCTGCTTTGGGACCGATCTTCACGGGGATCGTCCCGCCCTGGAGGCCCGGCGCGCCCACTCGTTCGGCCGCGTAGCGCACGTAGGAATAAAAGTGGTCTTTGAGCAGGGTGTTGTCTTCTCCATACACGGGAGTGTTCATGAGCTCGACGTGCAGAACGGGTGAATCCTGGTACTGCGCGGTGCGGAAATCAACGCCTTCAGGCAACAGCACCTCGCCCTCCAGCAGTCGCCAATAGGTCCACATATCGGCCTGGGTCTCCACGTGCCCGTCGGGGTATCCGACATCGATATGCGATGGGCCGCCGAGCCATTCCCAATGCTCCGGCGTCCATGCTCCCGCGCCCACCACCACTTGTTCGCAGGCGATGGGACCGTGGTCGGTCTCGACCGCGGTCACCGAGCCTGACGAGTCGAGTGTGTAGCCGGTGACGCTGGTGCCGTAGACGCGCTGAACGCCCCACTGACGACACTTCTGATCGAGCCCCCAAACCGCCATGTGGGTGCCTGCGTAGCCCGAGCGGAGTTCGTGCAGCACCACGTCGCAATTCTCCGTTTTGAAATCGGGCCACAAGCCGGTCAGGAAGGCATGGGCCTCAGAGCCCGTGTAGAGGTCTGATGGATATCCGCTTGCTGCTTGCGAAGCCTGCAGCTTGATGTAGTCGGCTTCCTGATTGGCCTCCCCTACCGAGACGTAGCCGACTTGCTGGAAACCGAAGTTCACAGGATCGGACTCCCAAACCTCGACGCTGGCTCGCAGTATGGCGTGCAACGGCCCGGTCATGTAGAGGTTGCGGATACAACCGCAGGCCAGGCCCGTAGCTCCTGCGCCTGGTCCCTGTTTGTCGATCAGCACTACGTCGCTGCCCTTGCCCTTGCCGGAGCGTTCCAAGTACATGGCGAGGTGGTACGCACTCGACAGTCCGTGGACTCCGGCGCCGACCACGACAAACCGCGCGCTTGCCGGAAGTGGCACCGCATCGAACACCGGGATCACAGCCGGGTTGGCGATTCGCCCGTCTACTTCGGGTGGCAGCGGGCGGTTCGCGAAGGGATACCACTGGTTGTGTTCTGTGGGGTTGGGCACATTGATCGTCATGATTTCTCCTGTTCGGTTCAGTTGTTGTTCTGGTCGTTGGTGGACGGGATTCGATAGTCGGAGCCGAACGTTCGCCATATCAGCGGAACGCCCGGTCGGTAGGCGAGGTGATGTCGGCTCGGGGCGTCCAGGATTGTCAGGTGCGCCGGAGATCCTTCGACGATTCGGCCAAGATCTGGGCGGTGCAATGCAGCCGCTCCGCCTGTGGTCACCGCGGCCACGGCTTCGTCGATGGTCATATGCATGTCGCGCACCGCGAGAGCGATACAAAACGACAGCGATGTGGTGTAACTCGAACCCGGATTGCAGTTTGAGGCAATGGCCACCTTGACACCGGCGTCGATGGCTCTACGAGCGTTCGGATAGGGCTGGCGGGTTGAGAAATCCGTGGCCGGCAAGTAGGTGGCCACTGTGTCGCTCGCGGCCAGCGCCTCGATGTCGTCGTCGGAGAGATAGGTGCAATGGTCCACAGATGCACACCCCAACTCGACACCGAGTTGGACCCCGGGGCCGTATCCCAGTTGGTTGGCATGGAGACGTAGACCCAGACCGGCCGCTCGACCGGCTTCAAGCACGGCTCGTGATTGGTCTGCGTCGAAAGCTCCTGTCTCGCAGAACGCGTCAATCCAGCGGACATGATCTCGTACGGCGTCAAGCATCGGTCCGCACACCAATTCGACGTAGTCGTCAACTCGGTCTTGAAACTCACTCGGAACTAAATGTGCGCCGAGGAACGTGCTCTCGGAGGTGACTTCGGCGGCGAGCGCAGTCAACTCTGCCTCGGAGTCAACCGACAGTCCGTAACCCGACTTGATTTCCACCGCGGTCGTGCCCGCCCGGTGAACTTCGCCGAGGCGCTGACCCAACTCGGCTCTCAGCGCTTCGCGTCCGGCCTGGCGGCTGGCATCGGTTGTGACTCGGATCCCTCCGCCGTCGTAGGGTTCGCCGGCCATGCGCCGGGTGAACTCCTCGGCACGGTCGCCCGCGAACACGAGATGGGTGTGGGAGTCCACGAACCCCGGCAGCACGCAACGGCCGCCTGCGTCCAGTTGTTTGTCGGCCGACGCCCCTGCTTTACCGACTGCGAGCACCTCGTCACCGCTCACAACCACCGATGCATCGTTGATTATGCCGAGCGGTCCTTCGCCCAAGGCTGGATCGTTGGTGATCAGTTCGGAAATGTTGTCGATCACTAGTGTCATGGCGTTGTCACCTGCGCAATGGCTGCGGCGAGTTCGGCTTCAACATCAATCGATGTATGGGATCCGTCCTTGACCACGGGGTGGCCTCCGACGACCAGGTGCCTGACATCGGCACTGCTGGCTGTGTAGATCACAGAGGCGAGAGCGTTGTCGGCACCTGTACCGGCGAGGCGTACCGAGTCGAGGCTCACGGTGGCGAAGTCAGCCAGTGATCCCACCTCCAAAGTACCGGCCTCGCTCCAGCCGAGCGCCCGGTATCCGTTGGCGGTCGCCATTGTCGCCAGAGCGTCGGGGCCAAAGACTCCTCGTTTGAGCGTGGTCGTGCGCTGGTCCAGTTCGACCGCCCTGGTCTCCTCGAACAGGTCGACGACGGCGTTGGAATCCGACCCCAGACACAACTCGATGCCGGCGTCGGCGAGAACCGCTGCCGGACCGACTCCGTCGGCCAGGTCGCGCTCGGTGGTGGGACACAGACAGCAATTCGCCCCGGCTCCGCCCATCAAGGAGACGTCTTGATCTGAAGTATGGGTGGCGTGGATCAACGTCACATCGGGACCGAGCCCAGCAGTTCTGGCGAACAACTCGATGGGCGTGCATTCGTGAACTGCCAAACACTGCTGATTTTCCGCGGGCTGCTCAGAGGCGTGGACATGCAGTGGTGCATCGTTCTGGCGGGCCCATGCCGCCGCTGTCGCGATGGACCTTGGGTCGACAGCACGAACCGAGTGCGCTGCTGCTCCCACCTTGCAGATCGGGTTCGACACCGTTTGAGCCAGGTCGTCGATCCGGCCGGCCCACTTGGAGACATCGCAATCGCTGAAGCGAGCCTGTTCTGGCGCAATCGGCACGTACCCGCCGGCCGCGGCGGGGTCGAGTCCGCCGTGAAGGTAGAGGGTGTCGAGCAGGGTCAGCCGTATTCCCGCGTCCTTGGCAGCGTTCGCTACCGCGATTCCCATGGCGTTGGGGTCGGCATAAGCACTTCCGCACGGCTGGTGGTGCACGTAGTGGAATTCACCTACCACGCCGATGCCGCCAAGCGCCATCTCCGCGAACGTTGCTCGGGCCAGTCTGTAGTAGTTGTCGGGGTCAAGATTCGCCGCAACTCGATACATCAGGTTGCGCCAGGTCCAAAAAGTGCCCTGTTCGGTGTGGGTGCGGCCTCGCAGCGCCCGGTGAAAGGCATGGCTGTGCGCATTGGAGAGCGCTGGGATCGTCACACCGGCGAGGTGTGTGGCGTCTGCAGGCGGCGACGGCACGCCGGCCTCGAGAGCGGAGACACGGTCACCGGAGACCTCGATTACGAGCCCGTCCACGACTTGAGGCCCGCCCAACCAGGCGAGTTCACACCAGTACTGCGTTTTCATGAACTTGTCTCCGCCACGAAGCGGGTGATGCGTTCGATGAACGCATCCCGGTGGTGTCGTTCGAATTCGTCCCAGGTGCTCAGCGTGGTCGGGTCGGCTCGGTCGACAACGAGCACGCCGTCGAGATGATCGCATTCGTGCTGCCAGGTACCAGCAATCAGGCCTCGGACCGTCTCACGATGCTCGATCCCATGCCGATCGAAATAGCGGACACGAACATTGACGAAACGCTCCACATCACCGCGCAGTGGCAGCGACAGGCATCCTTCGTTGATGACCACGGTCTCGTCGTCCAACACTTGCAACTCTGGATTGACGGCCACCGTCAAGGGGATCGGCGGCTTATAGGGATAGCGGGGATTGTTGTTGACTTCGAGCACGACGATCCGACACGTCTCACCTATCTGGTTGGCTGCCAATCCAGCTCCATTGGCGTTGCGTATCGTGTCGATGAGGTCGTCAATAACTCCCTGTACGCGTTCACTGGCTATCTCTCCCAGATCGACGTCAACAGCCCGGCTGCGCAACACCGGATGGCCTATGGAGAGAATCTCACGAACGGTCATTTTGCACTGTTCCGCATATTGAAGCGCTCATTGCGCGGTCTGCGTCGACATCGGTATGCGTACGCCCCGTTCAGCCGCCACATCGCGGGCTTCGATGTAGCCGGCATCGGCGTGCCGCATCACCCCGGTCGCCGGGTCGTTGAGGAGCACCCGCTCAAGCTTCTGGGCCGCCAAGTCGGTCCCGTCGGCGACGCTCACCTGGCCGGCATGGATTGAGCGGCCGATACCGACGCCGCCACCATGGTGGATGCTCACCCAGGACGCTCCCGAGGAGGTGTTGACCAAGGCGTTGAGTAGGGGCCAGTCGGCGATTGCGTCGCTGCCATCGAGCATGTCCTCGGTCTCGCGGTAGGGCGAGGCAACCGAGCCTGAGTCGAGATGGTCCCTGCCGATCACTATTGGCGCGGAGAGTTCTCCTGAGCGGACCATTTCGTTGAACCGCAGTCCCAAGCGGTGGCGCTCGCCGTAGCCGAGCCAGCAGATTCGCGCAGGCAATCCTTGGAAGGCGACCCGCTCCCCTGCCAGCTTGATCCATCGAGCCAGGCCCTCGTCTTCGGGGAATTCGGCGAGAACGGCTCGGTCAGTGGCGGCAATGTCAGCAGGATCACCCGACAGCGCTACCCAACGGAACGGGCCCTTGCCTTCGCAGAAGAGCGGGCGGATGTATGCAGGGAGAAATCCGGGATAGGCGAAGGCACGGTCGCAACCACCCAGTGCCGCCTCGGCTCGGAGGCTGTTGCCGTAGTCGAACACCTCTGCCCCGGCATCTAGAAAACCGACCATGGCTTCGACATGGGCGGCCATCGCACCTCGGGATCGGCGGATGAACTCCTCGGGTTGATTGCGACGCATTTCCTCCACTGCCTCGGGAGCTAGATCGTTGGGGATGTATGACAGCGGGTCGTGTGCAGAGGTCTGGTCGGTGACGATGTCGGCAGCCACTTCGTCGGCCAGGAGTCTGGGCAACAGGTCGGCGGCGTTTCCTACCAACCCGACTGAGAGTGGGATCCGTTCGGCCACCGCCTGCTCGCATTTTCGCAAGGCTTGCCTGTAGTCATCGGTGAGGACGTCGAGATATCTGGTTTGTACTCGGCGTTCGGCGCGTTCTGGATCGACTTCAATGCAAAGTGCGACGCCGTCGTTCATGGTGATTGCAAGCGGTTGGGCGCCACCCATCCCGCCGAGACCCGCTGTGACGGTCAGGGTGCCCGCCAACGAACCGCCGAACCGCTTGCGGGCGATCGCTGCGAAACATTCGTAGGTGCCCTGCAGGATCCCTTGTGTCCCGATGTAGATCCACGAACCGGCTGTCATCTGCCCGTACATCGTCAAACCGAGGTGTTCGAGGCGGCGAAACTCGTCCCATGTGCCCCATTCGGGGACGAGGTTGGAGTTGGCGATCAGCACTCGGGGCGCCCACTCGTGAGTACGGAGGACCCCAACTGGTTTTCCCGACTGAACGAGCATTGTCTCGTCGTCGGCGAGCGTCGTGAGCGAATCGATCATTGAGTGGTAGGCGTCCCACGAACGTGCGGCCCGGCCGGTGCCTCCGTATACGACGAGTTCGTCTGGACGTTCGGCTACGTCGGGGTCGAGATTGTTCTGGAGCATTCGGAACGCGGCTTCCTGCGGCCAGTTGCGGCACGTCAGCGATGAACCTGTCGGGGCCGCGACACCCCTGGTCGGTGTGCTTGAACTCAGTCCTGGGGAGGCGCCCATGAGACGTAGTGGCTCCATGTGTTATTGACGGGCAGTGATGATGTTTGCATCGTAGCAAGAATTTGCCTATGCTGCCAATACCTAACAATGATTTTCAGATACTGAAATCTATGTCTGACACTACCGTCCCCTCTGATCAGAAAACCTCATCGACGCTTCACAGTTCGCGCTCTGCTGAACGGGTGCTGTCGCTGCTCTCTACGGTGGCGAGCAGCGGAACGATAAGCCTCACCGCGGCTGCCGCCCAAGCGGACCTACCAACAAGCACGGCGCTGCGCCATTTACGCTTGCTGACCAATCAGGGTTATTTGATTAGAGATGACCAGGGCTTGTACTCGGTGGGACCAGCCTTTGTGCGGATGGCGCTGGTATCGCACCAACGCGGCCCCTACGCCAGGCTTACGACCGCAGCCCAACCCGGACTTGAGCGACTCGTCGAGGCCACCGAAGAGTCCGCATATCTGGCCGTGCGAGACGGCAACGAAGCCGTGTATATCGCCACCGCGGAAAGTCGACGTGCAATCCGCCATGTCGGTTGGGTTGGCAGATCAGTTCCGCTGGACGGAACCGCTGTTGGACAAGCGCTGCTCTGCGCCCCAGAGGCGCCAGGATCGAGACCTCATCTATATTTTAATACCGGATCGATCGAACCGGACGTAACCGCGGTCGTCGCACCTATCCACGGTTCAGCGCAAGTCGTGGGTGCCCTCTCCGTGCTCGGACCAGCCGAACGTCTGGCCGACGAACGCCTGCGTACTGCAGCAAAAGCAATCACCGAGGTTGCTGTATCCGTGTCGCTCGCTCTTGTCGCACCCGAGGGTTCGTCACAGTGACCGTGGAACTTGATGGCGCCGGAGTGACGATCGCTCAAGTCGTCGCTGTCGCCCGTCATGATGAGCGAATCCAACTGAGTGAAACGGCCGTTGAACGGATGGCGGTGTCGCGTGACATTGTCGAACGTCTCGCAGAAGGAGATCCCGCATACGGGGTGTCCACCGGGTTCGGAGCTCTAGCCAACACCGCGATTCCGCCCGAAAGGCGGGCTGACCTGCAACGGGCTCTGATTCGTTCCCACGCAGCTGGGATGGGTCCGACGGTCGAGGCCGAGGTGGTTCGGGCAATGATGTTTCTGCGAGCGCGAACGCTGGCTTTCGGTGCTTCAGGTACGAGACCCGTCGTCGCTCAGACATTGGTAGATCTGATCAATGCTGGAATCGTTCCGCTCGTTCCCGAGCATGGCTCCCTCGGCGCCAGCGGCGATCTAGCCCCATTGGCGCACGCCGCGCTCGTTCTCATGGGTGAGGGCAATGTTCTAGTCAGCGAGGGCGTCATTGGCGCTGCTACCGCGCTTCAGCACGCTGGCATCGAACCCCTGGAATTGGCGGAGAAGGAAGGCTTGGCGCTCACCAACGGCACCGACGGCATCCTGGCGATGCTGTGTCTTGCAGTCCACGACGCCTCGTACCTGCTCACGGTGGCAGACATAGTCTCGGGCTGCAGCGTCGAGGCCCTTCTGGCCACTGATCGAGCCTTCGCCGCGGACATCCTCGCGCTGCGACCCCATCCGGGTCAGCAAGCAAGCGCTTCCAATCTTCGTGCCATCCTGTCTGGCTCCCCGATCGTCGCGAGCCATCTCAGTGACGACGATCGTGTGCAGGACGCTTATTCCGTGCGCTGCACTCCGCAGGTGCACGGTGCGGCGCGCGACACTCTCGAATTCGTCGCGGAAGTCGCTCGGTCAGAACTGGCGTCCGCCATTGACAATCCGATGGTGTTGCCGGATGGACGGATCGAATCCTGCGGCAATTTCCACGGCGCTCCGGTCGCAATGGCGGCCGATTATCTGGCGATCGCGTTAGCCGAAACCGGTGCCATCGCTGAACGGCGGCTCGACCGGCTGCTAGATCCGGCGCGTTCACACGGCCTTCCCCCATTTCTGGCCGACGACCCTGGAGTGGACAGCGGCCTCATGATCGGCCAATACACAGCTGCTGCGATGTGTGCTGAGAACCGGCGGCTGGCATCACCGGCTTCGGTCGATTCTCTGCCCACCTCTGCGATGCAGGAGGATCATGTTTCGATGGGCTGGGGAGCCGCACGCAAGCTCCGTCGCGTCCTGGAGAATCTCCGTCGCATTCTCGCTATTGAATGGGTCGCTGCCGCCAGGGCAATCGAACTGCGTGCTCCGTTGCAGCCCGCCGATGGCACCACCGCGGCTTTGCAACTGCTGCGTTCTGAGGTCGCCGGACCCGGCGCCGACCGCTGGTTGTCGCCTGAACTTCTAGCAGCGGACCAACTCCTGGCCGACGAGTCCTTGGTGTCCGCGGTGGAGTCGGTCACTGGCCCTCTCGCTTGAGGTTTGCGCGAGCCTCAATGAAATCGGCAGCTAGTAGGCTCCCAAACTCTCAGAGGACGGACATCAAGAGGATTCGCGTTGTTATCCGAAGAACTATTGGGCGCTTACTCAGCCATCGCCAAGAACTATGCCTGGACCTGGTCAAATCAAGCAGCGCTGGCGCTTGACCGACTCCCGGAACGCCAACCAGGAGAGCATCCCCTAGCTGTCATTGAACGAATGACTACGGCTGCCTGGGAAGCACTCGCCACCGATGCCGAATTGGTTGCGGCGGCAGATCAGGTGAGTCAACACATGACTGCGCTAACCGCCGATCCGACCTCAACTCCCGAGGTCGCCTACTTTTCTCCAGAGTTCGGTATTACCGAGGTGTTGCCCCAGTACTCCGGGGGGTTGGGTATCCTCGCCGGCGATCATCTCAAAGCGGCGAGCGATATCGGCACCTCGCTGTGCGGCGTCGGCCTGTTTTATCGAGAGGGGTTCTTCCGCCAGGAGATTGCCGACCGGTCTCAGCGCGAACGCTACGAACCGCAGCATCCAGAGCGTCTCGGGGCCACCGACACCGGAATCGTCGTCACCGTGCCCCTCGCTGGGCGTGAAGTGGCCGCCAGCGTGTGGCGCTTCAATGTCGGCCGCGTCCCGCTCATAGTCCTGGACACCGAAGTCGACGGTAACAGCGACAATGACCACAACATCACCGATCGGCTCTATAGCGGTGATCGCCGGCACCGTCTATTCCAAGAGGTCGTGCTCGGGGTGGGTGGTATGCGAGCACTTGCCGCCCTCGGATGGAACGTGCCGGTAATTCATCTCAACGAAGGGCACGCGGGTTTCTTGGTTCTCGAACTGCTAGACCGCGAGATCCAAGCAGGCGCGACTCTCGACGAGGCCGTCGAGGCCATAGCGCCGCGGTTGATTTTCACCACCCACACTCCGGTTCCCGCTGGGATCGATCGTTTCGAGAAATCTCTAATCGCTCCTGTGCTGAAAATCTGGGCCGATCGTTGGAAGGTCCCCGTAGAAACGGTGTTGGCGTTGGGCCACGACCCCACTGATGAACACGGCAAGTTCAATATGGCGGCGTTGTGCTTGCGTGCTGCCGGCCGCAGCAACGGAGTGTCCAAACTTCACGGAAAGATCAGCCGAGAACTTTTCGCCTCGATTCCGGGCAGCAGGAAGATCGGATCGGTCACCAACGGTGTGCATGCCCGAACGTGGGTAATGCCTTCCGCTCAGGAGGCCTTTGACAAGGTCTTGGGCCCAGGTTGGGAGAACGGCGACAAAGCCGCGTGGGAACGCATAGAAGATCTGGACGACGGAGCGGTGCGAGCGCTTCGCAACGGAGGAATTGAACTGCTCAACGCGCAGACGCGTGATCGGGTCGGTGTTTCTCTTGACCGGGACGCGCTCACGGTCGGCTTTGCACGCCGTTTCGCCACGTACAAGCGCGCCACTCTGCTGTTGCGTGACACTGCTCGATTGAGCGCGTTGCTCGCTGATGAAGACAGGCCGATCCAATTTGTCTTCGCAGGCAAAGCGCATCCGGCCGATATTGAAGGCAAGCAACTCTTGAGCGAGGTCGTCGCCTTCAGCGAATCGGCTGCTTCACGGCAGAGGTTTGTCTTTGTCCCCGGTTACGACATAGCGGTCGCTCAAGCGATGTACGCGGGATGCGATGTCTGGCTCAACAACCCGATTCGTCCCCATGAAGCTTGCGGAACAAGCGGTGAGAAATCGACCCTGAACGGAGGACTCAATTTCTCGATCAGTGATGGTTGGTGGGATGAGATGGCCGACGGTCGCAACGGATGGATCATCCCATCCACTCCGATTGCTGATCCCGAGAAGCGCGACAGCGCCGAAGCAACCGCAATTTTCGAAATCCTCGAAACACAGATAATTCCGGAATTCTTCGACGACGGACAAGCGTGCTCACGTCTCTGGATCGAGCGGATGCGCCACGCCTGGCGAACACTGGGCACCCAGGTAACGGCCGGGCGCATGGTGTCGGAGTACCAGCACAGGCTCTATCGGCCGGCGCTCGACGAGGTCCGACGACTGTGAGTGTTTGGCCTGGTCGCCTCTACCCACTCGGCGCGACTTTCGATGGCCAGGGAACCAACTTCGCTGCCTATTCGGAGATGGCAGACCGCGTTGAAGTCTGTCTTCTGTCTCCCGACGGACAGGAACGACGTTTGGACCTGCCCGAAGTCACTGCGTTCGTTCACCATGGTTACATCGGCGGGATAGAACCGGGTCAACGCTACGGGTTCCGGGTCCACGGCCCTTGGGACCCGAACCAAGGCGCGTGGTGCAATCCGGCGAAGCTGCTGATCGACCCTTACGCCAAGGCGATAACCGGGGACCTCAGTTGGGGAGCAGAGGTCTACGGTTTTCAACAGGACGACCACGGCTCGCCCGACCCTGTAGACAGCGCGCCGTATATGCCCACAGCGGTGGTCGTAGACCCCTCCTTCGACTGGGAGGACGATTCGCCTCCCGACACGCCGCTTCATCGCACCGTCATCTACGAAACCCACGTACGCGGAATCTCTATCGCTCATCCAGATGTTTCTGAGGATCTGCGCGGAACCTATGCGGGCATGGTCTCAGATCCTGTTCTCGAGCATCTGCTCTCGCTGGGCGTCACCGCGGTTGAGCTGTTGCCGGTACACCACTTCGTTTCAGAACATGTGCTCGCCAAACAGGGATTGAGCAACTACTGGGGGTACAACACGCTGGGATTCTTCGCGCCGCACGGGCCCTACTGTTCAAGCGGCGACACCGGTGAGCAGGTTGTCGAGTTCAAGGCGATGGTCAAGAAAATGCACCAAGCGGGAATCGAAGTGATTCTCGATGTGGTCTACAACCACAGCGCCGAAGGCAACCATCTGGGCCCCTTGTTGTCATTCAAGGGTCTTGACAACCGTTGCTACTACCATCTCGATCCCGCCAACCCGCGCCTTTACCTCGATTTCACAGGCACTGGCAACACCTTGAACATGGGGAACGCGCAGTCTCTTCAAATGATGATGGACAGCCTTCGCTACTGGGTGCAGGACATGCATGTAGATGGTTTTCGCTTCGATCTCGCGCCCGCTTTGGCTCGCAGTCTGTATCAGGTCGATCGGCTCTCCTCTTTTTTCGACCTCATTCACCAGGACCCTGTCATCAATCAGGTGAAGCTCATCGCCGAACCCTGGGATGTCGGGCCGGGCGGCTATCAGGTGGGAGGCTTCCCCCCGAAGTGGTCGGAGTGGAATGCAAAATATCGCGATGATGTGCGGGAATACTGGCGCAGCGAACACGAGAGCTTGCCTGACCTCGCAACCCGCCTGGCCGGCAGCTCAGACCTGTACGCCGCCTCGGGACGACGCCCCTCGGCGAGCATCAACTTCATAACCGCCCATGACGGTTTCACGCTGGCCGACCTTGTTGCCTACGACCACAAGCACAACGAAGCCAACGGAGAGGACAACCGCGACGGGGAGTCCCACAACCGATCCTGGAACTCTGGAGTTGAGGGCCCGAGCGCCGAGCAGTCGATCCTGCAGATTCGCAATGCTCGAAGACGATCGATGCTCGCAACCCTGTTGCTGTCACAAGGGGTTCCCATGCTGTTGGGAGGTGACGAACTGGGCCGGACCCAAGGTGGGAACAACAACGCCTACGCCCAGGACAACGAGGTGTCCTGGTATGACTGGGACAGCGTCGATGCGGAGTTTCTCTCCTTTACCAGGAAACTGATTTCCCTGAGGGCGGCTCATCCAGTATTTCGGCGCAGGCGTTGGTTCAGAGGTGAACCGGTCAGCGGCACCGAAATCGACGACATGATCTGGTTCACTCCGGACGGCACCGAGATGACTCACGATGATTGGCGAACCGGTCACGCCCGTTCGGTGGCGGTGTTCTTGAACGGCGAGGCGATCACCGCGGTCGGGTCACGGGGTCAACGGATCGTTGACGACAGTTTCTTGATGCTGTTCAACGCCAGTTCCGAACCGAGCAACTTCACGCTGTCTTCTCGTCTTGGCAGCTGGGAGTGGGACGTCGAGTTCGACACCGCTGACGACACGCGTCGCGGATCATTCCAGACGGCCTCTAAGATCAGCGTTGGCGCGTGGGCGCTGATGCTGCTCCGCAGAGAGGGGCCAACATGAGAGTGCTGCTAGCCGCCGCGGAGATGGCCCCGGTTGCTCGGGTGGGGGGTTTGGCCGAGGCTGTCAGCGGTCTCGTTCGGTCTCTTCGCGACAAGGGAGTCGAAGTTGAGGTCGTGCTTCCGGATTACGGTGATGTGAGACTGGAACAGCAGTCTGAAATCGAACTTGAGTCCCCATGGTGGACCGGAGACATCCGAGTCCGCCGCGGACGCCATCGCACCGCCGGAGACCTCTCCTTACTCGATGTGGTCGGCATGGCCCGTCCCCACCCGTACATTGACGAAAATGGACAGGGTTGGCCTGACAACGACCACCGTTTCATGGCGTTCTCGGCCGCAATCGCCAAACTCGTTAAACTCAGCAATCCGGACATTCTCCATCTCAACGACTGGCACAGCGCAGCTGCGTTGGGGATGCTCCCAGATCCACCGCCGACGGTTCTCACCATTCACACCCTCGGTTATCAAGGACACGCGCCGCGGACCTGGCTTGAACACCTGCCAATCGGGACGCACCACTTCAGCTGGTATGAGGGAAGCAATCCCCTGGCGGGTGCGATCGCTCTGGCGGATCGAGTCATTGCTGTCAGCCCGAACTACGCACGCGAGATCGTCACTCCCGAAGGCGGTATGGGTTTGCATGAGCGTCTGCAAGCTGTCGGCGACCGTCTTGTGGGGATTCGCAACGGGATCGACACGGGAACTTGGAATCCCGCTTCGGACCCGCAGATCGCAGCCCGGTTCGATGCGGGCGATATGTCGGGGCGTGAAATATGTCGTGACCACCTCTTGAAACTCGCTGGTTGGTCGAACTCGAAGCCTCCAATCGTGGCCACGGTCACCCGTCTAGTTGAGCAGAAGGGAATCGACCTTCTGCTCGAAGCGTCGCGGTATCTCGACCGCTTGCCGGCCCGTCTCGCCGTGTTGGGTGCTGGAGATGCGACATTGGCTGCGGCGTTGCACGACCTGGCCTCAGACCACCCCGAGCGTGTGTTCTTCACCGAGGGGTATGACGTCTCGCTGGGCCACGCCTTGTTCGCAGGATCAGATTTGTTCGTGATGCCGAGCCGATTCGAGCCGTGCGGTCTGGCGCAAATGCAAGCGATGAACTACGGGTCGCTGCCGGTGGTCACCGACGTCGGCGGGTTGCACGACACTGTTGTCGATGCTGATGAGCACAAAGACGGGACCGGTTTCGTCACCGATGTGAGCGTCAGCGGGATCCTTGACGGCCTCCACCGGGGGGTTCGATCCTTGCGCAACGCGAATCGTCGACGCGCCATCCAGACTCGCGGGATGACCATCGACTGGTCATGGGACGAGCCTGCTTCTCAACACATCGAGCTGTATCAAGAGCTGCTTGACCGGTGCGCTTGATCGCCCTCGCTCATACAACGACCGTTTGACCCTTGGCCAGAACCACTACCCCGCCTTCAGAGACGGTGTAGTGCTCTCGGTCCTGTTCAAGGTCATGGCCCAGCTTGACTCCTGGGGGCACTACCACGTTCTTGTCGAGGACGACACCGCGTACCTGTGCGCCTTCGCCGATCTGCACTCCGTCCAACAACACAGAACTCTCGACGACAGCGCCTGCGGCGATGGCAACATCGGGTGACAGGACCGAGTCGCACACGCATGCCCCTGCCACTATTGCTCCGTTGCTGATGATCGAACGCCGTACATCGGATGGCCCATGGTCACCGTGGTCGTCGATCTTGGCAGGGGGAAGAGTGCGACCCAAGGTATAGATCGGCCAGTCGCTGTTGTAGAGGTCGAAGGCGGGATCGTGGCCGACCAAGTCCATGTGCGCCTCGTAGTAGCTGTCGATGGTTCCGACATCGCGCCAATAGTGTGGACGGCCGATCTGCCCCGGAACGCGATTCTGGGTGAAGTCGTATACCGATGCCTCGCCCTTGGCGACCATCATCGGAATCAAGTCTCCGCCGACATCGTGACCAGTTGTTTCGGCTTTCGCGTTTTCGTGCAGCAATTCGACCAGGGTGTCGGCGGTGAAGACATAGTTGCCCATGGAAGCCAGGATGCTGTCGGGGTCGTCTTCCAGACCCTGGACCTGATCGATTTCTGGTTTCTCGAGGAACGCCGTAATGGTGGAGGCGTTGCCTCGTTTGATCACACCAAACTGTTCGGATTGGTCACGAGGAACCCTTATCCCCGCGACCGTCACGCCGGCCCCGGAATCAATGTGGTGCTCCAGCATCTGCACAGGGTCGATCCGGTAGATGTGGTCGGCCCCGAATACAAAGACATAGTCGGGTTTCTCGTCGTCGACAAGGTTCAGGTTCTGGAACAGCGCGTCGGCTGATCCCAAAAACCATCGCGGTCCTTGACGCATCTGCGCTGGAACCGAGGTGACATAGTTGCCCAGCACCGCGCTCAAACGCCAGGTGAGAGACAGGTGGACATCAAGGCTGTGGCTCTTGTACTGGGTCAACACGACAATCTTGCGATAACCGCCGTTAGCCAGATTGGAGAGCGGGAAGTCGATGAGCCGGTAGTGGCCGCCGAAGGGCACAGCTGGTTTGGCCCGATCGAGGGTCAGTGGCGCCAGCCGTTTGCCTTCACCGCCAGCGAGGATGACGCTGAGGACCTTGGGGCGACGATCTTGTTGGTACACGGGTCTACTCCTGACGCTACTCGTTGCTGTGTGAGGTGCTGGTGTCGAGGGTGAACAGGCTGATGGCCAGCGGTCCGAGGGTGATCGCAATCGACTGGTCGTAGCCGTGGCTCTGGACTGGTTCGGTTTCACGGTTGGCGTTGAGCACACCGCTGCCACCGAACTCGACAGCATCGGAGTCGAGCACCGGGATCCAAGTGCCGGCGAGTGGCACCCCGATCCGGTATTGCTCATGAGGAACGGGCGTGAAGTTGGCGACAACGAGAACTGGTGTTGCGTCGAGTGCGGCGCGCAGGTACGCGTACACGCTGTTGGAGCTGTCATCGCCGATGACCCACGCGAACCCGTCAGCCGTACAGTCATCGCGCCATAACGCCGGATGTGAGCGGTAGACGTCGTTAAGAGCTGCCACGAAATCCTTCAGCCGCGCTTTGTTGGGATCGGCGAGGCTTGGCCAATCCAGCTCAGATTCGTGGTTCCACTCCCCCGCCACTGCGAACTCGCATCCCATGAACAACAGTTTCTTGCCGGGGATCGTCCACTGATAGCCCAGCAGCAGCCGGAGATTCGCGCGTTTTTGCCAATCGTCGCCCGGCATCTTCGCCAACAGGGAGCCCTTGCCATGAACTACCTCATCATGGGAAAGCGGTACCAAGAAGTTCTCCGAGGTCTGGTACTCGGCCCGGAAGGTCAACTCTTCGTGGTGGTAACGGCGATGGATCGGTTCGCGCGCCACGTACTGGAGGGTGTCGTGCATCCAACCCATGTCCCACTTGTATCCGAAACCTAGCCCTCCCTGGTCCACCGGCGTGGTGACTCCGCCCCAGGCAGTCGATTCTTCGGCGATGACCTGGATATCGGGGTGCTTGTCGTACAACGATCGGTTGAGTTCCTGTAGGAAGCTCACCGCCCCGAGGTTCTCGTTGCCTCCGTGCTCGTTGGGGATCCATTCCCCTTCGGCACGCGAGTAGTCGCGATACAGCATCGAGGCCACCGCGTCGACCCGGATTGCATCAACGTGGTAATAGTTCGCCCAGAAGTGAGCGCTCGAGAGCAGGAAGCTGCGGACCTCGTTGCGATCATAGTTGAAGATGCAGCTGTTCCAGTCGGGATGAAAACCCATTCGAGGGTCTGCGTGCTCGTACAGATGCGTTCCGTCGAAGGTGGCGAGGCCGTGCGCATCGGTCGGGAAGTGCGACGGCACCCAATCGAGAATCACTCCGATTCCGGCCTGGTGCAACAGGTCGATCAGCGCCATGCAGTCGACCGGGCTGCCGTAGCGCGCCGTCGGTGCGAAGTATCCGGTTGTCTGGTACCCCCAAGAGCCATAGAACGGGTGCTCGGTCACGGGCAGCAACTCAACATGGGTGAAACCCATTTCAGTTGCATATTCGGCCAACTGCTTGCCGATGGCGCGGTACCCGCCGGGCTCGTAACGCCAAGAACCGAGGTGCAGTTCGTAGATAGAAACTGGCGCGTCGAGGGCTAGACGCGGTCCGCGGTTGGCCATCCAGTCCCCATCTCCCCAGTCGTAGCTGAGGTCACAGATGATTGATGCTGTTCGCGGGGCCTCCTCGAATGCGAAGCCGAAAGGGTCGGCTTTGTCGAAAGCAGCGCCTTCGGTCGGTTGAATTCGGTACTTGTAGCGCTGACCCGCGTCAACTTCGAAATTCCCTCGCCAAACTCCGGACGGGTCGGGGGCAAGTGAATATTCGCTGCGGGTCTGCCAATCGTTGAAGTCGCCGATGACGTGCACGGAGCGCGCGTTCGGGGCCCAGACCCGAAACGTGACTGATCCAGCTGAGCGATGGGCTCCGAGTACTTCGTATGCGGACAGGTGCGTTCCAGCGTTGAACGACCAGGCATCCTCTGAGGTGAAGTCTCTGGCGAGTTCGCTCATGGAGTCGGCTCTGCAAAGGAGCCGTTGGGCCTCAATAGAAGATCCAACCTGGGCGTTTCTGTGAGAGACATCACAGGCGAAGATAACATGCTTCGGTTGTCGTCCACGTTCAGGGTTTGGGAGGTAATCAGATGAAAATCGCTGTGCTGACGGGCGGAGGCGATGTCCCGGGTCTGAATCCCTGTCTGAAAACTGCTGTAAACCGGATCTGCGAGAGCGGCTCCGAGGTGGTCGGTATACGCCGAGGCTGGGGCGGGTTGGTTAACGCGGATCCTAATGACGAGGCATCGCTCGTCGCCAACACGATGGTCTTGACACCGGGAGTAGTCCGCAAGATCGATCGGACCGGCGGCACTTTTCTGCACACTTCTCGCTCGAACCCAGGAAAAGTCTCAAGCGCAGACGTTCCGCCGTTCTTGCGCTCCCAACATCAAGGAGACGGACCCCACGATCTGACGCCGAACGTGGTGGCAGTGTTGGAGGCGCTCGGTGTTGACGCGCTGATAGCGATCGGCGGCGACGACACTTTGTCGTACGCCTTGAGAATGCACAACGAAGGCGTGCCTGTAATCGCCATTCCGAAGACCATGGACAACGATGTGCACGGAACGGACTACTGCATCGGTTTCTCCACCGCGATCAGCCGGGGAGTTGAGTTCATACACAACCTGCGAACCAGCACCGGTTCCCACGAGCGGATCGCGGTGATCGAGCTGTTTGGTCGGTATTCCGGTGAGACTTCGTTGATCACCGCTTACCTCGCCGGTGTGGACCGGGCTTTGATATCAGAGGTCCCGTTCGACATCGACAAGTTGGCCGAGCTCGTGATGAAGGACAAGTCCGACAACCCCTCGAACTACGCGATGGTGACGGTTTCCGAAGGTGCCTCTATCGAAGGCGGTGAGATTCACCTGTCGGGCGAAGCAGATGCTTATGGGCACCGCAAGCTTGGCGGAATCGGCGCAACGACCGGTGCTTTGCTGACCGAGCGCACCGGTGAGGGCATCATCTTGCAGGAAGTCGCCTATCTGATGCGTTCGGGACGGCCGGACAGCCTCGATCTCATGGTCGCATCCAACTATGCGGTGATGGCATCGAACCTCGCCCTTGAGGGGGTCTCTGGGCGGATGGTTGCGTTGCAGGGCGGTGTCTACACGAACGTTTCGGTTGCGGTGACTGGTGAAGGCGCCAGACGTGTAGATGTCGACGAACTCTACGACATCGAGCAGTACCGGCCATTGCTCCGCCACGTGGCTGGTAAACCTATGTTCCTGTACTGACCGCGGACCTCCGATTGACTGTTTCTGCGAATGTCTTGCATTCGGAGTTCCTATGTCAGACTCGTTGGTTCCAACGAGGAGACTGCAATGAGCGCAGAATCAACAGCTGGTGATGTGTTGACCGTCAGCGAGGACGGTCCGGTGCGAGTCGTTCGCTTGAACCGTCCTCGGGCACTCAACGCGATCAATGAGGCGCTCCACACCGCGCTCACCGACATATGGCAAGAACTCGACAGCGACCGCGAGGCGCGCGCAGTCGTGATCACCGGCGAAGGCCGCGCATTCACCGCGGGAGGAGACATGGGTTTGCTGCAGCTGATGTCTGAAGATCTCGGAATACGTAACCAAGTTCTGGATGAGAGTGCTCGAATCATGAGTGACATGATCAGCTTCCGCCTCCCGCTTGTTGCAGCAGTCAACGGACCCGCTGTGGGTCTCGGCTGCAGTCTGGCGATGCTCAGCGACACTGTATTCATCGAGGAGAGCGCCTACCTCGCCGACCCGCACGTTCCGGTCGGACTGGTCGCTGGAGACGGTGGTGCCATCACTTGGCCCCTCGCCACGAGTTTGCTGTCAGCCAAGGAGTACATCCTCACCGGTGATCGCATACCTGCTAAAGAGGCCCATCGGCTTGGCTTGGCCAATCATGTGGTTCCCGATGGTGAAGGACTCGCCTACGCTCTCGCTTTCGCTCAGCGCCTGGCAAAACTCCCTCCCCAAGCTGTGCAGGACACCAAAAAAGCTATCAATGTCCATCTGCAGCGTGCAGCCGAGGGCCTCCTCGAGATGTGCGTGAGCGCTGAGCATCGCTCTTTCGACACTCCCGAGTTGAAGGCCAACGTTGCCCGCTTCACCGACGGGCAGGCTTGACCACGCACGTTGTGGGCCGACATCGCGAGGGAGCATCTCACGACGCGCGTGTCAGCTGTAAACTTCACCTCAAGCGCCTTGAGGATCCCTACGAACTCAGTTGTTCCGCGTACCGACATTCACGTCCCAGACAAGCGAATTGAATTGGCAATGGCACGATTAGACCAGGCTCATCCTGACAACGTTGCTGGTTCTTGGTTTGTCGACACTCGTTGCATCGGCTGTGATGTGGCTCGGCACTGGGCTCCAGACCTCGTCGGCATGGATTCCGAGGGCAGGTCGGTCCTTGTCCGCCAGCCTCAGACACCAGAAGAAACCGCTGAGCTCTGGCGGGCGTCGGTGGCATGCCCCACCAAGTCGATAGGCAACCGAGAGGCTCCCCGCCCACCGGCTGACGTCTTTCCGTTCGAACTCACCGCCGGGGTCTATGCGCTGGGCCACAATGCTCCGAGTTCCTTCGGCGGACACTCCTACCTCGCCACCCGGCCCGCCGGGAACCTCATGGTCGACTCACCGCGCTATACGCGGGCTCTAACCGACGCTGTCGACAATCTTGGAGGGATCAAACACGTATTGCTCTCGCACCGAGACGACGTGGCGGACGCCGACAAGTGGGCTGAACGCTACGGTGCCCGAGTGTGGATCCATCGCGACGACGCCGACGCGGCACCCTGGGCCACCGACATCACTACTGGTGATGAGCAAGTGGACGACGGAGTCACCTCAATACACATTCCCGGTCACACAAAGGGCCACGTGGCGTACCACGTCGATGAAAAATGGCTCTTCACGGGCGACGCGCTTTTCTGGAATCATCGTCGAGGAGGACTTGATGTCTTTCCAAAGCAGACCTGGTACTCGTGGACAGCTCTCGCCGACAGTATGGATGCCCTCGCGGACTTGAATGTGGAGTGGGTCTTCCCGGGGCACGGCAAATGGAACCACACTGGTACCGACCTGTATGCATCTCAGATGGCCGATCTGGGCACGAGAATGCGTGCTCTCGGCCAACAAGGCTGGGGCCGACTCCCCCACACGACCTTCGACTGGAGCTAGCGGAGCGCTAGCCGTTGTCGGATTGCACAGCGCTCAGGCCGTCTTGAGTCGCGGCGCGGAGCAACTCGGCTTCGGCCTCTTCGATATCGAGCAGGTAGCGATCCCAGAAAGCCACCGTGGAGGCGTAGATCAACTCGTCGTGACCGGGGATCTTCTCCTCGAACGTCGCCGGCCCATCCTCGTACGGGCTGGCATGACCTCCGCCGAGCAGAACGATGAGATATCGCGGAGCAGTCATTGAGCGATACGCGATCTGTGCCTGCTCGACGCCGATCAGCGGATCTTGATCCCCATGGATTATCAAGACCGGGAAGTCATCGGCCGGATCGAATAGATCAGCGTTTCGGTTGAGCAGACCAGACATGACCACCGCGGCTGTAAAACGCTGATCGCGCCATTCGGCGTCGACCGCGATGTCATAGGTCGTGAAACCACCAGCCGACAACCCTGAAGCTCCGAGACGACCCGCATCAAACCGCCCCGCGAACTCTGAGGACTCATCAGCTGAGAGTGCCAGCAACTCATCAAGGACGAAAGAGACGTCGCCAGGCTGGTTGGGCACATCGTGGACATTGCCCCATGAACCCTCGACACCATCGTTGCTCAGCGGAAAGACCGGCGCGGCCACCGCGTAACCGGCTTCAGCCCAGACTCTGTGCAGATCCTCGAATTTGCGGGCGTGACCGGACATTCCGTGGGAATAGATGATTAGCGGGACGGCATCGTGTGTGTCGGGCAACGTTAACCACACTTCAACGGTCCGTTCCTCAGTGCCCGCCAGATAAGCGGTGGCCGGCGTTGGGCGGGTCGGGTCGACGAATGTGATCTGACTGGTCGTTACGCCGTAGGGACGGCCCGACCGAGGTTCGGGCGCAATGGTGGTAGTCGTCGTTGTGGTGGTCGTCTTTGGCGTGGCGGTCGTCGTTGTGCTCGTCTTCGAAGGAGCGGCCTCTGTTGTCGTTGGCGAAACGCTGGTCGTCGACGATGCACTAGTTGCAATTTCAGCAGTCGGCGTCGGTTCGGAGGACGACTCCGAACCGCATGAAACTGCGGCGCCAACGAGGGAAATCGCCAAACTCGCATTCAAGAGTCGATGCCGCATCGCCATCACCTGACGCTAGGAGTGGCAGGTTTGTCCGTCAATGCGTCCGTTGAGTCCTGCGCTGTATCCGGCTGCCAGGAGGTGCTGCACAGATGAGCCTTGATCTGGAGCGTCCGAACATCCTGTGGGTTTCGTTTGAAGACACCAACCCCTTCTACGGCTGCTACGGCGACCCCGTGGCCAGAACACCGATCGTGGATCAACTGGCTGCCGAAGGCACCGTCTACCCGTTGGCGTTCTCGACAGCCGGAGTGTGTGCTCCGGCGCGCTCGGCGGTGATCACAGGCATGTATCCCATATCCATCGGAACCCATCACATGCGTACCACCCACACCAACCCGGCGGTTCCAGAACTTCCGACTCCGTATTCGGCGCTGTTGCCCCCGCACGTCAAGTGTTTCACCGAGTATTTGCGTGCCGAGGGCTGGTACTGCAGCAACAACTGGAAGACCGACTACCAGTTCGACGAACCACGCAGCGCTTGGGATGAGTGCTCCGAGGCTGCACACTGGCGTAACCGTCCAGACTCCGACCAACCGTTTTTCGCGGTCTTCAACCCGCACAACACCCACGAGAGCGGCATGTGGACCGGGATGATCGACGAAATCACCTTCGATCCGGCAGCGGTGATCGTACCACCCACATTCCCCGACACGCCCAAAGTGCGAGAAGCGCTCGCACAGATGTACACCCAGATTGAGATAGCCGACACCTATTTCGGAGACCTGCTCGCGCAACTCGCCGAAGATGGCTTAGCCGACAACACAATCGTGGTGCACTGGTCAGACCACGGGCCCCTTCCCCGTGGCAAGCGCTGGCCCTACGACTCCGGAATTCACATCCCGATGATCGTACGCTGGCCGGATCGTGTGGAAGCCGGTGCCGTAAGCGACCAGCTCGTGAGCAGCATGGATCTCGGACCGAGCATGCTCTCAGTCTGCGGCATTCAGATTCCCGCCCATATGCACGGGCAGGCCTTTCTCGGCAAAACCCCAGCGGCACCGCGCCAGTACATCCACGCCTCGCGTGACCGTCACGACAGTGCTTATGACCGGGTCAGAGCGGTACGAGACAAGCGATTCAAGTACCTGCGGAACTACTACCCCCAACAGCCCTATGTGAGCTGGATTCCGTTTCGCAACGCGCACCCGATTATGGGCGAGTTGATGCGCCTTCACGTGCTCGACGAACTCGATGCCGTTCCCAGGCAGTTCATGGCGAACTCCCGTCCAGTTGAGGAGTTGTATGACTGCGTCAACGACCCCCACGAGACTCTGAACCTCGCCAACGACCCTGAACAACGCAACACTCTCGAACGCCTGCGAGACGAATGTGATCGATGGCTCGCTGATGTCGGTGATCTGGGGGAGGTTGCAGAGGCCGAGATGGTGGCCGCTTGGTACCCCGACGGGGTACCGCAAGTCCCTGCTCCCCTGCTCATCTCGATCACTCCCACAGATCCAGGCAGCACTCCCGTCCACGGCCAGAAGAATCCCCTTGTCGAAGCAATACTCGGCTTGAAAGAGGATAATTCCAATTCTGATTCAGGGGTTGTTGCTCAGCTCGCGTACTCGCTGTCAGAGGCCGCCGAGGGCGCAGATACCGAAGAAACCTCGAAAGATCCGCAGCATCTCCCGGTAGAGGTTGAAGCGCCGGCGCTCATCCAGATTCATTCGGGTATTCAGGGTGCCTCAATCGAGTATCGCCTCAACGACGACCCGCACTGGAAGATCTACGCCGGGCCAATTGCCTTGCAGGCAGGGCAGTCACTGACGATTCATACACGCGCTGACCGCATCGGCTACGAACCCAGCCCCGAGGTCTCGGTGCAATTCATCTGCGCGGACCAGTAGACGACAAGCTCGAGTAGTGAAGGGTTCCGAGTCTCAGGTTCCCAAACCGGCGGCGGTCAACAACTGGCGCCATTGATCGGTTCGATCGTCGGCTGTCGTGGGAGGCACAGAGACCTTCAGATCATCGTCGACCTCGTATACCGCACGTGTTTCCAGAACATGAACCGCGTTTTCGAACATCTCGAATGCTTCATGTCGTTCGCTTTCGGTCATTTCTGGAACGAATCCCTCGACGTCAAGAAGAGCGCGGTATTGGCTCGAGAGGTCCGAGCGTGTCGACAAGACGTGCAAAAGGCCCTGCTCGTTCAACTCGATTACGACCTCTACCTCGACGCTTACGAAAAAGTCGATATAGAACTGTGTCAGAACATCGGCACTCACCGCGGAGTTCAGTGCGATCCCCGCGGCGGCGCCGCTGGCTGAAGCACCGACGTCACCACCCTGTGCCTCCAAGAGGTCGGCGTAGGTCATGGAGCCGACGAAGGTCGGCGGGTCCGATGAGGTCTCCTCCACGCTTATCAGCGCAGCGGGGAGTTTCTGTGCCATTTCCCTAAGGTCCGGTGCTGAAGTTCCACCGATCGCCGCCAACAGTTCAGGGCTGTCTTCTTCGAACTCGGTCAGGTCGACAAAGAAGATCCCGGGCTCGAACGGCCCTAACTGAACATCGGGATTTTGGTCCTTCAATTGCTGGTAGTCCCTGGTGTCCACAACGAGGCGCTCGTCTTCGATCCACATCTCGAACCCAATATCGAGTTGGTCTCCGCCCGACGGCGCCAACAACGCTCCGACGTCGATCACAAAGTGTTGACGATCAGGGTTGACCTCGCCGACCAACGTCGGAGCCTGATCGTCAATCTCGGCCGTGGTATCAATGCCCGCGAACGGACGTTTCACCGTTTGAGCCGCCGAAAGTGACACCCGATATGTGGCCGCTTCCGCTGTCTCGGCAAGCGCGGCTCCAAGCACACCGGCCGTTGTGACAGTGCTGTCCTAGGTTCCGTTGCCACAGCTCGACGCCAATAGCAACGCCGCGAGCGCCACGACCAAACGAGTCCTAAACAAAGTCAACTCCCCCAGTCCTAGGTTCTCGGTAACCGCCGCCCATACGGCGACGCTACCGCGTCTCAGTGGCCTTGCGAGCCAACTTCAACGTCGCATTTCATACAAGAGCCCACCCAGCCACGCGGCCGGACCCTCACTCGTAGCCTGCGACCGCATTCGCCGCAGTAACGAGGAGCTTCGAATTCTGCGAGGCAACCCGCACATTCGCTGGTGCCGCAACCTCCGCAGAACGCCTTTCGTCCGGAACCTCTGGATTCGGGCGTGTCAGCCGGCGGCTCCATCGCGTGCACGTCGGTTCTAGAGCACCCCGCTGAGGGCTCCTACTGGCATCTTCAGGTCTTCAAGCATCCGCAGATCCTCGTCCGGGTCACGGCCGAGTGTCGTGAGGTAGTTGCCGACGATGAGCGCGTTGATTCCCGCAGTCATGCCCATTGCCTGGAGTTCCCCGAGCGTTATCTCCCGTCCGCCCGCGAATCGTAGGATCACCTCCGGCAACGCAAGCCGGAACAGTGCGATCCAACGTAGAGCTTCAAGTGGCCTCATTGGTTTGCGGATCCGCAGAGGCGTATTGGGCCGCGGGTTCAAGAAGTTCAGTGGCACCTCGGTTGGCGCCAAGGACTGCAACTGCGTGAGCAGCTCGATTCGCTGGGCTACGGTCTCGCCCATTCCCAGCAGAGCTCCGCAACACAACTCCATCCCGTAGCGCTTGACGAGTTCGCAGGTCTCGTATCGTTCCGTCCAGCTGTGGGTGGTGACGATTTGGGGAAAGAACGATTCTGAGGTTTCAAGATTGTGGTTGTAACGGTGCACTCCGCCTGCTGCAAAACGCCGTGCTTGGTCTTCGCTGAGAATGCCCGCGCTCACCGCGACGTTCAGATCCGTATCGGCCTCGATCTCCGGTACGAGTTCGAGAATCCGCTGCATCGTGCGTTCATCGGGCCCTCGTACAGCTAGAACGATGCAGAATTCGGTTGCTCCAGTTTCTGCGGTCTCTTTGGCAGCGGCGATCACCTCGGAGGTATCAAGAAAAGGCGTTGCCGGGATGCTTTCTTCGAACTGCGCCGACTGGGAGCAGAAGTGGCAGTCTTCGGGACAGCCGCCGGTTTTGGCAGACAAGATGCCTTCTATCTCGACCGTCGGGCCGCAGCGATCAAGTCGAACCTGGTGAGCCAGAGCAGCAAGCGCAGGCACCTGATCGTCAGGCAGCGCTGCAAGCGCGGCTAGTTCGGCTTCGACTAGGAGTCGTCGTTCGTCGAGGAGCGCTGTCTCCGCCCCTCGCAACAGCTCGCGAGGTGACGCAACCAAGGTTGAGATCGAATTCATGATGTGAGCACTCTAGACAACAACGTTGCGAACCTTGAGATCGATGATCTGCTCCCAATCGAAACCCAGCGATTCCAAGATCGCGTCGCCGTGCTCGTTGAATTCTGGGGCTCTGGCGGTGCCAGGGGCCTCGCCGTCGTATTGCACCGGCACCGCTACCAGGCGAAACGGCAATCCCGAAGCTGTCTGCGCGCTCTGGATGTAGCCGTTGGCGAGCGCCTGGGGATCTTCAGATGCTTGCAGAGTGTCTTGCACCACCGCCCACTGTCCGCTGTAGCTCTCGAGCCTCTCAAGCCACGTGGCCAAAGTCGCCTCGGCAAAAGCTTCTTCAAGCATCGCTACCGCTTCCGCGCTGTTGGAGATCAACTGGTCAGCGTCGGCGAATCGGGGATCACGCCCGAATTCCGCACGACCCACGACCTCGCATGTCTCCGCCCAATACTTCCCCGCCTGCAGACAAGTCAGAGCGATCCACTGTCCATCGCTGGTCACGTAGTTGTTGACCAGAGGGTTTCGTCCGACACGGGTCGCTGGTGGCGCGACCCACGGAGTACCGAGCGCCAGAGACAATGCCATTGCCGCTCCCATAGACCACAGGCCCGTGCCGAACAACGACACATCTACTTCAGTGGCCTCACCGGTGCGCTCCCGGTGAAACAGAGCGCCCATGATTCCGCCCGCGATCGTCATTGCGCCGATCGAGTCTCCGAAGGCCGGTGCGGGTGGCGCGGGCACGGTCTTCGACTCCGCTGGTTTCGCCCCCATCGCAACGCCCGCACGAGCCCAGTACGCGAGTGAGTCGTAGGAACCTTTGTCGGCATCGGGTCCTCTCTCGCCTTGACCCGAACCGCGGACATAGATGATGTCTGGATTGTGAGCTCTGATGTCATCGAGGTCTATCCGCAGCTTGCGGCGCACCCTCGGCAATTTGTTGGTGAGGAACACATCACAAGTCTCGGCGAGCTTGTAGAGGATCTTGAGTCCGTCGGGTTTGGCGAGATCCAGGCCGATGCTCTGCTTGCCGCGATTGGAGTGCTCGAGCAGAGCATGGACCTCGTCAGGAATGTCGGCAATCCCGCTCATGACGAGTCCGCGCATGGCGTCGCCTCGTTCGAAGTGTTCGATCTTGATCACTTCGGCGCCTAGGTCCGCCAGCGCGGCCGAGGCCGCCGGAACGAAGGTGTGTTCGGCCACCTCCAGAATCCTGACTCCCTCCAAGATCTTCGTCATTCCCGACACGATATCGCTGACGCCGCCATCGGAGCCCGGTTGGACGGCGTGCACCTCGCCTTCATGAACGGTGGCAGTTCTGATTCCACCCGCCGGGACCAGCGGTCCTGAGCAACCGAAGCGCTAGTAGACGCCGGGAAAGATCCTGTAGGGGACTCGCTCCTGGTACTCCGCCCATTTCTCGGGGCCGTACTTCTCAGCGCAGCGCTTGTCGTCTTCGATCTGGCGAGGCACGAAGAAGGAGATGATGAAAATGGCGTAGGTCCAGGCCCACAGGTTGGTGAAGTGACCCCAGACAAGTCCCATCGAGATGGCGTACAGTCCTTCGCCGAAATAGTTGAAGTGCCGCGCCGGTCCCCAGAAACCGTTGCACAGAATCTTGCGGTCGCCGGCCTCGATGTACTCGGGTTCGATGAAGCCGAGGAACTTGCGTTCCGGCCACCGTTTGAAGCTGTACTTCTGCAGGTTGGCACCGCGCCCGATCGCCCAGCCGGTGAAGAACAGCAACGCTGAGCCGATCAACCAGACGTTGGTCCATCCCGTGGAGAAGCCCGGGTCCGAAACCGGGGCCAGTCCCCACAGTGGTACAAGGAACATCCAGCCCCACACGAACGGTCCTCCCCAGACGAGTTTGAAACCGATGTTCTCGTGGATGAGATCGTAGGTGTAGAGCTGAACTCGTTCGAAGACGAAATAGTCGAGCAGATAGAACGAGTTGATAGCGACGTAGAGGTAGAGGCCCGGGTTGGTGTCCGCGACGTTTTCGTGGTGCCAGTACGCCCCGGACCAGGCGTTTAGTGAGAACATCGTGCCGCCGACCAGGTAGAAGTACATTTTCATGTCGAAGCGGCGGTTGAAGTACTGAAGTTCTTGGGCACGCCCGAACCACCATGCCAAGAAGCGGTTCTTCTGTTCACCTTCTGGTTCGGTGAACACCAGGAGCGTGGTGGCGACGACCGCAATGACGAACCCACCAGCGATCGCGTACATGGTGGAGCGGTAGAACCAGTCTCGTGGCAAGCCCGTGAGTTCGAACCACCACACGATGTGCGCCACCACGAACACCAACAGCCCGTTCAGGCGGTATTTGAGGGGTGCGCCGGTCTCGCGGTTGACGACGTAGCCGCTCACACGCCGGGCGGGCAGGATCATGTGCGCTGCGAACAGGGCGAGGCAGACAAACAGCGGGGTCAAGAACCCCAGCACCGCTTCGCCTCCAGAGAGTTCAAACAGATGGTCGATTCCGAGCCAATCGATCATGGTCCACTCCTTTCACCGCAGATACCGAAACAAACCGTCATTACAGCTATACCCGAAGCGGTAACCATGCGCACATCCTAACCCTTGGCAACGTGGGCTCCCAGTTGTCGACCTGGGCTCGGCCATCCGTCTGAGTCGCGAAGGATGAGCGCCTGGCCTCACGCGGGTTCGGCCAACAATTTCGTCTGCAGGAACTCTTCGAGGCCGGCCACCCCGTTCTCACGTCCGATCCCGGACTGCTTGTAACCGCCGAAGGGGGCGTCCGGGGCGTGCCACATTCCACCATTCACGCTCAGGGTTCCAGTCCGTATCCTCCGGGCGACGCCGAGCGCTCGGGCACGGTCAGTTGCGAGCACACCACCTGACAAGCCGTACTTCGAGTTGTTGGCGATGCGCACCGCGTCGTCGTCCCCGTCATGGGGCAGTACCACCAGAACCGGGCCGAACACTTCGTCCTGAGCGATTTCGCTGTTTTCGTCAGCATCCACGATCACCGTCGGCTGGAAGAAAAAACCCTCGGCGTGCTTCGTTACCGAACCGCCGGTAACCAAGGTGGCCCCGGCTTCGACCGCGCGGTCGACCATGCCTTGCACCTTTTCACGCTGTTTGGCGCTGATCAGAGGCCCGACGTAATTCGCCGGATCGAATGGATCGCCGACACCGAGACCCTCGAAGATCTCGGTTGCCATCTTCACGGCGCGGTCCATGTGTGCTCTGGGCACCAGCAGACGGGAAGTGATCGCGCAACCCTGGCCGGCGTGGGAGTTGGCGGCCATCGAGCAACCGAAGGCTCCCCCGTCCACGTTCTCCTCGTCGAGCACCACCATCGCCGACTTGCCGCCCAATTCAAGAAAGACTTTCTTCAACGTTGAACTGGCGGCGGCCACAATCGACTTGCCGACCGCTGTCGAACCGGTGAACGTGACCATATCGACATCCGGATCGGTCGTCATGACGACCCCGGTTTCGACCTCGCTGGAGGCGAGCACGTTCACTACCCCCGCCGGCATGTCGGTGCCGGCGATCAGGCGGCCGAGCGCCAACGTGATGAGCGGCGTGTCCGGAGCCCCTTTGAGCACGACTGTGCAACCCGCGGCCAACGCTGGACCGAGCTTGGCCAGGTTCAGCTGCGTCGGATAGTTGTATGCGGAGATGGCGCTGACCACTCCGTACGGTTCACGTTCGACCCAGCGACGGTGCATCCCTCCGTAGGCTTCGGCCACACCCAGATCAACGGTTCGGTCGTATGACTCGGCAAGGTCGGCGTAGTAGTCGAGGATCCCGATCGGACCCTCGAGTGCGGGGCCACTGGTCATCGCGATCGGTACGCCCACCTCGGAGACTGTCAACGTGCGCAGATCCTCGACGTTGTCTCGCATCCCTTGTGCCAGTTGCCGCATGCACCGGGCCCGAAGGCCGGCGTTGGTCGACCAATCGGTTTCGTCGAAAGCGCGTCTAGCTGCTCGGATCGCCCGCTCAACGTCGACAACCGTGGCGTCGGCCGCCTCGCCGATGGTCTCCTCGGTCGCGGGATTGAGCGACGTGAACCTTCGATCCCCAGTGGCACCGACGAGTTCGCCGTCAATGAGCAGTTGATTCTCTTGGTTCCAGAACGACATGGTTGGGGTTGCCTTTCAGGTGCTTGTTGTCGGCGCAGATACTTCTAGTATCGGCCGGTCAGGAAGTTGGCGATGTCTTTCGCCGCTGGGTAGGACTCGGTAATTCCGCTGCTGAAATAGCCTTGGTCACTGGTGATCGTGATTCCGGTGATCGCCTTCGCAGCGTCGCTGCACAAGAAGACCAACGGGTAGGCCTGTTCTTCGGGAGACGACGCTTCGATGCCTAGCTCGCTGCGGTAGTCGCTACCGAAACCGAGCCAGGTCTCCTCGTTTGCCTGCGCCAACGGTGTATCGGTGGGGCCGGGCATGATCGCGTTTATTCGAATACCGCGTTTTAGCAGTTCAAAGGCTGATTTGGCGACGTACATGCAGACCGTCAACTTGCTACTGAAGTAGTCGGCCTTCCCATTCGCAAGTGCCCATGCCGACGCCTCGTCCATGTCTTCGATAGCGAGGTAGTCGTTGATCCATGCCATGTTGTCGTCCCGCTCCCAACCGGCACCCGCAGCCGAGGAGATGAAGCCGATCGCGCTGCGCTGGCCGAGCATTCCGTTTTCTATCAACAAGTTGATCATGTGGCGGTGGCCCAGGAAGTTGATCTTCTCAATGCCCGGCGTTCCGTCGGCAACGCCCGCACAGGACAACAAGACGTCGACTCTGCCTGCACAGGCTCCGACTGCCGCCTCAATCGAAGACTTGTCGGCCATGTTGACCTTCACGGTGCTAGCGACTCCGGCTATGTCCATGTCCGCCAGATCAAGCGCCACAACTTCGGCACCGGCGTCGACGAGCAGGCGAGCCGCAGCGTTGCCCATACCGGACGCTGCTCCTACGACCAGGGCTCGCTTGTCGTCGAATCGGAACAGATCGAACAATGACATGCTGGACTCCTTCGCAGAGAGTTGTGAGGCTGGTTCAATCAACGACAAGCGTCAGCTTGTCCCAACCGCGGACCGTAGAGGTGTGGGAGCGTTCTGAGGTTGCCTCATCGACGGTCCATTGTGGAAATCGCTTCAAGAATTCGTCGAGCGCAACTCTTCCTTCGAGTCGGGCAAGCGCCGCTCCCAGGCAGAAATGCACGCCATAGCCGAACGACAGGTGGTGACCGATCCGGCGATGAATGTCGAAATCATCGGCAGTCTCGCCCCACTGTCGCTGGTCATGGTTGGCCGAACCGTTGACCAACAGCATGGCGCTTCCGGTGGGCACCTTCTGACCGTGGCATACGAGGTCTTCGGCAACATAACGGGCCTGCACCGGTGACGGTGCTTCGAAACGCAGCGATTCTTCGATCGCTTGTGGGATCAGCGCAGGATTAGCGACGATCTCGGCACGTTGTTGCGGGTGAAGTGCGAGTGTGCGCAGGGTATGGCCGATCAGCTTGGTCGTGGTCTCGTTACCGGCTCCTGCCAACAAAGAGATGTAACCGAGAACTTCATCGCGGCTCAGACTGCGCGTCACGCCTGTGTGGTCCTCGAAGGTGGCCTGGAGCAGTTGGGTCATGATGTCATCGGCGGGATTGTCAAGGCGCCAGTCGAGGTACTCACCGAAATTACCCTCCGCTGCGGCATTGCTGAGATCGGAGAAGGCTCTGGCGTCCGGTGCACCGCTTTCTGACAGGCGCAGACCCTCGTCAGCCTGTTCGCGCAGCGCTTGCTGGTCGGCTTCGGGTATGCCCAACAACATGCCGATCACTCGCATGGGCATCTTGGCTGCCAACGTCTCGACAACATCGAATCGATCCAAGCCGGCCAACGCATCAAGGGCTTCAGTGCAGTAGCGGCGGACCTGCGGCTCGATCGCGTTCATCTGCCGCGGTGTGAACACTCGCGACAACAGACCCCGATAAACCGTGTGACTGGGAGGATCGTCGAAGATCACCATCCCTGCGGGCATCTCGATGTCTGCCTTGATCAGCTCAAGAACCGTGCCTCGACTGGAGATCAGCCGACTGTGGTCTTTCAATCCTGTTTCAACGTCATCCCAGCGGGTGAGCGCGTAGAAATCATGCTTTTCGTTGTAGTACAGCGGACTCTCGTCGCGCATCCGTTTCCAGGTGGGATAGGGATCGGCGTCGATCTCGAAGTCGTAGGGGTCGTAATAGACCGCGTCGCTAGTCATGGGATCTCCGGTGCGAGGTCGGCGAGGAAGTCTCGGGTGCGGCGGCTCGATGCGAGTAGCTCGTCTCGTCCGTTGCCGATCGGAACCACCCGGATCGACACGTCGGTCGCTCCTGCGTCGGCGAAGGAACGCAACCGGTCGAGGACGGCCGTTTCGTCACCAGCGGCCAAGATGTCGGATACCGAAGTCGCGTTGCCCCGATCCAACAGACGCTGGTAGTTCGGAGAGATCTCAGCTTCGGACAGAATCCGGTCGGTCCGCTCCTTGGCCGCCTCAATCTCGCTGTTGGCGCACAGGCAAACTGGGACACCGGCTACGATCCGGGGCGCCTCGCGTCCCGCGGACTGCGCTGCAGAGACGATGCGAGGAGCGATGTATTCGCCGATCGATTTCTCGTCGGCCAGCCACAGAATCGTGCCATCGGTCCGCTCCCCTGCCAGACGCAACATCAGCGGCCCCAGCGCCGCCAACAACACTGGCGTCGCGGTCTTGTCGGTTACCTCTAGCGGGTTGTGAATGGTGTAATGCTCGTTGTCAACCTCAAGCATTCCTGGTCCCGCGAAACCAGCATCGAGCACGTCGAGAAGGGATCGGACCTGGGCGACTGGGCGTCCATAGTCGAGCCCGAGCATGTCAGAAATGATCCAATGATGAGAAGGACCCAGACCCAGAGTGAAACGTCCTTCACAAACCAACTGCGTCGAAAGTGCCTGCTGCAGCAGAGCGACTGGGTGTCGAGGTTGTGTGGGTACCACCGCGGTGCCCAACTCGATGCGGTTTGTCTGGTGTCCCATCAGAGCTACCGCGGTCATCGCATCGAATTCATCGGGGATCTGCGGGATCCAAGCTGAGGCGAACCCTGCCCGGTCGGCCCAGCACGCGTCCTCAACAAGGCGCTGCACCTTGGTGTGGTAGCGATGTCGCTCGGGTCCGATCATGAGTCCCACTCGCATTGCCTGACCCTATTTCACACATCGCTAGCGGAACAACGTTCTCAATGCTGGAGAGGCTACTTCCCGCATTCGGGACTACGGTTGCATCCGTGCCGAAGTCGCCAGAGGACCCTCATATTCCGCCGTTGCCCGTCCAACAATGGCGCGATGACCTCGTAGAAGCGTTCTCGGTCATGAAACCGCCTCCCGATTCCGTTTATGCAACACGACGAGCCAACCGCGAGTCGGGTGGGAAACGGGTCGCCGGAGCGTTCGCGGTATTGGCACACCACCCTGACCTCACCCGAGCATTTCTATCCTTCAACCGCCATGTGCTCTATCACAACACCCTAGGCGAGCGATTGCTCGAACTGGTAGTGATGCGAGTGGCCTTGCTGCGGGGTTCTGAGTATGAATGGGCCGAGCATGCCGCGGTAGCTCGAGAACTAGGGTTCTCAGAGGAACAGATTGACGCGGTAGCGATCGGTCCTAGTGCAGAAGGACTCTCGACAATCGAAGCACTGCTGCTCCGAGCTGTCGACGAACTCCGCCACGACTCGGTCTTTAGCGCTGATACATGGAGCAGGTTGACCGAACACCTTGACACTCGACAGATCATCGACCTGCTGTTCACTGTCGGTGCCTACGACACACTGGCAGTTGCCTTCAACTGTTTCGGCCTTGAAGTCGACCCCGATCTGCAGGACTCGGCTTTGCCCTAGGTGCAGCCTGAGAACTAGATCTGCAGACAATGAGAACGTGATTTCCGATCGCGGCTATGTTGAGCAGATCAAATCATGAGGTGAGAGATGGCACATTTCCCGAAGCCGGTTGAGGGCAGCTGGACTGAACATTTCCCCGAACTCGGCACGGCTCCGGTGAACTACGAGGACTCAATATCGCCGGACTACTACGAACTCGAAAAAGCTGCGATCTTCAAGCAGACCTGGCTCAACGTCGGACGGATCGAACAACTGCCAAGAGTCGGAAGCTATTTCACCAAAGAACTCGATTGCGTCGACACTTCGATCATCATCGTCCGAGACCGCAGCACCGTGCGGGCGTTTCACAACATGTGCCGCCACCGCGGCAACAAGCTTGTCTGGCAGGACTATCCCGGCGAAGAGGTCAAAGGTACGTGCCGTCAGTTCACCTGCAAGTACCACGGTTGGCGCTACGGCCTCGACGGCGAACTCAACTTCGTTCAACAAGAAAGCGAATTCTTCGACCTGGACAAAGCCGACTATCCGCTCGTCTCGGTGCATTGCGAAACCTGGGAAGGTTTCATTTTCGTCAACTTCGCGGCCGAACCCGCCGAGACACTGCTCGACTTTCTTGGCGAGGTTGCGACCGGTTTGAGCGGTTATCCCTTTGGCGAAATGACCCAGACTATCGGGTACCGAGCGATTGTGGGCGCCAACTGGAAGCTCTTCAACGACGCTTTCTCGGAGTTCTACCACGCCCCGGTGCTGCACCAGAACCAAGCAGTGGCGTCTGAGTCGGTGAAGCTGCAACAGTTCGGTTTCGAAGCGCTGCATTACGATCTGTTCGGTGACAGCGGCCACGGCGTGGTGTCCACCTGGGGAGGCATGTCACCTCCGAAAGACCTAGAGATGGTGAAACCCATCGAACGGATTCTTCGCAGCGGGCTGTTCGGCCCCTGGGAACAGCCGCCGGGCGTAGACCTCTCTGAATTGCCTCCAGGGCTCAACCCCGCCCGTCACCGGGCATGGGGCGCCGACACGTTCCAAGTCTTTCCAAACTACGTCATCCTGGTATGGGAACGCGGTTGGTATCTGACTTATCACTACTGGCCACTTGCCTACGACAAGCATCTCTTCGAGGGCCGTCTCTACTTCGCTCCGCCGCGCAACGCCACCGATCGAATGCGCCAGGAACTTGCCGCGGTGACTTTCAAGGAATACGCGCTTCAAGACGGCAACACCCTCGAAGCAACCCAGCGGAGCCTGAAGTCACGTGCCGTCACCGAGTTCCCACTCTGTGATCAGGAGATCCTCCCTCGAAACCTTCACAAAACCGTCGCTGACCGGATTCGGGCACACCAAGCCGAAAACGAGACTGTCGTCTCGGTTGCCACCTAGGAGGAACCATGTCTTCGCGGATGCTGCCAGAGGAGTTCGCTGATCTTGAACGTTTCGCAGAGCAGTGGAGCCTGGCCACTGAACGTCAGCGGTACACCGCGCGACTTGCCAGTTCCATGCCTGAGTTGCAGGAACTCTACGATGCTGCGGTGCCACGCATGGCCGATGCCCTCGCCTATCTCGACCAATTCGAACTAGACGACCTGCCTGAAGACGCCCGCAATCTGATGAGGCTGTTCTTCTCGGTGGTCAATGCCTCGTTCCCGGTCGAAGCCTGGAAGCAACCCCGTGTTCCAGATTCCGGAGCGGCCTACCTCGACCTCGTCGACGAACCCGTGATTTGACGACTACTACACTCAACCGCTGTGACCAACGCCGACGCCCACGCTCCAGATCTTGGCTCCCAGGCCCCCTGGCGCGACCGCGCCGTGGCACGCTCACTTGACGGAGCTCGGTCCCGGGCCGAAGAACGAGTGCAGCGGTTCCTTGATGCCACGGTCGAACTGATCCGCGAGAACGACGGACTCGATTTCACCGTGCAGGATGTTGTTGCGCGCTCCAACCAGTCTCTGCGCAGCTTCTACCAGTTCTTCGACGGTAAACAACACCTGCTGCTCGCCGTGTACGAGGGGTCGATGCAAGCTGCGTCGGTAACCCTGCTCGAAACGCTGGCCTCAGAAACAGACCCGATGCAACGACTCCGGTTATTTGTGACGACCCTTTACAAGTGGAGCGTGGCCGACCCCATCGAAGTGCCGCCGGCACCACACCTCGCGGTGCGTTCCATGGCCGACTTTCTGTTGGGGTTGCTCGCCACCGATCGAGAGAAGGCCCGGAGTGCCAGCGCTCCGTTGTTCGATTTGCTCCTCAAACTGCTCGAAGAGGCCAAGGAATCCGGTGCGCTCACACTGGCGAACCCACGCCGAAGCGCCGCGCTTATCCTGCAGACCACGATGTTCAACGCTTACAGCATGAACGTTGGTGGCGACTCCGAGGCGCACGAAGCAAGCGCCGAGGAGATGTGGGCCTTCATCGTTGGCGGAATCGGGGGGAGACCCTAGCTTCTTACCGGATCATGGGTGTCGCCGCTGTCATATCCGCCGCCGCGTCGCAGGAAGGTCGTTGAACGGTTTGCGAAGCGCCAACCATCGGCGGTGCGCCGATATTGGTCGCTGTACCAAGCAAGCCGCACCTCGTGGGTCTTCTGGTCTGTGAAGGTGTAGTGCTGTTCACCGTTGGCCTCGTCGCCGTCGAAGGTGATCACCGGCGGGTTGACGATGAGTTGCCCTCGGGGAGCGCTTGAGACCAGTTTCGGGAACAGATCCATTGCGTACACCTCGCCGAAGGCGGTGTAAGTGCCGTCTGGGAGAAACAATTCAATGAGTTCGTCGACTTCGAAGCGGCTCAGATGCATGGCGTAACGGGCGCACAGATCGGTGATTTCGAGTCGGTCGGCGACGGTGGAGGGATCAACGCCGGGCATTAGGGCCTCCGCAGGTCGTGGGGAGTATCGTTGTGGGAGAACGTCATTCTCGCACACAATTCGGAAGTTCGCATGCTCGGTTTTGCGCCCCTTGAGTACCCCTCCGGACAGAGTATTCAGTCGAGACTTTCAGCAGCGGCCGAACACAATCCGAACGCACCGGCTATCCGATTTGGGAACAATTCGATCTCCTATGGCGAGGTTGAGACGCTGAGCAACGCCTATGCGGACACGTTGGAGAAACGCGGCATCGGACTCGGCGATCGTGTTGCGATGATGGCCTCCAATCGTCCGGAGTTCTTTACCGCTCTGTACGGCATTCTCAAGGTCGGCGCGTCGGTTGTGATGATCAGTCCCGCTTGGAAAGAAACCGAGATCGCCCACGCCACCGAGCTCACCGAACCGGTCCTGTTGATTTGCGATGGCGACACCCATGAGCGGTTGCCGCCACGTTTCAGCGACCGAATCTTGCATCTCGACAACGACGTTCCTCCCGCCACAGATGCTCGACCGCTCTTGGAAGCGGACTGGGACGACACCGAAGCCGTGTTGGTCTTCAGTTCGGGCACGACCGGCCTTCCCAAAGCCGTTCGGCACACGCATGCATCCCTCGGGGCTGCTACCGCCCATTGGGTCTCTGCACTGGGGTTGTCTGCGAGCGACAGGTTCCAGATCGCGACGCCCGCGTTTCACATACTCGGATTGCTCAACATGTTCGCATCGGTCTCGGCGGGGTCGTCGGTGCGGTTGCATCCCCGGTTCAACCTAGACGAGTTGTTGCGTTGCATTGAGGCCGACGGAATCACCCTGGAAATGGCCGTAGCGCCGATAGCTCTAGCCATGGCGAACCATCCCGATCTCGAGTCGTTCGATCTCTCATCGTTGCGCTACATCATGTGGGGTGCCACCCCGGTGACCGAAAGCGTCGCGCAGCGCGTCACCGAACGGTCGGGAGCCCGCTTTCTGGCAGCCTACGGAGCCAGCGAGGTCCCGGTCATCAGCAGCAACCCGGTTGGACACCCCGACAGTTGGCGTCTTGATTCCGCCGGCTTGCCGATTCACGACCTAGAGATGCGAATTGTGGATCTCGAAACCGGTGCAACTCTGGAACCCGGCGGCATTGGAGAGATCCAAGTTCGCTCGCCCTCAATGATGAGCGGCTATCTGCCCTTGGAGGCCAACGCCGAAGCCTTCGCTGACGGTTGGTACCGCACAGGCGACGTTGGTTGGCTCGAACCCGAAGGCTGGATCCACATCACCGACCGTGTCAAAGAGATGATCAAAGTCAAGGGCTTTCAAGTCGCGCCGGCAGAGATCGAAGCTGTGTTGCACGGTCACCCGGAGGTCACGGACTGCGCGGTTTTCGGCGTTGTCGACGAAGCTGCCGGAGAAGCCGTGATCGCCGCTGTGCAGCTGAGCGACGGGGCGTCTGTGTCGGTTGAAGAACTCAAGACCCTGGTGGCAGACACCTTGGCGACCTACAAACGGCTCGCGGACCTCTGGGTGGTTGACTCCATCCCCCGCCTACCATCGGGCAAGGTGCTCCGACGCGAGCTCAAGGCTGCCTACGAAGCTCTTCTTTCATGACCTTTCCGGTTGCGTTCAACGGCAGTTCATCGAGAAACCGAATCGACCTCGGCACCTTGAAGTTTGCCATGTGTTCGCGGCACCAAGCGATGATCTCCGCCTCGTCGGTGTAGCCGTCAGAAACCGGTACGACAAAGGCTCTCGCGACCTCTCCGAGGCGCGTGTCGGCTACTCCGATAACCGCCACCGCTGCGATTGCCGGGTGGCTGAGCATGATGTTCTCTATCTCGGCGGGGTAGGCGTTGAAACCCCCCACGATCAGCATGTCTTTGAGCCTCCCCACGATCTTGAGATAGTCGCGATCATCCATCGTCCCGAGGTCGCCGGTGTGCAGCCAGCCATCGGCGTCGACCGTTTCGGCTGTGGCGACAGGGTCGTCCAGATAACCCTGCATCACGTTGTTGCCTCGCACGACGATCTCCCCCACTTCTCCTCGTGGCAACGCGGAGCCGTCCGGACCCACGATCCGGATCTCCACGCCGGCTGCCGGACTTCCCGATGTCGTGGCGATGGTCTCGAAATCGTCACCGGGTCGGGTCCCGCTGCAAGTGCATGCTTCGGTGAGCCCGTAGCCGGTCATGATCGTCTCGAACGGAAGCTCAGTGTGCATCCGCCGAATCAACTCCACAGGAATATCGGCGGCGCCCGTGACAGCGACCCGTAGGGAGGAGAGGTCAGCTGATGCTGTGGCGCCATGGTCGAGAATCATCTGGTAGAGCGTCGGCGCACCGGGGAACACCGTGATCCGCTCCTGCTCGATGACCTGGAGTGCGTCCTCGACATCGAAGACCGGCATCGGAAACATGGTCGCGCCGCGCAACAAGCACGCCAGCCATCCCGCCTTGTAGCCGAACATGTGGAAGAAGGGATTTGCGATGAGATAGCGGTCACCTTCGCGAAGACCGGCGAAATCGCACCAGGCGTCGAACTGCTCGAGCGTCTGACCGTGGTTCATCATCACACCCTTGGCGACACCGGTGGTTCCCGAGGTGAACATGATGTCGCACAGATCTTCCGGGCCGACCGCGGCGCGCCGAGCTTCAACGGCGGCTTTGTCGATGTCATCCCCGCGGCTGAGGAAATCGGACAAGGACACGGTGCCGTCGGGCGTTCCGCCGTCGATGATGACGATGTCGATCAGATCCGCCAGGTCGGCGTCGCTCACCGCCAGCATCTGAACTGGGTCGATGTCCAAGAACCCGGTGACGGTGAAGAGGGTGGTTGCCTTGGTGCGAGCCAGGATCGGTGCCGCTTCTGTTGCTTTGTAGCGCGTGTTGATCGGCACCAGGGTTGCACCGACACTTTGCAGCCCAACTGCGGCAACGACCCAGTCGGCACTGTTCGGTGCCCAGACGGCGACGCGATCGCCATGGGAAACACCACTGGCTATCAACGCCGCCGCCATTGCTTGAATCCGCTCGCCGAGTTGCCTGAAGGTGACTCTTTGGTTGCGGGACACGGCCGCTTCGGCGTCACCGAGCCGGTCGATAATCGCGAACACTGTCGCCGGGATGCTCACCCGACTCACAGCGGGTATTTCACCAGTCACTCGGGCACGTCGCCGCGCAGCGTGATTCGATGCATCACGCGACGGTAGCCGTGGTAGTCGTTGATCGGGTTGTGCATTGCACAACGATTGTCCCACAGCGCAATCGAGCCCACTTCCCAGCGGAATCGACAGGTGAACTCCGCTCGGGTCTGATGCGTGAACAGGTACTCGAGCAACGGCCGACTCTCTGCTTGGGTCATTCCCTCGAACTTCAGCGTGTGCGCCACGTTGACATAGAGCGCTTTGCGACCCGTCTCGGGATGTGTGCGCACGACAGGATGAACGGATTCGAAAACTTGATCGGCAATGGTCTCGTCGCCGGTCTCTGCGATGCGATCTTCCCGGGTCTTCGATACATCAGCGAGCGCCGAGCTGTGAACCGCGTTGAGCGAACCGAGGAAAGCCTTCAGATTGTCTGACAGGGCCTCATAGGCGGCATACATGTTGGCCCACTCTGTATCGCCACCGAATGGTGGCACTTCCCAAGCCAACAGCATTGACGCCATCGGCGGTTCATCGAGGTACACCGTGTCGCTGTGCCAGATGCCGCCGAAGTTCGCAGTCTCCGACTCGAGCTTTTTGACTTCGATGATCTCAGGGAACTCGTCGATACTCGGGAGGAACGGATAACGGGCCGGTTCGCCGATCGCTTCGGCGAATGCGAGGAAGTCAGCCTTGCTCAGCGGTTGCTCCCGAAAGAACACAACCAGGTGTTCGAGCCAAGCGGCACGAATTTCTCGCACCAGTTCATCGCTCAGTCTCGACAGGTCGACACCGGAGATCTCAGCTCCGATCGCACCAGAAATCGGTCTAACGGTGATCATCATGGCAACACGAGTTCGTCGAGGTCGTCGTTGCGATGCGAGAACGCAATTCGCAGATTTTGCACATCGGAATTATCACATGTTCGCAGTCTGGGTGCCCAGGCACAGCTTCAGGCAGACTGGGACGATGGACATGGTTTCAGAGATCCGAAGAATCGCCCTGGCATTGCCCGAAGCAACCGAGGAAACAACCTGGGACGACATCAATTTTCGGGTCAGAAAGAAGATCTTCTGCTTTCCGGGTGAAACCGCCATGACAGTCAAGGCTGACCCCGAGGAACTCGAAGCCCTGCTCCATGACCCCCGCTTCGAACTCGCCCGTTACGTCGGGCGTTTCGGCTGGGTGTCCATGACCTTTGGGGACACGGCAGATCTTGCTGAGTTGCGCGAACTGATTCTCACCAGCTATCTGCTGATCGCCCCCAAATCGTTGGGACGTCAGGCTCTGGCCGAGCACCAAGACGAGACGAGCAGGGAGACCAGTGGATAGACCGAGCCGACTAGCGATCGGGCCAAACTCAAACGACGCCGAAATCGTCGCTGCTGTGGATGCCTGGATCGAAGTGGCAGTTCCGGAGCCTTGGCGTGTCGCCTCGCTCAAGGGACGCCAGGCGATCCGCGCCGTGCGCAGCCGGGCCGCCTACCGCGCCTGGTACCCGGCTTTTGCGGCATCCGGGCTGGTGGTTGCCTCCTGGCCGGTCAACTACGGGGGCCTCAACTTGGAACCGCATCAAGCTCGGCTCGCCGAACAGCGTTTGGCTCCGTTCAACCTCGGGCGTTTGAATCCGCTCGGTTTGCACAATATGGCGCCCGCGTTGTTCGCCCACGGGACTGAGGATCAGCGACTTCGCTTCCTGCCGCCGATGGTGGCCAACACCGAACGCTGGTGCCAGATGTTCAGCGAGCCCGGTGCCGGGTCTGATCTTGCTGCTCTGGCAATGCGCGCCCAATGCGACGGGGACGAATGGGTGCTCTCCGGCCAGAAAGTCTGGAGCACCTGGGCACATGAATCCGAATTCGCGATCTGTCTGGCTCGGACCGACCCGGCGGTGCCCAAACGCAAGGGGATCACCTACTTCCTTGTGGACCTGCGTAGCCCCGGTGTCGAAGTTCGCGAGCTTCGCCATCTGGGAGGTTCAGTCGATTTCAACGAGGTATGGCTGGACGAAGTCCGAGTGCCCGACTTTCAGCGGGTGGGCGCTGAAGGCGATGGATGGCGAGTCGCGGCTTCCACACTGGCCGGCGAGCGCCAGATGGTGGCGGGTTCAGGCTCGGGAGGTGTTGATCGCATCGGCGGAAGCGGCATATCGCGCCTCATCGACAAAGCGAAGGAATGCACCGTCGACCCGATCACTCGCGATCGTCTGGCCCGGTTGTATGCCGAGGAACGCATTCGGGCTTGGACCAACCAACGAGTCAGAGCCACCGTCTCCGCCGGTGGAACCCCTGGAGCAGCGGCCTCGGTCGGAAAGGTGCATCAGGGTGCCCTCAATCAACAGATACAACTGCTCGCGTGTGACATGTTGGGGCCCGCTGCACAAGCTTTCGATGCGGCCCACAGCTATCACGACGCGCTCCCCTACGAAGTGTCTGGAATGCTGCGGAGCCGCGCCAACACCATCGAAGGCGGCACCACGGAAGTGAACAAGAACGTGATTGGTGAAAAAGTGCTCGGATTGCCCCGAGAGCCTGACCCCTACCATGGAGCGAGTTGGGAGGACACCCCTAGATGACATACCAACATCTCATCGTCGAGCGCCACGGGCCAGTAGGTTGGCTGATCAACGACCGTCCCGATGTCCGCAACGCGATGAATTCCGCCATGCGAGACGAATTCGCTGACGCCTGGAGCGAACTGGACGCCGATCCCGCCGTTCGGGTGATCGTTCACACCGGCAACGGCCGTGATTTCCAGACAGGCGTCGACGTGAGCGAGTTGGCCTCGGACGGCATCGGAATGGAGCGCTACCGCCAGTCGATGGAAGACTTTGACGTGCACTTCACGTCGTGGCACCAAGGAGTCTGGAAGCCGGTGATCACAGCCGTCAACGGCATCTGCTGCGGTGGCGGTTTCCATTGGGTAGCTGACGCCGACATCGTGATCGCGGCCAGCGACGCACAGTTCTTCGATCCTCACACTTCGGTCGGTCAGGTGGTCGCCGTGGAGGCCATCGGGCTCATCAAGAAAATGCCTGTCGAGGCGGTGATGCGAATGGCATTTCTGGGCAAGTACGAACGCATGAGCGCGCAGCGTGCCTACGAGCTCGGAATGATCTCAGAAGTCGTCGACCCACCCGACAGTCTCCGTGACCGCGCCCAGGAATTGGGCGAGACGATCGCCAGGAACTCGCCCGCGGCGATGGCCGCCACCAAGAAGGCCCTCTGGGGCGCGCTCGAAGAGGGGCTCACCGATGCCTGCAAGCAAGGCGCCAAGCACTTGGTATCGATGTGGGGCCATCCCGATCAGACCGAGGGCCCGTCGGCCTTCGCCGACAAACGCGAGCCTGACTGGAAGCCGCTGCAGTGAAGTCTAATTTGTTCTCGCTGTTGGGAGATCACCCGGCTCACGGCTCTGATCCGCTCGTACACGATCTTCACCGCACGTTGTGCAAAGACGAAGTTCTTGAACGCGTGGACCGCCTCTCCAAGCAGTTGACCAACCCGGCCGGTACCACGGTGGCGGTCGTCGCGGAGGGTATCGACATGCTGGTCGGGATGTTCGCGGTGTGGAAGAACAACCAAGTCTTCGTACCGGTCAATCCCCGCAACCCTCGACCTGATATCGATTTTGCCGCGGTGGTCAGTTCCGCCGGCGTTGAACAAGGCGACAACGACACCAGACACGAGCCGGGCGTGGCCTTCGTGCTCTGGACGTCGGGCACCACCGGCCAACCCAAGCCCGTCCTGCACACCCACGAGTCGTACCTTGAGATTATCGACCGGGTGCTTGGTCCACTGCGTTCGAAGCCTCGCGATCCCGACAAGGATCCGTCGCCGAATCTGATTCCCGTGTCGCTGGCCCTCAATGCCGGATTCTACAACGCATTGTTCGGCCTGCGAGCGGGAGCCCCGCTGGTGATGATGGACCGCTTCTCGACCGCTGACTTCGCGACCCTGGTCTCGCGACACTCCATCCGTTCTACCGTTCTTCCACCAGCGGCAATGGCCATGTTGAACGACGACCCGGCGCTCGAATCGCTTTCTCCACTGCGTTATGTCCGCTCAATCACCGCTCCCCTCTCACCGTTCCATGCCCGCCGTTTCAACGAGAGGTTCGGGGTGATCGTGTTGAACGGTTACGGACAGGCTGAGATCGGTGAGGTGATCGGTTGGACCGCGGCTGACGCCAAGCAACATCCAGACAAGATCGGGGCGGTCGGACGCCCTCATCCGGGCGTGCAAATCCGCGTCGACTCGGCCGAGGGGTCGAGCGTCGGAGAGTTGCTTGTGCTCCCACCCAGCCGAGCCGATGGCTATGCGGACGGCAGCGACCTCAGCGACCGGATCACCGACGACGGGTATGTAAGAACTGGTGACCTCGCGCGGATCGATGCGGAGGGCTTCGTGTGGATCGAGGGACGTTTGAGCGAGATGATCAACCGGGGCGGCAACAAGGTGTACCCGACGGAGGTTGAAGAGGTGTTGCTTTCGATCCCTGGTATCCGCGAGGCCGCGGTGGTCGCCGTGCCCGATGACCGTCTCGGTGAGTTGCCGGTCGCATTCGTCGCCGGTGATGCCAACCGAGACCTCGAGGCTGTTTGTCGCGAGCATCTGATCCCTTACAAGGTTCCTGCACGTTTCGAATGGGTGGAGCAGTTGCCCCGAAACGACGCCGGCAAGGTTCTGCGTCGGGAACTGGCTGGGAGTTGTGATGTCTGAGATACGGCTCGAAGCCGGAATCGTGACCGGTGATATCGCTGGTCTGGTGCGGTTCTATTGCGAAGCTCTGGGTTTCTCTGTCAAGAGGGAACTCAGTTTTTCTCAAGGCGAGGTCTACCGGCTGGTCCGTGACGCGGCGCAGCTGAAGCTGTTCCAACCGAACGATCCTCGTGAACCCGAACCGCCGCCGGCTGTTTGGCATGAGCGGGTCGGTTGGGCGTATACGGCGCTGCATGTGAGCGATGTGGCCAGCGAGGTCGCGCAGGTGAAAGCCCACGGCGGCACCGTGCTTACCGATGTCACCAACCACCGCCCCGGAGCCTGCTACGCACTGCTCACCGACCCCGAAGGCAACGTGTTGGAACTGCTGCAGGAAGCCCCGGAACCGTGAACTACCAGGCGCTCGAGGTCCTGCGCGACGGCCCGGTCGGTTGGCTGATCTTCGACCGACCTGAATCCGGCAACGCCATCGATGCTCGCATGTTCACCGAGTTTGAGGCTGCATGGCGAGAGTTGGACGATGATCCGAAGATCCGGGCGATCGTCAACACCGGCAACGGTGACTGCTTTCAAACGGGTTTGGATGTGAAGCAGCTTGCCAACGACCCCGAAGCGCTTCGATCCAGTTCACGCCAGACCCGTGACTTCACCCTGCGTATCACTTCGTGGCACTGCGGTGTACGCAAACCCGTGCTCGCAGCCGTGAATGGGGTTTGCGCTGGAGGAGGCCTGCATTTTGTGGCCGATGCCGACCTGGTCATCGCTGCAGACAACGCCACGTTCTTGGATCCTCACGTGTCGATCGGCCAGGTGTCCGCGTTCGAGACCATCGGGTTGCTCAAGAAGGCACCCATGGAGACCGTGAGCAGGATGGCCTTGCTCGGCGCTCACGAACGGCTGAACGCTGAGAGGGCACGCCAGTTGGGCATTGTCTCAGAAGTAGTGCCTCAAGCAGCATTGCGTCAACGCGCTGCCGAGTTGGCCACGTCGATCGCCGAACGCGACCCAGATCTCTTGCGTTTGTCGAAACAGATGCATTGGAACGCGCTGGAGGTGCCGTGAACGACCGCGCATACATCCACGAATTGATCGATATCCGGGGAGCCAACCGGGCCAACTACATGCAACACATGGCTGCCAACTGGAGTCCCACCGCCCAAGAAGAGCGCGGCCAGTTGCTGTTCGGCATGTGGGCCGTGTTGGGGAGCACAGGGAATTGGCCGCAGGTCTGCAATATCTGGGAGGAAGCTGGCCTGAATGGACTGGCCAGCTCCTTCGAACGAGAAGCGGTCGGTACAGGACTTCAGGATCCCCAACTCGAACGTTGGTGGAACGCCGCGGCCGAGTTCCGCCGCGGCGGTTTTGACCGGATCCTTCTCCCCGCCCCCTGGATGCCGACCATCGAAGAGTCCCTGTCGAGCGGCACTCGGGCGACTGTGTTCGCCCATGAGATCTTGAGCTGCCGACCCGACACCGCCCTGGAGCTGCTGGACCTCGCCAACACCTCGGCTAGGGCCTCATACGAGCAATACGGGTGGAAGGTTGTGGGCGCTTGGAGCACGGCCATGCGAGACGATGACGAGGCGATCCTGCTCTGGGCATTGCCTGACTGGCAGTCTTGGGCCGATGCTGAGACAGCTCGAAGAACCGATGGCGATCTGCTCGCCTGGCGATCTGACGCTCGTAACGTCACGACGGACTGGCAACGGATCCTGCTCGTCGCTGCACCGTTGTGCCCGTTCCGCACAGGCCGCCAACCGACACGCCAAGACCAAATCGACTGGACCGACTAGTTCGTCACCGGTGATCGAGAACCACAACGCCCGATAGACCCGCGAAGGCTGAACAATCAACACTTCAATCAAGTTGTTCTTCTCAATTCCTCAGCGGTTTCAGCGATGTCGCAGGGGTCTAGCCCAGGTAGCGTCGCTCTGTGAGCGATCGTGCCCCGGACACTGATGAAACCACTGAGACTGTCACGATCATTCTTGATCGCCGGCGAACCGAGGTGGCTTACAACGCGGGCGACACGATTTTGGAAACGGCTCGGGCCGGCGGCCTGGACCCGCCGTTCTCCTGTGAGGCTGGCAATTGCGCCACCTGCATGGCCATGCTTCACGAGGGCTCCGTCACAATGCGCGCCAACGAGGCTCTCGGACCGGAGGATATTGACGAAGGATGGATTCTCACCTGCCAATCAATCCCCCATGGCCAGAAAGTGACCGTCGAGTACGAATCGTTCTGACCAGGTCACTGCTCGTTGCGGTACCGCCGATCAACCTATGACCCGACCTCCGTTGACACCGAGTACCTGGCCGGTGACGAAGCTGGCGTCGTCGCGGCACAGGTAGGCGACCGCAGCAGCAATGTCGTCTGGTTCACCCACACGCTTGACCGGCATGCTCTGCAGCAGAACCTCGACACCAGGACCGAGATAACCGTTCTCTTCGGCTTGTTGAAGTCCTAAAGTTTCGATGAACGACGGCGGCACCGCATTGACGGTGATTCCTTTCGAGCCGAGTTCACGGGCGAGCGAACGGGTGAAAGCGATCACTGCCCCCTTGCTGGCCGAGTAGTGCGTTTGCAGGACGCTGCCGGTCTGCGCGCTCGACGATGCGATGTTGACGATCCGCCCCCAGCCGGCCTCCACCATGTCTGGTAGCACCGCCTGGCAGCAATCGAACATGCCGTAAACGTTGACCGTGAACACCTGCTCAAGATCCTCGCGGCTGAGCTCCCGAAACTTCTTGAAGGGCGATATTCCGGCGTTGTTGACCAGAATCGTGGCTGGACCCAGTTCTTCGCGTGTTGCGGCGACCGCGGCGTCAACAGCCTGTCGATCAGCGACATCAACCTCGCACGCCACGACCCGACCGCCCTGAGAGTGGATCTCCGCTGCTGCGGATTGAGCACTGTCGCCATCGCGCTCGAAGATGGCGACCGCAGCACCCTCCAGGCAGAGGCGCCGACTGATTGCGAACCCGATCCCGCGGCCGCCTCCGGTGACGATGGCGGTCCGCGGCCCCGACCATGCGGGAACTCCGTTCACAACGCCACCCTCGACCAGACCCGGCTCATGGACCACTCCTCGCATCCGCCAGGGACTCCCCCGCGGCCGCTGAGCGACGGTACAGCGTGGGCTTTGCTCTCGACAAGTTCCAGGGACCCTCCTTTGGGGCACGGCGTGCTAGTACTAATGCGTTCTAGAACTTGTTTGACCATGCGTATCCTGCCAAAGCTCAACCCCGAAAACGAGTGGTTCTGGACCTCGGGCGCCGACGGCGTCCTGCGGATCCAGGGCTGTGCTGACTGTGCCACTCTGGTGCACCCACCCGCACCGATCTGCCCTGCGTGCCACAGCAGCCACTGGCAGCCGACTGAGGTGTGTGGGCGAGCCACGGTCGCTGGATACACGGTCAACTCTCATAGTTGGACGCCTACGAGCGACCCACCGTACGTCATCGCCGTGGTCGCGCTTGAAGAATCGACTGATGTTCGCCTCACCACGAACATCGTCGGATGCGACCCTGACGATGTCCATATCGGCCAAGAGGTCGAGGTCTGCTTCGAGGAACAGGACGGCATCCACCTTCCGCTTTTCTCGCCGACCGGCGCTACCCGCGAGAACCCGGTGCCCGAGCCGCAGCTGGCCGCTCCCCGCGCCGCGCCCAGCAGCGATCGTTTCGAGCACAAAGTGGTTCTGTCTGGAATCGGGCGCTCTGAGATCGGTCGGCGACTCATGCGAGATCCATTGTCTCTTGCCACCGACGCCTGTCTTGCCGCGATTGCCGACGCCGGGCTGAACCCCGACGACATCGACGGCTTGTCCACCTACCCGGGTCCCGCCGGAATGGGATTCAGCGAAGGTGGAGTGGCCGCCGTGGAGGAGGCATTGCGCTTGCGACCAACCTGGATCAACGGAGGCGGCGACATTCCTGGACCGGGAGGTGCGCTCATTACCGCGATGCTCGCGGTGTCGTCAGGGCTTTGCCGACACGTTCTGTGCTTCCGAACGGTGTGGGAAACAACATTCGCCGCTCGCGGAGGCCTGGGTGCAACCAGCGGCGCGAGCGGCTCTGACTGGATGCAGTGGCGTTTGCCCTTCGGTGCAATGTCCGCGGCGAACTGGATCGCCATGAATGCCAACCAGTACCTGCATCGTTACGGCGCCACCCGCGATCTGTTTGCGCGCATCGCCATCAACGCCCGCCGCAACGCTGGAAGAAATCCTCTGGCGATCTACCGCGAGCCGATGACTCTCGACGACTACTACGCAGCGCGTCCTATAACGAGCCCCTTCGGGCTCTACGACTGCGACGTACCGTGCGATGCCTCCATCGCTGTCGTCGTGTCGGCCGCTGACACAGCCGAAGACCTCCCGAATCCTCCGGTTCGGGTTGAAGCCGTGGGCACCCAGATTCTCGAACGCGTCTCCTGGGACCAGGACACTCTGACCCACGAACCGCAGGTGCTCGGCCAGTCCGCTCACCTGTGGACTCGAACCGATCTGCGGCCCGAAGACGTAGACGTGGCGCTGCTCTACGACGGCTTCACCTTCAACTGTGTGAGCTGGCTCGAAGGGTTGGGTTTCTGTGGCTTCGGGGAAGCCACAGATTTTGTCGGTGATGGCAGCCGCATCGCGCTCGATGGTGAACTCCCTTTGAATCCTCACGGCGGACAGCTGTCTGAGGGCCGCACCCACGGCTTCGGCTTCATCCACGAGGCCGTGCTACAGCTGCGCCGACAGGCTGGCGAACGACAAGTGAACGGAGCCAGAACCGCGGTGGTAGCGACAGGTGGTGGCACTCCCTCAGGTGTGATGTTGCTCCGCGGCGACGGCTGATCGTACGGTGAAGTCACTGCGAAAGGACTCCAAATGCCCGAACCGACCGTGACTGTCCTGCATGCACGGGGCGTGCTCGACATCGACAGCGGCGATGTCATCGACTCCGGTTATGTCCGAGTCGAGGGCAACCGCATCACCGAGGTGGGCACCGACTCCAGCACCGCGAGCGACGCGGACGAGTTGATCGAACTGCCTGAACTGACGCTTATCCCGGGCCTCATGGACATGGAGGTCGATCTGATGTTGGGCGGGCCGGGCGCTGGACTCAGCGATCCCGTTCGTCTCGACCCCGTCAAGATGACCCTTCGGGCCGTCGCCAACGGGATGAGGACGTTGCGCGCCGGCTTCACCACCGTTCGCAACCTCGGACTCTTCGTGAAGACCGGCGGCTACGTGCTCGACGTGGCCTTGCGCGACTCCATCAACGCTGGTTGGGTCGACGGTCCGCGGATCTACGCGGCTGGTCACGCCATTGTTCCCAGCGGTGGACATCTTGATCCCAGCGCCCAGAGTTCGCTCGCGCCCCACATCATGCCCTTGACCGTCGAGGAGGGCATCGCCGATGGGGTCGATGAGGTGCGCAAGGCCGTGCGCTACCAGATCAAGCACGGGGTCGATCTCATCAAGTGCTGCGCCTCGGGCGGAGTAATGACTGACTCTGGGCCAGCTGGCGCTCAGCAATACTCTGCTGACGAATTGACCGTTGTTGCCGACGAGGCCCATCGCCGGGGTTTGAAGGTCGCCACCCACTGCCACGGTGATGTCGCCGTCAACGCCGCTCTAGACGCGGGAATCGACTGTATTGAGCACGGTTTCATGATCACCGGCGACACGATCCAACGGCTGCTCGATACCGACACCTTCTTGGTTTCCACCAACGCGCTGACCGAGAACTGGGACGTCTCTGCTCATCCGCGGTCGATTCAGGCACGCGCAGCCGAGGTGTTCCCAAAATCGAAGGAGTCGCTGTCCAACGCTATTGAGGCAGGCGTCAAGATCGCCTCTGGCAGCGATGCTCCGGCAATTTGGCACGGTCGCAATGCCGAGGAACTTGTGGTTCTCGTGAAGCGAGGCATGACACCTCTGCAAGCCATCCGCGCGGCGACCACCGTGAGCGCCGAACTCGTCGACGCTCCAGACCTCGGCCGGATAGCACCCGAAATGCTGGCCGACATCGTCGGTGTGCCCGGTGACCCTCTAGCCGATATCACGGTCACCCAGCAGGTGGCCTTCGTTATGAAGGACGGAAAGGTCTACAAGCGTCAGTGAACCGGGTCAGGCCCGGATCTGTCGTTTGAAGAGCTGACCGTATTCATCGAGTTCGTCGTTCACTCCTGCGAGCCGGAGCAGATGCCAGAACAGGGCCATGTTGCTGGACACGACGGGAACGCCAACCTCGTCTTCGATCTCGGCAACACGCTCGAGGACACGCAGGCTTGTGCACGATACGAACACCGCATCGCAGTCAGCGCCCGCGACAGCGCGGATCCCTTCAGAAATCGACGCTTCGGAAATACGAGCAACGACGAGGTCGCTCGGTTCCAAGAAGGAGCCAAGAACAGTGACCGCAAGCCCAGCGTCGGCGAAGTAAGCAGCGATCGGTGCCGTGACATCCGCGGTGTAAGGGGTCAGCACGGCGATCCGCTTTGCCCTCAGAGCACGAAAGGCTGCGACGGCTGCTGTGATCGGGTTGCTGCAAGTCGCGCCGGGATGAGACGCTTGGATGTCTGCGGTTACTCCGGACTCTCCGATGAGCGCGGCTGCCGAGGTGCAACCGTAGCCGATGGCGTCGAAGCCGAAATCAGCTGGTAGCAGCCCCGCGGCGATCGGCAAACGCTGTTCCATGTCGGTCAACGTCTCGGGCGTCACCTCAACATCGTTGGGAATGCGCGAGTGATAGAACTCGACTCCCTCAATGTCGAGCATCCGAGCCTCGGCTTCGATGGTCTGGTCGCTCTGCAGGACGATCAGACCGAGGCGTGCCCGCGATCCGTAGCCTTCGTCGGTGTCGAAAGGCAACCTCTGGAGTTCGGGAACCGTCACCTCGTCGCTCCGCCGGCCTTGGCCTGCTGGGAGAAGAATGATGCTCCGGTCGGCACTTCGGGAAACTCCATCTCATAAGCCGAACAACGCACGCGATTGGTGCGGACGCCGCGCACAACCTCGCCTTCGTAGACGCTTGGCAGGTGATTGACCTGCAGGGGCTTGGAGTCCTCGGCGCGGTACTCGCAGATGAACAGCGTCCGGGGCCGATCAGACGTGTTGGATGCTGAACCGTGAAGCAGGCGCGTGTGCATCAGACACGCCGAACCTGCTGGGCCGTAGACCGGAACAGCGGCATCGGAGTGCGCTGCTTCCACTTCTGGGGTGACCGTGCCGGTGAACACGCCATCGTGCCAATGTTCGAACAAGTCGCCGAGGTGGGTGCCCGGCACCACTTTGAGCGGCCCGTTTTCCAGGGTTACATCGTCGAGAAAGAACAGCACAGCGATCAGGTCTTCGTTGGTGTGGGGCTGGAACATGAAATCCTGGTGGTACTTCACTTCGGTGGCAGAACCAGGATGTTTGGCATTGATCTTGGAGTTGTTGTACTCGACGTCGGGACCGATCAGCTGTTCCACGGCATCGAGCGCCCGGTTGTCGCGCATCACCTCCAGATAGGAGTCGGAGACATCCACCGGCGACGCGACCCTGCGCAGGGCGGGCCGCTGTGCCGTGTGGTCGACCTCAAGGTCGAAACGGGGCCGATTGGCCGGCGTGGTGCCGTATGGTCCGGAGTGCTCGCGGCTTTCTTCAACCCAGCCTGCGAAGTCGCTCAAGACTGCTGCTAGTTGGTGCGGCGTCAGTGCATTCTCAACAAAGGCGTAGCCGTTGGCCCAATAGGCCTCAATTTCGTCCGAGGAGATAACTTCGTTAGTCATCAGATGACAGGAAGTTCGGGCGCAGCGCGACGGCTGAGCAGTTCCGGGCCGCTTGCGCGCACGACCAGATTCTCTTCGTGGACCATGGCCTTGCCGGGCTCCCACAAAAGCCCCGGTTCGAGGGTCAACACCATGTTCGGTTCGATGACGGTGCTGTCATCGGCCATTAGGGACGGCCATTCCGTCACCTGCGTACCGAGACCGTGCCCCATGCGGCCGATGTCGTTGCCCAACGAGCCGTTGGCCTTCAACACCTCGTTCATCGCCTTGAAGACCTGGGATGTGGTAGCGCCTGGTCGTACCGCCGCGAGGCCGGCTTCGGTTGCCTCCCACACCGCCCGGTAGGCACCGCGGGCTCCTTTGCTGGCTGTGGTGAAAGCGAAATTGCGGTCGAAGTCGCTGAAGTAGCCGTCGAAGGTCGAGCCGGTGTCGAATATCAGCAGGTCGCCATCGTCGATTGGACGATCAGACGGTTGCCTGATGATGTCGGCGACACCGTCCGGTCCGGTTGCGCCGACCAGGTAGGGAACGTCGTCTGCGCCTTGACGCAGGATCTCCGCGCGGAACGCGGCGAACGCCTGACGCTCGGTCATACCGGTGGACAAAAGGTTCGGCAACTCGTCGAAGGCGTCGGACACCACCGTGCAGATATGGCGGTGTTTGTCGATCTCGCGCTCGCTCTTCACCATGCGCAACCCGCGAATGATGTCGGTCACGTCGACAAATTCGCCCATCATCGAACGCAGGCGATCGAGGTCTCGCAACGGCATGCGCACATGGGTTTCAGGACCCATCGGCAAACCGATGTCGCCATCACCAACTGTCTCCTTGATGCATTCGGCCAACAAGGTGACCCCGTCGTCGCTCGGACGAGGTGATGACCAGGTTCGTACATCTTCGATCCACATTTGATGCATCGACTCCGCGCCAATGCTGGGGATGACCGCGATCGGCTTTCCCGTCGCGGGGATGACCGTGAACCAGGGCCGTGTCGGACTCTGCCAGAACGGGGTATGAAATCCGGTGAAGTAACGAATTTCAGGTTCGGTGCAGACCAGGATCGCGGCGATTTCGCGTTCGGCCATCTGTTCTTGACAGCGCCGGGTTCGTTCGGAGAATTCGTCGGCTGGAAAGCCTCGTTCGGGACTCAACGCATACCTCTTGTGGCTGGCCCACGCGACTGTAGCCTGAGCCGGTGATTCCGCGGTTGCCGCTCACCCAAATCCGCAAGGACACTCCTGGGGTCGACCATGTTCTGCATTTCAACAACGCGGGCGCTGCGCTTCCACCCAAGGTGGTGCTCTCCACTGTTGTCGAGCATCTCGAACGCGAGGCAATGATCGGTGGTTACGAGGCTGCTGGCGAAGCAAGCACTCGCCTCGAAGCCGTGTACGACTCGCTCGCACAGCTGATCGGCGCTGAACCCCACCAGATGGCCGTGGTCGAGAACGCCACCCGCGCATGGGATATGGCGGTTTATGGCTACCCGTTCAGCGAAGCTGATCGGGTTCTGATGAGTCGAGCCGAATACGTCAGCAACGTCATCGCCCTGCTGCAACTGCAGAAACGCCACAGCATCGAGCCGGTGCTCATAGAGGACGACGAGCATGGCCAGATCGATCTGGAGCATCTGGAGGCTGAACTGGCCCGAGGTGCGGCCATGGTGGCTTTGACCCATGCGCCGACCAACAGCGGTTTAATCAATCCGGTCGAAGCGGTGGGTGCTTTGTGCAAACAGTACGACGTGTTCTATGTGCTCGATGCTTGTCAATCCGCCGGCCAGGTGCCACTCGATGTGGGCCGCATCGGCTGCGATGTGTTGTCGGGTACCGGGCGCAAGTACCTGAGAGGCCCTCGTGGTACCGGCTTCCTCTATGCGGGCCCGCGAGCGCTGGAACGCATCGAACCCCCCTTCCTAGACCTCCACGCAGCGCATTGGACCACGGACACGACCTATGAGATCCGTTCTGGTGCTCGTCGTTTCGAGAACTGGGAGGCGAATTACGCCGGGAAGCTGGGTCTGGGTGCTGCAGTCGACTACGCACTCAATTTGGGCGTGGAGGCAACCAGTCAGCGTTTGTGTGAACTCGCTGACAGCTTGCGCGAGTCGCTTGGTGGACTAGACGGCGTGTCGGTACACGACAAGGGAGCGGTCCGTGGCGGGATCGTCACTTTCACCGTTGACGGCATGGACTCTGCCGATGTTCAAGCGCAACTGTCCGCGCATCGCATCAACACAACGACATCCCCGGCGAGCCACGCGCGCCTCGACCTTGGTCACCGTGGTCTCCCCTCGCTCGTGCGAGCCTCGGTCCACTACTACAACAACTCAGACGAGGTCGCGCGCTTCGTCACCGCCGTGAGTGGCCTGAGGCGGTCCGGCAACTGGACGGTGTCGTGACTTCCACGGATTACGCGCACCCCTATCGGCCTGTCCCCATCAAGATCTTCAACCGAATTGGTGGCACAGGTCAGCGTTTTGGACTCTCGGGCCGTCTCGAGGTCAACGCGCTGCTTGAGGCTGCGCAGCGAAAGACAGGCTTGTCGGATTTCGGCGACGACCGCTTTCTGCGGGCTTTGGAGGTGCTCGTCGAGTCGATCAACGACGAGGCCCGGATGACCCCGACCGGCAGGTTGATTCAGAAGTCACGGCTCGTCGGTGCGCTGGTTTACCGGTTGCGGATCGAAGATCTGTTCCGACGGCATCCTGAGATCGAGTCTGTCGACCTCAAACGGATCATCATGGTCACTGGACTGCAGCGCACCGGTACTACCCTGCTGCAGCGCTCCTTGAATGCACTTCCGAGGGTTCGGGGGATCTCCGGCGGCGAAGGCTTGGTCCCGGTTCCTGCGTCCAACGCGTCGAAAGCCTCTGAGAGAGTTCGCCGACGGCGCGCGGTTCTCGCTGAGAAGACGATTTCTTATCTCGCTCCTGAGTTCATGACGATCCATCAGATTGATCCCGCCGAACCCGAAGAGGACGTTCTGCTGCTCGACCTCGATTTCATGAGTCAGTCAGCGGAGGCGACCATGGCTGTGCCGACCTATTCCCGCTGGTTGGAAGACCAAGACCATACGCCGACATATGAGTACTTCCGCCGAGTTCTGAAGGTGCTCTGCTGGCAACGGCCAACTGGCGCATTGGTGCTCAAGACCCCGCAGCATCTGGAGTACCTCGACGTGTTTCTCAAGGTATTCCCGGATTCGACAATCGCTTGGACTCACCGAGACCCACGGGTCGCTGTCGCCTCATTTTGCAGCATGGTTGCCCACAGCTGCGGCATCTTCAGCGATGACGTCGACCCGACCGAGATCGGCAGACACTGGTGCTACAAGACGCAGAGGATGGTCGATCTGGCGATGCAAGTCCGCTCCGAAACGGACACCGGTCGCTTCACCGACATCTCGTACTACGACCTGATCAGCGATCCACTCACTGAAATCCACCGCATCTGCGAATTGGCAGGAGTCGAATTCAATGGCCAGGCCGAGAGCGCGGCCAGACGTTACCTTGACGCGAATCCCCAGAATCGTTTCGGAAGGCACAACTACCGACTCGCCGATTTCGGCCTGAGCGAACAAGTCGTGGACGAAGCTTTCGCCGCCTACCGGCAAGCACACGCGATCCCGTTCGAGTAGGAAACGCAACGAGTCGAACGTCAAACCGAAATATCAACACCAACGAAAGAGAGCGAGAGCAGCGATGGTGAAGAAGATCCCGGCCGATGACAGGCGAGCGATGTACAAGTCAAGCGATCGACGTGTAACGCGCGACGAACTGGCCCAGTTCGTGAACGGCAAGAACCGATGGGTGATGTCCACCACGCGATCAGACGGCCGGCCTCAGCTGAGCTTGGTGACCGGCGGCATGACCGCGAACGGGCAACTGGCGGTCTCCAGCTACCCCGAGAGAGCCAAGGTCCGCAACGCCAAAGCCAACCCTTTGGTATCGGTTCTGGTGATGGGCGACGATTTCAACCACGAGTGGGTTCAGATCGACGGGATTGCCACGGTGCACGACATGCCCGAGGCAGCCGACGGCCTCGTCGAGTACTACCGCTGCATATCCGGTGAGCATCCCGACTGGGACGAGTACCGACAAGCCATGTCCGATCAAGGAAAGTCGGTCATCCTGATCGAGCCGACCCGCTGGGGCCCGATAAGCAAGGGCGGCTTCCCTCCGTCGCTCTTCGAATAAGTGGCATTTTCGCAACGGTCTAGACTGATCAGCCCCATGAGCATCGTCGACCGGCATCCGTTGTACTTCCTTCGAGGGAGGGAGGATTGGCGCGACCCGTGGCCGGCCTACTCCCGTCTACGTGATGAGGCTCCGCTCCACCGGGCGACCCACGACGATGGCTCCGATTATTACGTCCTTTCCCGATTCGACGACATCTTCGACGCGGCACGCGACACCGAGACTTTCTCATCGGCGAAGGGGCTGACGCTCGAACAGGACGCGATGGCGATGTTCGAGGACCAGGCCGTTCCGATCGTGATGATGGATCCGCCCGACCACACGACCATGCGCCGGTTGGTGAGCCGACCCATGACCCCGCGGCGAGTGCTGCTGATCGAGGACGCGGTTCGTGATTTCGTCGACCAACGCCTGGATCTCCTTGTGGAGAACGGAGGCCAAGGTGACATCGTCGAGATGCTCTTCAAACCGCTCCCGAGTTTCGTCGTGGCCCACTACCTGGGCGTTCCGCTCTCCGATCGGGCAATGTTCGACGATTGGAGTTCTGCGATCGTGCAGGCTGCCGCGGAGGGGACGGTCACAGATGCCATGGACGCAACCCTGGGACTCTTTGAGTACGCCGACAAGCTGATCGAGTGGCGCCGCTCCGAGCCCGGTGACGACCTGGTGTCCGATCTCGTGGTCGTCGGCGAGGAACTGGCCTCTCCGATGTGGATAGTCGGATTCGTGTTCACGATGATCACCGGCGGGAACGACACGATGACCGGTTTGCTCGGCGGCGCGGCGGAACTGTTGACTGATCACCGCGACCAACGACAGATCCTCATTGACGAACCCGAACTCATCGGCTCGGCGATCGACGAGTTTCTGAGGTTGGTTTCTCCAGTGCAAAACCTGGCGCGCACGACGACACGACCAGTCGAGATGTACGGAGAGACGATCCCAGAGGGGGTCAAGGTCATGTTGCTCTGGGCATCCGGTAATCGTGATGAGCGGGAGTTCGGGCCCACTGCCGGGGAACTCGATGTGCGACGCGAGGTCAAACGGATTCTGTCGCTCGGTTACGGCCCTCACCACTGCCTCGGGGCTTCGGCGGCGCGGATCCAGGGTCGTGTGGCCATTGAGCAGTTGCTCAGCCGGTTCGCTGACTTCGAGGTTCACGCTATGGCCGGCCGGTTCGCGGCGGGTCCGTTCGTGCGACGCTACGAGTACCTGCCCTTCTCTGTGAAGGGATCCTGACCTGTCAGATGCACCATTGGTGTGTCACTCTGCGATGATTTGGTGAGTTCCAGGTCCAACCTCTGTCTCGGTAGACCCGACTGAGATCGTGGCCGTCGAGCCGACTGGGATTGTCGCGTCCACCACCATCTGCTTGTCGTGCTGTTCCCAGCGGACCGAGACCAGTCCGCGGGCGGTTTCGAGATCGGCTCGCGCCCCTGAGATTCGTCTGGCGGGATCAGGCACGGGCCGAATCCGTATGTGCTCGTATCCGGGGCGTTCGAGGTCCGTGTCAACTCCCACAACGTAACGATGCAGGAACTCCCCGATGGCGCCGAACGCGTAGTGGTTCTGCGACACGTCCGAGACTGACCCGTCGGGCGCTACGGCATCCCATGTTTCCCAAATGGTCGTGGCGCCCTTCGAGATCGGATACAGCCACGATGGGATCTCCTCGTTCAATAAGACGTCGTAGGCGAGTTCGGTGTTACCAGTGTCGACGAGGGTGGGGCACAACAGTGGTGTCATGGTGAAACCGGTCGCCAACCTTGAGTTGTTCGCCCTGACCGCGGCTGCCAGCGCTTCACCTGCGGCGGCTCGGTGCGGCTGCGCTACCAAACCGAAAGCTAGCGAAGCGACGAGCCCGATCTGATCTCGACGCTTCGGTAAACCGTCGGCCTCGAAGAGGTGGTCGCGGGCTGCCTGAACTACTAGATGATGTTGTTCAGCGAGTTGCTCGGCAGCATGATCGTGATCGAGCAGCGCGGCGATGTCGGCCACGATCGCCAAGGTGTTGACGTAGTAGGCCGTCGCGATCAGCGGGTCTGGTCGGAGCAGACCACGCAACCAGTTCTTGGTGAGGGTCTCCCCCGGCGCTAACCACTCCGCCCACTGAAACCCCTGCTCAATGATGTGTTGATGTTGCCAGCCGCGCCGAGGTAGTGGATTGCACGCGGCCCACCATGGTTTTCGACGGGCACGTTGCTCAAGGCAGGCCACCCATCGGCTCATTGTGATGTAGTTGTCTTCGAGAATCCGCCGATCTCCGTAGAACTGATACATCGTCCACGGGACGAGGACACAGGCGTCGGCCCAGGCCGCAGCCCCGTGCGTGGCACGCATGTAGAAAGAGTTGTAGCTCTTGCTGACCGGGACGACACAGGGGATGCGTCCATCTGGAAGCTGATCTTCGCGAACATCGCCCAGCCACCTCGTGAGCACGGGGGCGATGTGGCGATTGAGCGCGCCGGTACGAGCGAAGACCGCGATGTCACCCGTCCACCCGGCCTTCTCGCGGGTGGGGCAATCGGTCGGGATGTCTACGAAGTTCGCCAACTGGGACCGATCGATGTTCTCGGCGAGTTGGTTCAGCCCTTGGTGCGAGCATTCGAAGCGCCCGACCCTTGAAGAGTCGCTGCTGAGCACCAGCGCGGTGAAGTTGTCGACCGTCGGCGGGGTGGGTCCAGGCCACTCATCCACTCGGGCGTATCGAAACCCGTGGTAGGTGAACCGCGCCGCGTGCTCCTCGGGTTCTGGGCGTCCCGCCAACGTGTAGCTGATCTGCTGTCGAGAGTGCCCAAAGGTGTCCGCTGTGAATTCACCATGCGCGGTCAGGGTCTCTCCGTGGGTGAGTTGGACTCGTGCCCCGCGTGGACCTTTCACACTGAAATGCACGACACCTGCGAGGTTCTGGCCGAAGTCGACCACGGTTTCACCCGAGGGAGTCGTGAAGATCCGTTGTGCAGGAACACAATCGATCACCCGGACACTAGGCCCTACCTGGGCACAGAGCCGTTCTGTCGGCCCGTCGAATGTTCGAACTCGACTCCAGCCGTTGTCGGCGAAACCGACTTGGTTCCATCGGTCCGGCTCCAAACGAGCGTCATAAATCTCGCCATGAAACAGGCACCCAGCTCGAATCCCGCCTTCACTGCAGGTCCATGACGAGTCGGTGCTGGCGACGGGTTCGCCACCGATCTCGATCCGAGCAATGGCCGCTACGTGCTTGCCCCAGTTGTTGGGTTTGCGTGACACTCCGACCCGTCCCCGCCACCAGCCGTCGCCAAGAGTGATGCCGATTGAGTTTCGCCCAGGATTGAGCAGGGCGGTTACGTCATAGGCCTGGTACTGGATGCGATGCTCGTAGGCCGTGAATCCCGGTCGAAACCAATCCTCTGAGACCCGAACACCGTTGATCTGAACGTCGTACAAGCCGAGTGCGGAGATATATAGACGAGCCTCCCCCGCATCGCCAACGTCGAATTCTCGACGGAGAATGGGGCTGGGACGTTTTGCGTCGCGCTGTGGATTTTCTAGAGGTCCGATCCAGGCGCTGCCATCCCAGTCCGAGACTTCGAGCAGACCCGTCTCGAAGGTGCCCGACTCACTCCAAGCACCCGGTTCAGAATCACCGTCCCACACTCGAACTCGCCATGAACACCGCTGCCGCGATCTGAGCGGCTGTCCCGCGTACGGGATCAGGACCTGGGCCGGTCCCTCGACCTTGCCGCTTCGCCAGACTATCTCGTCTCCCGTCTTCACCTCGATCTCGTAGGCGTATTGCACTACGCCGGGGTCGACAGATTCGAGTTGCCAGGAGAATCGGGGCATGGTCACCCCCAGACCGAGCGGATCTCGCTCATATTCGGTGGTCAGATTAATGGGCAGCACAGAGGGCAGTTTCGCACCACTTCGTCTCAAACCACCAACCATCGGCGGCTACACCGCGGCAATGCAGGCCACACGAATTGTGAGCGGTGGACTATGCAGAGGAACTGGCGCCCGGGAGTTCGCTCAGGTCCACTCCGAGGGGAACCTTGCCGGTGCGAACCAGACGAGTCCCCAGTTCCCGGGCCAGTGCTGCCGATCTGCCCAAGAGAGCATCGATTGTCAGCACTCGATGGAACCAACCGTGATGTGGATGCTCTTGGGTGAAACCTATGGCACCGAGCACTTGGAGAGTCTCGGCACCGACCCGGCGTCCGATTCGGCCGGCCAGCAGTTTGGTGATCATGGCGGCGTCGCCGTTCAAGGTTCGACCGGTGGCCGAGCATGCCTCGCGCAATGCTGTGCGGGCGATGTGGGATTCGGCCAGCATGAACTGCACTGCTTGAAAGCTGTTGAGCGTGGCGCCGAACTGCTCTCGCTCGGCCGCGTGATTAACTGCGGCGTCGAACATTGCGTCAACTGCGCCTAGGGCTTCGCAGGCGAGCGCCCACCGCCCTACTGCTTCAGCCCGATCGGCGACCGCAGCATCGAAGGAAGGCGCTTCGCTGATGTCAACGACTCCTGTAACCATGTTGCCCGGTGCTAGGAACTGGGTCGCTTCGTTCCAGGTGACATCGCTGCTGAGCACTGATACCCAGCCGCGCGGCGTCGCTAGAACTATGCGAGGAGCAGTTGTCTGGTTCACATCGACAACCAGGCGCACCTCCGCATCGGCTAGGTGCTCCGTCGCAACTGCCAGTGTCGTGTCACCGCCGAGTAAAGACTCCAACAGTCGTGCCAGACCCGTTGTCGGCTGCGCAGTTCGACCGGCCGCCTCGAACACCGCGGCAATGGCACGGCGGTTGTCGGTGTCACCAAGATCGCCGACCACTTCGTCGAACCCCAGCGTGTCCAGGCCGGCCTCTGCACCGGCCGGGTCGAGCATTGCAGCCATTGCCGTCTCGACGTACTCGTCGGTCTCAGTTCGGGTGTGGCCTGCCACCAGTTGGCGATAGACGGTGATGTTCTGAATCTGCCGCGTACCCCCGTAAATGGACGCAGCGTGCGAGAACAACAGTTCTTCTTGAAGCACTTCTTCGTGCAGGTTTTGCGCCCACATGAATCCGCCCGGGTGAATACGATCCGCGGTGTGGAACAGGTATTGCTCAGCGTCGGTCAGGAGCGCTTTGTTGACTGCAGATTGAGGTCCGGGTGAACCGTCGGCAGCCAACTCCAGCATTGTCGACCACGATCTCACCCTCATCGCGAACAGATCGGCGACACTGTTGCCTAGGCGTTCGATGTCGGTCTGGTCAGTCGCGCGTTCGGCCAGCTCAGTGAGGCGTCGGGTCAAGAAGGTATTGCGTTGCCAGGCGAATGAGCCCCGCTCACAGGACAGCAGGTACATCGCCACTGTCCAGCCGTCGTTGATCTCGCCTACCAATGCGGTTGACCCGACGGTGACGTCGTCGAAAAAGACCTCAGCCAGTTCGGGGGATCCGTTCGACTGATTGATGGGCGAGACGGTGACTCCTGGGGCTTCGAGATCGACGACGAAGACCGAGAGTCCGCGGTGACGCGACTCGAAGCTCCCGGTGCGGGCCACAAGCAGGCATCGCTTGGCCCACTTCGAGCAACTCGTCCAGATCTTATGGCCGTTGATGATCCAGTTGTCGCCGTCTTGTGTTGCCCGAGTGCGCACAGCGGCAAAGTCGCTTCCCGCGCCGGGTTCGGAGAATCCCTGGCTCCATGTTTCCTCTCCGCTCAGCATCCGCGGCAACAACTCGGTCATCAGAGCCGGGTCTCCGAAACGAGCCAGTGATGGAAGCAGCACCTCCAGGTGTTCGAACACGAACCGAGGTGGGTAGCCCGCATTGGCCAGTTCTTCATAGATTGCGGCTCGATGCAGGATGTTTCCACCCCTGCCACCGATCTCGGAGGGCCAGCCGAGTCGAGCCCATCCTGCGTCGTAGAGCCGCGCTTGCAGTTCTTTGAGAACCCTTACTCGCTCGTCTGCGTCAGCGTGAAGCACCCGCAGATGGGCGAATTCATCGTGGTGGTCCGCCAGCCACTGCCGAAACGCAATTGCTTCCTCAACAGGGCTGGCAACCCCAGCATCTGCGCCGTTGGCGGCGGAGGTCATCACCGCAGGTCGAAGCGGTCCAGGTTCATGACCTTCGACCAGGCGGCCGCGAAATCTCTGACGAACTTCTCCTCGCCGTCGTCGCAACCGTAGACCTCGGCGATCGCCCGGAGTTGGGAGTTGGAGCCGAACACCAGGTCTGCGGCCGTGGCGGTCCAGCGAAGTTCGCCAGTACGTCGGTCACGCCCCTCGTAAACACCTGCTTGGTCGGTTGATACCCGCCAGGAGGTGTCCATGCTCAAGAGGTTGGTGAAGAAGTCGTTGCTCAGCGCGCCGGGGCGATCAGTCAATACACCGTGCTGGGATTGGCCCGAGTTGGCATCGAGTGCCCGCATTCCGCCGACCAGCACCGTCATCTCGGGTGCCGTGAGGTTGAGCAGGAACGCTTTCTCCACCAGCAACTCTTCGCCAGCGCGCTTGTGGAAGTCGGCCAGGTAGTTGCGGAAGCCGTCCGCGGTGGGCTCGAGCACTGCGAAGCTCTCGACATCGGTCTGCTCGGCGCTCGCATCGGTGCGTCCCGGTGAGAACGAAACCGCAACATCGTGTCCGGCGTCGCTTGCCGCTTTCTCGACCGCGGCGCACCCGCCCAGGACGATCAAGTCCGCCAGCGACACCTGCTTGCCGCCTAGCGCACTGAAGTCTGCTTGGACCTGTTCAAGCACCGACAGCGTCTCGGGAACGCCTGCTTGGACATTTGCGTCCCAGCTGTTCTGCGGCGCCAGCCGGATGCGGGAGCCGTTGGCTCCGCCGCGCATGTCGGTGCCTCGGAAAGTCGATGCCGAAGCCCATGCCGCCGACACCAACTGGGCAACAGACAACCCGGACTTGAGGATCCGGCTCTTGAGCTCGGAGATATCGCTGTCGGTGATCACATCCCCCTCGACTGCGGGAACCGGGTCTTGCCAGATCAGCTCCTCGTCGGGCACCTCGGGCCCGAGGTAGCGAGATACCGGACCCATGTCGCGGTGGGTGAGTTTGAACCAAGCTCGGGCGAAGGCATCCGCGAACTGACCCGGGTACTCAAGAAAACGGCGCGAGATCGGCTCGTAGATCGGGTCGTAACGCAGCGATAAATCGGTGGTCAACATTATCGGCGAGTGCCGTTTGGATGGATCGTGCGCATCCGGGACACTGTTGTCAGCGGCACGGTCGGTCGGACGCCATTGTTTTGCGCCTGCAGGACTTTCGGTGAGTTCCCACTCATAGCGGAACAGATTGTCGAAGAACCCGTTGTCCCAGACGGTTGGAGCACTGGTCCAGGCCCCTTCGAGGCCGCTGGTTATGGTGTCACCGCCGACACCGGAACCGAACGTGTTAAGCCAGCCGAAGCCCTGCTCTTCGAGGCTGGCACCCTCGGGATCAGCACCGACGTACGTGTCGGGCGCTGCGCCATGCGCTTTGCCGAAGGTATGACCGCCGGCGATCAGGGCGACCGTTTCCTCGTCGTCCATGGCCATACGGCCGAAGGTCTCGCGGATGTCGATTCCGGCTGCGATCGGGTCGGGATTACCGTTGGGACCCTCGGGGTTGACGTAGATGAGGCCCATCTGCACCGCACCCAGCGGCGTCTCGAGTTCTCGGTCTCCGGTGTAGCGCTCATCGCCGAGCCACTCGCTCTCCGAGCCCCAATAGACATCTTCTTCAGGCGCCCAGATGTCGACACGACCACCGCCGAAGCCGAAGGTCTCCAGGCCCATCGACTCCAATGCCACGTTGCCTGCCAGGATCAACAGGTCGGCCCACGAAAGTCCGCGTCCGTACTTCTGCTTCACCGGCCACAACAGCCGGCGAGCCTTGTCGAGACTGGCATTGTCGGGCCAACTGTTGAGCGGGGCGAACCGCTGGTTGCCGGTGCCGCCACCACCGCGGCCGTCGCCGATCCGGTAGGTCCCGGCGGCATGCCAGGTGAGACGGATCATCAAAGGTCCGTAGTGGCCGTAGTCGGCGGGCCACCAGTCTTTCGAATCGGTCAGCACCTCGGCGATGTCTTGTTTGACCGCGGCCAAGTCGAGGGCCTCGAATTCCGTTGCGTAGTCGAAGTCTGCACCCATCGGATCGGCTTCGGACGAGTGCTGATGCAGGATCTTGAGGTTCAACTGCTCAGGCCACCATTGTTCGGTTGCTGATGTGCTCTTGGTGGTGTTGGCACCGGAGAATGGGCACTGGCTCGCACTTTCAGACATGGGCTTCTCCTTTGAAGGAATGGGTTGATTGTGGGTTGGGTTATCGCCAGCTCATTGAGCAAGCGGTTCGGGCGCGGATGCGCGGCAGCCGGGGCAACGGCCCCAGTAGATGACCTCGGCTTCGTCGATCTCGTAACCGGAGTCGTCCGCGGCGGTGAGGCAGGGGGTGTGCCCCACCGCGCAGTCGACGTCGACCATGCGATTGCATGTTCGACAGATCAAGTGATGGTGGTTGTCGCCGACACGGTCTTCGTAACGGGCCGGTGATCCCGCCGGTTGGATACGCCGAATCAGGTTCTTCTCGGCCAGCATCGCCAGGGAGTCGTACACCGCCTGCCGGGATATGGCACCAATATCTTGGCGAACGACCTCGTACATATCGTCGGCTGTGCCATGGGGGCAGGCGCTGACGGCACGCACGACCGCTAACCGCTGGGCCGTGACCTGTACGCCGTTATGGCGTAACAGGTCAGCGACCGAGGGGGAACCTCTGGAGGGCATGAAGAGACTATAGCAGAAGTTTAGAATGATTCCAATATTATTTCTAATCTAAACCCTGTATTGATCTGAACAACTCTCTTCGACACAAGTACGGCCATCCAACTGGCTAGGGTGTCGCCTCCAAAGCCGCTACCCACCGGCCGAGGAGATGAATGCATGGCAGATTGGATCGCGTTGACGGCCCGCGCAGGCCGCGCGGCGCACGACCTCGTCGGTTGGCTCATGTGGGATCCAGAGGCGATTGCTGCCTACGAAGCTCTCGGCGTGCCGAATGGGATGGGCTGGATCCAGGCTTGGCGCCTCGCGCCCCTCGGTGATGTCACTCCGGCCGCGGCCGCCGCCAGCACCTACTCGATCCGCCCGCAAATCGTGGAACTCATCTTTAGTGCCTGGCGCGGAACAACCGATCCAGACAACATCATCGCGGTGCGCGACGCAGCCATCGAAAGTGGACTCGCGACCATCGCTCCCGGACTCAAAGACACTCTCGCTCCCCTGGCCAACGATCTCTGGCGCGGCATCGACACGGTTCATCACGGAGCACGTCCGCTGTTCGCTGCCAACCGGGCCCGGACCCGTCCCGACGACTCGCAACCCCTCCTGTCGGCTTGGCTTGCGGGGAACTGTCTACGTGAACTTCGCGGCGACAACCACTGGCTATTGTGTGCCGCGGCCGACCTCGACGATGCGGAGGTGGGGCTCCTCCACTCCGCCATGGTGGACATCTCCGAGTACGGCGATGAGGAGTGGATTGCCCGCAGTCGAGGTGCGGATGACGAAGCCATTGCCTACGGCTGGCGCCGACTCGAGAGCAAGGGCTTGGCCAGCAACAACGGGCTCAACGACGAGGGTCGTCGGTTCCGCTACGACCTGGAACGTCGGACGGACGAACTGACCGCACCCGCGTGGCAGGCGGTCGGCGAAGCCACAACCCGAGCTTTCTGTGAGGCCGTCGAACCACACCACGCCGCGTTCGTGGCTCGGATCGACGAGACCGCAGGCCCCCGCTGGATGCCGGCCGTGCGACACCGACCCACCAACGCCTACACCTAACCTGAGTTCAGGGTGGCCGACGTGTTGAGATCAACCGCCGCTTCAGTAACGCTCGTCTCGTCGCATCTCCGATAGCACCTGAGACAACGGTGGGCCGATCTCGCCGACCGAAGCGGCGAGCGTGTTGACCGATGGGCGTAGACCGAGCGCGTAGGTGTCGGCGATGGCGGTGTCGCGGTGCTCGGTGTGGGCGTGGGTCCGGTCCGGATCGAGAGCGACTGTCATGAAGGCACGGCGGCTCGGGAAGGTGTTGAACCGAACCTGATGCCATGATCTGCCGTCACCGATGATCGTGCCTTCGGCGGAGAACCAGCCATCGATGCGAACGCCGTTCGGGACCGCCACAGAGCCCGCAACCTCCTGATAGGACTTCATGTGATCGGGCGTCACTGTTGCGCCGGCTTCATCGTGGAAACGGATCACGTGCAGCATCGTGTAAGCCCCGTCCTCTTCGCTGGGCGGATGCGGCACATCTGCCCAGGCCACTTGCTGCTCGGCCACGGGAAAGCCCAATGGTTGGCCTCCGATGACGATGGTCTGGTCCATTCCTGCTTCCTTGTGCTCGTGGACGGTTTGGAAGTCCTCGCGCTCCTGCATCGCGATGAACGACGCTCGCGTGGGGTAGCGCACGACGGCGATCCGATCCCACTTGGGTTCATCGCCTATCAATTGATCCTCGACGTCGGCGACGAACACGATCTCGGCACCCACTGCAGCGAGCGGCCCGACCGGGGTGTACACCTCGTCGGCCTGTCTCCCGCTGAGCGTCGTTTCGCGTCCGTCGGTGTACTCGGCCCGTTCCTTGTAGCACATCAAGTTGATCATCCATACAGGCCCGTCGTCAGCGGGCGCGGTCGTGGCGAGCTTGATGGCGTAGTCCCGATCGATCTGTCCGTAGCCTGGCATTTTCCACTTCCTAGGTCCTGTGTCGTTAATATATTGCCACTAATCCTGGCAAATGGTGGCTAGCCGCTTGCGGTTAGGCGTCGCGTCCGCCGGGCACTTCGACCGTTTCAGTGTCGCGGCCGCTGCGTAACACGACTCCGGGACGCGCTCCCGTGTCCTCTCCGGCACGAACGATCTCGACGCCGTTCGCGAATACGTGCTCGATCCCGGTGGCATCGGCATAGAGCCGGCCTGCGCCAGTGGGCAGGTCGTATTTCGTGTACGTCTCACCGAGTCCCACGGTCTCAGCATCGAAGACCACGACATCGGCGAAGAAGCCTTCCTCCAATCGGCCCCGATCGCGTAGTCCGTAGAGCTTCGCAGGCACGTCGGTCATCTGACGGACCGCTTCTGACATCGTGATCAGTTCCCGTTCGCGGACTCCCTCGCCGAACACCACAGTCGAGAAGGCGAAGGTGTCGATCATGTCGAGGTGGGCTCCAGCGTCCGAAGCGCCGATGACCGTGCGATCGTCGTGCCAGAGTTCGCCTCGCAACCGCCAGGTCTCGTCGTCTGTGCCCATCGTCGGGGGCATGAAATAGGTCTGGAGATCGTCGGCCACGGCAATGTCGATCATCGCGTCGAACGGCTCTTTGCCTTCGGACTCGGCGATTTCTCCGACGCGACGACCACGGTATGTTGCGAGCGAATCGTCTTGGACCTGATCGATCGTGAAGTTCGCCCAGTTCGCCATCCTGTGCATCGGCGACCTCGGATCCTGGGCGTCCTGCTCGAACTGCTTGCGTTTCGCGGGATCGCTCAGGAAGGCCAGCTTCTCTGATTTAGAGAGCCTGAAGAATGGTGCCCAGTTGTGGAACGCGTCGAACACGAAACCCGAGTCGAGATTGATCCGGATCCTCATGGGCTGCGGAACAGTCAGCGCGATCACCTCGGCCCCGCGTGCGCGGGCGATGTCGGTCGCTGCGAGTTGGCGTTCGGTGCTCGCGGAGTTCTGGGCGTTCGCTGCCATGACGTTCCAATTCACCGGCCGGTTAGCCGCCAGTGACAACTCGGCCATGTAGTTCGCCTCCGCCTCTCCCCAGCCGACACCCGGCAGGAACTCGACAGTCGTCCCTTCGAAGTCGCGCACCTGGCGCGCCAGGGTCAGCATTTCCTCCTTGGTGGCGTGGCGTGAAGGAACCGGATTGCCGTCGAAGTCGTTGTGTGTCGACGAGATCGTGGACGAGAAACCGAAACCACCCTCGGCCAGCGAAGCCCGGAGCAGTTCCACCATCTGCGCCAGCTCCTCGGCGGTCGCCTCGTGGCCGACTGCCCGCTCCCCCATCACCGAACGCCGGACCGCCGAGTGGCCGACCATGAAACCGGCGTTCACCGCAAGCGTGCCCTCAAGCTGATCGAGGTACTCCCCGAAGGACTGCCAGTTCCAGGGCACCCCCGCCTCGAGGCATTCGAGCGGCATGCCCTCCACACGTGAGAGCATCTTCATCAGATAAGGGCCCGCCTCGGGGCTGAGCGGCGCGATCGAAAAGCCGCGGTTTCCGCCTACCACGCTCGTCACGCCGTGGTAGGGCGATGGCGACAACGTTCCGTCCCAGAAGGCCTGCGCGTCGTAGTGGGTGTGAATGTCCACGAAACCGGGCGACACGATCTGGCCGGTCGCGTCGATCGTCGCTCGTGCATCTTCGTCGACTGATCCGATCTTGACGATCCGTCCGTCACGGATGCCGAGGTCTGCCAGTCGGCTCGGACCCCCGGAGCCATCGACGATGGTCCCACCTCGAATTACAACGTCCAGCATGTGAACCCCCCGAATGCTCAGACTCGCAGCCGTGACCAAGGCGACTGTCGTTGCCAGACATCATTATCGGACCGCCGCGGGATTGTCGAAATTGACGCCGAAGTTCCAACCCGCGCCATACCGATCAGCTTCAGTGAGATTCAGGGCTCATGTACCGACAAACTCGACGAGGCGTCGTTGGAACATCCAGCGGCCGTCTCGGAGGACGAAGTCGTCGAGATACCGCCCAACGACATGAATCGCCTCGTTTGAGCCTGCTTCCACGTACATGAAGTCGCTCCAACCTTTGGCTGAGTCGGCTGAGACGATTTCGATGACAGTGTTGTAGGTCACGTGCTGGGCCGGGGACGCGCCGACAATACCGGCCGCAATCTTCTCGCGGATCTGATCGCGGCCCTCAGCGGTGATTCCCGGCACGTGAAACTCGCCGTCCTCGACGAAGAGGTCGCAATAGTCGTCCGCTCGTCCCTGGTCGTAGTGGTGGCAGTACCGCGCGAGGAGGTTGCGGATCTCAAGTTCCGCAACAACCCGCTGCAGATCGGTCATTTCGCCACCCATAGGAATCTCGCTTTAGGATAATCGACGTAACCGAAAGACAAGATAATGAACACCACCGAACCCAACTACACGATCATCACCGCGGACTCCCACGCAGGTGGCAGCCACGAACAGTACCGCGAGTATCTCGACCCCGCCTGGCATGACGAATTCGACGCCTGGCGCGGCGAGTACAAGAACCCCTGGAAGGACCTGCGCGACACCGACCTCCGCATTCGCAGCTGGGACGACGACCGCCGCGACAGCGATCAGCTTAAAGACGGTGTGGTCGGCGAGATCCTCTTTCCTAACACTGTCCCGCCCTTCTACCCCGGATTCGTGCTCTTCGCCGGTCCGCCCAAAGACGGCGACGAATACCAGAGGCGCAGAGCCGGTATCCACGCCCACAACCGCTGGATGGTCGATTTCTGCGCCAATCGTCCCCACCGGCGCGCCGGCATCGGCCAGATCTTTCTCAACGATGTCGACGACGCCATCGCCGACGCCACCTGGTGCAGGGAGAACGGCCTGCGCGGCGGAGTGCTGATCCCGACCGTGGCGCCCGATGTGAAGTGGGTCAAACCGCTCTACGACCCGGTCTATGACCCCTTGTGGTCGGCTCTGGTCGATCTGGACATGCCCGTGCACCTCCACGGTGGCACGGGCTCGCCGAACTACGGGAAGTACCCGGCCACCCAGGCAATCATGATCGCCGAAGTGCCGTTCTACGGGATGCGCAACTACGTGCATTTGCTGTTGGCAGGCGCGTTCGAGAGGTTCCCGGCCATGAAGTTCGTCATCACCGAGGCCGGTTCAGGCCAGTTCGAGTCTCTGAACCGCCAACTCGACGGCATCATCTTGAGCATGCGCCACGGTTCGATCGGCGAGCTCAAGTACGAGAAGGGTGCCGGTCTACCGCAGTTGGCCAGCGAATACTTCAAGCAGAACGTGTGGCTCGGCGCGTCGTTCCCCTCCAAACGCGACATCGAAAAACGCGACCTCCTCAGCGAGGGCAGGTTCATGTGGGGCAGCGACTATCCGCACGATGAGGGCACCGGACCGTTCAGCCGCGAGCACCTCCGTCAGGTCATGGTCGATGTACCGGTCGACGAGAAGCGCCGACTCCTCGGCCTCAACGCTGCCGACCTCTACAGCTTCGACATCGACGCCCTCGCACCCTTGGTCGCAGAGCACGGCCCGACCGTCGCGGAACTACAAGAGCCGCTCCTTGAACTTCCCGACGGCGCCAATCGGGCACTGCTCATGAACATGCGCTGAGCAGACTCGATAGCGACTGTCGTCACAGATCAAGGATCTTTCGAAGCCCGCTCTGGATCTCTGCCAACAGGGGGTCCGGGAGTTGTCCAACAGGTTCACCCAGCCAGGATCGATCAACAAGTTCCAAGCCGAGTGGCACAGCAACTGAATCTGAATCGAGTCCGGTGTTGCTTGAACGAAGCATCACGTTTCCGGCTATTCCCGCTCGCTTCATATTCGAAGTGAGTGGAACTACATGCGTTTGCCAGATATCGGCGCGCAACACGTCCTGCGAAGATATGACGACGCATGGCCGACGCTTGTCGAGATTGATCCAGTGAATCGATCCTCGATTCACCATGGTGCAGACCGTTCCATCCGTCGACCGATTGCGACAGCGTCGCGGCTCGTCAATTTCTCCTCGGTACTTGCGAGCGACGCGTCCAGTTCAAGTTGCTTCTGGAAGCTCTCGACAGATTCGGCCTGGTATCGGCGAAGTTGATCAGCAACCCATTGGGAGAACGGCTTGTCCAAGCGTTCGATGATCGGCGCAACATCTTCGGGGAGACTGATTGTCTTGTTCGGCATGTACGTATTATACATACATACACCACTGTTTCAACGAACGACCGCTGTCGTTTTTTCGTGTCGGAGGGGGGACTTGAACCCCCACGCCCATAACGGGCACTAGCCCCTCAAGCTAGCGCGTCTGCCAATTCCGCCACTCCGACGTGGCCATCCACGGTATGGATGCGAGAAACGAGCCTACCGGCCTGCCTAGGGCGCCACACTCGGATTCATCGCAGTGAAAGCAACTGTTTGGTTTTGTGACGACTTCTTTGGAACGATGACAGTCGATGGATCCCGACCTGCCTGACCTGGACCGGTCATTCCTCCCAAGCTTGGACGAAGCGTTCGCCCGGCATGCCGACCGAACGTGCACCATCTTCGGCGACGATCATCGGACCTATGCCGATATTGACGCTGCATCCGCTCGTGTTGCAAACGCGCTGACCCGCGACGGCTTCGAGCCCGGGCAGCACGGCGCGGTCTACAGCCGAAACAGTGGCGAGGCTTTCGTCTCGGCGCTCGGAATTGTTCGGGCCGGCGGGGTCTGGGTACCGCTGAACCCGAGCAACAGTCCCCCGGTCAACCTGGAGATCCTCAGCCGGTTCGACTGCGACGCGCTGCTCTATGAGCCCGAGTACACCGCAACCGCGGCGGAGATGTTTGAGCGCCTCGGTGGCATCTTCGTCAGGCTCCCGGGCGACGATGCAAACGGGCCCGGCGTCCCGAACGACGAGTGGCTCGTGGGCGCGGCTGACGTCGCACCAACGATCGAACGTCAGGGCTCCGACACGCTCTGCCTTCCCCAAACCGGTGGCACGACGGGCGTACCGAAGGGCGTCATGCTGAGCCACCGGAACTTCTCAGCTATGGCGTGGGCGACACAAGCACAATCGGACGGCTCGCCTCGCGTGACGCTCGTCGCCGCGCCGATGACCCACGTGGTCGGCCGTGCCGCGCTGGTCCAGCTCGTGACCGGCAACACCTCGGTGATCCTGGAGACAGTCGACCTCGACAGGATCCTTGATGCGATCGAACAGCATCGGATCACCGATCTGTTCCTTCCTCCGAGCGCGATCTACTCGCTGCTGGACCACCAGCGCACGCCGACGACTGATTTCAGTTCGCTTCGTTCGTTCGGCTACGGATCCGCTCCGATGTCGATCCCCCGTCTACGGCAAGCGTTCGCAACTTTCGGGCCCGTGATGCGAGGCGGGTTCGGCCAGACAGAGTGTCCGATGTACATAACCCGCCACGAGCCTGCGGAGCACTTCGTCGACGGCGACACCACCGGCGAACTCGTCGACGACGACACGCTCCGCTCGGTAGGCCGCGAGACGATTCTGTCGACTCTTGCAATCGTAGATGACGACGCCAACCCCCTCCCGCCGCACACTCGCGGTGAGATCGCTGTGCAGGGGCCCATGGTTTCGGAGGGCTACTACCAGGATCCAGAGGCGACGGCGGCGATCCGACAGAACGGCTGGCATCTGACCGGTGACATCGGCGTCCTCGATGACACTGGACGGCTGTACATCGTGGATCGCAAGAAGGACATGATCATCTCCGGTGGTTTCAACGTGCACTCAACTGATGTCGAGGCCGCACTCCACGCCATTGATGGCGTGGCTGAGGCGGCGGTCATCGGTGTTCCGAGCGAACGGTGGGGAGAGTCTGTGAAAGCAATCGTGCGACGCGCCGACAGCGTCATGCTGACCGAAGACGACATCATCGACCGCTGCAAGGATGCCATCGGCTCGGTTATGGCACCGAAGTCGGTCGATTTTGTGAGTGAACTCCCGAAGACCGCTGTCGGCAAGATCGACAAGAAGAGGCTGCGCGCGCCCTATTGGGCCGCGACCAGCCGAGATATTTGAACCGACACCGGCTACCGCCGAGAATTCGCTTCTGTCGATCCCCTTTCGTGTCCCCTCGGAGCGCTCGGCCATTGTCAGTGGGCCATGGTCGGCAGGTACGGCGTGACCGCCGACAGATCCGTCGTTCCGCCGGCATGGCTCAGGTGCTGGGCAATGACGGCGTCGGGCCTGACAAGCACGACCCCGTCTTTTTCATATGGGGCAACGGGCCGTTCGGCGGGCAGCCGGCGCACCTCGATCGGAACGCCACCGGGGAGCTCCGCCATTGCGACCTGCCAAGACTCGGCGTCGCATTCGGGTCCGACGAGCAGCACGTAGTCATTGCCGTACCAGTCGAGAACCGATTCGGTCTCGGCGTCGTCAACCCAGACATGGGGTGCACGCCAGCCGTTGCGAACGAGTGGCCGGAAGTCGCGGGCCGGGTCAACGAATTCGGGAGCGGGTTCGAGGTTCGGTGCGATCAGTTCCGACGACAGCTCGTAGCCCCGCAGCAGGTAGTCGTAGTCCGCGTATCGCTTGGTGCCTTCGATGTGTTCGCTGACATCCATTCCGGCGCGGTGGCCAAGCATCATCCGACCCATCACCGTCGTCGTGGCGACGCCGTACTCGATACGTTCGAGCGCCACCGGCTTGTGCTCCTCTTCATAGGTGTCGAGGATCGACGCGGGCACGAGTCCCCGCAGCACGTAGGCCAACTTCCACGCGAGGTTGCGGGCCCCGGAGAAGCCGGCGTTGTTGCCGAGCCCTCCTGTCGGCACCGACACGTGCGCGGCGTCGCCGACCAAGAAGATGCGCCCGTGGCTGAACCTTGTGGTCGCGCCTGGTGTTGGCTGCCACATGCGCATGCTGACGATGTCGAGTTCAACATCATCGCTTGTACCGAGCGACGCCAGGATCCGAGTCCGGATCGCCTTCTCGGAGATGAGGTCCGGTTGTCCGGTGGACACCTGGCACCGCCAACGTCGCACACCGTCGAGCGGTTGAAAGATGAGGACTCCAGCGGAGGGCTGTGTGTACAGCAGGGCGCCCTTGCGATCACCCACATAGGGCGACAGATCGGCATGGAAGATGACATCCTGCATGTGGATCGGCTGTGGCGAGCCCTCGAGGGTCGTGCCGATCACCGCCCGAGTGGAGCTTCCGGGCCCGTCGGCACCCAGGGTGTAGGTCGAGGTGACGGTTCGACGCTGGTCGGTTCGGGTGTCGCGAAGGATCAGCGTCGTCTCGACGTCAGACTGGGTGAGTTCGACAACCTCAGTATCGAAATGCATGGAGATTGAGGGGTCGTCGACGACTCGGGTCATCATTGCCTTCTCGACCTCGTCCTGCACCGTCATAACCGGCAGACACGGACTGTCGGGCCCGGGGACGCTCAGAAACGTCGGGCTCTCGAGCTCTGCATACGGCGTCGTGGCCAGATCGACGGCCCAGCGGTTGTATGCGGTCCAGTCAGGCCCGAGACCGCTGTCCTCGACCATCTTCTCGACACCGAACTCGCGCATCAACTCCATTGTGTTGGCGTCGACAAAGCGCGACCTGGGGTGGGTGTTCAACTCGCTGCGACGCTCGACGAGCAGCACTGGCACGCCATGGCGTGACAACAGCAGCGACGCGGCCAAGCCGATCGGGCCGCAACCGATCACGCAGACAGGAACGTCGCTCATGGACCTGCATTACACGAGTTGACGTAGCGAGGTCTAGTTGTAAGACAATTAACCATATGACCGTTGAAGCCGTCGCCGCGCTCACCACCTTCCAGGGTCGCATCATCGAAATCGCCTCGTCGCTGCGCGAACCGGAGTGGAACGCCCCCTCCGCATCACCCGGCTGGCAGGTGCGCGACATCATCTCCCACCTCGCCGTCGGCGCGCGGGCACTCATTGATCCGCTGCCGCTGCCCGACGATGCCGTCCAGCCGCCAGACAATCGCGAGCGCCAACACGACATGCATGTCGCCCTCCGCCGGTCGTGGACCTCAGCCGAAGTGCTCGAGGAGTTCAGATCCTTCGCAGCCCAGCGGCTCGATCGTATTCCCGCCTTCCAGAAAGAACCGCTAGCTTCGAACGAGATAGAGATCCCCGGGCTCGGGACGTACCCGATGCACGCGGTCGCCAACGCCTTGGCCTTCGACTACTACTGCCACCTATACCACGACATCTGCGGACCCGACGGACCAATCGACCGGGACCTGGCCGAACCCACCCACGACGAGCTCTACCCGATCGTCCAATGGATGATGTGGGGCCTGCCACAGATGCAGGGTCCCGAACTCGACAACGCGCTGTTCGCGCCCCTCACCCTTGATCTCACCGGTCCGGGCGCCAGCACGTGGACCATCACTCGGCCCGACCCCGAAGGCGGCCTCGTCGTCACCGAGACGGGCGGCGGCGACGTCGTGGTCACGTCGGCTGCCTCCGACTTCGTGTCGTGGGGAACCCACCGCTCCCGTTGGTATCACTCATGTACCGTCGACGGCGACCAGGCCGCGGCCACCGCCTTTTGCGCCACACTCGACATTGTCTAAGGAGCCCCGATGACCCTTCAACCCGGCGACATCAACCTCGCGAGCAACAACGACCTTATGACGATCGACGTTGGCGTGCCGTACGAATACTTCGCTGTGCTGCGTCGCGAGGCGCCCGTTTACTGGAATCCCCCACCGGTCGATGGAGCGAGGATCTTCGAGCTCGGCGATGCTTACGAGCCGATCGGTTTCTGGGTCTTGAGCAAGTACGGCGACGTGGTGATGGCCTCGAAAGACACTGATCGTTTCTCTGCGTGGGAGAACAGTGTCCTCTGGATCGACACCAAACAGAGCGAGATGGCGCTCGCCGCTCAACGTGCGGGGATGATGGGCATGGACCCGCCCGACCACACGCAGTTCCGACGCCTCGTTCAACCTGGTTTCACACCTCGCTCGATCAACGCGCTCGAACCCCACATCCGCGGGCAGGCCGCCAAAGTGATCGGAGAGTTGGCCGAACGCGGTGAAGCGGAATTCGTGTTCGAAGTTGCATCCGAGCTCCCGATGATCCTCCTGTGCGAGATGATGGGGATCCCCCAGGAGAGGCGCGACGAATACATGGCCCTCGGGAACGCGACGGCGAGCTTCGAGTTCAACGACAACTTCGTCGAAGACCAGATCAACCTGTTCTTGATGCTCGACGATGTCGTCAAGACGGTCACCGACGCGCCCGACGACACGTTGATCTCAAAGTACGTCCACGGTGAAGTCGACGGCCGCAAGCTCGCCCCCGACGAGATCACCCAGTTCTTCCAAACCCTGTCGATCGCCGGCCACGAGACCACCCGCAACACGACCGCGCACTTCGTCCGACTAATGGACGAGCACCCCGATCAAAAAGCGCTGCTCCTCGAAGACCTGGAGGGTCGACTGCCCAACGCCATCGAAGAGGTGCTGCGCGTCTCACCGCCGGTTATGCAGTTCTGCCGTACCGCGACCGAAGACATCGAATTGCGGGGGGAGTCGATCCGAAAAGGCGACAAGGTCTACATGTCGTACATCTCGGCCAACCGCGACGAAGACATCTTCGACGACCCCGACACGTTCGACATCCTGCGCCCCAACGCCGGCAAACACCTCGCCTTCGGCATGGGCGCCCACTTCTGCCTTGGCGCAAGCCTGGCGCGTCTCCAGTTGCGCTGCGTTCTCGCTGAGCTGTACACCCAGTTGCCCGACATCTCCCTGGCCGAGGCGCCCACACCGATGTACAGCGTCTGGTTCAACGCGCTCAACGAGATGCCCGTCCGAACTTGCCCGGTCGCGCACTGATGGCTGACGACATCGACTTCGACTCCTTCCCCGTGGGCTCCAAGGGCAACCAGTTCGAGGACTTCAGCGAGGGCCGGGCCTTCCCCCACCACTGGGGTCGCACCATCACCGCCGGTGACAACGCCATCTTCTCGACTGCGACATGCAACTGGAACCCGATGCACCTCAACGCCGAGTACGCCAAAGCCCACGGCCACGACGATGTCGTGGTCAACCCGATGCTGGTCTTGTGCATCGCCGTCGGCCTGTCGGTCGAGGACCTCAGCGAATCGGGAGGCCCTTTCCTGGGTATGAACGACGTCACCTTCCATCGCTCGGTTCATCCAGGCGACACGTTGACGGCCTCTTCTACCGTAACTGAGGCGCGTGAGTCAGCCAGCCGTCCCAATACGGGAGTCGTTACCTGGCATACGAAGGCCCACAACCAGCACGGTGAACTCGTCGTGGACTTCTGTCGCACCAACCTCGTCGCGAAACGGGGGAACGCATGACCACTCACGTTCACTTGACCGGCGACAGCAACTACTTCGAAGACTTCGAGGTCGGCCGGCGCATGCGCCACGCTCGCAGTGCCACCATCGCCGAGGTCGAGAACAACTTCATCTCCAAACAGGTGATGAACACCGCGCAGGCCCACTGGAACGAGGCGATCACCGCCGACTCCCCCCTCGGTGAGGGCCGCCTGGTGTTCGGCCTCGTCACCGGGTCGATGACTGTCGGGCTCGCGAGCCAGGACACGGCCGAGAACGCCCTGGCCGAGCTTGGGCTCGACAACGTTCGCTTCAACAAGCCCGTGCACCACGGCGACACGGTCACGGCCTACACCGAAGTGCTCGCCACCGATCCGGCCGACTGTCGTGACGACGCCGGCGTCGTGCGATTCAAACACTGGGGTCGCAATCAGTACGGCGATATCGTCTGCGAACTCGAACGAATCGTACTGATCAAACGCCGCAGCCACTGGCGGCACCACCCAACAACCAACGAGGAGCCGGCCGGTCCATGAGCAACTACGAACGCGCCCCCTTGGGTCGGCTCCGCCGGTCCGAACTGTCGACCCCCGGCCATAGCAAGAAGATGATCGCCAAGGCCGCTGCGAGCGACGCCGACATGGTGTTCCTCGATCTTGAGGATGCCGTAGCGCCACCGGCGAAGGTGCCTTCGCGCTCCAACATCATCGCCGGGCTCAACGAGCTCGACTGGGGCAACAAGATCCGGGCGTTTCGTTGCAACAGCGTGGACACCGAATGGTGCCACGACGACATCACCGAGATTGTTGCAGGTGCCGGAGCGAACATCGATGTCATCATGGTTCCGAAGATCAAGGGCCCGCGGGAGGTGTGGTTCGTCGATGATCTGTTGACCGGGCTCGAGAAGAAGCTCGGCCTTGAGGTCGGTCGCATCGGCATCGAGTGCTTGATCGAAGAGGTAGAGGCGCTTCAGACCGTAGACCAGATTGCTCGTTGCTCCCCCCGCCTTGAGGCGCTTACGCTCGGCGTCGGCGACCTCTCTGCCAGTCAGGGCATGCGGCTCGGCGGCATCGGGGTTGCCGACCGCGAACAGGCGCTGCCCTACTCCGGAGATGTGTGGCACCATGCCCGAAACCGGATGATCGTCGCCTGCCGTGCTGCCGGTATCGACGCCATTGATGGCCCGTATGCAAACTTCGCCGACTCGGAAGGGTACAAAAAGTCGGCAGCGACGTTCGCACTCCTGGGTGGCGTCGGGAAGTGGTGCATCCATCCGAGCCAGATCGAGATCGCCAATCGGGTTTTTGCGCCGACTCCCAAGGAGATCGCAACGGCCCAGTCCGCTATCAACGCGGTCGCTGCGGCCGAGGCTGAAGGCGCAGGCGCGGCCAACTTCGACGGGATCATGATCGACGCGGCAACCACTCGGCTATTCCAAGTCACACTCGACCGGGCCCGCCAATGCGGGCTCATCGACTGAAGGGAGTCCAATTATGACGAAACGCTGCGGACACTGGATCAACGGTGAGTCACTCGATCCGGTCGGCGGTTCGTGGCTGCCGTTGCGCTCTGAACGACCCAGCGGAGCTTGAGGGAGAAAGTCCATGCCAGCACAAATCGAAGGACAGCCGGTGGTGGTCACCGGCGGAGGCAACGGCATCGGTGCCGCGCTCGCACTGAATGCTGCGGCTCGTGGCGCCTCGACCGTGGCCATCGTCGATGTCAACGAGGAGGCTGCAGCCAGCGTCGCCGCACAGGTCACCGCCAATGGGGGCTCAGCCACCGTCCATATGTGTGATGTATCCGATGCCGTGGCGGTCGACGCGTTGGCAGATCAGCTCATCGCCGCGCACGGGCTGCCGGGCCTCGCCATCGCCAACGCCGGAGTGATGGTGCCGATGAGACCCCTGCTGGAGACGGCACCCGCCGACATCGAATGGCTGGTCGGCGTCAACCTGCGCGGTGCGATCCACACTCTGCAGAGTTTCGGCCGTCCAATGGTCGCAAGCGAGCAGGGCGGATGGTTGCTCGTCACCGCATCGGAGCATGCGCTTGGTGTCCCCCACCTGTTCGGAGCGCCCTACACCGCATCCAAGCACGCAGTGCTCGGTGCGTGCGACGTCCTCCGCTCAGAACTTCCGGACCATGTCGGTGTCAGCGTGTTGTGCCCGGGCCTGACCGCCAGCCGGCTCTGGAACTCCACCGCTGTCCGACCCGACGAGTTCGGTGGAGCCATTTCGGGCGACTCCCAGTCGGGTGCTTTCATGGAGGCCACTGGAATGCCTGCGGCGACAGTCGCCGAGCGGGCGCTCGACGGAGCCGAAACCGGGCACTTCCTCATCCCGACGCACTACAACGCGCGAGCCTACGCTGAGAGCCGCGCCGAAGAAGTCACCGAGGCGTTCGACCGGCTCGCCGAGATCGACACAACCGACTACGACGTCGGTGCACTCGCTGCGAGGATGCTCGAACAGCTGGCCGCGACAGAGGAGCAGACAGATTGATCACCCTCAGATGGTGTTTTCTGGATGGCGGAGCAAAGCTCTTGATCCGTTTGCCGGGTTGATCCACATAGGATTACGGTCCGTCCGCGGCCGTTGAGCCGCAAACACAATCCCGTGGAGAGGCGAAGCCTGGCATGGTCCGAACCTTTGATCCGTTCGATGCCCCGGATCGGTCGGGCGGGGCGGATCGCGAACCGCTCCCGGGACTCGAGTTGACGGACGCCCATCGAGAAGTCCTCACAATCACCGAACGCCATGTGCCCGGCCCGCCCGACGCCCCCGACGTCCGTACCCTGTGCTACCGACCCAAGGACGCAACCGGCCCGCTGCCCGCGATCCTGAGCCTCCACGGCGGGGCCTTCTGCATCATGTCGCCCGACACGTTCGCGGGTCTCGACGCCGGATTCGCCAGCAACCTCGGCTGCCATGTGATCGGGGTTGACTACCGCCTGGCCCCTGAGGATCCCTTCCCGGCCGCGATCGAGGACTGCTGGGCCGTGCTCAACTGGCTCGCCACCACCGACGATCTCGACATCGATCTAGGCCGCATCGCCGTGCACGGAGCAAGTGCAGGCGGTGCGCTGGCAGCGGCGCTCTGCCAGATGACCCGCGACCGCAAGGGCCCCGACATCTGCTTCCAGTCGCTCTTCATTCCCGTCACCGACGACCGGATGGCCTCGCCGTCAATGAACCAGGCATTCGCGGACCCGACTCCAGCCACATTCGACCGGCCGAGCGCTGAGCGCATGTGGCTCCAGTACCTCGGCGCCGACCATGACCATGCGCACACCTCACCGTACGCCGCTCCGCTCCGCGCCGAGTCATTCGCTGATCTTCCTGCGGCATGTGTACTCACATACGGGAACGATCCCCTCCGCGACGAGGGCATCGCGTACGCAATGGCACTGATGGCAGAGGGCATCGAAGTCGAACTCCACAACTGCCCGGGCGCCCAACACGGGGGCGCCGCGGTGACGAACCCAAAAGCGCTGATGCGCTCGCTCGGAATGCTCAACGACACGCTCGCCGAGGCGCTGCGGCGTTAGAACCCCGCCGGTCGATCAGCGATCACTCGAGCATCGGTGAGCTGGGCCAAGCGTTCGGCGTCGAAGCCAAGGAGATCGCCTAGAACTTGATGATTGTCTTGACCGAAGGTCGGCGCGGACGTCCGGATCCATCGGTCGACGGACGCGAAACGGAACGGCAGACCAGGGATCCGATGTGTGCCGGTGTGCGTGTGGGCGACCTCTTCGAACAGGCCGCGCGCCTCGAGTTGCGGGTGGGAGTCCAAGACTCTCGGATCCCAGCAGACTCCTGCGGGCACCCCCGCAGCGCACAACCGCTCCGCTGCCTCGAAGACGTCCCGGGTAGACGCCCAGACGGCGAGCGCGTCGTCGATCCGGTCGTGCGCTTCCGCTCGCCCCTCGTGGGTCGCAAGCACGGCGTCGCCGGCCCACTCGGGCGACCCCAACGCGTCGATCAGCGCCCGCCATTGCTCGTCGGTCTCGACACCGACAGCCAGCCAGGTCTCCTCGTCGGCACACCGATAGACCCCCTGCGGTGCGCTCGTGATAGAACGGTTGGCGCTCCGAGCCATCACCTCGCCATAGGCGGAGAACTCGAGCAGCGGCAACGGGCAAGCGTTCAGAGCGGCCTCAATCATGGTCGATTCCACGAACACACCCTCCCCGCCGCTGCGCTCCCGTTGAACCAGTGCGACCAGCATCGCCCAGGCTCCGTGGACTCCTGCGATCGGGTCGCAGGGGCCTTTTGGGATCAACGGCGCGTCGTCGGGATATCCCGTGATCGAGGCCATGGTCATCTGCTCCATGGTCTGGGCGAAGCCGACCCGATCCCGCCACGACCCGGTCGTGCCGAAGGCGGGCATCCGGGTGAAGACGGCCCTCGGGTTGATCGCCTGCAAAGTCTCACGGTCGAGGCCCCAGTTCTCCATGACGCGCGGCGAGAAGTTCTCAGCTACGACATCGGCCCACCTGATGAGGTCCTCAACTATCGCTCGACCCTCGTCACTGGAGAGGTCGAGGGTGATGCTCAACTTGTTCGTATTCGCGCCCAGGAAGACGTGACTGGCCTCCCACCACGGGTCGGTGCCGGCGAGAAAGCCGGTCATACGGACACCGTCAGGGTGGCTCGTGCCTTCGACGTGGATCACCTCGGCCCCGAGCGACGCGAGCATGTTGGTTGCGGCAGGGCCGGCCCACCACGCGGTGAGGTCGAGCACCCGCAGGCCGACGAGGGGCAAGGCGGTCCGATCGGCGTCCGGTTCGGTCGGCGTGGGAGTCGGCCGTACCGCGATCGAGTCGCGGTCGGCGTCGATCGCAGGCGCCGGTTGCGGGCGCGGCGTGTCCTGCTCGTCTATCCGGAACGGGCGGCGCGGTTGAGTGAATCCGCCCGGGTTCGCAACGAACACCCCGCGTTCGGCGAGGTGCTCGTTGTTGACGATGGTCTCACCGTCGTAGACCGGGGTGACGGGGATCCGAAGCTCGCTCGCTCGCTCGACGATCTCGTCGACATCGTGCTCCCGCAGCCATGAACCCATGATCTCGGGCCAGTCGTCGCGGCGAGAACGGTCCCACTGAAACAGGAGTTCCTTGTCCTTGAGGAGGTCGGGCCGTTCGATCAGGACCAGGAACCTCTCGAACATCTCCCCGGTGTTGGTGTTGAACCCGATGTACCCGTCCTTCGCCATCTCTATCGACGGCGTCTCCATGCTGCGGGCCGGCGTTGTCAACTCCGGTTCCCCCGAGAGCTGATGGAGCAGGTTCGAGAAGATCGGCACCGTCGCCGCCACGACGTCGGTCATCGACAGGTCGATGTGCTCCCCGCTGCCGGTGCGGCGAGCTCGGAGGACCGCCGCAAGCGCTGGAGGCCCACCGAACGCACCGCCCATGAATTCGGCGAGGCGGCCGGCGGCGGTGAGCGGCTCCCGCTCCGGACGACCGCGGAACTGGATCGACCCGCTCTCGGCCTGAATCGTGAACTCGGTCGCTGGACGGGATGCATAAGGGCCGGTGAGCCCGAAAGGTGTGATCGACAGGACGACTAAATGCGAGTACCGCGCCCGGATCGACTCGACGTCGACCGTGCCGGACTCGATCAACAGGTCAGCCCCCTCGAGCAACGCCTCGATCGCCGGATCGGTGATAGTGCCGACGATCGAGCGTTTTTTGGCGTTGAGGAAACCGAAGAGCGCACTGTCGCCCTCGAAGCGCGCGCCGACCGCGCTGTAGCGGCGGGCAGGGTCGCCGCCGGTCGGTTCGACCTTGATGACCTCCGCGCCCGCGTCGACGAAGAGCTTCGAGGCGTAGGGTCCGGCGACGTCGGTGGTTGTATCGACCACCCGGAGGTGGTCGAGCGGCTCCATCAGCTAGCCGCGGCCACGACGGCCGGGGGTGCGGAGACGTGGGGGAACAACTCCTCGAACGCACCGCGGGTGATGCGGTGACGGGCGACCTCGTCGAGACCGTCGAGCAGGCTGTGGAGCGTTTCCTGGGTGTGGCCGAAGGTGCCTTCGATGTGGGGATAGTCACTACCGAACAGGACGTTGCGATAGCCCATCGCCCACATTGCCGCGGGGGCGGTCTCGTCGTGCTGGAAGCTCGCGTAGACGTGTTCGTAGAGATAGTCCTTCGGCGGTCGGGCCAACTTGGGTCGAACGAACATCGAGTGCTGGCGGAAGCCCTCGTTCATCCGGTCGCCGATGAACGGCACCCAGGTCGCTCCGCCCTCGGCGATCAGCACCCGCAGTCCCTGATGACGCTCGAACGCACCGCTCGCCACCAGCTTCATGGCGGCGTACTGGCCGCCGAACCTGCTGTGCACATAGTTCAAGACGGCACCGCCCGGGCCCCGGAAGTTCGAGGCCTGGTCACCGCCGTCGGTCCCGATGTGGAAGGCGATCACGAGCCCTGTCTCGTCGGCCGCGGCCCACAATGGATCCCACGCGGCGTCGTTGTAGTCGGGCGCGCCCTTGGGGTGCCCGGTCGGCATGTTGACGAGATGAAGTCCGACCTCGGCGGCGTGATAGAGCGCTGCGACAGCGGCGTCGACGTCGACCAGGGGCATGAGCGCGGCCGGAACGAGCCGGTCGGGAGCGACCGCCTGGATCTCCGACGCCAACCATTCGTTCTCGGCTCGCGCAGCAGCGCTGATCAACTCCGGATCCTCGATCAGCGCACACCACAGTCCGATCGACTGGAACATCACTTCCGCCCAGACACCTTCCTGATCGAGATCGAGCATTCGCGCGTTGATGTCGCGAGCGCCGGGGGGCCGGTGGTTGATCTCGGCGATGTTCAGGCCGTCGGCACCCTTGACCTTGAGAATCTTCGGGACCGGCCGCAGGAAGCTCTTGCCGTCTACGGTCACCCGCTCCTCGTCGTCGCTGATGCGTTCGACACGGGGCATCCTGTCGGCCAGCGCCCTGGGCATGATGTCATGCCAGTGACCCTTCGGCTCGAGGAAATGCGAGTCGGCGGAGTGGGTCCAGATCTTCTCGGTCATGCGTGATCACTCTTGTCCGGATGCGGCTCTATGGTCGCCATCGCGCCATCGTAGTTGAGCCCCCGCGCGGGTGAGAATCCCGAACGGGGCGCACCACGGCGCCCGGAGCGGTGTTATTGAGATGGTCGCGGTCCGGCAGCTCGACGGGTGGGTCAAGAGTCCGCCAGGATCGAAAGCGAGGCGGAACCGGTCGCGTGATCACCGTGTTCGGTGCTGGCAGTGAACGACACCTCCACCACTTGCTCACCCGGCTGCTGATCGACGGCGGTGATCTCGCCCTCGAAGCGAAGCGTCGTACCCGGGTACACCGGTACGCCGAGCCGGATCGACAGCGAACGCAGCATGGCGTCGGGGCCGGCCCAGTCGGTGAGATAGCGGCTGCAGTAGCCGTTGGTCGACATGATGTTCATGAACACGTCGGGCGACCCGTGGTCGATGGCGTAGGCCTTGTCGTGATGCACCGGCATGAAGTCGCGGGACGCGAGCGCACCGGCGACGATCCGGGTGGTGTCCATCACGTACGCCGCCGAGGGGAGTCGATCACCGACCGTGGTCATGGCGCGGCCTCCGGTCGGAACTTCAGCATGCGGAACCGCTGCCGGCCGACGACCTCGTCGCCCACCCTGTAGGTACTGACCCAGGTGATGAAGTAGCCAAGCCCCAGTCGGGTCTGCTTCTGCTCGGAGATCGACTCCACCTCACTGCTCGAGGTCAACGTCTCGCCGAGACGCAGATAGCGCTCGAAGGTGAGTTCGGAGTTCACGGCGAGGCTCCCGCCGAATCCGGCATCGTCGAAGATCTTGAGCGGGCTGTCGTCCGACGCCCTCGGAGCGCCGCCCCGATCCCTGATTCCTTCGAGGGACGGCGTCGCCATGACCCAGGTCTGCAGCATCGCCGGCGGGGCGACCACCGAGCCGTGCCGGGACTCGGCCGCGGCCTGCTCGTCGAGGTATACGGGATTGTGGTCGTCGAACGCCGCGACCCAGTGACGGATCATCGGCAGGTTGACCGGGTCGGGCGCCGTCGAGCCCTCGGCGGGACCCATCGGTCTGCCGATCATCGCGTCCAGCGAGGCGCGCGGGATCGTTTCCTCGGTCACCGGAACTGATCTACCACAACGCCGCAGACAAATCAGATTTGATGATGCCTCTGGGGGTCTGCCAGCATGCTGAGCAAGCCAGAGGACCCGACATACGAGGAATTCGATGAGCCTTGACCTCGACGAGCTTGGGTTCGACCCCGACGCCCTACGCGAGAAATACCGGACCGAGCGCGACAAGCGGCTCCGTCCCGAGGGCATCGGACAGTACATCCACATCGACGACGAGTTCCCGACGATGCTCGACGATCCGCACGTCACCGAACCTCTCGCACGCGACGCCATCGATGAGCACCTGGACGCCGTGGTCATCGGGGCTGGATTCTGCGGACTTCTCAGCGGCGCCCGGCTTCGCCAAGCGGGCGTCGAGAACCTCCGGATGATCGAGGCCGCCGCGGACGTCGGCGGAACGTGGTACTGGAACCAGTACCCCGGTGTTCAGTGCGACATCGAGAGCTACATCTACCTGTCACTGCTCGAAGAGCTCGATTACATGCCGCGCCTCAAGTACGCCTACGGCCCCGAGATCCGCAACCACGCCCAGAACATCGCCCACCGCTTCGATCTCTACGACGGCGCCCTCTTTCAGACGTGGGTCACCCACCTCGCCTGGGACACAGACGCCGATCGATGGATCGTGTCGACCAACCGCGGCGACCGCCTCGCAGCCCGCTTCGTCGTCGTCGGCAACGGCCCGCTCTCGAAGCCTAAACTTCCCGGCCTGCGAGGTATCGAGGACTTCGGCGGCAAAATGTTCCACACCAGCCGTTGGGACTACGAATACACGGGCGGCGACACCGCGGGGGGACTCTCGAAGCTCGCCGACAAGAAGGTCGGCATCGTCGGCACCGGAGCGACCGCCATCCAGTGCATTCCGCACCTCGGCGAGGCCGCAGAACACCTCTACGTCTTCCAGCGCACACCGTCGTCGGTCGACGTCCGCAACAATCGACCGACCGACGAGGAATGGGTGGCATCCCTCGAACCCGGATGGCAGGAGGAACGCATCGCCAACTTCTCGATCCTCACCTCCGGAGGGATGGCCACCGAGGATCTGGTCTCGGACGGCTGGACCGACATCATCCGCAAGTTCTCGGGCATGGCGAACAAGAACCGCGACGGCGCGATCGGCGACATGGCGCTACTGGCCGAACTCGCTGACTTCGAGAAGATGGAGGAGATCCGCGCCCGCGTCGACGAGTTCGTCAACGATCCTGCCATCGCCGATTCGCTGAAGCCGTGGTACCGCCAGTTCTGCAAGCGTCCGTGCTTCCACGACGATTACCTCCCCACGTTCACGCGCGACAACGTGACGCTGGTCGACACCGACGGCAAGGGCGTCGAGAGACTCACCCGCGACGCGGTTGTCGTCGGCGGCGAGGAGTACGAGGTCGACTGCCTCATCTTCGCGACAGGGTTCGAGGTCGGTACCGACTACTCGCGTCGAGCCTCGATGGAGATTCGCGGCATCGGCGGGGTAACTCTGACCGAACACTGGGAGGACGGCATCACCACGCTTCACGGACTCATGACGAACGACTTCCCCAACCTGTTCCTCATGGGGGGCATGCAATCCGGGGTGACGCCGAACTTCACCGAGCTCTACAACGAGCAGAGCCGCCATGTCGCCTATATCGTCCGGGAGGGCCTCGAGCAGCCCGAGCAGGTTATCGAGGCACAACCCGACGCGGTCGCTGCCTGGGTGCAGACGGTCGCCGACACTGCCAACCCCCACTCGACCTTCGCCCGGAACTGCACGCCCGGCTACTACAACAACGAGGGTCAACCCGGCCAGGGTCCGGGCTGGTTCGGAGGCAATTTCATGGGCGGAGCCCAAGCCTTCTTCGCTATCCTGCGAGACTGGCGCGAACGGGGCGACCTTGCTGGAATGGAGCGACGATGAGGAGCCGAAGATGACACCCGCCTACCAGTTCGACGGCGACAAGATCGAGTGGAACGCCATAGACGATCCGTCGCAGAGCTACCCGTGCAAGTACGAGATGGCCATCCTCGGCGCTGATACCGAGACCGGCCGCCTCGACTTGGTGGTGCGCTGGCCGCCCAACTCGTACTGCCACTTCCATCGCCATGTCGCCGACACCGCGATCCTCGTGCTGGAAGGCGAACAGCACATCGTCGAGATCCACGACGACGGCACAGAAGGCGAGCACAAAGTGAGACCAGCCGGCACCTACGTCATGAGCAAGGGCGGTGAGGCCCACATGGAGTACGCCGGTCCCGACGGAGCCACCGTCTTCTTTGCCCTCCAGGGTGGCGACGGGCCGGTGTTCGAGACGCTCGACACCGACATGAACGTGCTCAACGCCGCGACGGTCGCCGACATGGCGCGCAACGCCACTTTGGGCGCCGACTGAACGACGTCGTCAACGCTGTCCGGGCGGTGCACCGTCGATCCGCCGCGTCGTTCGAAGACGTGATCGACGCATCCACAGGACCCCTCCTTCTCGGCTGATTTCGAAGAGTGTCGCAGGATGCGGCATGATTCATCAACTTTGATCAACCCGCCGGTGGACCGGAGGTACGGAGCATGCCGGCCGATCTGACACAAGGAGCGAAGTGAGCATGACGACATGTCGCGGTGTCATCTTCAACGGCGACGGAACCTACGCGGTCCGTGACTTCCCCTTTCCCGAGCCGCTGCCGGGTGGTGCCGTCGTCAAGGTTGAGGCCGTCGGGCTGTGTGCGAGCGACGTCTCCCAGTTCCACGGACATCCCCACGTCCCCGGTGAGGTGAGTCCGGTCGTTCCCGGGCACGAGATCGTAGGCCGCGTCCACGCCCTCGCTCCCGACGCCGACCTCGGCGTCACGGTCGGTCAGCGAGTCGGCATCGACCTGCTCGTCCTGTCGTCACCGAACCGAGGTGGCATGAGCCTCTACGGATACACGATTCCGCCTGACTTCGAACACGGCCTGTGGGGCGGCTACGGCGAGTACATGGGCATCCTGGCCGGCAGTCATCTGGTGCCGCTCGCAGACGACATCCCGGCGGCCGAACTCACGTTGATCGAGCCACTCTCCAGCATCATCAACTGGTCACAACTGGTCAACCTGTCACCACGTGACAAGCTCGTGATCCAGGGGCCCGGCCACATGGGCCTGATCGCGGCAGCGTATGCGTCGAGCATGATCGGCGTGAAACAGATCGTCGTGACCGGGACCGACCGGGACGGCCTGCGACTCGACACTGCGATCAAGGTCGGCGCACACACAACGATCAACGTGGATCAAGTCGACGACCTCGCCGGCGAGGTCCGCTCGCTTACGCGCGGTGGGCCGTCGGTCGTGATGGACCTTTCAGCGCTCGCCACCAAGCCCGTCCATGACGCGGTCGAAATGGCGGCTTTCGGCGGCCGCATCCTCCTCGGAGGGCTGAAGGACGAAAAGCCGGTCGAGATCATCAGCGATCACCTGGTCACGAACTCACTCACCATGATCGGAGGGGCGGGCGGGACACCAGCGACTTTCGCTGAAGCCGCCAAAGTGCTGAATTCCGGGGCCTTTCCGACCGCGGAACTGCTGGGCGAGACCTACAGGCTCGAGCAGATCGACGTTGCGATGGAGATGTTGCAACGGAAGGTCCCTGGCCGCGACGCAGTTCGCGTGGTGCTCGTCCACGATCAGACGTAGCCGATCCCAGCCGTCCCAAGCGGCACTCCACCGGATCGAGCGAGTTCGCTGCGCTCGAGTATCGGCCAGGTCGTCAGCGATCAACTCTCGTCCGCAGCGAGCAAGCGCTCGTAGTCGTCCCACGTATCCACGTCGAGCGGCACGTCGGTGTCGACCGCTGCGGTGGTTGTCTCGAATCGACCGGACTCGAGCAGCTTCCACACGGCCTTGTCGCCATGGAGCTCGTGCAGTGCATCGAACATCGAACGGGAGAACCAGAACGGATGTCCTGAGCCGTCTCGGTAGTCGACCACAGCGATTTGTGTCCTGCCCGCCGTGGCGAGCAACGCCTCAACCGTCGACGCAACGACTCCAGGCTGGTCGCCGAGAAAGAGCAGGAAACCATCAACGTCATCGGTAAGCGCGTCGAGCGAGGCAACGATCGACGAGGAGCATCCCTCGGTGTGGCGCAAGCTGTCGACGACAGTGCAGTCGCTCAAATCCACGGTCGCCCGGACCTCGGGTGCTGCGCCGCCCACTGCGACGATCGTCTGGGCGAGGCCGAACGAACGTACCCGATCAAGCGTCGCATCGAGCAAAGTGGCGCCTCTGAACGGAAGCAGCTGTTTGGGCTGCCCGAGCCGCCGTGATGATCCAGCCGCGAGCACGATCGCCGCGACGTTGAGGTCGCCGGTATCGACAGGGCCAGGGGTGCTCATGCGAACGATGATAGGCGCCAGTATCGTGTCGCCGTGTACGCCATTGCCGTCAGTGTGGTCGCCTGCCTGCGGGGTGGCACGCGGGTCGATGTCGCATGGAACCTCGATCCCGGTGTCACGCCGCGTTTCGACCCGAACGAGGCGGTTGCGATCACCCCCGGTGGCGGGCGGCTCGGCGAACTGTTGAGCGGAGCACTGGACAGTCGGCTCGTCGAAGTCGCAGCCGCGAAACCGAGTTCAGGACGAGTGATCGACATCGAGTGCGACACGATCGAGGCGTCACAACTCGGGGTGGACCCGGGGACACATCTCCGGCTCCTGATCGCGCCGGCCGCAAGCCTTCCTGCGGCTCTGTGGGATCATCTCCTGGAGCGGGATCGAATCGGGCTCACATGTCACCTGGACGGCACCACCATGACAGACGCCGTTCTCATGCCGGTTGCGGGGGCAGTGCAGGCGTCGGTGGCGGTGTCGGAAGACGCAGTCGTCACCGTATGGAGTCCGCGTTGCACACTGTTGGTGATGGGCGGAGGTGCCATGGCGGGTGCGGTCGCCGACACCGGCGAGTTCATGGGCTGGAACGTTGTCGCCATGCCGGGCCCGGACGCGGCGGTCGGTTTGGCAGCAACGCTGTCGCCGATCGACGGCGTGGTGGTCGTTGGTCACGACATCGAGGCCACAGGACGGGTTCTGCAGGCAGCCCTCGGTTCGCGGGTCGGCTACATCGGTTCGCTTGGACCCGAAGCTGTACGGTCGGCGCGCGACGACTGGCTGGCGTACCGTGGCGTGACCGACACGACGAGGATCAGCTCACCCGCAGGTATATCCATCGGGGCCAAGGCACCCCGTGAGGTGGGCATCGCGGTGGTCGCCGACATGATCGCTCAACACGCGAGCTCGACGAGATGATCGTGCGCATGACTCCACTGGGTCTGGGGAGGTCGAGCCACTACAATCCAGCTATGGCCGCACCCGAAGAATCACGCCTCGACCCGATCTGGAAGACCGACGAGGTGCTGGGGACCGACCCTGACTGCAGCCCCACCAAGGTCTGCCGCAACGCCCGGGACTTCACCTTCGACGGCATCGCAGAAGACGACGAAGATCTCGCCACCGCGTGGAAGCGAATCCTCGTGACCGAGGGCAAGGCTTCGCCCGACGGCACCAGCGTGCGCGATCTCTACTCGGCCAGCCGGCCGACGACTGACTCCGATCCCTCGGAGGACGTGTGAGAGACGCGACGGCGGTCGGTTCCCCCGCAAGCGTTCCCGAACTTCAGCAGCGCCTTCGCAACCACGGTTACCTGGCCGGCCGCGGCCTTGCGACAGCGACATTCATCGGTCTGCGCCTCGGCCAACCGATTCTCCTCGAAGGCGAGGTCGGCGTCGGCAAGACAGAGCTCGCCAAGTGTCTTGCCGCGATCCACGGCCGCGAGCTGATCCGACTGCAGTGCTACGAGGGAATCGACACCCACCAGGCACTCTACGAATGGGACTACGCCCGTCAGATACTCCACGTCCGGGCACTCTCGGAACGAGAGCTTGCTGACTCCGATACGGTCGGCGATCTTTACAGCAAGGACTTCCTCATCGAACGGCCCCTGCTCCGAGCGATTCGGAGCGGTGGCAATGCGGTCCTGTTGATCGACGAGATCGACCGCGCCGACGACGAGTTCGAAGCCTTCCTGCTCGAACTCCTGTCCGACTTCCAGATCACGATCCCGGAGGTCGGCCTCGTCGCGGCCACCGAACGCCCGATCGTCGTCCTCACATCGAACCGCACCCGCGAGCTCCACGACGCACTGAAACGCCGTTGCCTTTACCATTGGATCGGCTACCCGTCGGTGGACGAGGAGCTCGAAATTGTCCGGTTGCAGGCGCCGGGCGTCGCCGGCAAACTCGCCGAGCAGGTCGTCACCGCGGTGCACGAACTGCGCGATATGGACCTGGCCAAACCTCCAGGAGTCGCCGAGACCCTCGACTGGGTCGATGCGCTTGGAGTCCTCGGCGGCGAGAAGCTGGACGGCGAAACGGCAGCCGACACGCTCGGCTCGGTCATCAAGGACCGCGACGACCTCGAGCTGGTACACGCTGAACTCGACCGACTCGTCGCCGATGGCTGACCCCGACAGCACGACCGTTTCAAACACACCGGTCGGCATCGTCGATCGGCTCGTCGGGTTCGGGCACGCGCTCCGCGAACATGGCCTGCCGGTCGGCAGCGACGATGTGCTGACCTTTTGTGCGGCAACCGCCGAGCTGAGTCCGGGCGACCCGAATGACGTCTACTGGAGCGGGCGCACCACCCTGGTGCATCGCCGCGACCACCTGCCCGTCTACGACGAGGTCTTCCGCACCTACTTCCTCAACCTCCCAATGCCGCCGGACAGTCCGACGGCTCCGGAACGCCCGGTGCCCCAGGGGAACACCGGCACTCTCGACGTGCCCGACAGCGAACCCGGCGACGAGCAGGGCGACGACCAACCTCTCGTTCTCGGTCTGCAGGCCTCATCGATCGAGATAGAACGCGAGAAGCGTTTCGCCGCCTGCTCTCCAGAGGAGCTCATCCAGCTCCGACGGATCATGGCCCGCATCCGGCTCGAACCTCCGAGACGGCGAACCCGGCGGCAGACCCACTGCCGGACCGGCCCCAGGATCGACATTCGCCGTATGGCTCGCGACGCGATGCGACTCAGTGACGGCACCCCCGAGCTTCATCGCATCGACCGCAAGGAACGAACCCGACCGCTCGTATTGCTACTCGACGTGTCGGGATCGATGGCCGATCACTCCCGCAACCTGCTGCAGTTCGCGTACTCGATGCGTCGCGCTGCACAGAAGGTCGAGGTGTTCTGCTTCGGGACCCGCCTGACCCGCATCACCGGTGCCCTCGACCGCCGCAATCCCGACGACGCCATGAGCCTGGCAGCGGCCCGAGTGCTCGACTGGGACGGTGGCACGCGCATCGGAGCATCACTCGATCACTTCGTGCGAAAATGGGGTCGTCGGGGACTCAGTCGGGGGGCGACCGTCGTGATCTGTTCCGATGGCCTCGATCGGGGCGACCCGAGACTACTGACCGACTCGATGGAGAAGTTGAGCCGGCTCTCCCACCGAATCATCTGGATGAACCCGCTGATCGGCAACGATGTGGACGCTCCGCCCGACACGCTCGGGATGCCCAACACGCTCGGAATGCTGGCCGCCGGTCCCTACATCGACGAGCTCGCATCGGGCCATGACCTCGCGAGCCTGGAGCGCTTTGCCGCCCGACTCCCAACAGCCGGAGGATGAGCAGATGAGCACCTGGAGTGTTTCGATCAAAGCAGAGGGAGACCGTCCCGTCGAACTCCCCGAAGTAGTCGCACTCGCCGACGCTGTAGCCAAGCTCGGCGGGATCGCATCAGGGGTCGGGGCCATGGCCTACGGTGCCCAGATCGTCGTCGAGGCCGACAGCGCCGAGCAGGCGGTCGAGCAGGCCGTTCCCCTCTTCGAGGCGGCGGTCGCCGAGGCCGAACTCCCGGCATGGTTGGTGACGCGTGCCGAGGTTGTCGGTGAGGACGACTACGGGTTCGACGCATGATCCGGCTCGGGTCGCTCGCCGGTTATCCCTTCGAGGGTCCGCGCATCCTCGGCGGGTGGACGCCGCCGTCACAGGCGGCCGTGTACGCGATCATGTACCGAGCCGATCCGGACCGCAAACCCCATGACTTCGCCGTGATCGATGTCGACCACGCCGATGACCTGCGGGAGGCTCGACTCCCCTTCAGCCATCCACGGGCTCGGTGCTGGGAGCGACGCGCAGGCGACAAGTGGGCGCTCCACATCGCCACCTACGAGGTTCCCGGCGGTACCGCCGCCCACCGAGAACAGATCGTCCGAGAGTTGATCGCGGTGTACCAGCCGGGATGCGCACCCGAGCAGTACGACCAGAGCTGGGAAGACGAGTGGATCGGGAGCTACGAGGCACCCACCACGGCCCCGCTCACGACAAGCCGCGAACGGCCCGAAGGAACGAACAACCCCAGAACCGGTTGATCGCTGAGAGCGCGCGCAAAATCGTCGAGCCTTCGAGTTGCAGCCCGTTGTTGCCCGCTCTTGGTTCGCTTCGCTCACCGGGCCGCTCGGGCCTCTAATATGGCTCGGGGTGATACCCGACGGCCTCGTGCAGTCGACTGCGCCGCGAACCCATGGCAGGCACAGCCGGCTCGGGTTGCGGATCGGGGTCGGGCTCGTACGTCGCGCCGACGACGATGTCCTCGGCCATGCCGTACAGGAGTGGAAGCGCTCCGGCGATCACACCGCCGGTGTTGTTGATCCGTTCGACGCCGGGCTCGATGACCTGTGCGTCCTTGTTGATCTTCGAGACGATCTCGGCGCACTCCTCGAGGAGCGTGGCGATGCGGGAGAGCTGACCACCGACGACGAACAGATAGCCGGCGAGACCGGCGATGAACACAACGATGAGTACAACGGAGAGAACGACGAGTGTGGTCATGAGCGCACCTTGTCGAGAACACGGCCCAAGAACAGATGGTGTTCCAAGCCTTCGGCCAGCACGCCGTCAACCTGAGCTGCTGTCTCGGCGATCAATGCGGTATCAGCGGTGTTGGCAGCCGCCCGCTCGAGGGTGTCCTTGATCGCTCCGACCCGGTGTTCGATCGTTCGGACCAGCATGACGAGCATCGTGAGCAGCACGACAACGGCCACGATCACGACGGCACCGCCGATGATCGCCCCCCACCAGAGGCCTTCCTGAGTGTCGGTCAATGCGAGCAGCATCTCAGCCTCCCAACCGAGTTCGGCCTCGAGTCAGCCCGGCGGTGATGGCGCCGGCGGCCTCGATGGTGGTGTTCAACTCCTTGAGCGAGTCCGTGTTGACCACAGCCTGCTCCAAGGCGTCGTTGATCTCGATGGCCCGATTTCCGATCGACCGGGCCAACATCAGGATCGGCACGACCAGGGCGACGACGGCGATCACCACGACGATGCCGATGACGTAGCCGATCGTCCAACCGGTGGTCGATCCTTCGGCGAGTAGCAACATCTAAAGTCCTCCCTCAGATCGAGTCGGCGAAGTCGCGGACAGGGGCAAGGTTGGCGTTCACGGACGGCAGCACAGTGGGCACGGTGGAAGTCTTCTCGGCGACAGCCTGCACCCCGCCGGTGAGCTGCTCGAGGGTAGAGTCGACGACCTTGAGGTGAAGCAGGACTCGCAAGAGTCCGATGGCGGCCGCAGTGATTATGAGGCCGGCGACCACGACGGTGAACCAAGCAACGAATGGCATAGGGGTCTCCTCTCTCAGCCCAGCAACTTCGCGACCGAGCCGGCGTAGCGGACGGCGCCGTCGGCGACTTCTTCGATGGTCTCGTCGGTCGTCGCCAGCAGCTCCGGCGTCGTGTCGAGTTCGGTGACCAGTGCGACGCCGCCGGCGAGGATGTCGTCACTCGCCTTGCGGATGCGTTCGAGGGCGCCGAGCACCCGACTCAACAGTGCGACTGCGACTGGCACGACGACCAGCAACAGCACGAGATTTCCGATCCACCACAGCATTGGTCAGCCTCCTTGGACGAACTCGGGGTTGTAGGGCAAAAAGAACCGGCGGATCACGCGGGTCAGGGCCATGCGGGCGGCTCGGAGAGCGATAGCGAAGCCACTGGCCGCCTGAACTTTCTGGACCTGGCTCGGGTCCCGCCCTTGATTGATCGCGGTGAGCCGGTTCTGGACATTGGTGGCGAAGTCGTCGAGCAGCACCGAGGTGACGTCACCGACGAGACCTCGGCCGTACTGGGCGGCAGCGCCGGAAATGTTGAGGTCCATCGCCACGTTGACCCTGGTGCCGGCGCCGGCGCTCTCCATTCCGGCGTCCAACAGCATCGCGGCCTGACCTCGACCCTTCTTGTCGGCACCGCTCGCATCGACACTGATCGTCTTGTCGGCCTCGTTGCGCTCGAGGATCTTGACCTCGCCGTCGAAGTCGAGTTTCACGGGACCAAGGCCGATCGCGACCGTGCCGCCGTAGTGGTCCTCGCCGAGCTCGTCGGTGAGATCGGTGCCCGGCAGGCACTCGGCGACGGCCGGAATGTCTCCGAAGAACTCCCAGACTGTGCCGATCGGTTGATCGACCTCGAATTCGTTGGTGATCTGCATCAGCTCACTCCTCGTTCGTCGGCATAAGCAGCCCGGCACCCTGGACAGCAGAAGTAGAAGGTCTCCCCGTCGACTTCGAGGGAATGGCTCGTGTCGGCCGCATCAACGGTCATGCCGCAAACCGGGTCGACGGCAGTCGGCACGTCGGGGGCGTCAACAGCCTCGCTCGAGGTGAAGGCACCCTCGGCACGCAGTTGCACCAGTTCGGCCAGGATGGCGACGGCCACCTCCTTGTGGGTGGTGCTGCCGAGGTCGAGCCCCGCGGGCATCCGGAGTCCGGCGATCGTTCCGCCGCACACGCCCGCCTCACCAAGATACGCCCGGAGGCTGTCGGCCCGCCTCGACGAGGCGACGACGCCGAGGTACGCCGGCGAGGCTTTCAGGGCTGCGGTGATGACGTCCTCATCGCCGTGGCCCTGGGTCGCGACCACGACGATCGACGACTCACCGACGAGACCTTCGCTGAACTCGGTGCCTGCGAGTTGCTCGACCCGCCAGTCGAGCGTGGCGGCCATGCCGGCGAGGCTTGTGGCCATGGGTGAATCGCCGACGATGACGAGATGAGGTACCGGCACGACGGGCTCCAGATAGATCTGCAGAGCACCTTCGCTCTGACACGACATGGCAATCGCCTCGGTGCCCTGCGGCAGGTCGCCGAAGCGCTCCTCGGCTCCGAGCGCCAACAGGCGAGGCTGGCCCGCGGACAGGACGGCCTTGGCCTCACGGATGAACACCGGTTCGGCACACGCGCCTCCGATCCAGCCGTGCATCTGTCCCGAAGCGGTGTAGATCGCCCGCGAACCCTGTTGGCCCGAAGACGGCCCCTCGCGCCACACGACGGTGGCGAGTACGAATGGTTCGCCGCTCTCCGCGAGTTCGACCGCGCGTTCGAGGACTCCCCATCCCTCGACGGCGCGGTGTGTGGTCATCGCAGTCCTCAGGCCTCGGTCTTGACCGGCGGCATGCCGGAGATGTCGTTGCCAGTGGTGAGGGCGTCGTGGACCCGGTCGGGCAGCAGCGGCATGTCGATGTTGCGCACACCGGTGTGCTTGAGGGCGTCCATCACCGCGTTCACGAAGGCGGCGGGGCCGCCGACGGTCGCACACTCGCCGATGCCCTTGGCCCCTATCGGGTGGTGGGGGCACGGAGTGACGACCTCGTGCAGTTCGAAACCCGGCGTCTCCCAAGCGGTGGGAAGCAGGTAGTCCATGTAGTTGGAGCCGATGCAGTTGCCGTCCTCATCGAAGGTGAGGAACTGCATGTTCGCCATGGCGTAGGCCTCGGTGAGACCGCCCATGATCTGGCCCTCGACGATCATCGGGTTGATGCGTACGCCGCAGTCGTCGACTGCCACCACGCGCAAGACGTCCCACACGCCGGTCTCGGGATCGACCTCGACCTTGGCGATGTAGCAGGCGAACGGCCACGTGAGGTTGGGCGGGTCGTAATACGCGTTGTTCTCGAGACCGGGCTCCATGCCGTCGGGAACGTTGCTGTAGGCCGCCATCGCACATTCCTGGATGGAGACGCCTCGATCCTGCGCTCCGCGAACGTAGAACCGGCCGAGCTCCCACTCGATGTCCTCCTCGGACACCTCGAGGAGGTGGGCAGCGATCTTGCGGGCCTTAGCCCGGATCTTGCGCGACACCATGGCGACCGCCGCGCCGGCGACCGGGGTGGAGCGCGAGGCGTAGGTACCCATACCGAACGGCGCGGTGTCGGTGTCGCCCTCCTCGACCAGGATGTCGTCGGCGGGGATGCCGAGTTCGTGGGCGACGATCTGCGCCCAGGTGGTTTCGTGACCCTGGCCCTGGGTCTTCGCACCTGTACGCAGGATGGCCTTGCCGGTCATGTGGACCCGCAGTTCTGCCGAGTCGAACATCTTTATGCCCAATATGTCGTACTCACGGCTGTTGCCGGCACCCAGCGGCTCAGTCATGGTCGATATGCCGATGCCGAGCAGGCGGCCTCGCTTTCGAGCCGCTTGTTGTTCCTGCTTGAAGTCGGCGTAGCCGATCGCCTCCAGGCCGATGTCGAGACACTTCTCGTACTGGCCGGAGTCGGTTAGGAAGCCGAACGGGGTCCGCTTGGGGAAGTCGTCGTCGCGCACCAGGTTCACGCGGCGGAACTCGGCCTGATCCATACCCAGGTCGTCGGCCGCCGCACAGATCATGCGTTCCTGGAAGTACATGGCCTCGGTGACCCGGAATGAACAGCGGTACGCCACGCCACCGGGCGCCTTGTTCGTGTAAACCCCGGTCGCGGTGAGGTGTGCGGCCGGGATGTCGTAACAGGCGAACGCCGAGTGCATCAGGCCGATCTTGAACTTCGACGGCTGAGCGTCGGAGAAGAACGCGCCGTGATCTGAGTCGGTGTGCATCCGAACGCCGAGGATCTTCCCGTCGTTGCGCATCGCGATCTGACCCTTGAGGTACACGTCGCGCCCGAACCCGGTCGAGATCAGGTTGCCGCTCTTGTCTTCGATCCACTTGACGGGCCGTTCGGTGAGGATCGACGCCAGGATCGACATCACGTAGCCCGGGTACACCGGTACCTTGTTGCCGAAGCCACCACCGAGGTCGGGCGCGATGATTCGGATCATGTGCTCGGGGATCTCGGCCACCAGCGCCACCGCCGCGCGGATGATGTGAGGTGCCTGGGACGTCATGTAAACCGTGAGCTTCGATGTCGACCGGTCGAAGTCGGCGACCGACCCGCACGTCTCGATCGGCGACGGGTGCGACCGCGGGTAGTGCATGTCGATCTCGGAGACGACATCGGCTTGCGCAAAGGCCCGGTCGGTGCCCTCCTTGTCGCCGACCTCCCAGTCGAAGATCTTGTTGTCGGTCTGGTTGACCTTGTCGTCACGGATCAGCGGTGCGTCAGCCGCCATCGCCTGATACGGATTGACGATCGGCGGGAGGGGTTCGTACTCGACGACGATCGCCTCGCACCCGTCCTTGGCGGTGTAGGGATCGTCGGCGACGACGCATGCGACCTCCTGACCCTGGAATCGCACCTTGTCGGTCGCGAGCACCGCCTGGGTGTCGTAGGACAGCGTCGGCATCCACGCCAGGTTGCGGGCCGCCATCATCTCGCCGGTCAATACCAGTCGAACACCGGGGATCGCCCAGGCTCCGCTGACGTCGATCGACGTGATCCGGGCGTGCGCCAGCGGGCTGCGAAGGATCTCCATGTGCAACATGCCGGGCAGCACGATGTCGTCGACGTAGTTGCCCTTGCCCCGGATGAACCGATTGTCCTCAACACGCCGACGACTCGCTCCGAGCCCCCCGATCTTGATCTCGTCCAACGCCATCAGGCCTCCCCTCCCCCGTCGGCTGCATCCTCCGATGCCGGCTCGTCACCCCGCATCTTCTCAGCCGCCCACAGCACCGCCTTCACGATGTTCTGATAGCCGGTGCAGCGACAGAGGTTCCCCGACAGCGCCCAGCGCACTTCGTCCTCGGTCGGGTTCGGGTTCTCGTCGAGCAGCGCTTTGGCGCTCAACATCATGCCGGGGGTGCAGAACCCGCACTGCAGACCGTGCTCGTCCTTGAACCCCTCCTGGATCGGATGGAGTTCACTCGCTGTAGCGAGCCCTTCGACCGTTGTTATCTCATGTCCATCGGCTTGCACCGCGAACATGGTGCAACTCTTCACCGGCTGACCATCGAACAGTACGGTGCACGCCCCGCAGTTGGTCGTGTCGCAGCCTGTGTGGGTGCCCGTGAGCTGCATACCGTTGCGGATCAGGTGTGCGAGCAGGAGCCGTGGTTCGATGTTCGCAGCACGCGTCTCGCCGTTGACACGCATCTCCACCCGGCGAACCGGAATCTCTTCGGCCGTGGTGACCGGAACCTCTTCGAACAACGTCATGTCACGCGACCTCTGCTTCTGCGGGCTGATGTTGGGCGAGCAGGCGGCCGACGAATGTCGCCACCACATGGCGCTTGTAGTCGGCGCTTCCTCGATGATCGGAACGAGGACTCGATGCGGCCGCTGCCGCTTCGGCGGCGACGGCGATCTCGTCATCGCCGAGCGATGAGCCGACGATCGCATCGGCGGCCTCTCGGGCGTTGATCGTGGCCGAACCGACGCCGGTGAGACCGATGCCGGCCTTCGTCACGGTCGAGCCGGACATCTCCAACGCGACGGCCACGCCGACGGTGGCGAAGTCGCCGACCCGCCGTTCGAGTTTGAGGTAACCGCCCTTGCGGGAGCCGCTCGCCGCACCGATCACGGCTTCAACGGCTATCTCGTCGGGTGCCAGCACCGTCTGGAAGGGTCCGGTGACAAAGTCATCGACCGGGATGGTTCGGCGGCCGGTGGGACCGTGAGCGACGATGGAACCGTCGAGCGCCACCAAGCACGACGCCCAGTCGCCTTGAGGGTCTGCATGGCAGACCGAGCCGACAAAGGTGCCACGGGTGCGTACGATCGGGTCCGCGATCAAGGGTGCAGCAGCAGCGATCGTCGGTTGATGTTCTCCGAGCGTCGTCGACTTCTCCAGGTCGGCGTGGCGGACGAGGGCGCCGATCCGGTAGCTGCCGTCCGGCTGTGCGCCGTGCTGGTCGAGGCCCGGGATGTTGTTGATGTCAACGAGCAGGGCCGGTGACGCGAAGCGCAGCTTCATCATCGGGATCAGACTTTGACCACCGGCGAGGACCTTGCTGTCGTCGTGGCTGGCGAGGAGCGCAACGGCTTCGCCGAGGCTCGACGGAGCCTCGTAGCGGAAACGGGACGGGAACACGGCTCCTCCTCCTATTCGGGCTGTCCGGCCGGCGACGCGTCGGGACCGTAAGGGTCCGGGACGGCGCGCGGCAGTGAGTCGGGATCAGGGTCGGGGCGAGGCTCCTGGTGCGGCGGCCACGGCCCCTGCACCGGCTGGCCGGCGACTTTCAGGTACTCGGTCAGTTGCGGCCACGCCCAGATGGTCGGGCTGGGGCCATCCTTGGGCTGGTCCTCGATCAGCTCGTACAGCCTGGGGTTGCCCCGGTTGTGTCCAGACGACTCAATCGCCATCCTGTTCCTCCTCGCGACGCTGCCCGGCTAGGCGCGCGAGCGTAACATACCGTGGTCGCGATATCCCAACGAGCGGATTCCAGAAGAGCCGTAAACCGGCGTTATCGGCGTGACCCTGTCCCAACTGCGCACACTTCGGCGAGCTTGAGTTCGCCCCTTTCAGATAATGTGTTCGATCGCAGGTCATCGAGGGACAAACTCGAAGGAACTGGACCGCAACAATCTCCCGCCGGGATCTACAGGAGGAGTGGAGCCGCTGACCACCAACGCTACCGATCGCTACACCCTGGTGTCGGCCGACTGCCACGCCGGTGGCGACTTCTCGGACTACCGCAGATACCTCCCGACGAGCCTCCTTGAGGAGTTCGACGAATGGACGCTCCTGTACAACAATCCGTTCGCGGACCTCACGGACGACTCCAGGGTTCGGAACTGGGACAGCGCAGTCCGCACGCGTGACCTGGAGGCCGATGGCCAGGTCGCCGAGGTGATCTTCCCGAACACCATCCCGCCGTTCTTCCCGTCGTCACTCCTCGTCGCCCGCCCTCCGGCGACAAGTAGGGAGTTCGAGTTGCGATGGGCCGGACTCCAGGCCCACAACCGGTGGCTCGTCGATTGGTGCAACGAGCTTCCAGGTCGGCGGGCAGGGCTCCTGCAAGTGTTCCCCAACGACATCGAAGCGGCGGTGGCTGAGGTCGAATGGGGCGCGGCCAGCGGTCTCAAAGGTGTGCTCGGGCCCGCGGTTCCACCAGACTCGCCGGTGCCTGCACTGTGGAACGAGTACTACGACCCGCTCTGGGCCGCCTGTCAGGACACCGGGCTCTCGGTGAACCAGCACGGCGGCGCAGGCATTCCCGACATAGACACCTCACCGAACCGCAACTTCCTGATGCTGATGGAGGTGCCGTTCTTCGCCAACCGCAGCCTTTGGCATCTCATCCTCAGCGGCGTCTTCGTGCGCTTCCCAGAACTCCGGTTCGTGATGACCGAGCAACGAGTCGGCTGGGTGCCTGAGACGCTGGCCAAGATGGACGCGTTCTGGCATCTCTTCCGAGCAGGCGGGGTGGGCGAGATGCCCGCCGATGCCACCCAACTCCCGAACCCGCCCAGCAGCTATTTCCACTCCAACTGCTACATGGGTTCAAGCTTCCCCGGTCCCGACGAAGCCGACGCCATTCGGCAACTCGGCGTCGATCGGGTGATGTGGGGCAGCGACTACCCTCACGCGGAGGGGACGTTTCCCGAAACGGTCGCCGCCCTCCGTCATGTCTTCGCCGACTGGCCGGCCGACGACCTCCACAAGCTTCTCGGCGCGACCGCCGCCGAGGTCTACGACCTGGATCTAACCGAACTCGCGGGCCACGGGATCGGGCCGTTGGTCGGCGAAGTGGCCGAGCCGCTCGACGAGGTGCCCACCCATCCCAGCATGGCGTTTCGCCCCCGCCCGTGAAGCGAGTAAATCTGGCCGTTACCTCCACATGACCCTCGGGCCGAGCGGCAGTGACCGAGCGACTCCTCTGAGATCTGCGACGGCGAACCGGGTGTTCAGAAGATCAGCGCGTAGGCGACTGAGGAGAACCCGAAGACCACCGCGGCTATGACGGTGATCCGGTCGAGATTGCGCTCGACCACAGTCGAGCCTGCGGCCGCGGCGCCGGCGCCACCGCCGAACATGTCGGACAGTCCCCCACCCTTCCCGCTGTGCAACAACACCAGCAGAATCAACGTGGACGCTGAGATCAGCCAGAGGGGAGCAACGATCCAAACCATGCCATCAGCCTAACGGGATCGCCGCCACTTAGCGGGCTGCTACGTGTCCTGATCGATGTCGCCGAGGATCGTTGCAAGATCCTGGGCGTACGCGAGAAGACGGACGACGTCGACGTAGTCGTTTCGCTCAAAGTAGAACCAGCCGCAAGGAAATCCCGCGACCCGGTGGGATCGCAGACCGGGCACGTCGCACAACTCGCCTGTCCGCGGGGAACCGGCACTAGGGATCCGCTCGATGACCTTCAAAGACTCGATCGCCCTTTCGAAGAATCGTCCGGCAAGCCCTTCGCCGCCCTCGGATCGGTAGTACCGGACCCGCTCCACCAGGTCAACTTCGGCGAGTGGACGTAGCCGAACTTCGATCACAAAACGGTGCCGAGCGCGCGATCACGCAACTCATCAATGACACCGTCAGTCAACCGCCGACCCTCGCCAGACTCAAGTCCTTCAGCGATCAACGAACGAAAACGTCGAGCAGCTTCGTCATGCTGATCGCGTCGGATCAAGTCGCGAAGGTACTCACTGTTGTTGCCGTAATCCCCGGTTCGAACACGTTGATCGATGTAGTCCCGCAAAGACTCAGGGAGCGCGAAGCTCATGGTGTTGCGGCTCACGCCATCATTATGCCCGTGTTATCAACTGTTGTCAACAAGGTGACTCTCCCCTGCCTGACCCGTGACGAGCCAGACACCCTGAACCAGCGGTGAGCGAACCGCTTACGCCTGGTACAGACGGAAGTTGACGATGCGGGCGAACTCGTCGGCGTCGAGACTGGCTCCTCCGACCAAGGCCCCGTCGATGTCGGGTTGCGCCATCAATTCCGGGGCGTTGCCTCCCTTGACCGAGCCGCCATATTGAATGCGCACCGAGTCGGCGGCGGAGTCGCCCCAACGGCTGCGCACCAAAGAGCGAATATGGGCACACATCAACTGGGCGTCGTTCGGTGTGGCCGTCGCACCCGTGCCGATCGCCCAGATCGGTTCGTAGGCGATCACCAGGCCGGCCACAACATCGCCGGACAAACCGGCCAAGCTGCCCGAGATCTGTTGCGACACGGTGGACTCCGCCTCCCCCGCCTGGCGCTGCTCGAGGGTCTCACCTACGCAGACGATGGGAGTCATGTCCGCCGCGAGTACCGCCTTCGCCTTCTGGTTGACGACTTCGTCGGTCTCACCGAACAGTTCACGCCGTTCGCTGTGCCCCACGATCACATACTCGACGTTGAGCTTGGCCAGCATGGGTGGGGCTATCTCGCCGGTGAACGCCCCGTGGCTGGCCATGTGCACATTCTGAGCGCCCAGTGACACAGGGACTTCGTCGGCCTGCAGCACCGTCTGCACCGAGCGCAGGTCGGTGAACGGCGGATGGACCGACACGTCCACATGGTCGTAGTCCCGTGGATTCAAGGCGTAGGCCAGCTTCTGGATCGTCTGGATCGCCTCGAAGTGATTGTGGTTCATCTTCCAGTTCCCGCTGATCAGCGGTTTGCGACTATTAGGCGCTGGTTCATTAGACACTGGGGGCTCCTCTCAGGGCCTTGAGGCCGACCAGATCGCCCTGCTCGATCAGAGCGAGCGATGCCCCACCACCGGTGGAGACGTGGTCCATTTCATGTTCAACACCGAACAGTTTCGCCGCGGCGGCACTGTCACCGCCACCCACGACGGTGAACGCCTTCGTGTCGGCCATCGCCTGCGCGACTGCACCCGTGCCGCCCCCGAAGCGAGGATCCTCGAAGACGCCCATCGGCCCGTTCCACAAGACCGTTCCGGCCTCATGGATGACGTCTCCGAAAGCTGCCGCACTGCCAGGTCCGATGTCGACGCCTATCCAACCGTCGGGCAAGTTCGTTCCCATCTGACGGACCTCACCGCCGGCCGCCGGATCCATAAGCTTGCCGCCAGGGCCCAGAGCGGTTATGTCGTACGGCAGATGAATGGTCTTGGGGCCGTCGAGCAGACGAGCGCATGTGTCAACCATGTCGTCTTCGCACAGCGAAGCACCCACCGAGTGTCCCTTGGCGGCAAGGAACGTGAAACACATGCCGCCGCCGACAATCAAGGAATCGACCGACTCCAGCAGAGCTTCGATAACGGCGAGCTTGTCGCTCACCTTCGAGCCGCCCATCACCGCGACGAAAGGTCTCCGAGGGTTGGTACGGAGTCCGCTGAGCACTTCAACCTCACGGTGAAGCAGTCGACCCGCTGCCGACGGCAGGAACCGGGGCGGCCCGACAATCGAGGCGTGAGCCCGATGCGATGCGCCGAACGCATCATTGACAAAGGCGTCGTGGCCCTCGACCAACTCTTCGACGAAGGAACCGTCGTTGGCCGTTTCCCTGGGGTCGAAACGCAGGTTCTCCAGAAGTTCAACACCCGGTACAAGTTCTCTCAGACGATCACGAACCGGATCGACCGAATGGGCCAGGTCCGCCTGGCCTTTGGGCCGTCCCAGGTGGGTACAGGCAGTGACCGACGCTCCTTGGCCGATGAGCCAGCGAATCGTTGGCAGCGCGGCGCGGATCCGCAGATCGTCGGTGATCTCGCCGTCGACTACCGGCACATTGAAGTCGGCCCGCAACAGGACCGACTTGCCCGCTAGATCTCCGAGGTCTTCAAGTCGGGGAACAGAACTCACAATTAGCTGGACGCGGCTTTCCCGCTCTTGTTCGCTGCGCTCTGCTCCCGCTCTTGTTCGCTGCGCTCACGGGCCGCTCGGCCGCGGGCGGGCCGCTCTGGCCACGGCCTCGCCGAATGAGTCAGAGATGCGTTGAGGACCATCTGCCTACCGGCTCGGCCTCTGGTTCCCCACGACCAGGGTGAGATCAACCAAACGGTTCGAGTAGCCCATCTCGTTGTCGTACCAGCCGAAGATCTTGACCAGCGAACCCTGCGCCATCGTCAGCCCAGCGTCGAATACACAAGAGGCGGTCGAACCGATGATGTCGGAGGACACCAGCGGCGCTTCGGAATAGACGAGCACGCCGCTCAGCGGGCCAGACGCAGCTGCATCGGCGAATGCCTCGTTGATCTCGGCGACCGTGACATCGTCGCGGCTGAGTACACCGGTGAAATCGGTGATCGAGCCGTCGGGAATCGGCACTCTCATCGAAGTGCCGTCGAGCTTTCCCTGCATCTCGCTCATGACCAGGCCGGTAGCGCGCGCCGCTCCGGTCGAGGTGGGCACAATGTTGATAGCAGCAGCGCGTGCTCGACGCAGGTCAGAATGCGGACCGTCAACGAGAGCCTGATCGCCCGTGTACCCGTGCACTGTCGTCATCAGTCCCTGCACGACGCCGAAGGCATCGTCGAGCACCTTCACCATCGGCACGAAACAGTTGGTCGTGCACGAGGCGTTGGACACCACATGATGGTTCTCCGGGTCGTAGGTGTCGTCGTTCACGCCGACCACGAAAGTGGCGTCGCTGTCGCCTGACGGCGCGGAGATGATCACCTTGGGAGCACCGGCGGTGCGGTGCATCGCGGCACCGCTGCGCTTGGTGAAGATCCCAGTGGACTCGACGACCACATCGACCCCTAGGTCGCCCCACGGAAGATCCTCGGGATTGCGTTCCGAAAGGACCCGCAGGAGATCACCGTCGACGCTGATCCCGTCATCGGTGACTTCAATCTCCGCAGCCATGCTTCCGTGTACCGAGTCATGGGCAAGCAGATGCGCCATAGTGTCGATCGAACCGAGATCGTTGACCGCAACGAAGTCGATGTCAGCTCCCTGGGCCTTGGCGGCCCGAAAGAAGTTGCGGCCGATGCGGCCAAAGCCGTTGATGCCGACGCGTACAGTCATTTAGGGTTCTCCTGGTTCGTGGGCGGGTGATTGAGGTCGTAGCTCAGAGCAGATAAGCACATATGGCCGTCAGATGCTGATGTCGCGGTGCACAACGGAGGGTGTGACTCCCAGTTCCTCGAGTACCACGGCCATTCGTTCCGCAATGGCGACCGAACGATGTCTACCACCAGTGCAACCGAAAGCGACGGTGAGATACGACTTGCCTTCCTGCTCGTACAACGGAAGGATCAATTCTAAGAGCCTTTCGAGTCGTTCCAGGAACCCCTCGGTTACCGGTTGTGAAAGCACATATTCAGCGACCGGCTCGTCGAGGCCCGTCAGGGGGCGCAACTCGTCGATCCAGTGCGGGTTCGGCAGGAACCGGCAATCGATCACCAAGTCGACATCGATGGGAAGACCATGTTTGTAGCCGAACGAGGAGACGGTCGTTTGCATGGTGTGCCCGCAGTTCCCGTCGCCGAAGGCTTCGGTCATGCGGTCGCGCAGCTGGTGGACGTTCAACTCTGAGGTGTCGATCACCAGATCGGCCAGAGCTCGTAGCGGCCCCAGAGCGACCCGCTCGGCGTTGATGATCTCGCCCAGAGTGCCGCCTCTGCCGCTTTGGTCGTCGTCGAAGGGATGACGACGCCGACTCGATTCATATCGTCGTACCAGTACTTCGGTGGAAGCGTCGAGGAACACCAATTGCACCCGCGTGAACTTCGAACGGAGCGAGCTTACGAGCGCGGCGATCTTGTCCTGGTGCTGGCCCGAGCCGACTACCAGAGCCATCCGGTCCCCTGCAGCCGAAGATCCGTCAGCGAGTTCAGCGACCTTGGGGATCAGCGCTGGTGGAAGGTTGTCCATCACGAACCAGCCCATGTCCTCGAGATTGTCGGCCGCTACCGTGCGACCGGCCCCGGACACTCCCGCGATGACCACCAGATCGCTCACAACGCTATGTTAGCGCTGCGGACGGAGCCGCAGATCCGCGGTCACTGGTGCTCTTTGCTAACGCTGCGGACGGAGCCGCAGATCCGCGGTCACTGGTGCTCTTTGCTAACGCTGCG
>VXYK01000055.1:183187-184083 GCA_009845995.1 Acidimicrobiaceae bacterium | reverse complement strand
CGCTGCGGACGGAGCCGCAGATCCGCGGTCACTGGTGCTCTTTGCTAACGCTGCGGACGGAGTCGCAGATCCGCGGTCACGGGTGCTGGGCGTTAAGGCTGTCGGCGGTCTCCGATGAGGGCTAGGAGTCTCGGGGTGTTGACGACAACCTCGGCTTCATGCTCGGGGACTCTGACCAAGAAACCTGGAGGTGGAGCAGGTTCGTGCATCGCCACCAGATCAAGGCCGACGGCGATCATCCCGTTGAGGTAACGGCTCAGCGGGCGATGCACGAAACGCACATGAACCCCCTTGTTGATCTCTTCGATCGTCGCTGTCTCCTGGAGGTAGGCGCCGACGCGCCAATACGTCTCGGGCGGGTCGATCATGTGGTCGACGATCAGTCCGCTGCTGGGAGTTTGCAGCAGTGGATGGTTGATGATCAGTACGAAGCGACCACCGGGTCGCAGCACCCGCGCAACCTCGGCGAACGACTCGTCCAGTGCGTCGATGTGTTCGTAGACCAAACAGGCGACCGCTCCGTCGAACGAAGCGCTGGGTACAGGCAGGTGATCGCTGCGTGACACGGCATAGACCGGTCCGCCGGCCCGTTCACGAGCCGTGAGGACTTGTTGCATTGTCGGATCAAGCCCGACAACCGCGGTACCTGCTTGGGTCAAGGCCCGAGCAATCTGGCCTTCACCCGTGCCGATGTCGAGCACCTGGTCACGCCCTTCGAGATGTTCCAGCACAATCGGGATGATCTGCTCGGTGTACTCAGGGTCAACGCCGTTTGTGAACTCACGCTGCCACCACCGCGCATGCCCATCCCACTCGTTGCTGATCGCTGCGGACGACGCCGCAGACCCGCGGCCACCAGTGCCACCCCCCGAACCGCCCAGCGCTGCGGACGACGC
>VXYK01000055.1:146538-183087 GCA_009845995.1 Acidimicrobiaceae bacterium | reverse complement strand
CAGACCCGCGGCCACCAGTGCCACCCCCCGAACCGCCCAGCGCTGCGGACGACGCTGCAGATCCGGGGGCACCGCTGCTAACCGTGCCCGACTCGGCAGTCGCTTGTCCCTGGTCAGGTTCGGTGGACATGGGCGTAGATGTTCTCGGCTACCTCGTCGGGGAGCCAACTCAGCCCCTTGAGGTCGGCTAAAGCCGCTCGTTTCACTGCGTTCACACCGCCCAATTCCTTGGTCAGGCGTTTCTTGCGGGCCGGGCCGAGACCGGCGATGCCGTCAAGCGCGGAGCGGGTCATCCGCTTGTCGCGCAACTGGCGGTGATAGGCGATCGCAAACCGGTGGCTCTCGTCGCGGATCCGCTGCAGCAGATACAGCGCCTCGGACTGACGGGGAAGCATGATCGATTCGCTTCTATTGGGCACGAAGACCTCTTCAAACTGTTTGGCCAGCGCAACCACCGGGATCTCAGCGGACAGACCGAGCTCAGCCAGAACTCTCTCCGCAACCCCCAGCTGTCCCTTGCCGCCGTCGACCACCAACAACTGCGGCGGATACGAAAATCGGCCGTCACGCTCTTCCACAGGAATCTGCCGGTCTTTCAGATACGCCGACAGCCGGCGAGTCAGCACCTCCTCCATCGCCGCATAGTCATCGTTGCCGGGCACTGACTGGATTCGGAAACGTCGGTAGTCGGACTTCTTCGGCAGACCGTCCTCAACCACCACCATCGACCCCACGTAATCGGTTCCGCCGATATGGCTCATGTCGTAGCACTCAATCCTCAGGGGCACGAGCGGCAGATCGAGATGTTGTTGCAACTCGTTGAGCGCTCTGGCGCGGCTGTTGTGATCGTTGGTGCGTTTGAGGCGGTGACGGTTGAAGGTCTCCTCGGCGTTCTGGGTCACGGTTTCGTGAAGACGCCGTTTGTCGCCGCGTTGCGGCACCCGAATCTCCACCCTCGTCCCCCGCGCCTCGCTGATCCACTCCTCGTACAGCCGCGGATCATGGGGCAACCTCGGCACCAGCACCTCTGAGGGCCAGCCGATGGGGTTGTCGTCGAAATAGAGGCGTTCAAGCACACGGCTCATAAGTTCCGGTTCGTCGAGCTCTTCTGCCTTGTCGACGACGAAGCCCCTGCGTCCCATGACCCGCCCCTTGCGAACGAAGAAGACCTGCACCGCGGCTTCCAACTCATCGTCGAAGACGCCGATCACGTCGACATCGCTCCGGCGGGGGAAAACCATCTGCTGTTTCTCAACCGCTTTGCGCACCGAACGCAGCCGATCTCTGAAGTAGCCCGCCTTCTCGTACTCCAACGCATCGCTGGCCTCATGCATCTGTGCCGTGAGCTTGGCGACCACCTCATCGGTATCACCGGCAAGAAAGCTGATGAGCTCAGCGACCATGCCGTCGTAGGTCTCTTTGTCAACCTCATCGACGCAGGGCCCGGCACATTTCTCTATGTGGTACAGCAGACAAGGCTTGCCCAGCCTCTGGTGATCGCGGAACTTGTTGTCCGAACACGTGCGTATGGGAAACGTTCGCAGCAGCAGGTCGAGAGTCTCACGAATGGCGTAAGCCTGGCCGTACGGTCCGAAATAGCGATTTCCCTTCTTGCGTTTGCCTCGTATGACCATCGCCCGGGGCCATTCGTCGATCATCGTCAAGCACAGGAACGGATACGACTTGTCGTCGGTGTAGCGGACGTTGAAGCGCGGCTTGTGGCGCTGGATGAGCGAGAACTCCAGCATCAAGGCCTCGACCTCGTTGGCGACCTGAATCCATTCGACCGATTCCGCGGTCTCAACCATCTGACGAGTACGGGTCGGCAGCTTGCGGGGATTCTGAAAGTAGTTGGAGAGCCGAGACCGCAGGTTCTTGGCCTTCCCGACATAGATCACCCGACCATCTCGGTCCTTGAACTGGTATGAACCGGGAGTGTCGGGAATAGAGCCGGTCGGCGGACGGGAAATCATCGCCTTAACCAGACAACATCGGCACCAAGAACGCTCCGGTATGGCTCTCGGGCACGGCAGCCACCTCTTCAGGAGTACCCACCGCGACCACGGTCCCCCCTCCCGATCCGCCCTCGGGGCCGAGGTCGATCAACCAGTCGGCAGTCTTGATGACATCAAGGTTGTGTTCGATCACGACAACCGTGTTGCCCTGGTCTACCAGCCGGCTGAGCACGCCGAGCAGCTTGCGAATGTCCTCGAAATGAAGGCCCGTAGTGGGTTCGTCCAGGAGGTAGATGGTGTGACCTGTGGAACGTTTGGCCAGCTCGCTGGCTAGTTTGACGCGCTGCGCCTCACCGCCCGAAAGTGTCGGCGCGGGTTGACCCAAGCGGACATACCCCAGCCCGACGTCGACCAGTGTCTGCATATGACGGGCGATCGCGGGTTGATTTGCAAAGAACTCGAGTGCCGTCTCACACGGCATGTCCAGAATCTCGGAGATGTTGCGACCCTTGAACTGGACCTCCAAGGTGTCGCGGTTGTAACGCACTCCCTTGCACACCTCGCACGGCACGTAAACGTCGGGCAGGAAGTGCATCTCGATCTTGATCGTGCCGTCACCGCGACAGGCTTCGCAGCGTCCGCCCTTCACGTTGAACGAGAAGCGGCCGGGAAGATAGCCCCGGACCTTCGCCTCGTTGGTCTGCGAGAAGAGCTTACGGATGTGATCGAAGACACTGGTGTAGGTGGCCGGATTGGAACGAGGGGTGCGCCCGATCGGCGACTGATCGATGGCGATCACTTTGTCGAGGTTCTCGATTCCCTCAATGCGAGTGTGCAGCCCCGGTGGCAGCCTCGAGGTGTAGATCCGCTGCATCAAGGCACGGTGGAGAATCTCCTCGACCAGCGAGGACTTACCGGAACCCGACACGCCTGTGACACATATGAACTTGCCGAGCGGGAAGTCGACATCGATGTTCTTCAGGTTGTTGTGCCGGGCCCCGCGCACTGTCAGGTTCGTACCGTCGCCGATACGGCGCATGGCGGGAACCTCGATCTGCCGCTGACGCGAGAGATACTGGCCAGTGATCGATTCCGGGTTCCCCAGCAGATCCTCGAAGGAACCGGAATGGACGATGCGGCCGCCGTGCTCACCCGCGCCGGGGCCGATATCGACCACATGGTCGGCGACTTTGATCGTGTCTTCGTCGTGCTCCACCACAAGCACCGTGTTGCCCAAGTCCCGCATGCGCAACAGCGTCTCGATCAGGCGGTGGTTGTCACGCTGATGCAAGCCGATCGAAGGCTCATCAAGCACATACAGCACCCCGACAAGCCCGGACCCGACCTGCGAAGCCAAACGGATCCGCTGGGCTTCACCGCCGGCCAAAGACGCTGCACCACGGGCCAGAGTCAGGTAGTCGAGCCCGACATCAAGCAGGAAGCCGAGCCGGGCTTTGATCTCTTTCAATACCTGCTCGGCGATGATCGAGTCCCGTTCTGACAACTCCAACTCCCCGAGGCACTTGGCGGCCTCAGCGATCGACAGGGCGCAAAGATCATGGATCGTGAGGTCGTTGATGGTCACCGCCAGAGACAACGGATTCAGCCGTGACCCGTCACATTCGCGGCACGGCACCTGCCGCATGTACCCCTCTATGGTGTTGCGGGCCGAGTCGCTCTCGGATTCGCTGTGTCGACGCATGAGGTACGGTACGACTCCCTCGAACTTCGCCTGATAGACGCGGGTGCGGCCGTACCGGTTCTTGTAGCGGACCTGGACACGATCCTTCACGCCTTTGGCTAGCAGCAGTATCTCCCGCTGGTTGTCGGTCAGTTTGTGCCAAGGCCGATCGGTTGGAATGTCGAAGGCCTTGCACACCGATTCCACCATTCTCGAGTAGTAGCGGGTGCGCCCGGCAGCCCAGGGCGTGATCGCACCTTCGGCGATCGTCGCGTCGGGATCTGGTACTACGAGCTGGGCGTCTACCTCGAAGACGGTCCCGAGGCCGTCGCAATGTGTGCAGGCACCATAGGGAGAGTTGAACGAGAAGTTGCGAGGCGCCAACTCCTCGAACGACTTGCCGTCGGAGGGCCGCGATAGATGTTGGCTGAATACGATTGTCTCGACCGGCCCCTCGCCCTCCCTCGGCACGATCTGAATCTCGGCGATCCCGCCGGTTAGGGACAGAGCCGTCTCGATCGAGTCGGTGAGGCGCCGTTCGATCCCTTCACGCAGCACCAGGCGGTCCACGACGACCTGGATGTTGTGGGTTTCGTAGCGGGCCAGATCGAGTTCGTTCTGCTCGCTGAGTTCGAGCAGTCCACCGTCGACGATCGCCCGCGCAAAACCCTGTTGGGCGAGATCGGAGAGAAGCGTCTCGTAGGTGCCTTTGCGCCCACGGACAATCGGCGCCAACACCTGGAACCGGGTATCGGGTGGCAACTTCAAGACCTTGTCGACGATCTGTTGCGGCGTCTGGCGAACCAACTCCTCGCCGGTTTCCGGGTCGTGAGGGATGCCGATTCTGGCGTAGAGCAGGCGCAGATAGTCGTATACCTCAGTAACCGTGCCCACGGTGGAACGCGGATTGCGCGAGGCGCTCTTCTGGTCGATCGAAATCGCTGGGGACAGGCCCTCGATGAAGTCGACGTCGGGCTTGTCCATCTGACCCAGGAACTGACGGGCGTATGCAGAAAGCGACTCAACGTAACGGCGCTGACCCTCGGCGTAGATCGTGTCGAACGCCAGCGACGACTTGCCGGAACCGGAAATTCCGGAGAAGACGATCAGCTTGTCCCGCGGAAGCTCAAGATCGATGTCGCAAAGGTTGTGCTCGCGTGCCCCCGAGATGAATAACCGATCAGCCACGCCCGCACTCTAGCGCCCCGCTTCTCTCAAGATCCGAACACAAGTTCGGAAATCTGAATGTGGATCGCGTAGTGTCGAATCAGCGGCGCATGTCGCGGAGTTCGCGGCGCAGTTCCTTTATTTCGTCGCGTAGGCGGGCGGCGTATTCGAAGCGCAGATCGATGGCCGCGTCGTGCATCTCCTGCTCGAGTGTGCGAATCAGACGCTCCAGCTCGTCCTCGGGAAGATCACTGAGTTCATCTGTTGCTCGGCGCTTGCGACCCAACTCCGACAGAGCCTCGGGGACGGGTGAAAGCTCCTCTTGGGGTCGGATCATCGACAGGATGTCGGTGATCTCCTTGCGCACCGATCGCGGGTCGATCCCGTGCTCGTCGTTGTACGCCTGTTGAAGTTGGCGCCGACGCATGGTTTCGCTGATGGCCCGCTGCATCGAATCGGTTACCCGGTCGGCATACATCACCACCTCACCGGCGACATTGCGGGCAGCCCGGCCGATCATCTGAATCAGCGACGTGTCGCTGCGCAGGAAGCCTTCCTTGTCCGCATCAAGAATCGCCACCAACGACACTTCGGGAAGATCAAGACCCTCCCGCAGCAGATTGATGCCGACCAACACGTCGAACTCGCCCATGCGGAGGTCACGCAGGATCTCGATTCGCTGGATCGTGTCGACCTCGCTGTGCAGGTAACGAACCCGAACACCGAGCTCCAGCAGATAATCCGTGAGGTCCTCAGCCATTTTCTTGGTGAGCGTCGTCACCAACACCCGCTCACCGCGCCCCACGCGGCCCGAGATCAGCTCCTGCAAATCGTCAATCTGCCCTTTGGTGGGTTTCACGATCACCGCCGGATCAATAAGGCCCGTGGGCCTCACGATCTGTTCGACGACCTGTGAGGACACCTCTATTTCGTACGCACCCGGGGTGGCCGACAAGAACACCGCTTGGTTGATGCGCGCCATCACCTCGTCGAAACGCAAAGGACGGTTGTCGGCTGCGGAGGGAAGCCGGAATCCGTGCTCGATGAGCGTGGCCTTGCGGCTCCGGTCTCCCTCGTACTGGCCGTGCAGTTGCGGCACGGCCACATGCGACTCATCGATCACCATCAAGAAATCCTCGGGGAAGTAATCGAGCAGGGTGTACGGCGCTTCACCAGGGCCACGACCGTCGATCGGGCCCGAATAATTCTCGATGCCGTTGCAGTAGCCCAACTCTTGCATCATCTCCAGGTCGTATTCGGTGCACATTCGCAGCCGCTGTGCTTCGAGCAATTTCCCCTCTTTCTCGAACAGCGCCAACCGCTCCCGAAGCTCTATTTCGATCCTCTCCATCGCCGCGAGCATGGTCGCTTGACTGGTGGCGTAGTGAGTGGCTGGGAACACGACCAGTTCCTCCAACGACTGAAGCCTCTCCCCCGTCAACGGATCCACCACCGTGATCTGCTCAACGTCATCTCCGAACAACTCGACTCGCACTGCGGTCTCGTCATAAGCCGGATGGATTTCGATGGTGTCACCGCGAACCCTGAACTTGCCCCTGACCAAGTTCATGTCGTTGCGCTCGTACTGGAGGTCGACCAGACGGCGAAGTATCGAACGCTGATCGTGCTCATCCCCTGTGCGCAACACCAACAGTTGATTCTCGTACTCCTCGGGCGAACCCAGTCCGTAAATCGCGGAGACCGACGCCACCACGATCGTGTCGCGCCTGGTGAGCAGAGCTGAGGTGGCCGAGTGACGCAGACGGTCGATCTCGTCGTTGACCGACGAGTCCTTCTCGATGTAGGTGTCGCTCGAGGGCATGTAAGCCTCGGGCTGGTAGTAGTCGTAGTAGCTGACGAAGTACTCGACCCGGTTGTCCGGGAAGAACTCTTTGAGCTCGTTGGCCAACTGCGCGGCGAGTGACTTGTTGGGAGCTAAGACGAGCGTCGGACGCTGGACTTTCTCGATGCTCCAGGCAATCGTGGCGCTCTTTCCCGAGCCGGTGATGCCCAGCAGAGTCTGGAAACGGTCACCTCGTTCGATGCCCTCTGCCAGCGCCTCGATAGCTGCGGGCTGATCTCCGCTCGGTTCGAAAGCCGAGACGACCTTGAACGATGTGCGGGCACTGGGAACCGTCGCAGGAGGCACCCTCTGATCCTACGCTGTTATCGCCGGGCGCAGCCGGAGCCGCGGGGCGTTGCTATTGCCGGGCGTAGCCGGAGCCGCGGAGCGTTGCTATTGCCGGGCGCAGCCGGAGCCGCGGGGCGTTGCTATTGCCGGGCGCAGCCGGAGCCGCGGAGCGTTGCTATTGCCGGGCGCAGCCGGAGCCGCGGGGCACGGTGCTAGGAAGCTGACGTGTGTGGGAGGGAGGTGATCCATTCCCAGGCGTTGTCGATATTACGTTCCAGCGCTGTCAAGTCCCCGGAATTGTCGATAACCCAGTCGGCTACTGATCTGCGGGCTTCCCGGCTCGCCTGATTGGCGATCCGGGTCCGGGCATCGGCTTCATCGAACCCCCGACCGGCCACCAGGCGCTCAACCGTCGTCTCAGTGTCCGCGTCCACCACGACAATCCCGGCGAGTTCCCCGAACTGGTCCGCGATCGAGGTCCCATCGGCACCTACCAGCAGCGGGAGATCAAGCACAACGACAGCATCACTGCCCGCCAAGAGCCCACGACGCCGCTCGATCTCGTTGTAGAGCGCCGGGTGAACGATCTCACCCAAGGCTTTCAACTCGTCATCGTCGTTGAAGGCGATCTCGGCTACGGCACCGCGATTGAGGGTGCCGTCTTCCGCCACGACTCCTGTACCCCAACGCTGAACCATCGCCTCGAAAACAGGCTGCCCAGGCTCCTGCAATTCCCGCACGATCCGGTCGGCGTCGATCAGTTCCGCCCCCCGGGCCACGAAGGCATCGGCAACAGTCGACTTGCCTGAGCCCATCCCGCCGGTGAGCGCGATCTCGATCACTAGTCGGCCTTGACGTACTCGTCTTCCGCGACATCGGCCTGCGCGGCCTCGCCTTCGTCCGCCTCGACCTCTTCGGTGACTTCGACTTCTTCTGTGACTTCGACGTACTCGTACTCGGTTCCGTCCTCGGCAGTCTCGATCAGACCCGGGACTGGAGCGTCTTCGCCGGCTTCAGCGTAGTACTCCTCCCATGCCTGCTGACCCTCAGAACTCTCATCGCCGCCGATGTAGTTGCCTTCCTCGTCGTAAGCATGATCACCGAAGTGCTCCTGGTACTCGGCGGCAACCTGACCACCTTCAGCGGCCTGCTTGATCGAGAGACTGATGCGTCGGCGCTGAAGATCAAGATCAATGATCTTCACCCACAGCTCTTCACCCGGAGTGACCACCTGTTCGGGCAGATCAACGTGGTGCGCAGACATTTCAGAAATGTGCACAAGTCCCTCGATGCCGTCGCCCACCTGGACGAACGAACCGAATGGCACGAGTTTGGTCACTCGACCATAAACCAGCTCGCCGACACGGTGGCTGGAGGCGAACTCCTGCCACGGATCCTGCTGAGTGGCCTTCAACGACAAACTGATGCGCTCGCGGCTGAGATCGACTTCAAGAACCTGAACCTCGATCTCGTCACCGACGGTCACCACCGAGTTCGGGTGGTCGACATGCTTCCAGGAAAGCTCCGACACATGGACCAGCCCGTCCATGCCCCCCAGATCAACGAACGCACCGAAATTGACGACCGAAGAGACCACACCGGTGCGCTTCTCGCCCGGTTTCAGATTGTCGAGGAACGCTTCGCGCTGTTCCTTCTGGGCTTCTTCCAGCCAAGCTCTGCGAGACAGCACCACATTGTTGCGGTTCTTGTCGAGTTCGATGATCTTGGCCTCGAAATGCTGTCCCACATAGGGCTGCAGGTCCCGCACTCGGCGCAGTTCAACCAGCGAGGCGGGCAGGAATCCCCGCAAGCCGATGTCCATGATCAAACCGCCCTTGACGACTTCGATCACCAGCCCCTTGACCATGCCCCCGGCTTCTTTGATCCCTTCGATCTCGCCCCAGGCCCGCTCGTACTGGGCGCGTTTCTTGGACAGGAGCAGACGTCCGTCCTTGTCTTCTTTGGTGAGCACCAGGGCTTCGACGGTCTCGCCCATGGAGACGATTTCGTTGGGGTCCACGTCATTGCGGATCGACAATTCGCGGCTGGGGATCACACCTTCGGACTTGTAGCCGATGTCGAGAAGCACCTCGTCCTGGTCGACCCGCACAACCGTGCCTTCGACAAGTTGGCCGTCTTCAACAACAACCATTGCGGAGGTGTATGCCTCCTCGATATCCACCCCCCCGAGGTCTGCGTCAATGATTTGGCGGGGGGTGTAGTTGCCATCGGAATCGAATGTTCCGAATCGAGACTCGGGATCAGCCTCGAGGGTCGTGTTGTCTTGCATTGGAGTTTTTGTCGGATAGAGCTGGCACCTCGGTATCGGACCGCGGAGCCCTGTCGGTTTGGACAGCCCAGAAACGCTACCAAGATGTCACCCCGGCCAGACCCGATCAGGAATTTGTCAGCAATCTGTAATCAACGCTGTGCTTGTCAACCCCGTGCTCATCCCTTGGCGCCGGCCCAGGTTGAAGCGACCTGCAGATCGATCTCCAGGGGTACCCTCAGCTCGAACGCATCGCGCATGATCGAAGTGGTCATCTCCTTGGCTTGCTCGACCTCGGCGTCGGGTGACTCGAGAATGATCTCGTCGTGAACCTGAAGCACGATCCGACTGTCGACACCCGTGGTTTCAATGGCCTCGTCGAGGCGAACCAGCGCAACTTTGAAAATATCGGCCGCCAACCCTTGGATCCCGGCATTCATTGCCTGACGCTCCCCTGCCTGGCGAACCTGGCGGTTGGAAGCCGACAATTCCGGTATCTGCCGACGGCGCCCGAACAAGGTCTCGGTGTAGCCGCGCTCGCGAGCAAGTTTGACGGTGTCGTCCATGTACTGCTTCACCGCTGGGAAGGCGCCGAAATACGAGTCAAGGATTTCCGCGGCCTCAGCGACCCCGATATTGAGCCGCTGTGCCAACCCGTAGGACTCCATTCCGTAGGCAAGCCCGTAGGACACCATTTTCGCGCTTGAGCGCTGCTCAATACCCACTTCGTCGGGAGCGATGTGAAATATCTTCGAAGCGGTGGCGGTGTGGATGTCGTCGCCGGCTTCGAATGCCTCGATCAGGCCTGGATCTTCTGCCAGGTGAGCGATACAGCGAAGTTCAATCTGGTCGTAGTCCGCTACCAGCAGTTTGTGTCCCGTCGGGGCGACGAACGCGGTTCTGAACACCCGGCCTCTGTCCGAGCGGACCGGAATGTTGTGTAGGTTCGGGGCGTCGGAACTGAGCCGTCCGGTGCGAGCCACCGTTTGGTTGAAAGTGGCCCTGATGCGGTCATTGGGCCCGATCTCGGCCACCAGCCCTTCGCCGTAGGTGGAGCGCAGTTTCTCCACCTCGCGGAAACGAAGGAGGTTCTCCACTATCTGATGTTGATCGCGGATCTTCTCGAGTGTCTGCGCGTCGGTGCTGTAACCCGTCTTGGTCTTTTTCAGAGGGGTCAACTCCAGTTCCTCGAACAAGACTTCGCGTAGTTGCTTGGTGCTGTTGACGTTGAACTCATGACCGGCGTCGGCGATGACCGCGGCTCGGAACTGTTCGGTTTCGGCGGTGAGTTCATCACGAATTCGCACCAGCGCCTCACGGTCAACGGCAATGCCGCACTGTTCCATCCGGGCCAACACCCGCACCAAGGGAACTTCGAGTTCATCGTTGAGCGCGCTGAGTCCTTGGACGTCGAGCGCCTTTCTCATCGGTTCCACGAGTCGGTCGACTGCCAAGGCATGTCGCGTCGGTTCGGCCATCAAGTCCTCGTCCGTTCCGTCGAGGTCCAGTTGTCCCAGAGCGGCAGCGGACTCGGGCATTTCCATTTCTGTGTGGCGTTTGAGCAGTTTGTCGAGGTCATACGCCGTTTCGGCGGGGTTGAGCAGGTAGGCCGCCAACCGGGTGTCGAACACGAGATGCCGCAAATCCACTCCGAGGTCGAGCAAGCGACGCGCCGTTGCCTTGGCACCGTGCATGGCCACTTCGCGTCCATCAGCTCCGAGCAGCAGACTCAGTGCTTCCAATACTTCTTGGTGCTTCAGCAGCGAGCCTGGCACGAACCCGACCTCTGCGGAGGCGCCGTCCGTGACGAAGGCGAGGCCGTCGTCAATCCCATGCTCAGGCACCGCCACCGCAAGCACTCCGCTTCCACTGCCCGCAGCACTCAAGGCACCGACCGCTTCGTTAGGGGTTTCGTACACGGTGATCTCCGCTTCGAGCACCTCAACGCCGCCGCCCGCCGGTGCGGCAACCTCACCGAGCACTTCGCTCAGGCGCTCCTGCAGGCTTCGGAATTCGAGGAACTCGAAGAGCCTTGACAGCTCGAGCTGGTCGATTTCGCCCATGACCAAATCGTCGATCGCCGAAGGCAGTTCCAGATCGCGCACCAGAGCCATCATTTCGACGTTGTTGCGGACATCGGCTTCGTGCGCGCTGAGGTTCTCCCTCAGCTTCGGCGTGAATTCGTCGAGCGAGGCGTAGATCCCGTCAATTCCGCCGCGTTCGTTGATGAGCTTGGCGGCGGTCTTCTCTCCAACACCCGGTACCCCTGGGAGGTTGTCGGAATTGTCTCCGCGCAGCGCCGCGTACTGGACGTAGTCACTCGGCGCCACACCGGTGCGCTCCTTGATTCCGGCCTCGTCGTAGAAGGCGTAATCAGACACGCCCCTCTTGTTGTAGAGCACCTTGACATGGGGGTCTTCGACAAGCTGGTAGCTGTCACGATCACCTGTGACGATGATGACATCCTCCCCAACGTCTCGGCCCTGCGTGGCCAGGGTGGCGATTATGTCGTCTGCCTCATAGCCGGCCTTGTCAAGCACCGGCATGGCCAGCACGTCAAGCACTTCGCGGACCAGGCCCATCTGTTGGCGGAGGATGTCGGGTGCCGACTCTCGTTGTGCCTTGTAGGTCGGCGTCAACTCGTGACGAAACGTCGGTTCTGGCCGATCAAAGGCGACAACAATCCGATCCGGCTCATGCTCTTTGAGGAGGTAGATCAGCATTGAGGTGAACCCGTAGACAGCGTTGGTCACCTGTCCGGAAGCCGTCGCCATGTCGGTCGGCAACGCAAAGAATGCGCGGTAGACGAGCGAGTTGCCGTCAATGAGCATCAACTTGGCCATCGCGCAGACCCTAGTCCGATCCGGAGCCCATCGATCCGCCGGATAAATCGATGTTCTTGCCGGAGAGTACGTCGTCTGCGACCTCGGCCATAGAACGCCTGGACGACATGGCCTGCTGCTGCAAGAACCTAAAAGCGTCGTTCTCGCTCATGTTGTGGTCGTCGATGAGTAGACCCTTGGCCCGGTCGATCAATTTGCGAACCTCGAGCCGTTCAGCAAGGTCGCTCACCTGGTCTTCGAGCAGCGAATACTCACGGAAGCGAGCAAGAGCCGTTTCGATGGCCGCCACCAGTTCCGCTCGCTGATACGGCTTCACCAGATAGGTCATCGCCCCCGCTTCGACAGCTCGTTCGATCAAGTCGCGCTGGCTGAAAGCGGTGAGGACGACAACCGCTGTCCTGGTCTCCTTGGTGATTGTCTCAGCAGCCGATATCCCATCAAGCCCCGGCATTTTGATATCGAGCAGCACCAGGTCGGGCGCGTGGGTTTTGACCAGCGACACCGCTTCGTCGCCACGCCCGGTATCGGCTACTACTTCGTAGCCCTCAGAGCGCAGAGTCTCCGCGAGGTCAAGCCGAATGATCGGCTCGTCCTCGGCTACAACGATCCGGACAGCAACGTCGCTCACGGGGCGCTGAGACGGTCGAGAAGCATGTCCTGGGTGGCGTCGAGCTCGGCGATCCTCCCCACGACCCGATCCCGATGACGGCTCAACCTCTCAACGTGGCGGGAGACTCGACGATGCTCTCGCTCCGCCAAAGGGGTTTCTGACACGAGCGCACGGACTCTGGCATCGTAGGCCTCGTCGCGGAGTTGGTTGAGCTGCTCGTCCGTGACCTGCAGATCGGCACGAAGCAGGCGAAGCTGTTGACTGACACGCCGCAGTCGACGCTCAATCTGCGGATTCGATTCAGGCATCAGCTTTGGACTCTATACGATCACCAACCAGGTTCAGATCCGACGGGGTTCGCGGATGCCGCAAGATCGAGGAGCGCGCTGGTGTCGATATGCGCTTCAAGCCAGTCGGCCAGGTGCTCGTGATGGGCCTCCAAGGCGTCATGGTAGGAAGTCGTCTTTGGCCGATAATCGCGGCCTCTTGATACGGCGACGGCACCCAACAATTCGCTGCGGAATCCGTCTGCATCGAAGAGACCGTGCACGCTGCTGGCGCGAATCCTGCCGTCGCGACTCACTGCACCCTCACACCGAGCCGCGACGCGGGAGCTGAGGCCCGCATCCACAACACGATCACCGATCACGCAATCACCAGAGTCTCCGACGGGAGAGAACCATGGACGCTCCCGACTCACGATCCGTCCGAAACGGATCTGATATCCCTCGATCCGAAGGCCGCCGACCGTGAAGCTGCAACGACAGACCACCTTGGGATGCTCAAATCGTGTCTCCACATCAAGCAGACCCAAGCCGGCTACCGTGCCGGAATCTGATTCGATCTCATCGTGGATCCGCTGACCAAGCATCTGGTAACCGGCGCAGATTCCGATAATCGGAGCGTCACAGTTCTTCAATGCCTCAGCCAACCCGTTACGACGAAGCCAAACCAGATCAGCGACCGTGGCGCGACTGCCGGGAATCACGATCAGATCAGCAGCAGCAAGCTCGTCGGGTCGAGTCACCCATCGCATTTCGACATCGGGTTCAACGACGAACGGGTCGAGGTCCGAGGGGTTGGCCAGGCGAGGCAAACGGATTGCGGCAACTCTGACCGGCTTCGCCGACCGGGCCCTCGAGTGCAAACCGGCACGGATATCGAGAAAATCCTCCACGCCCAGCATTGTCTCTTCGGCAAGGTAGGGAAGAACGCCGAGCACCGGCACCTTGCTGCGACGTTCGAGTTCAGCGACACCGTCGACAAGCAGGCTGGGGTCGCCGCGAAAGCTGTTGAACACTATCCCGCCGATGCACCCACTCAAGGAGCGGGGAAGCAAGTCGATGGTTCCATGTGCGGAAGCGAATGCACCGCCTCGGTCGATGTCAACGACCAGAAGCGCGGCCAGGCCTGCGGCACGAGCGAGCGGAAGGTTGACAAGGTCGCGATCCAAGAGGTTGATCTCGGCTGCGCCGCCGGCACCCTCTGCGACAACCCAGTCGTACTCATGACGCAGCGACGACAACGCCTCGAGGACGACCGGACGAAGCCTTCTGGTGCTCGGACCGTAGTCACGCGCGTCGGTGACAGACACTTCATCACCGAGGACGACGACGTGGCTGACGTTGTCTGAAGAGGGTTTCAACAGAACCGGGTTCATGCGCCGCTCAACCTCGACACCAGCGGCGCGAGCCTGCATAGCCTGAGCTCTTCCGACCTCACCGCCGTCGGCCGTGACCGCCGCGTGGTTGGACATGTTCTGAGCTTTGAACGGCGCCGTGCGCAGTCCCTGTCGCGCCCACGACCTGCACAGAGCAGCGGTTATGGTCGACTTCCCTGCACCGCTGGTGGTTCCGCAGACCATCAGTGCCCCGGATCGCCGGCTCAAAAGTCGATTCCCTTCTTCGCTCGGATATTGCGATCGAAGGGATGTTTGACTTTGACCATCTCCGTTACCGTGTCGGCCACTTCAACCACCTCAGAGGCCATGTCCCGTCCGGTCAGGATCAAGTTCACGTCCCGGGGTCTGGCCGCGATCGCCTCAGCAACCTCGCCGGTGTCAATCCAACCCCAGGTCATGGCATAGCTGATCTCGTCAAGAACTATCAACCGATGATCTCCGGTGGCAATCAGCTCCTTGGCGAACTTCCATGCCGCTACAGCCTTGGCCTTGGTCTCGTCGAGATCGTCGGACTCCCAGGTGAATCCATCGCCCGCTGCGAACCAGTCGACGCCGAGACCACGGCAGGTCTTCTCCTCACCGGTGTTCCACTTGCCGCTCTTGAGAAACTGAACGACGGCGCTGTCCCAACCTCGGGCTACTGCTCTCAGCAACGTGCCGAACGCAGCGGTCGACTTGCCCTTCCCGTGTCCGGTATTGACCAGAACCAACGACGGCGCCGCATGCAGTTCGTCCTGTCGATACGGAGCTTCGCTGCTAGGGGTGGATTGCTGTGACATCAGATGGTCTCCTTGTCCTGATCGTCATGTCGATTCTTGTCGATTGCCGTCGTGTGAATTGTCGTTGGTTCGACGGTCTCCAGTTTGATCGTCGAGATGCTTCCTGTGGGTTCGCGGCGCCGGCAGCACCACTATCTCAGAGTCCAGGCGCCGGACCGTCAACTGCGTTGCGTACACGCTCGACAGCAGTCCTGCGTCAAGAACCGAGTCGGGTTCACCATCGGCCACCAACCGACCCTCGTTGATGAGAACGAGCCGATCTGCGAACCGGGCCGCTGTGCTCAGATCGTGCATGGCGGCGATGACCGTCAGTCCGTCCGATCGGCGCAGTTCGTCCACCAGTTCCAGGACCGCACTCTGATGGCCGAGATCAAGAGCGCTGGTCGGTTCGTCCAACAGGATTATCCGGGTTTGTTGGGCAAGAGCCCGGGCCAAGACCACACGTTGAGCTTCGCCCCCCGACAGGTTCGTCACCAACCGTTCGGCGAAGTCCTCCAGGCTCAGGCGCCGCAGCACCGATGCCACAACCTGACGATCTGAGCGCGACTCGCTCGCCAACCAACTGAGATGAGCCGTACGCCCCAACAACACGTACTCGGCGACGGTCATGCCCGATGGCCAGAGCGGTGTCTGCGGTACCAGCGACAGGTCTCTTGCCGACGGCACTCGTCCATCGGTGAGGGCAACGGTGCCGTCGTAGGCGACCAGACCGGCTATCGAACGCAACAGGGTCGACTTCCCGGCCCCGTTCGGTCCGATCAGCCCCAACCATTCTCCCGCTCCAAGCTCAAGATCGACCCCGCAGAGCACCTCGCGCCCCCTGAAAGCAACCTTCAATCCGCGGCAAGACAGCGCAACTGTCGGCGCTCGAAGGCGTGTCGATGCGGTCATGTTGTCGTGGCGTTCCCGCGCCACAGCACGAACACGAAGAACGGTGCCCCCACAAAGGACGTGATAACACCGATGGGCAGTTCCGAAGGAGCAACAACCGTACGGGCACCGACGTCGACGAAGGCTAGAAACGCCGCGCCGGTGAGCGCCGACAGGGGCACGATCACGCGATAACTGTGACCCACCAGAATCCTTACAATGTGGGGGACAACCAGACCCACAAAAGCGATCAGCCCGCTCACCGAAACCGCTGCCGCGGTCAACAAGGACGACGCGGCGATTATGCCGAAACGCACCCGCGAGGGATTCAAGCCAAGCGAGCGGGCCTCATCGTCGCCGACTCGAAGCACATCAAGATGGCGCCGATGGGTCATGAGGAATAAACCGCAGACGAGGACATACGGACCGAGGATCCAGACCTGACCCCAACCGCTGGTGTTGAGTTGGCCGAACAGCCACGACAGCACCTCGCGCGCCCGCGTCTCGCTGAGCTGTTGCAGTGCATAGGTCTGCGCAGCCGCAAAGAGCGCTGCCATGGCGACCCCGCCGAGTAACAGGGTCGCCGGAGCTGAACCCGAGGAGCGAGCGATCGCCGCCGATGCTGAAACGGCCAACAAGGCCCCGATGAATGCTGCCGCAGGCACCGCGCCGAACGGCCCCCACCCGAGGTCGAGCCCGAACCCTATCGCCAGAACGGCGCCGAATCCGGCACCCGCTGAGACTCCGAGCAGGTAGGGGTCCGCTAGAGCATTCCTGAACACGCCCTGGTAAGCCGCGCCGGCCATCCCCAAAGAACCTCCGACCAGCATTCCCAGCACCAACCTCGGCAAGCGGATTTGGAAAAGGATCGACTCTTGTCGAGCGCTCAACGACGACTCGACTCCAAGCACAGGCAACTGAGCGAACACCGCCTCGATTACACCCGCGACAGGAAGCCCGGCAGCCCCGCTGGTTGCGCTCAGCATCCCGATCGCGGCCAACACCGCGAACGCGCTCAGAACAACCGCTGCGGACAGTCGAAATGCTCGATCAGCCGCCCATTCGACCCCGCTCGTGCCTAAACGCAGAGTCTCGTCCCCAAGACGCCTAGCCATCAACCATGGACAGTGCGTCGACAACTGCTGCAATGAACTGAGGCAGTCTCGGACCCCAACGCGAGGCGATGTCGGCATTGACGACTACGACGTTGTTGTTTTCGATTGCGGTCACCTCTCCCCAACCAGGACGGGCGAGCACATCTTCGCGCGTGTAGGCGACCTGGTCGGTTATGACGATCAATTCCGGATCAGACTCAATAATGTACTCCTCGGTGAGCTGCGGAAATCCGATACCGTCGGGATCTGCACCATCGGCGATATTGGTCGCGCCCATCGCCGCGTACACCGCACCGATGAAACTGGCCGAACTCGCCGAGAAGTAACTCTCACCGAGTTCGTGGTAGACCCGGACCGACACCTCTGGTGCGTTCGCCAGAGCGGTCTCGATCTCACTTCTGAGGTCCTCTATGAGCACCCGAGCCCCGTCGAGGTGTCCAGTCGCCTCTCCGAGCTCGGCGATGGATCCATATCCGCCCTCGATATCACTCGGCGCGGGACTTACCAGAACTGGGACCCCGACCGCACTCAGACCGGCGAGAAGATCATTGGAATCTGTGGAGATCACGACCAAATCAGGCTCATAGGCGGTCACCGCTTCGACATTCGGATCCCACCCTGACAGATCGGTGACCGGTGCCTCAGGGGGATAGTACGAGTAGGAATCAACGGCCACGACCTGCGGACCCGCTCCGATGGCGAACAGGATCTCTGTGGCGCTCGGCGAAAGCGACACGATCCGCTGCGGTGGCGAGTCCTGCGCGGTTTTCTCCTCAGCGGATTCGTCGGAGTCTTCAGACAGAGCGGAGTCGTCGGAACTGTCGGCGTTCTCGGATTGAACCGCTGTGGGATCCTCTTCTGATTCTCCCGCGACATCGTTGACGATAGGGGCGTCCCCGATACTGTCGGCGGGGGCATCATCATTTCCGCAACCAGCCGCTACGAGCGCCGAGGCGACGAGCAGCACTACCGCAAATCTGACTTTGAGCATCTAATTTCCTCCTGTGAGTGAGGAACAAGCGCCCGATCGACAGAATGCCGGTCTAACCGAACCCCAATTCCTCGAGGGTTGCCTGGTTTGCTTCGGAGCGCAGATCGACCGGACTAGCTGCGCTCAATCACCGGGATCGAACAACAGCATCACCGTTGCGGGACAGTGCCGGAATCAAACCGGACTTCGTTTGCGCACCGCGCCGACAGTCTAGGCACACGCAGGGGAATTGCAATCAACCGCCGAATATCGGTTCTCGTCCAGACTTTTCGGTGATTGTGCCCGGGGCGGGACTTGAACCCGCACGCTCTTGAAAAGCAACGGATTTTGAGTCCGCCGTGTCTGCCAATTCCACCACCCGGGCAGGATGGTTGCGCCAGCTGATTAGAGGATGTTTGGAGCCTGCAGGCGCAGCGTAGCCTCTAGGATATGTCGTCCGGCACTCGTTGGGGTTCTCTTTGGCCTCGTCTCCTCTGTCTGCTTGTCGGATTGGCGATAGTGGCGATTCTGCGGGAGGCATCGATCCGTCGACACATCGAGGATCTCTCCGACTGGCCGCGCAGCCCCCGACCAAGCTGATTCGCCGTCTCAGAGTGACATACTTCACGATCGCCGAGCGCAAGTATTGAAACCCTGCGGCGTGCCGGCGAGTCAGACACCCCACAGCGCGTATAACGTATATCTCTCTTAGCATAGATATTTGCGCGCCCTGTTCAACTCGGCCATCGCGGGAGCCCTACCTCAAATGATCGTATTCACCTACCCAGGACAAGGCTCCCAACGCTCGCAGATGGGTGCGCCATGGGCTGACCACCCGTCTTGGGAACTGGTGGAGGAAGCCTCTGAGGCCGTCGATCGCGACGTCGCCGCATTGCTGCTCGAGGCCGATGCCGAAGAGTTGACGATGACCCGTAATGCCCAACTCGCCACGTTCGTCATGTCGATGGTGGTGCTCGACGCGGTCAGCCGCCTCGGAGCCGAAGCGGTGGCTCATGCCGGTCACAGCCTCGGGGAATACTCAGCGCTCACCGCCTCAGGTGCGCTCGATTTCGGAGATGCGGTGCGTCTGGTCAACGAACGCGGCGACGCCATGCAAGCAGCTGCCGACGAGCAGACCGGTACGATGGCGGCCTTGCTCGGTCTCGAAGACGACCAAGCCGACATTGCTTGCAGAAGGACTGCCGGCGACGTCTGGATCGCCAATTACAACGCCCCCGGTCAAGTCGTCATTGCAGGCGTTCCCGAAGACATCGACGAAGCCTGCAAGATTGCCAAGGAGGCCGGCGCCAAGCGGGCGATGAGGCTGCCGGTCGGCGGCGCTTTCCACACCCCGCTGATGGCTCCGGCAAGACGACGCCTGCACAAGGCGATCGATCAGGTTGAGTTCCGAGCGCCAGAACAACCCGTGTACGCGAACCTCGACGCAACGCCCCACGACGACGCAGCCGACTGGCCCGATCTGCTGGGCGCCCAACTCTGCTCTCCGGTCCGCTGGCGGCAGACCCTGCGAACCCTCGCAGACGACGGATTCACAACCTTCGTGGAACTCGGCCCAGGAAATGTCCTGACAGGGCTCGTGAAACGAACCCTCAAGAGCGCCAACCGGGCCAACGTCGCCACACCGGCCGACCTCGACGGCCTGCTCGAGTCTCTAGCGGTGCAACTCCGAAGCGAACCGCCGGCCCTCGAAGGCGAACACCTCTTTGCCACCGAGCGGCTCGTGGTGTCGCCCGGCGCAGGTATTTTCAGCTTGGCACCAGGCTGTGAACCCGGTCGTCTTGTGTCCGTCGGAGACCAGCTGGGTACTGTTGGAGACCAAGAGGTCCTCAGCTCCTTCGCTGGAGAAATCGTCGGGGTACTTGCTCTCAAGGGAGAACGCGTGACATCAAGGCAACCCATCGCTTGGCTGCGGGTTCACTGATGGCTGTTCGAATCGCCGGTATAGGCACATCGTTGCCACCCGACGTTCTCACCAACCACGACCTCGCCCAGATGATGGACACCAATGACGAGTGGATTCGGGAACGTGCCGGGATCACCTCACGCCACATTGGCGGCCTTACTTCCGAGATGGGTATTGAAGCAGGCAACAACGCCCTGAAGTCCGCCGATCTCACACCCGATGACATCGATCTGCTGGTGCTGAGCACAAGTTCCCCAGATCAGAGATTTCCCGGCACATCTGCACAGATTCATGCCGGTATCGGGTTGGATTGCGGAGCCTTCGACGTGAATGCTGCATGTGCAGGTTTCGCCTACGGCTACGTCGCCGCCTACGGAATGATGATGTTGCCCGGTGGTCCAACTCGGGTCCTGAACGTGGGAAGCGACGCACTCTCGACCCTGGTCGACTGGGACGACCGGGGAACCGCGATCCTGTTCGGCGACGGTGCCGGCGCATGCGTGATGGAGCGCCACGAGCAGGGGGAACTGCTGGCGTTCGATCTCGGCGCTGACGGCAACCTCGCACCAATCCTTTACTGCGAGCACGGCGACACCATAAAGATGGCAGGACGCGAAGTCTTCAAGAGGGCGGTCCGCGCGGTCACCGCATCCATCAAATCCGCTCTCAAACAAGCCGGCTTGACCCCCGACGACATCGACGTCGTCCTGCTCCATCAGGCGAACCTCAGAATCATCGAGGCCGTCTGCGCGCGGACTTCAATACCGATGTCGAAGACCCACAACGTGATCGAAACGACGGGCAACACGTCGACTGCCACCATCCCGTTGGCAATGGAACAAGCAGCGCTCAACGGAGTGTTGGAGCCCGGCAAGGTTGTGGTGATGTCCGGTTTTGGCGCGGGAATGACCTGGGCAACCCTGGTGGTGCGCTGGTGAGTCGAGTTGTCCTCGTTACCGGAGGCAACCGAGGGATCGGGCTCGCCACCGCCAGACGCTTCCAAAAAAGCGGGCACAACGTCGCCGTGACCGCCCGCTCCGGGGTGGGCGATGACCTTGAAGGTCTGTTCGTCGTGAAATGCGACGTAACCGACAAGGACTCTGTCGATGCCGCCGTCACGGAGATTGAAGAGTCCCTGGGTCCCGTCGAGATTCTGGTGAGCAATGCCGGAATCACCCGCGACGGTCTCGTGCTCCGCATGAACGACGACGATTTCAGCGAAGTGCTCGACGCCAACCTGACCGGTGGTTTCCGCGTGGCTCGGCGGGTGGTCAAACAAATGATGAGAGCGCGCTGGGGACGCATCGTTTTCGTCTCCTCCGTCATCGGCCTCGGAGGTCAGGCCGGACAGGCCAACTACGCGGCCTCGAAAGCGGGGATCACAGGTTTGGCCCGTTCGCTGGCCAAGGAATTCGCGGGACGCAATATCACCGTGAATGTCGTCGCCCCCGGCCCCATAGACACCGACATGCTCGCCGCGCTGAGCGATGCCCAACGAGACGCGATGCTGGATATGGTGCCTCTCGGTCGTCTGGGGGCACCTCAAGAGATCGCCGCGGTGATCGAGTATCTCGCCTCGGAGGACGCCGGATTCGTCACCGGTACGGTGCTTCCTATCGATGGCGGCCTGTCCATGGGCTAACCAACTTTGGGCAGATAGCCTGTAAGACCCACAGAGCAATGGAGAAAGCAAGTGAGTGACAACTTCGAACGATTCACGAATTGTGCAGTTGAAGTATTGTCGGTTGACGCCGATCAAGTCGTTTTGGAGGCAACTTTCGAGTCTCTCGACGCTGACAGTCTCGACCTAGTCGAGCTGGTGATGGCGCTCGAGGAGGAATTCGATGTCAATGTCGAAGAAGAAGAACTTGACGGGATCTTGACCGTTCAAGGCGCATACGACCTGATTCTCTCCAAGATCTGATGCAGGGTCGCCGCGTTGCAGTCACAGGCCTAGGTATCGTCGCTCCCTGCGGAGTCGGCGTCGAAGCCTTCTGGGCAGGTCTCTGCTCGCCCGCGCCGGTCGGCCCGCGCGTGCTTGAGGATTGGGACGCTTCGCCCTATTTCGAGAATGCCAAAGAGGTGCGGCGCAGCGACCGCTTCACCCAGCTTGCAGTAGCGGCAGCAGAAGAAGCCCTGGCTCAAGCCGGTGAACTCGGCGCGGACCCAGCCCGACTCGGAACCTTCATCGGAACCGGTGTGGGCGGTATCGAAACTCTTGAGACACAGATCGAGACTCGCCTCACCAAAGGCGAGCGCAGAGTATCGCCGTTCCTGGTCCCGATGATGATGACGAACGCCGCCGCGGCCACATTGTCGATGCGTCACGGTTGGCAAGGCCCATGCGAGAATACCGTCACCGCTTGCGCTGCAGGGACTCATGCCATCGGCAACGCGGCGAGACTGATCAGCAACGGCCTCTGCGACGCGGTACTCGCCGGCGGTAGCGAAGCACCCTTCACGCCCACCGCTGTCGCAGGATTCTCGAACATGACCGCGCTTTCCAGCAGCGGGGTGAGCCGACCCTTCGACCCGCGCCGCGATGGATTCGTCATGGCCGAGGGGGCAGCGGTGCTCGTGCTTGAGGAGTTGTCTCATGCCGAAGCCCGCGGCGCAACGATCCTGGGCGAGATCCTCGGTTCGGCCTCAACCGCCGACGCCCACCACATCACCGCCCCCGCTCCCGGGGGAACAGGCGCCATCACCTGCATGCGCCTCGCGATCGAAGACGCCGGCATCACCGCCGAAGAGGTGGTCCACATCAACGCCCACGGCACGTCCACGGACAAGAACGATGCGGCCGAGGCGGCCGCCATTGCCAAGATCTTCGGTACGCCGGGACCGGTGATCACCTCAACGAAGGGTGTGACCGGTCACGCTCTCGGCGGTGCCGGGGCGCTCGAAGCAGCCGCTGTCCTGCTTTCCATGAGCCACCGGCTCATCCCGCCAACGGCAGGTCACGAGACCCTGGATCCTGAAATGCCCGACATCGACCTTGTTGTCGGAGAACCCCGTCGGTGGGTTCCCGGCCCCTCACTGTCCAACAGTTTCGGGTTCGGTGGGCACAACGGGACGCTCGTCATCGGCCCCGGCTGAGGCAAAGCTCCCGCTGAAGCAAAGCCCCGGCCGCCGTCAACGCTCAATCTGCGTCGACGCTCAAGCACCATCGACGATCGCGAACATCAACTCGCAACTTGCGGCGAGTTCGCCATCGACGGTGGCACGACCCTGTCCCTTGCCGCCTCGCGCCGACAACCGTGTCATCTGCACTTCGATCGTCAGCGTGTCGCCGGGGACGACCTGACGCCTGAAGCGAGCCTTGTCGAGCCCTCCGAACAGCGGGAGTTTGCCCTCGTATCGTTCATCGGTCAGCACCGCCAACGCCCCCACCTGTGCAATCGCCTCACAGATGAGCACTCCGGGGAGCGTTGGACGGCCTGGAAAATGACCTGCAAAGAAAGCTTCATCGCCAGTGAGTCGCCAGGTTCCGACGGCAGATTCTCCCGGAACGACGGCGTTGATCTCGTCTACGAACAGAAACGGAGACCGGTGAGGCAATACCTCAGCTGGCTTCGGTGGGTTCATTGCGACCTGGCCGCAACGGCTGTTCGGCAGCCGCTCAGCTTTTTCCCGCGCTCTTCAGCTTTGAGCCGACCGACACTTTGCAGCGGGTGCCTGCGGGCACATGGATCGTTGCGCCGGTCTGGGGGTTGCGGCCGACTCGGGCGCTGGTGTTCGCGCGCTCGAACTTGAGGTAACCGGTGATGGCGACTTCGCCACCGCTGCTGATCTCGGACTCGATGGTACTCATCATGGCGTCGAGGCAGTTCCCCGCGTCCTTTTGGCTAACGCCCGCCTTGTCGGCCATGGCTGCAATGAGTTCGCCCTTGTTCATGATTGCTCCGTTTTTGTTGTCAAATGCCCGCGACTTTCGCGACCAAACAAATAACACGCGAGCCGATATCGTCGACAAAGTCAAGCATTTTCGTCTCGCGCGCCTTCATTCGTCGTTGAAACTACAGGGATCTTTGCTCGCTACCCACCCCGCCGGGCAAATTACACGATCCCTGACGGCACCCTCGGATCAAGCTGAGTCGCCAGCCGGTTTGCTGCGTCGCTCGCCTCTGAGGAAAGCGTCACGGGCCTCATCCCCCAAGCCATGCAGGTTGAGTTCAAACGTGAACCCTTGCTCAAGGCGATAACCGCGGCTCGGGTCGTCGTCTATCCCGATGAGAGACGCTTTGGCCGCGCGCATCACCGTCGGGTGCTTCGAGGCGATCACCGCGGCGACCTCCCGCGCTGTGTCCATCAGTTGCTCACCAGGCACGACGCGAAGCACCGTCCCCCACGCCTCGAGTTGTTCAGCAGACACCGGCTCGCAGCTGTACAGCATCCAGCGAAGATGTTTTTCGGGAACCAACCGGCCCAGGTAGCTAGCGGCCCCGAGAGCACCGTTGTCGATCTCGGGAAGCCCGAAGCGCACGCCCTGCGCAGCCACCACGATGTCGGCGCTACCAGCCAGTCCGATGCCAGTGCCGAAGCAGAAGTCGTTGACCGCGCAAATCACCGGGACCGCGCAGCCGTAGACCGCGCGAAAGGCACTGAGGCAGGCCCGGTTGACTTCGATGATGCCCGAATTGCCCGGCATCTGCTGCATCTCTTTGATGTCAACCCCGGCTGAGAATCCTCGTCCCGTCGCCGTGAGAATCACCGCCGCAACCTCACTTCTCTGCTCGACTCCGTTGAGGATTTCGGCGAGTCGGTCAGTGTCGGCTATAGGCAGGGCGTTGACCTTCGGATTGTCCATCACCAACTCGAGGACTCCGTTGGCATCGAGCGATTCGTGAATCGTCATCGGCGCACCAACACCGAAGAACCATGGCCGAAGAGGCCTTGATTGGCGGTTATCCCGATCCTGGCGCCCTCGACTTGACGAGCCTCGGCATGACCACGCAACTGCCACGTCAACTCACAGACTTGAGCGATTGCCTGCGCCGGGACCGCCTCTCCGAAGGCGCCGAGTCCGCCGCTCGGATTCACCGGAAGCCGGCCTCCGATCGTCGTGACACCATCTCTGAGGAGTTTCTCGGCCTCGCCCTCTTGACAGAAGCCCAACTGCTCGTACCAATCAAGCTCCAGTGCAGATGAGAGGTCGTACACCTCTGCCACATCGACATCTTCAGGACCAACTCCAGCTTCGGCATACACACGGTCGCCGATCGAAGTCTTGAACCCTCGATTCGCCGGAGCGGTGCCGGCAGCAGAATCGGTCGCAATGTAGGGCAGGTCGATGACGGTGTCCGGGAAGGTAGGCGTCACTGTCGAGATTCCGGCGACACGCACCGGATCGGACACACCGTGGGCCTTTGCGTATGCCATCGACGAAACCACCATCGCTGCTCCACCGTCGGAGGTCGCACAGATGTCGAGCAGACGCAGAGGATCGGACACGACCGGAGAGTTCGCAACGTCGGAGATGTCGTATTCCTTGGTGAACCGGGCCCTGGGATTGTGGACCGAGTGTCGGGAGTTCTTGACTTTCACTTGAGCGAAGTCTTCAGAGGTGGCGCCATAAAGGTCCATTCGGCGACGCGCATGCAGACCGAAATAGACCGGGTTGGTCGCGCCCACCAGTTTGAAGCGCAGCCAATCCATGTCATCGGGACGATCACCTTCGTTGGGTGCGAGAAAGCCCTTGGGGGTCGTGTCAGCACCGACGACCAGAGCCACATCAGTCGCCCCTGAGATAATCTGCCCTCGTGCCACCGACAGCGCCGTCGCTCCCGAAGCGCAAGCTGCATAGGAAGACGCAACCTGTGCGCCGTTGAAACCCAGAGCACGCGCAAATGTCGAGCCAGCGACGTAACCGGGGTATCCGCAGCGAACGGTAATCGCCCCTGAGACGAACCCGACGTCGTTCCAATCAACACCAGCATCGTCGAGGGCTTCTTGGGCCGCGGCCGCGCCGTAGTCGACGAAGTTGCGGCCCCACTTCCCCCACGGGTGCATGCCGACACCGAGAATGGCGATCTCTTCCATCACGCGTGCACCTTTTCTAGCGGTTTCCATTTCCACACCATGTATTCATGCTCATCATCTTCATAAAGAGTGTCGATGACCAACTCGACGTCGGTGCCGATACTCAGATCATCGGGGGTGACACCGGCGACGCACTGACCCAGTATCACCATCTTCTCCTTCTCCAGTTCGACCGCGGCGATGGTGATCGGTTCGTAGGGATCGGTCGCAGCCACGAACGGCGGAGGTGGTGTGTAGTTGCTTGAGGTATAGGACCAGACTCTTCCCACCCTGGAGAGCAAGACTTCTTCCAATTCCAGCGCACCACCGACCGCCGGATCACCCCCTGCAAGGTGTTTGGGGAAGAAGTAGGTCTCTCGCCCAGGGACTTTTCCCCCAATGAGATGTGGTTCCCCCTCCATGGTGTGCAAGCCCTCAACAGCAGGCACTCGGGTCTTGGCTGATTTACCCGGGGAATTGTTTCGGTTCATTGCAGTCTCCTGATCTGACGCACAGCCAGAGTACCGGTTACCTTGCCGGAGTATGAACGCAGAGAACCCCAACACCCAACGATCGATCTCAAGTGCTGATGATTTCCCTTTGCATCAGGCTTCTGAATACATCCGCCACGCGGCGACCTCTGATCGGAACTTCTATGACCGCTACTACTTCAACCTGCATCCGTCCAGCGATCGCTATTTCGCCATCTTCGGGCTCGGCCAATACCCCAACCTGGGTACCACCGATGCGTTCTTGGCGGTAACGCATGACGGCGTGCAACGGATAATGCGCGCCTCGAAGCCGCTGACCAACCGCTTCGACATCTCCGTTGGACCCATGCGCATCGAGATCATCGAACCGCTGGAGAAACTCCGAGTCGTGGTCGAACCCAATGAGGCCGATATTGCCATGAATATCACCTGGACGGCGTCGCATCGAGCGTTCGAGGAACCTCGGCAGTATCTCCGCGCAAGAGGGACCGTGGTGTTCGACACTCAACGCTTCGCCCAACTCGGGCGCTGGGAAGGCACACTCACGGTCGCCGGTGACGACATCGCGGTCACAGCCGACCACTGCGGAGGTTCACGAGACCGCTCGTGGGGCGTGCGCCCAGTCGGCGAGCAACAACCCGACGGCATCCGTCAGAACATCAGCGTCATGGCTGGGATGTGGAACTACATGCCGATGGACTTCGACGATCACTCGATCATCTACATGTGCCATGAAGAACCATCCGGGAATCGACCACTCGAGGAAGGGGTGCGGGTGTGGCACGACGAGAGCCGCGGTCACGACTGGTTGGGTCGCCCGGAATGGTCACACGACACGATCACGGGCACCCGACTGCTCTCGGGAAGCCGCATCAGCTTCCCCGATGCTCCCGAAGGTCCGATCACCGTCGAGGCTGAGCCCTTGGTCACCAACTTCATCTCGTTGGGCACCGGCTACGGGATGGACGCTGACTGGCGCCATGGCATGTGGCAGGGCGAAGACGAGGTGGTACAGGCCCTCGAGTTCAAGGTTGATGAGATCGCGGCGTTGGCCCAATACGGTGTCGTGGACTCAGTCGGTCAGTTCAGCTACAACGGCAACATCGGATACGGCCTCTACGAACACGGTTTCTTCGGCCCGTTCGAAAAGCTGAATCTGCACGACGCAGGCGACATGTTTCGGTGAGCAACGTCGGATGAGCAGCGACCGGTGAGGTCCAGCCCATAGGCTTCGTAGCACTGTGACTTCGTCACTCCCGCCTCCGCCGCCCCCACCCCCGAGGCTCGGAGAACCAGGCCGGCTCTCGGGACGGCCGGCGCCAAGGTACCCATCATGGTTGAGGTGGGGTCTGGGAGATTTCTGGATCGCTACCGGGATCTTCCTGCTGGTAGGCGTCGTGCTTGGTGCGATAGCCGTCTTCGACGATCTCAGTGCTCTGGCCACCGACAGCCAACGTGAAATCGACATCGGTACCGCATGGCTACCGTTCCTGATTGCGACGCCGGCACTGCTGCAGGTCTGCTACGTGCTATGGGCAGTTCGGCGTAAAGGGCGAGGTCCCGCGGCAGACATCGCAGTGCGCTTCAGATCCGTCGACCTGGGCATCGGTGCCGTGCTTTTTGTTGTCGGCCTCACTGCCGCCACGGTGTTGGCAGTCACGATGGAACACCTCTTTGGAATCTCCCCTTCAGCGGCTGTAGCTGATCTGGTCGAAGATTCCGATGACACAGCAGGCGGCATCAGCGGTTGGATTGTGCTCTTGGCGGTCCTAGTGGCGCTGGTAATACCCGTCATCGAAGAAATCGTCTATCGCGGGCTGCTCTGGAGTGCGCTCGAAAAACGAGGGATGGGCGAGACGGCGGTGCTGGTCCTCAGCAGCCTCATATTCGCAGCGATTCATCTGGAACCTGCCCGTTTCCCGATCTTGTTCGTGCTTGGCATCGCGCTCGGTTATGGACGGATCCGGACGGGTCGGCTCGGCCCCTGTGTCACCGCCCACATCTGTCTCAATTCGGTTGGCATGATCGCCTTGCTTGCTACGCTCTGAACGGATCGGGTGGTAGTCTCACCTCCGTTGCCTAGAACCCCCCTTTTGCCAGTGCCATGACCGCACACGACCATTGGACGCCGCTTGTCGACCTCGAGGGCAAGAAAGCCTTCGTGGGTCGACATATCGGACCCCCAGAATCCGAGAAAGCCCAGATGCTGGCCGCTCTCGGTCTCACTTCGATGGAGGAGCTGATAGACGCCACGGTACCTGAGGACATCCGGATGACCGAGCCCTTGGATCTGCCCTCCGGAGTCGGCCAGACCACCGCGCAGAATCTGCTCCGGGCCATCGCTCGCTCCAACCAGATCCGCACGTCTCTGATCGGGATGGGTTACCACGAGACCATCACCCCGCCGGTGATCCGTCGCAACATCTTGGAAAACCCCGGTTGGTACACCGCATATACGCCCTATCAGCCCGAGATCTCGCAGGGCCGCCTCGAAGCGCTGCTCAACTTCCAGACAATGGTGGCCGAACTCACCGGGATGGACTTGGCCAACGCATCTCTGCTCGACGAAGCCACAGCCGTTGCTGAAGCCATGACCATGCTGCACCGGGTCAATCGAAAAAAGACGGGTGACACCTTCTTGATCGATGCCGAGTGCCATCCCCAGACGATCGCGGTCACCGAGACCAGAGCAGAACCGATCGGTCTCTCAACGATCGTGGGCGACCCGGCCAGCGCGGACCTGAGCGACGTATTTGCCATTGTGGTGCAATACCCGGGAACGACCGGAGTTATTCCGGACCTTGAGGCGATCATCGAGCGGGCGCGCGCGGCGGACACTCTCGTCGCCGTTGCTGCTGATCCTCTGGCGCTGGTCGTGCTGGCACCGCCGGGCGAGTTGGGCGCTGATGTGGTCGTCGGGAGCACTCAACGCTTCGGGATACAGATGGGTTTCGGTGGCCCGCACGCCGCATTTTTCGCGGTGCGTGAGCAGCACCAGCGCTCGTTGCCCGGCCGGCTGGTGGGAGTCTCTCGCGACACCGGGGACCGGCGAGCCCTGCGCCTGGCGTTGCAGACCCGCGAACAGCACATTCGCAGAGAGCGAGCCACATCCAACATCTGCACGTCGCAGGTGCTGTTGGCGGTGATGGCCTCGATGTTCGCCATTCATCACGGCCCGACTGGTCTGCGTCGGATCGCCATGCGGGTCAACCGCTTCGCAGCAGTGCTCGCGGACGGACTTCGTCGTGGCGGGCTCGACGTGGTGCACGACGAGTTCTTCGACACCGTTTGCGTGCGTGTCCCTGGCCGTGCTGACAAGGTGCTGACCATCGCGCTGTCGCAGGGGGTGAACCTGCGTCGGGTCGATGCCGACACGGTCTCGATCACGCTCCACGAGACCACCACACGGGCCGTGATCGAAATCGTCTGGTCGGCGTTCGGGATTGACGGCGACGTCGGCTATCTCGACGTCCATGTCAGAGACCCCCGGCCGGTTAAGTTCCGGCGCGATACTCCCGCGCTGCAACACCCGATCTTCACGGCGTACCACAGCGAGACCGACTTGGTGCGTTACATGCGCCAACTGGTGAACAGAGACATCGCTTTGGATCGCTCGATGATCCCGTTGGGCAGTTGCACGATGAAGCTCAATGCGGCCACCGAAATGGAACCGGTGAGCTGGCCCGAGTTCGCCCGCATTCACCCGTTCGCGCCGGTCGGCCAAACCGTCGGCTACCAGCGGATGATCGACGAGCTCGAACGTTGGCTGACCGAGATCACCGGTTATGCGGCAGTCTCGCTTCAACCGAACTCTGGGGCCCAGGGGGAGCTGGCGGGACTCTTGGCGATTCGTTCCTACCACCGCAGTCGTGGCGAGGCACAACGTGATGTGTGCCTGATCCCGTCGTCTGCGCACGGTACCAACGCGGCCAGCGCGGTGATGGCGGGAATGCGTGTCCTGGTGGTCAACTGCGACGACGAGGGCAACGTGGAGATCGCCCATCTCGACAAGCTTGTCAGCGAGCATCGCCGCGAACTCGCCGCCTTGATGATCACCTATCCCTCCACCCATGGAGTGTTCGAAGTCGAGGTGCGTCGGATCTGCGAGATGGTCCACGACGCCGGCGGGCAGGTGTACCTCGACGGCGCCAACCTCAACGCCATGGTAGGTCTTGCCCAACCGGGAAAGTTCGGCGCCGACGTGTCGCACCTCAACCTGCACAAGACCTTCTGTATCCCCCATGGGGGGGGCGGTCCCGGCATCGGCCCGATCGGTGTCGGCGAACATCTGGTTCCGTTCCTTCCGAACCATCCCTTGACGCCTGTGGCGGGGCCGCCCACGAGTCCGGGACCAGTAGCGGCCGCACCGTGGGGCTCGGCGGGAATCTTGGCGATTCCCTGGATGTACATACGCATGATGGGCGCGAAAGGTCTGCGTCAGGCCACCGAGACCGCCATCCTCAACGCAAACTACATCGCCAAACGTCTTGAGGACTACTATCCCGTGCTCTATCGCGGCGCCAACGGCTGGGTGGCACACGAGTGCATCCTCGACACCAGAATCATCTGCGACGAAGCCTCACTGAGGGTCGACGACATCGCGAAACGCCTCATCGACTTCGGCTTCCACGCCCCGACCATGTCTTTCCCGGTGCCCGAGACGTTGATGGTCGAACCCACCGAGTCAGAGAGCCTCGCCGAACTCGACCGGTTCTGCGACGCCATGATCGCCATTCATGGTGAGGCCAAGCGTGTCGCGTCCGGTGATTGGCCCGTGGACAACAACCCGCTTGTCAATGCCCCCCACACAGCCAGTGATGTGACCGCCGATTCGTGGCCGCATCCCTATTCGCGTTCAGAAGCCGCCTTCCCCGAAGGCTGGGGGCGAGCCGACAAATACTGGCCTCCGGTCAGCCGCATCGACGGCGTTTACGGCGACCGCAACCTGATGTGCTCATGCCCTCCGATGGACCTGCTCAGTGAGTAACCGCGAATCCGGGTCTTGACCGGTTCGATTCGGCCGGGGCTGTCCGATTAGGTTCCGGGGATGGCACACCCACAACAAGACCAGGCACAACACGACCTCATAGTCGAGCGAGAGGGCCATGCGATGGTTCTCACCATGAACCGTCCCGAGCGTTTCAATGCGATCACCGGGGCGATGTTGATTCGCATGTACGACGCCTACGAGGAAGCGTCCAACGATCCCGACGTTCGCTGCATCGTCGTAACCGGCGCCGGCGGCAACTTCTGTTCAGGGGCCGATCTCAGAGCCATGGCAGGTGACAGCCGCGATGGTGACCCGATGGACACTCGGGCGCGCATGACCACCGATCCCGACATCGTCTACAAGGCTCTGTTCCGCCACTACCGCCCGACCAAGCCGATCATCGCCGCAGTGGAGGGTGTGGCAATCGCCGGTGGCACAGAATTGCTCCAGGCGATGGAAATCCGTGTGGCGGGCGAAAGCGCTCGTTTCGGCGTCAGCGAGGCTCGCTGGTCGCTGTATCCGATGGGCGGATCCGCGGTGCGACTCCCCCGCCAGATCCCTTACACACACGCCGCTGAGATCCTGCTCACCGCCAAACACATCAGCGCCGCGGAAGCAAAGGAGATCGGACTCGTCGGTCACGTGGTTCCTGACGGCACCGCACTCGACAAAGCAATGGAGATAGCTGAGGTGGTTGCCTCCAACGGTCCCCTTGCCACCGCGGCTATAACTCGCACCCTGCACGAGTGCGACGGGATGGAACTCGACGAGGCTTTGCGTCACGAGTGGGAGTACGGGCAGGCTGTTTTTGCGTCCAACGACGCCAAGGAAGGCCCCAAAGCCTTTGCCGAGAAGCGCAAACCCAACTTCACCGGCACCTAACCTTGCACGCTCGGCTATTGTCCCCTAGATTTCTTTTTTAGAACTTGTTCTAGTTATTACCATCAGGAGAAACACAATGGAGTTTGGTCTCTTCTTCAACGGGTACCTGCCCGGCCCGGCCGCACACGACACCGAAGCTGAGCATCTGATGCTCATGCGCGAAGCCGAATACGCCATCCACGCCGACAAATACAACTGGAAATACGCCTGGTGCGGCGAACACCACTGCCTCACCGAGTACAGCCACATGTCCGCCCCCTATCCGTTCATGGGCTACGTCGCCGCCAAGACCGACCGAATCCACCTCGGCTCCGCCATCACCTCGTTCCCCACCACCAAAGAACACCCGGCCCGTTTCGCCGAACGCGCCGCGATGATGGACCACTTGACCGAAGGCCGTTTCGAGTTCGGCACCGGCCGTGGCGCGGGCTCCCATGAGGTCGCAACCTTCAACGGCACGGTGCTCTCGGAGACCAAGGCCATGTGGGACGAGGTAGCCCATGAGATTCCCCGTATGTGGGAACAGAAGGACTACAGCCACGACGGCGAGCACTTCTCGGTGCCGACACCGCACAACATCCTGCCCAAGCCCTACGGCAAAGGCCATCCACCAATATGGGTGGCCTGCGGCAATCCCGCCACGTTCGCCAAAGCCGGAGGCCACGGCATCGGCGCGATCGCCTTCAACTTCGAACCGATCCACAACCTGAAGGGACGAGTCGAGGCCTACAAGGAAGCGTCCGAAAACGTCACCGACCAGATCGGCCAGTTCCAAAACAACAACGTGATGATGACCAACGCCGTCATCTGCCTCGAAGACAGAGAAGAAGCCCGGACCTTGGCCAAGCGCAACGTTCGCGGCTACCGCGTCACGATGGTCAACATGTACCACGACTCGATGCCCAAGAGTCCCGACGCGGTCGTCTGGCCGAATGCCCCAGTGCGTTATCCAATGGACGACGAAATGCTCGACATGGCCATCAAAGGTGGTTTCATGCTCTGCGGGAACCCCGAAGAGGTATGCGAACAGGTCGTGGCCTACCAGGACGTCGGGTGCGATCAGGTCTGCTTCGGAACCCCGGACGAGGGTTACACCCACGACCAGACCCTCGAGATGATCGAGGTTTTCGGCAAGCACGTCATCCCTGAGTTCGACAAGGACCCCGTCCACTCGACCACCCGCTACCGCGAGACGGCCCAACCCCAGTTCCCCGTGTTCAACGGCGACGTCGATCCGATCGTCAACAACGCCACGCCTCCCCCTTTCACCGTCTCCGTCTGAGGGCGGAGAATCCCCTCGACGCTGCTAGAACGTTCCGATGACAAACATCGAAGCGAAGCTAAAGGTCGGAATTCAGATTCAGCCCCAGGGGGTGAGCGTTTCAGAGATGCGTGCCGCCGCCAAGGCTGCCGACGACATGGGAGCCGACTCCATTTGGATCTGGGACCACTTCTACCCCCTGTTCGGCGATCTCGATGCGACCCACTTTGAAGCCTGGACTCTGCTTTCCACCATGGCGGCTGACACCTCGAGAGCGCAGCTGGGCACACTCGTGTCGGGCAACAGCTACCGGAACCCGGAGTTGCTGGCCGACATGGCACGCACCCTCGACCATGTCAGCGGCGGGCGCATGTATCTCGCGGTGGGAGCAGGTTGGTTCGAGCGCGACTACACCGAGTACGGTTACGACTTCGGAACCGCCGGCAGCCGGTTGCGCCAACTTGAAGCCGACCTGCCCCGAATGAAGAACCGCCTAGCCAAGCTCAATCCGCCTCCGGTGGGCAAGATGCCGATCATGATCGGGGGCAGCGGCGAGAAGGTGACGCTGCGACTCGTCGCCGAGCACGCCGACTCATGGAACACGTTCGGTCCGCCCGAGAACTTCGCGCGGCTCTCGGGCATTCTCGATGACTGGTGCGCGAAGGTCGGTCGCGACCCCTCCGAGATCGAGCGAACGGTCGCTATCGGTGCAGACGACGTGAACGACATCTGGCGTTACACCGATGTCGGCGCGGACCATGTCATCTTGATGACCGGAGGCCCGTTCGACCTTGCACCGTTGCAGCTGCTCATAGACCAACGCGATTCCTAACGGCGTCAGTCTGTCTCAAGCTCGCTGGCAGAACCCTCAGAAACAGTTCCGGGGAATCCCCAAAGTTTCGTCGTCAAGCCCCAGCATTCGACGCTGCCGTCCTCGCGCAGCCCGCACGAACGATGGTCACCTGCTGAAACCGCCGTGAACTGGCCTGCGGGCGCATCCGATTCACCGTAACTGTTGGATCCCCAGCATTCGGCGGCGCCGTTCTGGAGAATCCCGCACGCATGCCCGACACCTGCGGAAATTGTGCTGAACCGTGCTTTGGGAACCTTCGACTCAACAACCCGGGGATCCAGCCGCGGACTATCGGCTGTCCAGCATTCTACGCTACCACCCGAACGGATCCCGCACGAATACCTGCTGCCCGCCGAGACGGCCTTGAAGGGGCCTTCAGGAACATCCCACCAGCCATGGCCCAGGGTGTCCTCACAACCCTGCGGCCCGCACCAAAAACTCCCTGTCGACCCCCAGCACTCGACACCGCCGTCCTCCCGCAGCCCGCACCAGTGACTCTCACCGGATGACAAGGCCGTGAACACGCCTTCGGGAACAACTTGCGGTACCTCGCTTTCGACGATGACGCCGGTTCCTCGCCCCCAGCACATGGCGACTCCATCGTCCCTCAACCCGCACCACTGCCAGTTGGTCAGACTTCCTCCAGAGATGGCAACGAATTGACCGGAGGGCGGATCCCGCCACAACGAACTCTCGGTGCATTTCAAGTCACCGTTCTCAAGTATCCCGCAAACATTGTTGTCGCCCGCTGAAACGGCCGTGAAAACTCCCTCGAGCGCCTCCGGTTTCGGACCCACGCCGCGGTCACCCCAACAGACCGCAGTCCCGTCGGTGAGAATGCCGCACGCAGCCCGCCCCTTCGCCGACACTGCTGTGTAGGTTCCTTCCGGCACCGCTACCGGTTCACTGGCACCGCTGTACCAGCATTCGACGGAAGCGTCCACGCGCAGCCCGCAGGTAAAGCCGGCACCGGAGGCGATCGTGGTGAACACGCTTTCGGGTGCGAATTCACGCCCCTCGGCGTTGTGGGTGGATGTAGACCAACACTCGGCCTTACCGTTCACTCGCAGCCCGCAGACATGATCGTTCTGCCCTGAAATGGCCGTGAACACACCTTCAGGCACGTTCCGTTGCATCGGCGCTTCCCGATAGCCCCATCCCCAACATTGGACAACTCCGTAATCCCGCAGTCCACAGGCCTGAGTCCCGTCAATAGCTTCAAAGGCGACGAAACGACCTGCTGGTGGTGCGCTGTGCCAGTCCGCGTTGGGTTGCCATCGCGGGCTGCTCCAGCACTCGGGCTTCCCATTGACCCGCAATCCGCATGTCAGACTCGTAGCACCTGCTGAGATCGTGGTGAAGCGACCAGCGGGCGGGTCGACTCCAACGGCCCCTGAGCCCCAGCAAACGACCTCGCCGCTTTCGCGGATTCCGCACACGTGAACTGTGCCTACTGAAATCGCCGTGAAAACGCCGTCCGGCACATCCAATTGACGATTGCCAGAGTTGCCCCAACACCTGACAGTCCCGTCGGTCAGAATCCCGCACGAGACCAGACCCCTTGCGGACACGGCCGTGAACCGGGCGTCGGGCGCGGCGCTCTGGCGGGATTTGTTGTTGCCCCAACAATCGATAACGCCATTGGGACGCAGACCGCACAGATGATCGTCGCCCGCTGCGATCGAGGTCAGGGGAGACGACGATGGGTCGCAATACGGCGTGCGACGGTCGACGGTGACTGCAGGCTTGTCGTTGTAACGGTAAAGGAACGTCACAAGCTGTGCACGATTCAACGTCCTGTCTGGAGAAAACCTGATCGCAGAAGTACCTGTGGTGATACCAGTCGAAGAAAGCCAAGACACCGGATCCTGTTGCCAGCCAGCATGAACATCAACAAATGGATGGGTCTTAGCAGGCTTTGGCTTTCCGGCCAGGCGCCATAAGAACGTCGCGATATGGGCACGATTCAGAGTCACGTTCGGCGCGAACGTCGTGTCGGAAGTCCCTGTGGTGATACCAGTCGAAGAAAGCCAAGACACCGCAACGTTCTGGGTCGGCC
>VXYK01000055.1:39420-146438 GCA_009845995.1 Acidimicrobiaceae bacterium | reverse complement strand
CCTGTGGTGATACCAGTCGAAGAAAGCCAAGACACCGCAACGTTCTGGGTCGGCCCAGCTACATCAACGAACGAATGCGCGTCCGCTTGCGGCGATCCCTGCATACGCCACAACGCAACCGCCGTGTCACCCCGAGTAACTGGAGACTCGGGCCAAAAACATGCACCGTCATCCAGGATGCCTTCGTCAACCGCCCATTGAACAGCCTCGGTGTAATATCGACCGTCGTCGACATCTCCGAATCCCGCCACTCCTGCCGCAGGCCGAGGCGACCAACCGGACAAGGCTGCTACCAGCCCAATCACCAACCCTGCGACAACAAAACCGGAAACGCTGAACCGGTTGGACCAGGTGAGGTTCTCAAGACTCCGAGAGGATCTCATCTACATCGGCCCAAACCAGCAGCTACGAACACGGTCCCGGAATCGTAGCGTGTCATCTGGATGAGCATGTCGCGTCATCCTCTGCAATATGTCACGTCTATGTTGAGAATCCAGCCGGTCAACCTTCGGTCTGCACCCCGAAGCGGTCGACATAGAACTGCAGGTCGTTCGCCAGCACCTCGAGGTCGACGCCGAAGTCTTCTTCGATGTGATAGCTGACGCTGCCATGAATGCCCCGAGGGTGCATCGCCATGTAGTCGGCCATGGCTGACTCTGTCTGCGTTGACCACTGCTGGTCGGCGAGTTCGTAGATGGTCTTGACCATGGCTATGTCATCGGCCATGAACTCGTGGAACTTCACGTCGATCGACTGCTCGGCGGGAACCAACTCCCGCTCGTCGGCCATAGCCCGAAACATCCGCTGCATGCGGTCGATCCAGTAGAGGCCGACCTCGCGGATCGTCGCAGGATTGCGGCTCATGCGAGCGGTGTAGGTCAACATTGTCGACATCGACTTGGCCACCGCCACCGGATCGCGATGAGTGCAGACCACCGTCGCGTCGGTGAACACCGACATGAGCGGCCCGAGCTGTTCAACGTGCTGAGGAGACTTGAGCAGCCAACGATCAGCGCCGGTGGGCCGCACGAACATCAAGACCTTGAGCATCGTTTTCAGATACTCGTAGAAGGGGGTCTGATCGCTCGCCAGATACCAGTCGCGGTGCGACGGCATCGCGGCCAGCGTCTCCGGTGCCATCCCCCCGTAGGGAATGGCCAGAAGGGCGATCTCTTCGTGCACATGCTCTGGCGTCATATCGTGCATCCGCTTGAAGTAAGGGAGGGCTCCGTTGAGACCCGCAAGCGCCTCGGCACAACGACCGAACCGGGGATCGTCCTCGACGTCTGGGCCATGGTCGATTCCCTGTTCTGCCAGCGGAGGCACTGGTTCAAGGCTCTCCCAGTAAGGCATGGTTCGAAAATTCGTGTCCGACGACATCAAGTTGTGCAGATGCGTCGTCCCAGTGCGTCCCTGCCCGGCGATCACCACCGGACGCTTGATCTCGATGTCGTGAATCTCGGGATGTCGCTTCAGCAGGTCGGCCACCAGCAGTTTCTGTTTGGCGTAACCCACCAGAGTCGAATGGTTGCTCAACTGTCCGAGGGAGGAGAGATCTCCCTCGCTGGGCATGGCCGTCATCAAGCTTTCCAAAGGCGCAACGTGCAGGTCGTCGCCGAAATCGTCGAGGCCGGTTTCGGCGCAAGCTTGACTCAAGATCGCTTCAGACGACCATTGCAGCATCTCAGCCATAGGTGCCACCATCTCGAACGCAGCCGCTATCTCTTCGGGATACTCCGGTGCGACCAGGTCGGATATGCGCACTGGCGCTGGTCTAGTGGGTCTGGGTTGGTTCATCGGTACAGCGTTGCACTCGTGGCTCGCCGATGCGAAATGCAGGTCGAGTCAGCCCTCGGGATAGTCGAACTCGCCGACGAGCACTGATGCGTTGCCCAAAGGTGTGCCCCGGCCGTTCATGAAATGCTCGTAATAGCGGGAGAACCGGCCCTGCAGATCCCGGTCGATCTGGGATTGGGAATAGTCGAGGGTGTAGTAGGTGGACACACCCAACTCTTCTCCGGCGGACTTCGAAGCATCGGCGTCGTCCACTGCCCAGACCACGCCGACAATCCCTTCGCCGCGTTCATCGAGAGTTTTCTCGATATAGCTGTCACGGCCCTCTATGGGCGCGACCAGTTCAATGCCGGCGTCAAACGAAAACAGCATCTTGACACCGTAGGCAGCGGCTTCTTCGTCGTTGCCGGGATGAAACTCGCAGTCCAGCAATTTCTCGTAGAACTCCCGTCCGGCCTCAATGTCTCGTACGGCCATGACGACCCGGTTCACTCCGCGTTGCCTCACGACTCCTCCTGTTCGGTTCTGGGAAACAACTGTTTGGACTCGGACTCCACGCGAATGCGACGCAGATACATCGATGCGATGCGCCATTCGCCGTCCTCGCAACGGCGGTAAGTCTCCTCATACCAGCCCGAGCCCCACATATGGCCGAGCCCGTATTGCGGCGGCCACCAAAGGTGATCCTCCATCGACCAGACCCCGGCCGCAACGTCGCCGTCGACGGAGATCTCGCTCATGTGGCCGTGATGCACAGTGATCACTTCGCCGATCATCGAAATCAGCATGTCGACAAAGGCATCGTTGCCCCTTATCGGGGTGTCGTCGCCGGTGTCGTCCGGAGTACGGACCTCCACGTCAGCGGTGAAGACCTGCCTCATCTCATCCCAGCATTTCTGGTCCATGAGCCGGAAATAGCGGGCCTTCAGCTGCCGGATCGCCTCAATGTCTGCCAGTTGTCGCGGACTTGAATCCATCCGCTGAACCTAGCCCGCCGACGCGATCGACTCACAAATGTGAGAGACGGGGCGCATCGGATCGACGAGACTGCCACGAAGCGTCGAAACCAAGTCAATCGGCGCAGAAGCGGGTACAAGCGACTGGAACTTGGCGTCAAGCTGTTCCTGGCTGAGCGGGTCATGCATCGAACCCTTCTGTCCATGAACGGACCGCTCCAACACCTTCCCGTCGAAGAGGAAAATCCGTACTCTCCCGCCCATTTTCCAGGCATATGTGTCGTCGAATTCCTTTGCCGGGCGCAGCGACACCACCTTGGCTTGGAGATCGGCGATCGCCGGATCGGCAATCTGGTCACGTTCATAGGTCGCCGGATCTCTGGGATCAGCCAGAATCGTCGCCGCAATGTTGAACTGGGCCGAATACTGCGCCGCCATCACCGACACGGTGCCGTCCATGTTGTTCTGGGTGGCCGCCTTGGTTGGGCACTCTGCTTCGATTCGCTCAATCTGGTCTGCGGTGAGTTGATGCTCTGCTCGTAGTTCGCTCGTTGCCTGGATCAGAGGATGAACATCGCTGCAGGCGGCGTAAGGCTTGACCGTTATCTCGTCGATCATCCATCTACTGCCGAGCGCGTCGGTTAGGAGCTCGGTCTGAGGATCGGTACCGAACACATTGCAGAATCCGTACCTCCCGGCCAAACCGTCGGTCGCGCCTTTTAACCCGTTGGCCACCAGGGACGCCGCCAACAACCCAGCCTCAGCAGCGCGTCCTGCATGTATCCGCTTCGCCATCCCTCCCGACGACGCGAACTCCATGGTCCCGCAAGCCAACGACACAGCAACACCGAAGGCATGGTTGAGCGTCTCTGAGTCGAAGCCGAAAAGCCGCCCGGCGGCGGCGGTCGATCCAAAGACTCCTGACATCGAGGTGGGATGGAACCCTGCCAGCATGTGGGCTGCGGGTCCCACTGCGATACCGGCCCGGCCCATGGCTTCGTAGCCGATCACGACCGCTTCGGTGAGCTCCAGGTTGGAAGCCCCCAGATCCTCGGCGAGCGCCAACGCTGCGGGAACCACGACTGCGCCGGGGTGGCTGATCGCCTCCTCGTGTACGTCATCGAGCTCGAAAGCATGGGCCGAGGACCCGTTGGCGAACGCCGCCATCGCGGGCGAGGTTTTCGATGCTTGGCCGATCACAGTCGCTGAACCCTCGCCTCCACTGGCGAGCGCGTGGGCGATAGCCGCTTGTGACCATGTCTGGGTTGCTCCGAAAACCATGCATCCCAACGTGTCGATGAGAGCGTCGACCGAACTGCTCAGAAGACGACCGTCCACACGACCGTGCAGACCCGTGAGGAAGTCCGCGAGATCCCGGGTCAGCGACTCGGGTCGCTCCACTATTGGTCTCCGAGAGCGTCGAGCAACAGACCGTGGAGATGCGGGACCGCGTTCTCGGCGTGCACACCGGCGATCCCGCTGGGGTCAACGATCAGTGGCCCCGGTTGGTAGCCGCGGCTGGCCATGCCGCGTTGTACCGAGTCCATGATGTCGAAGTCCTCGCTCACAGTCGTGTCCCAATCGAGTTCGATCACTTCGGTTTGTTCGGGGGTCGGCTCTGTTCGGTCGAACCACCACTCGCGGATCAACAACGTCTGATCAACAGCCAAAGGAACCCAGCGGAAAGTGTTGAGCACCCGACCGGGGTAACACTGGATCGACGAAGCCGGCCAGGTGAAGAAGGCACCGTATTCGCTGGTATCGGCTTGCCGCGTGTATGCCGATTGCTCGGGTGGCGGCCCTTGCGCGGTGTGGTGGATGGTGAACCCCCTCGGCGCGATGCGATAACTCCCAGGAGTCACCACGCCCGCCGTGAACGTCTTGTGCACGTTGGGACAGTGATAGCACTCGTTGTAGTTCTCAACCGCCACCTTCCAGTTGGCATGTATCAGATGGGTGCGCCGCCAGGTCAATTTGCGCTCGGCGGCATCGGGGGCAATTGCCTCCAGCTCAGCCGCGACCCCTGGAACCGTCTCTTCCAGAGAGGGTGCATCCATATCGAGGTTGACGAACAAGAAGCCCGACATGGAGTCGACCTGCACCTTCGGTACGCACAGTTCACCCACCTCTTCGCCCCGCGCATGGAGCAGACGCCCGTCAAGACCGTAGGACCAAGCGTGATAGGGGCAGGTGATGCTGGACATCGTGGCTGCGTCCGCGGCCACGAGTTCGTGGCCTCGGTGTTGACAGACGTTGTAGAAGCCGCCGATGACCCCGCCGTTGTTGACGACGATCACGCTCTCATTCCCGACCCTCGCGGTGATCAACTGGCCGGGCGAGCCGACCTGCGACTCGTGTCCGACAAGCTGCCAGGTATGGGCGAAGATGCTCTCCAGCTCACGCGCGAAGACTTCAGGGTCCGTGTAGTAGCGGGGATCAATGCCTTCGGCCACTGTCACTCCCATCGTCACCTCACCCCCATTGTCGACGGTTCACCATCAGCACCCGACAAAACCGCTAGTCCAAATCCGCGAGCGCGTCAACGAGCTGATCCATCCGCTGTTTGAAGTTCACATCGCAACGCAAGAAACGATCACCGAGCCCGCGCCACGAATCTGCCCCGTCCTTGACGATCACGCCCCTTTCGAGCAGACCATTGAACACCTTGGTGGAGTCAGTATCGCGATCGAGTATCTCCACCAAAAAGAAGTTCGAGCGACTGTGAGGCACCATCCGAAACCTGTCCAACGCAGCAAAACGGTCTTGCACATATTCTTTGGCTTCGGTGATGGTGCCAACGGTACGAGCGACATGTGCGTCGTCGTCCAGGGCCGCGATGCCGCCGGCGATCTGCAGTTGGCCCATGTTCCACGTGGGTTTAACCGCCAACAGAGCGTCGATCACCGCTCTGGCGGCCACGCCGAAACCAACACGCAACCCTGCCAGACCGAATGCTTTGGAGAAGGTCCGGAGCACCGCCACGTGTTCGTAGTCCTGGGCCAGGTGAATGTAACCGGGTGTATTGGAGTAGTGAACGTAAGCCTCGTCGAGCACCACCAAGGCCTGAGGCGCAGCCTCGATGATGCGTCGAACGTCTGCTTCGCTCAGCCAGGTGCCCGAGGGGCTGTGCGGATTGGTGATGAAGACGATGCGGGTGTCGTGTTCAACTGCTGCGATATAGGCATCGACGTCCAGCGCCATCGAATCACGATCTGTCGCTTCATGCACCAGTACCGGGACCCGTCCTTCTGCTTCGGCGAACAGGTGATAGATCGGAAAGCAGGGTCCGGGCATCTGAATCTTGCCGCCGGGTTCGCAGAAGGCACGGATGATCAAAGAGATGATCTCTGTCTCTCCTGCCCCGCAAATCACCTGTTCAGGCCTATATCCAAAGGTTTCGGCGAGCTTCACCCGCAGAGGCTCGGCCGTCCACGACGGGTACAGATGGAGACGATCCATTGCTTCGAGAACTGCCGTGCGGGCCAAAGGAGATGCTCCGTGAGGATTCTCCGCTGAGCCCAACTTGGCGATATCGGCTAGTGCAATCCCGTATCGCTGCGCCACATATTCACTCGCCAACCCCGGCACGTAATATTCGCCGGGCGCAGCCGGAGCCCTCCAAGTGCCGGCGCCAGCTTCAGGCACATAATATTCGCCGGGCGTAGCCGGAGCCCTCCAAGCGCCGGCGCCAGCTTCAGACACGTAATATTCGCCGGGCGTAGCCGGAGCCCTCCAAGCGCTAGTGGTTCCATCGCTGGTCATCGGTATATCAATCTGTGTAAATGCCGGCTGTGCGGCGGTTGGCGTGGAAGGAGTCGATCGCCCCGACCACATCGGAGGGCGAGTCGGCCATCATGAAAGCAAGCAGCACCTCCAACAATGCGACCGCAGCGATACTGGAGGAGAACGGTAGAGGCGAATCGTTCTGGACCACGAAAGCCTTGGTCGCCATTGCCATGATCGGGGCAGCCCAACTGTCGGAAATCGAGATCACTGGGACTCCCCGCGTTACCGCCATGCGAACGGCTTCGACGATCTCCACTCGGCAGGGGCTGAACGTCATAGCCAGCAACACATCATCGGTTCCCATGCGCGCTACGTCATCGATGGCCAATCCGATGGTGGGAATGGCGGTCACATTGCGCAGCGCCATGCTCGCCACGTATGCGAAGTTCTCAGCGAGCGGTTTGGCCGTTCCCACGCCCAGGACGTTGGTGCAGCGAGAGGCATCAATCAGATCGGCGGCGACTTTGAGATCAGCCGTCTGAACTTCTGCGAACAGCGACTCGACATTGCCCAGCGCCGCGGAGGCCATCTCAACAAGCAGAGCGCCGTGGCGACCGCCCTCGTTGATTGATCGCAAGAACCGGGCCCTATCTGGAAACGAAGGCGTTCCGTCCGCTGCCTGCTGTCGGAACGGAGAACGAAAGTCCTCGTAACCGTCGAAGCCGACGGCTCGAGCCATGCGGACCAGAGTGTTGGGCTTCACTTCAGCGGCCTCGGCGATCCCACGCATGGAAGCGACCGCCACTTCGCCCGGGTGGTTCAAGACGTAGGTGGCTGCCTGCCGAACCTGTGGCGACATTTCTTCCAGCGCGCTCGTGAGGGACTGAAGAATCGGCGCGAGGTCGCTGGGGGGTGCGGTCGTCACAGCAATGTCTCCTCGAGCGGGTACGTCGACAACCGCATCGGACCGTTGGAGGTCACCAGATACATGTCCTCGAGCTTCACACCCGGTCCACCACGATCCGAACCGACGAAACTCTCGACCGACATCACGGTATTGGGAACGATCTCACCGTCGTATCCGTCGTTCTCCCAGTCTTGTCGATACGCGATCTTCGGGTATTCGTCGGACATTCCCACACCATGGGCCAAGCAGGTGTACCGATGCGCGATGAACTCCTCATCGTGCTCGAAGGCGTTTTCGGAGACCTCCCGAAAGGTGCGTCCAGGCTCGAGCAGTGTGGCGTTGTGGGTGATCTCGGCATGCGCTCGCCGGTATAGATCACACTGCTGCCCGGTTGGAACTTCGCCCACCAGCCAGGTCCGTGAGATGTCGGCGCAATATCCGAAGGGGCCGATCATGTCCGTGTCGATCGCTACGAGGTCACCGGCAGCTACCTCGCGGTCCGTGGCCATCTGGTACCAGGGATTCGTGCGCGGCCCACTGCAGAGCATGCGCGCGTCGATCCAATCACCGTCATTTGCAATGTTCGCATGATGGAGCAGGGACAACAGTTGGTTTTCGGTGACTCCCGGTTCTGTTGCGGATTGCACGACGTCGATGGCCGCCTCTGCCACCGCGATCGAATGTTGCAGGCACTGAATCTCTTCGGCGGATTTGACGTATCGCGCGGCTTCCATCAGCGGTTCCGCGTCTATGACGCGCAAACCGCGATCGAGCAGGGCACGGGTGACGCACGGATTGACCTGTTCGATCGCGACCCGTGCTCCGGCGGTCGTGAGTGCGGCCACGTCAGCGGCAAAGCAGCGGGCGTGCGTCTCAATGTCCAGTCCACCGTCGAAGCTGTTCAAAGCATGGCTCGGATGTCGCGTGGCTATCGCGGGCGGCAGCGCGCCGTAGCCACCGTGCATCGCCATCGTTCCGTCTCGTTCCACGAACAGGTCGAACACTTGGATACGGGACTGATAAAGCGGGTATTCGCGCCAATCGGCTGCGTAGCGAAGGCTCACCGGGTTGAGCAACACCAGCAGTTCAACGTCCGCTATGTCCATTTGTTCAAGGACACGGCAGCGCCGATACGCCCGTACCGCATCAATGTCGATGTCTGGTTTCGCCAGAACGGGTATCTCCATCAGCAAACAAGTGTACCATATTTCTTGAATAATGGTATGGTTGTTGCTAATGATCCTTCCCGAATCGGCACAGGTGGTCATCATCGGTGGCGGAATCTGTGGAGCGAGTCTGCTTTACCACCTCGCGCATGAAGGATGGACCGACACACTGCTGATCGAGAAGGCCGAATTGACTTCGGGATCGACCTGGCATGCCGCCGGCCAGGTGACCCATTCGGTGTCGAGCTACACCCTCGGCTACTTCCGCAAATACGGTTGCGAACTCTACGCATCACTCGAAGCAGAGAGCGGAATCGCCACCTCCTGGCACAAGAGCGGAAGCCTCCGGGTGGCCTACGAACCGATCGAAGTCGACTGGCTGAAGAGTCAACTCGGCGTGGCCGACTACGTGGGAAACCACATGGAATGGGTCTCTGGTGACTTCATCGCCGCGCGGCACCCCTTCTATGAGGTTGACGAGATCATCGGCGCGGTCTGGACACCCGACGACGGTCACGTTGACCCCAGCGGCGCAACCAACGCATTGATCTCGGTGGCCCGCGCCAAAGGAGCGCAGGTCAGCCGCCGCAATCGCGTGCTTGAAATCAACCGTTGCTCGGACGGATCCTTCGAAGTTGTTACCGAACAAGGCCGCGTCCGGGCCGAACACGTCGTCAACGCTGCTGGATGTTACGCACACCAGGTCGCGCAGATGGTCGGCCTGTCGGTACCCATGGCCAATGCTCTTCACAGTTACCTGATCACCGATGTCGTCGCAGAATTCGCGGAGCTTGACCAGGAACTCCCGGTGATGCGCGACGACTACATCTCCGGTTATGTGCGCCAAGAGCAGCAGTCGGGCCTGATCGGCATCTACGAACAGCGCAACGCCGAAGCCGCCTGGCCCGACGGCCCGGCTTGGTCGCTCGAGAATCCACTGTTCCCAGCGGACTTCGACCGCATCGGCTTCTGGCTGGCTCGCGCCTTCGAACGCGTGCCCGTCCTCGAGCCCGTCGGCATCAAGCAGGTGATCCGGGGCGCGATCGCGCACACTCCCGACGGTGAGCCGATGCTTGGGCCATCAGGCATCCCCAATTATTGGATGATGGCAGGAGTGCAGGTCGGCATCGCCGACGGACCCGGTCTGGGCCGCGAACTCGCCCGTTGGATGGTGCACGGCGAAACTGAGGTGAGCGTCCGCGGCTACGATGCCCGCCGCTTCGGTTTCGTGCCCGCTGATGATGCTGAGAACTACGGGCGCATCAAAGGCACCGAAGACTACGAATACCGCCACCAAACACCCGTCCCGGAACTTGAGCATCCCGAACTCCGGCCTTATCGAACCACCCCGCTGTATGAGCGTTTCGCCGACAAGGGTGCCGTGTTCACGCAGGTCTACGGATGGGAGAGGCCCAAGTGGTATCCGACGGTGGCGGGACTGCCCCAACGAGATGTCGTTGCGTTCCGCCACACAGACTGGTTCGAGGTCGTTACGCAGGAGTGTCGTGCTGTGCGGGAACGAGTCGGCATTCTCGACAGCACAGCCTTCGCCAAGTTCGATCTCATTGGTCCGGACGCTGCCGAGGTCCTCGACCAGCTCACAACCAACACACTGCCTAGAATCGGACGGATCGGCCTGAGCTATTTCCTTACACCGACAGGTCGAATCGAAGGCGAAGCCACCATCACCCGTCTCGCAGAAGACCACTTCTATGTGGTGTCGGCCGCAGTGGGTGAGCAGAAAGACCGCGAGTACTTCGAGACCCATTGGCCGAGCGGTGCACGGGCCGAACTGCACGTCCGATCAGATGATCTCGGAGTGTTAGCTGTCGCCGGGCCCGCGGCTAGAGAACTGCTTGGCAGATGCACAAGCACCGACCTTCACAACGCAGCTTTCCCCTGGCTCAGCGCCGCACCGATCACTGTCGCCGGTTGCGCTGTGTGGGCGCTTCGGGTCGGTTTTGTGGGCGAACTCGGTTGGGAACTGCACGCCCCCACCGGAGACCTCGGAACGATATACGACATGCTGTGGGACGCTGGTCAAGACCTCGGTGTCGCCAACATCGGCAACCACGCTCTCGACTCGCTGCGTATGGAGAAGCAGTACATGATCAGCCGCGACCTGACCCATGATGTCGGCCCGGACGAGGCCGGTTTGCACCGTTTCGTCAAGGTGGACAAAGGCCCCTTCGTCGGCAGGGATGCTCTTCTCGCAAGACGGGCGCAAGTCGAATCAGGTGAGCGACCGTACCGCTGGAAACTCGCCTACCTGGCCATCGACAGCGACAACGCCGATGTGCACGGCAGCGACGGCATCTACTGCAACGGCGAACCGGTCGGGTTGATCACATCAGGCGCCTACGGACACCACGTCAAGCAAGGGCTGGGCTTTGCTTACCTGGCCCCCGAAAGGGCCGCTGCCGGGACCGAACTGCGCGTGCGGGTGGTGGGCGAACCCCGCCCGGCGCGAGTACTTGACAAACCCATCTACGACCCCAATAGTTCGCGGTTGCGGATGTAACAGAACGGAGTGTGAACGATGCCAACCACAGCCGTCGACCCCGAACACCGGCGATACCGGGCCTACACCGGTTTCGTGACGACCCCGCGCTACTTCGACGACAGCCCCCAGCAATTCCTCGACGTTGCGCCATCCGGCACAGGCATCCTGCAACGCGTCCTTCACGTCCCGGACTACCAGTACAAACTCGACGACCGTGCCGACAACTTCGAGTTGCTCGAAGAAGCGGCCGTGTGCCTCGCACAGTCCCACTGTCAGGTGATCGGCCAAGTCGGCTCCAACTGGGTGCACTGCCGAGGCGACACCGGCCCCGACGAAATCGTCGAGTTCTGCGACCGACTATCAGAGGAGATCGGAGCGCGATTCTTGATGGCCGGCCAGTGCATCGTCGAAGGACTCCGAGCCGTCGGTGCCGAAACCATCACCATCGCCAACGGCTACTTCCGCCCGGACTGGTCTGCCGGCATCAACGGCTATCTCGAAGCGGCCGGATTCGAGGTCTTGTGGGCCGGAGATCTGATCGACCAAGGTCTCGTGGCGGACCACGAAGAGAAGCTGGCTATCGAAGCGGCAACCCTGTGGAACTATCCGAACCACCTGATGGTGGCCGCGGCCGTCAAGGCCCACGAGAGCGCACCGGACGCGGATGCCATTGTCCAGACCGGCGCGGGTTTTCGCATGCTCGGTGTGATCGACACCGTGGAAGGATTCACCGGCGCGCCGGTCGTGGCCTCCGACGCCGCTCTCTATTGGGCCATGTTGAAAGAACTTGATCTGCCTGCGACACCAGGATACGGAGCGCTGCTCTCAGGACTTACATGACTGAACCGGGGAAGATCCTTGCGCTTTGGGCCGTGCCTCGATCGACCTCCACCGCATTTGAGTGGATGATGAGAATGCGCGGTGACATGACCTGCTTCCATGAGCCGTTCGGCGAGGTGTGGTATCAGGGCGAGTCGCCAGATTGGCCCCGTCTGCAAGCTGACAGCGTGCGCACGCCAGGGCTCACCTACGAATCAGCGTGGGCGAATGTGCGGGAGGCCGCGCGCAGCGGCCCGGTGTTCATCAAGGATTTCCCGCATTACCTCGACACTCTTTGGAGCGATTCGTTTTTTGACCGTTTCACCCACAGCTTCTTGATCCGTGATCCCGCAAAGACCGTCACGTCCATGTACAAGCACTGGCCTGATTTTCACATGAAGGAGACAGGGTTCGTCGAGCAGCGGGCGCTTTTCGACCACTTGACCGCGCAACACGGCCGACCACCACCGGTGATCGACAGTGATGATCTGTTGGAGAACCCGCCCGGAGTAGTGGCGGCTTGGTGTGAGGCTGTGGGCATTGATTTCATTCCCGAAGCGATGCGCTGGACCCCCGGAGAGCGCCAAGAGGTGAGTTGGTGGGACGGCGGGTCGTTCCATGAGAATCTGCGCAATTCGTGCGGATTCGAGCCTCGACTGCGGACCTTGATCGACCTGGCCACGGCACCCCGCCGTGTTCGCGAGTTCTCCGAGTTTCTTCGCCCCCACTACGAGCATCTGTTCGCGCACCGGATCCAGGTGTCATGACTACCGTCGCTGAGATCGTGGCCGACGACCTGTGCGTAGGTTGCGGGCTCTGTGAGGCAGTCACCGAGGGTCGCGTCCAGATGGCAATGACCTCCAGCGGGTCCTTGCGTCCGACTCCACTCGACGCTTTCAGCGCGTCCGAAGAACAGAAGATCATCGACTGCTGTCCTGGAGTCGTCGCGGAGGCCCGAGCGACAGAGGACATGCCACTGGATGAGATCTGGGGACATCACGGCACCATGCGCTACGCCTGGGCTGCCAACACCGACGTACGGTTCGAAGCCGCGACGGCCGGTGTGCTCACCTCCCTCGGCCAGTATCTGCTGCGCTCCGACACAGCCGCTTTTGTTTTCCACACCGGTGCCGACCCGGACCAGCCGATGAGAAGTCGTTGGGTGATCAGCGAGACACCTGCAGAGGTTCAGGCCAACACGGGATCGAGATACGGGCCCACTGCCCCGCTGGCGGGGCTTGAACGCGCCCTCGGGCGGAACGAACCGTTCGCGGTGATCGCCAAACCCTGTGATCTCGGGGCGCTGCACAGGTTGAGTTCGCTCGATCCCCGCATCAACCGCCTCGTGGTGGCTCGGTTGGCCATGGTGTGCGGTGGCCAGTCACGGTTGTCAAAATCGCGTCTGCTGCTTGAACAGCTCGGTGTTGATGAGTCCGCCGTCTCGCTGTTCCGATATCGCGGTCACGGAAACCCCGGTCCGACACGTGTGGAGACCAGCGTAGGCGACGTGTTCGAAATCGGTTATCTGCAGATGTGGGAGGACGAGGGAACCTGGGATGTCGAAACCCGTTGCAAGCTGTGCCCCGATGCCTTGGGCGAGGCTGCCGATGTGGCCGTGGCCGATGTCTGGCCAGGCGGCGCGCCGACGGGCGAAGACGAGGGATTCAGCGGAATCATCGTGCGCAGCGCTATCGGCGAGTCACTCATTGCCGACGCGGCGTCGGAAGGCTGCATCGTCCTCGGTGAACCCATCTCTCCCCGGAGTTTCGACGACATGCAACCGCATCAGGTCCGCAAGAAGGCGGCGCTAGCCGCCCGCTATGAGGGCCTGAGAGACGCTGGAGCTTCGCCCATCACCACACACGGCCTACGGATTGAGGAGTTGGGCCGCCGTCTCCCACCCGACGCAGCAAAGACCCAGCGCTCCGGCACTGCGGAGCGGATTCGCGAGGCACGCTCATGAAGATCACCCGAATCAACGTCTGGGCTCTCGAGCTGCCCCTCTCCCGTCCCTATTCGCTGGCCGGCGGACGTTTTCATTTTGATCATCTGGACTCGACCTTAGTGCGGCTCGACACCGACGAGGGAATCTCTGGTTGGGGCGAAGGCTGCCCGTGGGGATCCACTTACCTGCCTGCCTTTGCCGGGGGGATCCGCGCGGGGGTGGCAGAACTTGCTCCCGTGATACTGGGTATGGACCCTTGCCGAACCGAGGTTGTCTACCGAGCGATGAACTCGGCTCTGCCCGGTCATCCGTACATCAAGTCGGCGATCGACATGGCGTGTTGGGACCTGGCAGCAATCTGTGCAGGACGGCCCCTTTGTGATCTGCTCGGCGGCCGCACTGCTGGGCGAGTCCGTCTGCATTCGTCGATTCCGAGCGGCACACCAGCTGAGATCATGCACGAGATCGAGATTGCCCGTGAGCTTGGGTACACCTTCCATTCTGTGAAGATCGGGGCCGACGTCGCTGCCGACATTGAGCGCATGCGGTTCGTTGATGAGCAAATGGCCGCCGATGAAGAACTGACATTCGACTGCAACCGCTCCTGGCTGCCGGCCGAGGCGATCACTGTTCTCAACGCCACCCGCGAACTGAACCGGGTGGTGGAGCAACCGTGTGACACCATAGAGCAGCATCTGCAGGTGCGCCGCAACGTGTCACAACCCCTTGCTATCGACGAGTCGCTGAAGACGATGAACGACCTGTTGCGCATAATCGAGACCGGAGCTTGCGAGGTGGTCGGGATGAAACTGACCAGGGTCGGCGGTTTGTCTATCGCCCGGAAGATCCGAGATCTGTGTATTGAGGCTGGTATCCAGATGAATATCGAGGACACCGGGGGCACCACGCTCCAAGCGACTGCCGCGGTGCACCTGGCGCACGCCACGCCCGAACCCTTCAGGCGGGCGACGTGGCTGTGCTTCGACAAGTTGACGCGCAACCCTGTTGAAGCCGGTGCGGTGAACATCGACGGTTGGAGCGTTGCACCTGAGCTTCCCGGTATCGGAGCTGTCCCCGATGTGGACGCCTTGGGTGAACCGATCGCCGTCTACGGCCCCAGCTAGGACACCCGGTCAGCCAGCTGTTCAGTCGAACCGCAAGCCGCGTACGCCCACTCGAAGCAGAACCCCACAGGTTTGCAGAAGCCGAGATGACTAGGGTGTGATATGCGGGGAAACCCACAACAGGAACGCATGAAGATGTCTGCAACAGACACATACCGCCTAACTGATCGCTACACGCGAGACGCGGGAACTGTGTTTATGACCGGCATCCAAGCGCTCGCTCGACTCCCGATCGAACAGCTTCGTGTGGACAGAGCCAACGGGCTTCGCACAGCCGCGTTCGCCGCCGGATACCCGGGCTCTCCTCTGGCGGGGATCGACGGTGCCCTGTCGCAGGCAGTTGCGCAGACCCCCGAACTGCCAATCCACCTGCGCCCATCGGTGAACGAGGAGTACGCGGCGACAGCGGTCATGGGCAGCCAGCTCGCAACCACCCGAGATGACGCACGCTACGACGGCGTGGTCGGCATCTGGTACGGCAAAGCTCCGGGGGTCGACCGGGCGTCTGACGCGCTGCGTCATGCAACCTTCGCCGGCACCGATCCGCTCGGCGGTGTGGTGGCTCTGGCCGGTGATGACCCGGCCGCCAAGTCCTCCACTATCCCGTCATCCTCAGCAGGGATTCTCGCTGACCTCAACATGCCCGTGCTGTTCCCCGGCGATCCCGCGGAAGCCCTTGATCTCGGGCGTCACGCCATCGCGCTGAGCCGAGCAACGGGCCTGTGGGTTGCTTTGAAGGTCGTGGTCGATGTTGCGGACGGCTCAGGCACAGTGGATCTCAACCCCTCGCGCATCACGCCGATTCTGCCCACCATCGACGGAGCCTCGTATTTCCACCGGCCCGACGGCAACCTCCTGACCCCGCACACGCTCGACATCGAACGCGAGATTCTCGAAATCCGCAAACCGCTCGCTCTCGAATATGCAGCCGTCAACCGCCTCAACCACGTGACCGTTGATCCCGCCGATCCATGGATCGGAATCGTCTCATCAGGCAACACCTATCGCGAGCTTCGGGAGGCTCTGCGCGCGCTGGGACTCCAAGGCGACCACGACATAGCCTCGGCGGGGATCCGCCTGTTGAAGCTCAACATGCCCGTGCCCTTCAACACCTCGACTGTGCGCTCGTTCGCGGCGGGACTCGAGCAGATCTTGGTTGTCGAGGAAAAGAACCCGACTGTGGAGCTACAGGTGAAAGATGCGCTCTACAACGCCAGTCATCATCCAACAGTTGTCGGACGAAACGATGAAGCCGGCAATCCTCTGGTGCCAAGCCGCGGGGCTCTGGTATCGGACGACATCGTGACTGCGCTACGCGTACGCCTCACGCCGCGGATCGGCGACCGTTTGCGTCCCGCAACACCCCAACGTGAACGCATCGCCTTGAGTGTGGCCCGCACCCCTTATTTCTGCTCGGGTTGTCCGCACAACCGCAGCACCGTCGTTGACGAAGGCACGCTGGTCGGCGCAGGTATCGGCTGCCATGCCATGGTGATGATGGGCGGCGAACCCCGCTACGGCGATATTTCGGGAATCACCTGCATGGGTACCGAAGGCACCCAGTGGATCGGCATGTCACCGTTTGTGGAAGCCGATCACATTATCCAAAACCTCGGTGACGGAACCTTCTTCCACTCAGGCCAACTCGCCATTACCGCGGCGATCGCTAGCGGTGCGAACATCACGTACAAGCTCCTGTGGAACCGAGCCGTGGCGATGACCGGGGGGCAGGACCCGACCGGACAGATCGATCTGGACCGAGTCTGCCATCAACTCCTCGCACAAGGAGTGAGGCGGGTGATCATCACCTCCGAAGATCCCCGACGGGCTCGCTCGCTTTCGCTGCCGGTCGAGGTTGAAGTGTGGCACCGAGATCGCCTTTTGGAAGCGCAGCGAATCCTCACCGCCATCGACGGGGTCACAGTGCTGATCCACGACCAGCGCTGCGCCGCTGAGTTGCGTCGCGACCGCAAACGGGGGCGGGTCAAGAGTCCTCCCGCACGAGTTGTCATCAACCACCGCGTCTGCGAGGGCTGTGGAGACTGCGCCACGGTTTCGAATTGCCTTTCTGTGCAGCCAATCGACACTCCATTTGGTCGTAAAACCGCTATCGACCAGCACAGTTGCAACCTCGACTTCTCCTGCATGTCCGGGGATTGCCCGGCTTTCATCAGCATCACCAACAAACCGAGCCGCCCATGGCGCAACGCCGCTCCCCCGGTTCGCGCCAAGTTTCCCGCAGTGCCCGACGACATAGCCGATCCGCCTACCCGCACGGTCACCGACCTGAACGTTCACATCACCGGGATCGGCGGGACCGGGGTCGTGACGGTGTCTCAGATAATCGGCACGGCGGCCATGTTGGAAGGTTTGGAGGTCGCCGGCCTCGACCAGACCGGCCTGTCGCAGAAAGCCGGACCGGTCGTGAGCGACATCCGCATCTCCTCAAACGACCGAGCCGGCAGCAACCGAGTGGCCCTGGGCCAGGCCGATCTGCTTTTGGCGTTCGATCTATTGGTGGCCTCCTCGTGGACCGGCCTCGGAGCTACAGACCCCGATCGCACCGCGGTAGTGGGTTCGGTGGAATTGACGCCTCCCGGAATCAAGACAGCACATCCCGAGATCGACATGCCGACCCAACAGGAGTTGCTGAAGCGGATCACCGACATGGCTCGAGATGATTCTTGTCATTGGGCGGCTTCGGCTGCCACAACCACTGCTCTGGTCGGCGATGCGGTGGGCGCCAATATTTTCGTGGTCGGCATGGCCGTGCAGTCCGGCCTCCTTCCCATCTCGCCCCAAGCGTTGGAGCAGGCGATCGAGCTGAACGGAGTGGCGGTTGACCTGAACCTTGCCGCCTTCGGCTGGGGTCGCTGGCAAATCGCTGACCCTGATTTAGTTGCCGCACAGGTCAACGCCCGCGGCCCGAAGGCGGGAAGCCCCGAACTCTCTGAAGTACTCCAAGGCAGGGTTGAGACTCTTGGGGGGAACGATCCTCTGCTCGCTGAAGAATTGAGTCGCTTCACCGCTGAACTCGTAGCTTTCCAGAACCAGCGGACCGCGCTGTGGTATCTGGACCAACTCGACGGAATCGCCGCTCAGGTCGCCACCATCGACCCGGCGCAGACACAACAGATCCTCACGACCACTGCAAGCGGTTTGTTCAAGCTCATCGCCTACAAAGACGAATACGAAGTAGCACGTCTGATGCTTGATCCTGACGGGCACCAAGCCGTACACGAGGTGGCCCAACCCGGCGACCGGATCGCCTGGCAACTGCACCCGCCTTCACTGCGAGCCATGGGACGGTCGCAGAAGATCTCCTTCTCGACTCGTTGGCGCCCGATGTTTCGTTTGCTCAAGAGCGCCAAGCGTCTCCGTGGAACGCCTTTCGACTTCTTCGGGTGGTCCAAACTGCGCCGAATCGAACGCGCTCTGCCGCACGAATACCTCACAGCCCTGCGTACTTGTCTCGACGCCGAAGATCTGGAGCGCGCCCTTCAGGTCGCCGAGACCGCCGAGTTGGTGCGCGGATTTGAATCCGTCAAACTCCGCAACGTTGATCGCTTCCGCAAACGACTCGCCGAACTCGTCGTCGACAGCGAATAGAGCAGCGCTCGGCCACGCTAACCTGCGCCGATGCGCTCGTTTGATCTGATCATCATCGGTACCGGATCGGGAAATTCGATTGTCGACCCGAGCTACGACGACTGGGATGTCGCCATCGTCGAACGCGCTCTTTTCGGGGGTACCTGCCTCAACGTGGGGTGCATTCCCTCCAAGATGCTCGTCTACACGGCTGAGCTGGCCGAGGCGGCCAACAACGGCGAGCGCTACGGCATCGACACGCGGTTCGTCGGTGCCGATTGGTCAGCCATCCGGGATCGCGTATTCGGCCGCATCGATCCAATCGCCGCGAGCGGTGAGCAGTATCGCAAGAATCTCCCCAACGTCACCGTCTACGGGGTGGACGCGAGATTCGTCGGACCCAAACAGCTCCAGGTCGGCGAGGAGATCATCACGGCCGACAAGATTGTGCTTGCCGCCGGAGCGAGGGCTTTCGTCCCCGACATCGCCGGCCTTGCTGAATCTGACTTCCACACCTCCGACACCATCATGCGCATCGAAGCCCTCCCGAAGCGGTTGACGGTGATCGGCGGTGGATATATCGCTGCCGAACTAGGCAACGTGTTCGGTTCATTGGGCAGCGAGGTGACGTTCCTGTTGCGCGGCCACACCATGCTTCGCGCCCAGGACAGGGCGATCAGCGAACGCTTCACGAAGATCTACGCTGACAAGTTCGATGTGCGCAAGGGAGCCAGCATCGACGAGGTCCGCCGCGAAGGCAACGAGATCGTGCTTGAGACCAACGCCGGTGAACACAGATGCGACGAGTTGCTGGTCGCCACCGGCCGGATCCCCAACAGCGACCAACTCAAAGTCGCAGCCACCGGGGTGGCGACCGACGACGGCGGGTACGTGATCACCGACGCACAACTGCGCACCAACGTCGAAGGAATCTGGGCTCTCGGGGACATAACCAACCCGGTCCAACTCAAACATGTCGCCAACCACGAAGCGAGAGTTGTATCCCACAACCTGATCCATCCCGACGACCCCGTCGAAGTCGATCATCGTTTCATTCCAGCTGCAGTATTCGGCCATCCGCAGGTGGCGAGCGTGGGACTCACCGAAGAGCAGTGCTCACAAGCCGGGCTCCCCTACCGTGTCGCCATAAACCAATACGCGTCTGCTGCTTACGGCTGGGCCATGGAAGACACCGAGAGCTTCTGCAAGCTCATCGTCAACACTGAGACACGCAAGTTGTTGGGGGCACACCTGTTGGGCCCCCAAGCCTCCACACTCATCCAACAGCTGATTCAGGCGATGGTGTTTGATCTGAGTGCCGACGACATCGCGACCAAGCAGTACTACATCCACCCGGCACTGCCTGAAGTGGTGGAGCAAGCGTTGCTTGAGCTTTGATCGGATAGGTCATCGCTCGACTGACGACTCCGCGGTTGCCTTGGCCCACTGATAGTCGGATTTCCCGTTGGGGCTCCGCACAAACTCCTCGACGCGAACGATTCGCTTCGGAGCCTTGTACGAGGCGATACGAGTTCGGCAGTGGGCGATCAGCTCATCGTCGGAGACCTCCACACCAGGTTTGATCAACACCACCGCGTTGACCGATTGCCCCCACCGTGGATCAGCTAGCCCCACAGCATTGCAGTCGAGCACCGTGCTGTGACTCTTGAGAGCTTCTTCGACTTCTTCGGGGAAGATCTTCTCACCACCGGAGTTGATGCACACCGAACCTCGACCCAGGAGTGTGATCGTGCCGTGTGCATCGACGGTTGCATAATCTCCCGGTATCGACCACCGCACACCGTCGATCAACGGGAAGGTCTCTGCCGTTTTGGCTTCGTCTTTGTAATAGCCGATCGGGTTGGCACCCCGGTTGGCGAGACGCCCCACTTCATCGCTGCCAGGTGAAAGAAAGCGCCCGTCATCGCTGATCACAGCGGTTGTGGGACCCAACGCGAATCGGCCCGTAGCTGTAGTCGCGCCTTCATCTCGTCGAATCGTCTGCATACCCTGACCGATGGATTCGCTGGCACCGAGGCTGTCGATCAGGGTCATCGCCTTGTGCTCAAGAAAAGCTCTCTTGGATTCCGCAGACCACATCACACCCGAAGAGAAGACCTGGTACACGCTCGACAGATCATGGGGCTTTCCCGCAGCCTTGGCAGCGTCGAGGGATTCGAGCATCGGACGGGCGAACGCGTCGCCCACGATGACCAGCATCGTGAGACGGTGTCGGGCCACCAAGCTCCATAGTTCTTCGGCATCCAAGCTGCGACTGACGAGGGTCGCGACCATGCCGCCCATGGTGAGCACATGAAGCGAGTTGATCCCTGAGGTTCCGTGCATCAGCGGAGCGGACGCAAGCAGCCGCGTGGTGCGCTTGCGCCTGTGCATTTCTACAGCCGCATCTATCGCCGCCACCGCGTTCTTCGGGATCTCGCGTTTCAGTATCCGGTAGTGGCCACCCATGTTTGCGATCATCTGATCTTGGGGCCACATGACCGCCTTGGGGTTGCCCGTGGTGCCACCGGTGTAGAGAAACCACAGGTCGTCGCCACTGCGCTCGATACGGGGCGCAGGCGCGCTGGTAGTGATCAGGTCTTCGTAGGCCACCGCGCCGTCGAGAAGTTCGCCACCGCCTACCTGAACCAGAAGCCGCAGCTTTTTGCAGCGGTCAACGACCTGCGCTACGCGATCACGGAGCGAGACATCGAAGAAGATCGCCTTCGCGTCCGCATTGTTGAGCAGATATGCCAATTCTTCGGCGATGTAGCGGTAGTTGACATTGCAGGGAACCGCTCGTTGTTTGAAGGCCGCGAACTGGGCCTCTTGATATTCGAACCCGTTGTACAGGTAGAAGGCGACCTTGTCGTTGGTGCCTATCTCGAAAGAGCCCAGAGCGTTGGCAAGGCGCGCCGCACGATTCTCAAACGTTGCCCAATCGCGTACTTCGGGGCCATGGGCAACAGCAGGAGCCTCCCCGACGGAGTCGGCTATGCCCTCCCAGATCGTCGCAAAGTTGAGCGCGTCGGGTGCGGTCGGAGTCATATCTGAAGCAGCGTACGCTGGCATCATGGACGCGCCCACATCGAAGACGGCAGTGCCTTCCAGCGCTGTTCCAGGGTCGCTCAGTCCCCAGAGGCGGGCAGTCGATGTCGAACGTCTGAGCAACGAACCTCTCGACATTCTGGTGATCGGCGGCGGTGTCACCGGGGTGGGTTGCGCCCTTGACGCGGTCACTCGGGGGCTCAAGGTCGGACTCGTTGAACAACGAGATCTGGCCAGCGGCACGTCGAGTCGATCGTCGAAACTCCTCCACGGCGGGTTGCGCTATCTCGAACAACGCGACTTCGCCTTGGTCCGCGAAGCCCTGCACGAGCGGGGTTTGCTGGCCCGGACCGTTTCTCCGCATCTCGTTCGCACGGTTTCGTTCATGATTCCGTTGACCCGTCGTTTCTGGCAGCGGATCTACTACGGAGCCGGGGTCCTGCTCTACGACCTGTTGGCTCGTACTGGGAAGAATCCGCTTCCACTGCACCGCCACCTGGGTCGCAAGGCGGCCCTGAAGCTCGCACCAGGCCTGAAACGATCATCGTTGGTAGGGGCAATCACCTACCAGGACGCGCAGATCGATGACGCACGACACACGCTGGCTATCGCTCGAACGGCTTGTGAACACGGTGCCTCAATTGTCACCAGCACTCGTGTCACAGGCTTGTTGATTGAGGATCTCGACGGTGTGGCCACGGTCGTGGGCGCCAAACTCCGTGACCTGGAAACCAACACCGACTATGAGTGCCGCGCCGCCAAAGTCATCAACGCCACCGGTGTCTGGCTCGACGACATCCACGACATGGTCACTCCGTCCACTCTTGCGGTACGCGCGGCCAAGGGTGTTCATCTGGTGGTACCCAAGGACTGCTTCGACAGCGAATGCGGGGTTGTGTTGCGCACTGATCGCAGCGTGCTCTTCTTGATTCCGTGGGGTGAGCACTGGTTGATCGGCACGACCGACACCGAATGGTCTTTCGACCGAGCTCACCCGGCAGCGTCGAGCGCTGATATCGACTACATCTTGGACCACGCCAACAAGACCCTCGAAAGGCCTCTCACCAGAGCCGACATTCTGGGGGTGTATGTGGGACTTCGACCGCTGCTCGACCCATCATTGGACGACACCGCGGGTAACGACACTGCCAAATTGAGTCGCGAGCACGCCGTGGCTGAGCCGATCCCGGGACTCGTTTCGATTGCCGGCGGCAAGTACACGACGTATCGCGTCATGGCCGCTGACGCGGTCAACGCCGCGGTGGAGGGGCTGCGCGCATTTGTTCCCCCTTCTTGCACTCATGAGGTTGTGCTGCTCGGTAGCGGGGATTGGCAACATTGGTCACAGCAAGCCGATGCGCTCGCCAAGGACAGCGCCCTGGACCGCGAGGTCATCGAGCGCCTCCTATGGAGGCACGGCAACCGCATAGTCGACGTTCTGGAGATGACCAGACGCGACCCCTCACTTGCAGCGCAACTGCCCGGCGGGACCTACATCGCCGCGGAGGTTGTGCATGCCGCGCGGCACGAAGGAGCGCTGCACCTCGACGACGTGCTGGCGCGTCGTTTGCGCATCTCTATCGAGGGTGAACAACGGGGCAATCTCGCGGCCGAAAGGGTTGCTTCTTTGATGGCTGCCGAGCTCGGCTGGAGCGATCAGCGAAGGTCGTCCGAAGTGAAACACTGGTACGAACGGGTAGAAGCCGAACGAGCCGCTAACGCGGCGCCAGACGACAGCACCGCTGACAGCATCCGCCGCCGTGCCGCAGATACCCGCGGGCTCATCGAAGCCTGACTCTGCCCGCTGAGCGCGACCTGCTTCTCGTAAACATCCTGCGAGCGGACTAGCGCGGCCCGTACACTCGCCTGTGATGTCCAGTTCATTAGGCACTCTCTTTCGAGTCACCACTTTCGGCGAATCCCACGGTCCCGGCGTGGGAGTCGTGGTTGACGGCTGCCCGCCGCGCCTGGCAATCGACGCCGAAGATCTGCAGCGTGACCTCGACCGTCGCCGCCCCGGCCAGAGCCGCCTCGTCACACAACGCGACGAAGCGGACCGTGCCGAGATCCTTTCGGGGGTGTTCGCCGGCTATACGACCGGCACTCCGATCGCCGTTCTGGTTCGCAACGCCGATCACAACCCGGCTGCCTACGAGCACCTGCGGGACGTCTACCGGCCGTCTCATGCCGACTTCACCTACGACGCCAAATACGGCTTTCGGGATTGGCAGGGAGGCGGCAGGGCTTCGGCGCGTGAAACGGTCGGTCGGGTAGCCGCAGGCGCGATTGCTCGCCGATTGCTGAAGACGGCAGCTGGAATCGAGGTCCTCGGTTGGGTGCAAAGCGTCGCTGACATAGACGCCGAAGTCGACGATTCCGCAGTGAGCCTCGAAGACATCGAGAACCACCCGACCCGCTGCCCGGACCCGGCCGCCGCAGCTTTGATGAGCGAAGCGATCGAGAACGCCCGACGCACCGGCGACTCCTTGGGGGGAACCGTCACCTGCATTGCCCGCGGGGTCGCAGCCGGTTTGGGAGAGCCGGTGTTCGACAAACTCGACGCCGACCTCGCCGGCGCTCTGATGTCGCTTCCCGCGGCCAAAGGCGTCGAGATCGGCAGCGGTTTCGCGGGCACGAAGATGACCGGATTGACTCACAACGATCCCTTCGAAGCCACGGAGGCGGGTCTCACGAGGACAGCCGGCAACAGGTCCGGTGGCATCCAGGGCGGGATCTCCAACGGCGAGAACATCTTGACCCGGGTGGCGTTCAAACCCACCGCCACGATCGCCAGCGAACAGAAGACCGTGACCAGAGACGGCGAGGAGACGACTCTTGCGGCCAAGGGGCGCCATGACCCATGCGTGCTGCCCCGTGCTGTGCCCATGGTCGAAGCGATGGTGCTGCTGACCCTCGCCGACCATTTCCTGCGCCAGCACGCAATCAACGTTCTGCCGATGCTCGACGAGCGCCCGTAAGCCGACATCCGCCCGCTCATGGACTTTCAGCTGTTCCTGCCGCAGATGCGAATGTCGTTGCCGACGATGGTCCAGCGAGTCAATGTTGCCGTCGACTCGGGGTTCGGCGGAGTGGCATTGATGGACCATCTCGCCCCGCCGCTGGCCGAGAGCCAGCCAATGTGGGATGCCATGACCACCGCCGCATGGCTCGGCGCGAACACCACCGGCACCGTCGGCCATCTCGTGTTGTGCGACTCCTTTTACCACCCCGCGGTGCTGGCCCGGCAGGCCGTCACGCTCGACCACGCCACTTCGGGCCGCTTCGAGTTGGGCATCGGTTGGGGCAGCGTCCCGACCGAGTTCGAGACGTTCGGTGCCGGTGACACCGCTCCCCGTGCCCGCGTGGATCGCCTGACAGAAACTCTCGAGGTTGTGACCGCGCTCTGGTCCGGCGAACGAGTCTCCTATTGCGGCCGACACCACACACTGAGCGACGCCCAACAGGTCCCGACGCCGATCGACCGCATCCCTATTGTCATTGGCGGGAGCGGTCCCCGAACACTGGCGCTCGTGGCCCGCTTCGCCGATTGGTGGAACTGTCCGATTCATCGTCTCGATCGCTTCGACGAAATGAGAGAACGGATCGGCGATGCCCGAAGTTCGATTCAACAGCGGGTCACGTTCATCCCACACGGAAGCGATCGGGTTGCGATCACCGAGACGGCACTTCGGCGTTTCAGTGACACAGGTCATGTCATCGGCGACGCCGATGAGCTCACCGAACATTTCGCTGAGCGCGCAGCCTCAGGAATCGAGCGAATCTATGTCTGGATGAGCGATTTCGCCGTCCCCGACACCGTGAGCGAATTCGGCGAGACGGTCCTCCAACCGCTGCGTCTCGGGTAGCAGTTCGAAGCTGTCTCTGGACCGAGGCCTCACACGAAGGGTGGGGTGGTCACCACCGCGGCTACTTCGGTGCCGCGGACATCGATGGTCACCTCGTCACCGGGGGCGATATCAGGCCGCAGAAAAGCCATCGCGATTCCCCGCTGAAGGATCGGTGAGAAGTTGCCACTGGAGATAGAGCCGATCTCCTCTCCGTTGCTTGAGACCGTCTGCCCTTCGCGGGGAGGGCGGCGACCGTCCACCAAAAGCCCCCGCAAAAGCCTGCGCGGGCCGGTTTGCTGTTCGGCCAACAGAGCGTCGCGTCCTCGGAAGTCGCCCTTGTCCAAGCGCACCACCCAGCCGAGGCCCGCTTGCAGAGGGGAGATGCCCGCGCCCAACTCGTGTCCGTGGAGAGGCAGACCAGCCTCCAAGCGCAGGGTGTCGCGAGCGCCCAGACCCGCCGGAGTTATGCCTGCTCCCACAATCAGGTTCCAAATGGTGGTTGCGGCATCGGCTTCGACGGCGATTTCCAATCCGTCCTCTCCCGTGTAGCCGGTGCCGGCCACCAGTACATCGCAACCGGCAATCTCTACTTGGGCGACGCGGAAACGGCCGACGGCCGCTGCTTCGGGAGAAACAGTCGCGAGTCTGGCTCGAACCTCTGGTCCCTGCACCGCGACCACCGCCCGGGTGCTGGTCACGTCTTCGATCTGGGGCAAAGTCGGAGCTTCTGAGAGCGCCTTGTCGACTCGGCTGGTGTTGGACGCGTTGGGCATCACATCGAAACGGTCTTTCGAGACCCACCACACGATGATGTCGTCGAGGACTGAAGCGTCTGTTGCGTCGAGAAGATGCGTGTATTGCGCTCGACCCGGCCCTATGCGATTCAGATCGTTGGAGAAGGCCCATTGCAGTGCTTCGAACGCTCCTGGACCACTGACTCGCACCGTGCCCAGGTGCGACACATCGAAAACGACGCTCTCTGAACGGCAGGCGAGATGCTCCCCGAGAGTGCCGCCCGGATACGACAGAGGCATCTCCCAACCACTGAACGGCACCATTTTGGCCCCGAGCGCTACATGGACGTCGAACAGCGGCGAGCGCCTGCTACCGGTCATGGTTGCTCCAGCATCGGTCGGGGCCACCTTGGGACAGGTTGTGGCTTTTGTCAGTTGGCCGCTGTTGCGAGTTCCGCGGCTGCGCCCGGCGACGGCACCGCGTCGGAGTCGCCGATCACGTCGCCTTCGGGGAAGAGCTCGACTATCAACCCGTCTACGGCATCTTTGACGCCTCCCAAGGGAAGGACGTTGAGCACTCCCTGGCCGTTTTGGAGGATTTCGATGAGTTCCTCGCCGTCGTTGACCACCACCGAACTGCTGCCGCTGATGACGAGACTGGCCGAGGTGACGTCTTCGCCCAGTTGATCACGCAGGTAGTCAAGCCCCTTGCGCACCTGCTGCAACTTGATTCCCGAATCAAGCAGGGTCTTGATCACTCTGAGCTCAAGGAGGTCGCGGTAGCTGTAAAGGCGACGGCTGCCCGAACCACTCGCTTTGGTCAGCGAGGGGCGCACAATGTCCTTGCGAGCCCAGTAGTCAAGCTGTCGGTAGGTGATTCCTGCGATTTCCGCGGTGCGTCTGGAACTGAACCCTTGCTCGGTCATCTGTCTCTCCGATCATCATCACACAAACGAAATTACGCCGCTGTGAGTGTGGATAACTCTACGGTGGTGCGCGGCAGAGGTCAACACCGCGTTGTCCTCAGCTTCGTTGTTCTCAGCCTTGGTCCTCGAAGTCTTCCGGCGAAATATTGTCGAGGAACTCCTTGAACTCTTCTACGACTTCTTCGGATTGTTCAGCCTCTTGGGGATCCGATTCACGAAAACCCACTTCTTCGACAACGGCCTCTTCAGCGAAAATCGGCGTGTTCGTGCGCACGGCCAGCGCGATCGCGTCAGATGGTCTGCTGGAAACCACATGGGCCTTGCCTTCAACACTGAGATGCAACTCGGCGAAGAAGGTCTTTTCGTGGAGGCTGGTGATGACCACGCGGACCATGTCGACGGACAACTCCTCAAGCAGGTCGCGCATCAAGTCGTGGGTCATCGGGCGTGGGGTGTCGACACCGTCGAGAGCCAGAGCGATCGCGGTCGCTTCCTGTGCGCCGATGTAGATCGGGATGATCCGTTCCTCACCGGTGCGTTCGCGCAGCAGTACCATCGGTGCGTTGGTCGGCATTTCGACGCGAACACCGATGAGATCCATCTCCTGCATGCTTCTACCCTAGACCGTCCACCTTGAGGGTCCGATGTTGGCAGCCAAGCGAGTGTCTAGAATCGATGCGCTTAGGATCAATACAAGGCGGCGATGTACGCATCGGGGTTCTCCTTCAGAACTGCGGGGTCCGCGGTGGCCAATATCGGCAGATTCCTGTAGCGGCCCTCATAGTCGAGGCCATAACCAATCACGAACTCCTCGGGAATCTCAATACCGACGTAATCAGGTTCGATCGGGGCCACGCGACGCGCCGGCCGGTCCACGAAAGTGCAGACGGACAGGTTGCGCGGGTTCCGACGATTCAACTGCGCACTCAGAAACTCGCTGGTCAGTCCTGTGTCAACAATGTCCTCGACGATCACCACATCGCGCCCTGTGATGTCGATGTCCAGATCCTTCAGTAAGCGGACCCGACCGGTGCCAGGCGAATACGGGGTGATCGCCAGAAAGTCGATCCTCACGTGAATCGACATCGCCCGAGCTAGGTCAGCGAGAAACGGCACGCTTCCCCTCAACACTCCGGCAAGCACGACCCCATCGGTGTGGTCAGCACTGACCTCCGCGGCAACGCGCTCGACAGTCGCTTCAATACCTCTGGAATCGAGAAGAATCTGGAGGTCCGAGACAACTGCGTCAGTCAAGACTGTCGCCAAAACTCCTGCGCAGGATTGAGCGTTGAAGCTCCTCGCCCAGTCGCACAAGCTCGTTCAGTTCTTTGCGCGCCCGCTGGGCGGACCTGCCACCCTTGGCCAAACGCGACGAGAAAATCTGTTCCAGAACACCCGCCTGACGCTCGGCGGAGATCTTGAACATGCGCATGTGGCGGGGTTCAAACCCGTGTTCTCCAAAGACCGCGGCGGCTTCGGCCACTGTCACCGCTTCCGGGTCATAGACGGCGCTACCGGGGCGTCCGATCGACACTATGAGACCCAAGCGATCAAGCTCGCGGACAGTTCCGACCTCAATTTTCGCAGCCTCGGCCAGTTCCGTCGCCGAAAGACCGTCGACAGGCTCCAAGAATTCGTCCTCCGCCTCTTCAGCCTCAACCTCAGATTCAGCTTCAACCGGGTCCGGAGCGGCCCGGGCCTTGCCACCTTTTTTCACGCTCTTGCTGAACAGTGTCGGTTCTGCAGCTGCCGACTCTTCTGCGGCCAGAGGTTCCACCTCAAGGGTGAATCCAGGTTCTTCGAGACGCTTCTTGATTACTTTCAGGGGCAGGAAGTGGTCGCGTTGTTGGGCCAGGATCCAGCGCAACTGGGCAATGTCGCGTGCGTAGAACTTGCGATAGCCCGAAGGAGTTCGCTCGGGTGCGATCAGTCCCTGGCTTTCCAAGAAGCGGATCTTCGAGATCGTGACATCGCTGTGCTCGGCTTGGAGCAGACTCAATACCTCACCAATCGAGTGATGTGGTTGCGCAGCCATACCGCCCCCTTCAGTTCGTCCCTGTGCCATGTACAAAAACCAATTTGAATCTGCCGATCTGCAGCACTTCGCCATCGGCCAACTCATGCTCATCAACACGCCGGCGCTCGATATAGGTGCCGTTCAAAGAGCCCACATCACGCACCAGATAGCGCGACCCGACGCGTTGCACTTCTGCGTGTCGACGCGAGACCGAGATGTCGTCGAGGAAGATGGCGCTGTTGGGGTGTCGCCCAACCGTCACCACATCGGAGTCGAGCGCATAACGGGCCCCCGCTTTCGGGCCGTGCAGAACTACAAACAGTCCTTCGTGGACCCCGAAGGCCGAGCGGTCAATGCTCACACCGCTGCCATCCAAATCGACCGCAACATGGTCCGTTGTCACTTCATCTCGAGCCAGCGAGTCTCCGCAGGACGAGCAGAAGCGAGCCCCGTCAGAATTGCGGTGTCCGCATTTGATGCAGGCTCGGTCAGTCACACTGTTCACTCAACTCTCGATCAGAGCACCATAGGCCACAGCATCCAATAGAGCATCTATCTCGGTCTCTGAAGACATCGAGATCACGATTATCCAGCCTTCGCCGTAGGGATCCTCGTTTATTCGTTCCGGGGCGTCAGCCAAGTCGTCGTTGACAGCGCTGATCGTTCCTGAGACGGGTGCATAGAGTTCCGAAACAGATTTAGTCGACTCAACTTCAGAAAAAGAAGAGCCGGCTTCGACCTGGTCGCCGACGCGTGGAAGGTCCACGTAGACCACGTCACCAAGCGCGTCCTGTGCATAGTCGGTGATTCCGACCCTCGCAGCATCGCCTTCGACTGAGACCCATTCATGGTCCTTTGAATAGAGAAGATCGTCAGGGATATCCATACTTAGAAACTTATCCGATAGCTGTTGCCTCGTGGGTCTCAGCGACGCTTATCAACTCGACCGCTGCGAAGGGCTTCGAGTCCCAAAGGAATGTACTGCGCCGCCGAAAGGTAGCTGTAGAGCAACGAGGGAACCGCGCAGATCCACCCCGCCCACCAGAACCAGTCGGCCACCCCGACATCTGAAGCGCCGGCCAACAGGAACGGAAACGAGAAGTAGAGACCGAACGTGGCGCACTTTCCCCACCATGTGACATCAATTCGCCGAGCACCCAACGCCTGCAGCACAAGTCCGGCCACTGCGACGATCACCTCTCGAGCGAGCGTCAGGACCACCAACCACCACGGCACGGCCTCGTCAATACCCACCGCGGCGATCCCTACGATCAGGACTGCGCGGTCGGTCACCGGGTCGAGCAGTTTGCCGAGTTCGCTGACCGCATCGAACTTTCGGGCCCACCAGCCGTCAACCCAGTCGGTCGCGCCAACCGCTCCCCAGAGCCAGGCGGCCGCCCAGCGATCATCAGCAGCGAACAGCAACCACAAGAACACCGGTATGCACACCAGTCTGAGCAGCGATATCAAGTTTGGAACAGTGAATATCCGGTCTTCGAAGACTCCGAGAGGCGGCTCGTCAGGTCCAGTCTGATCAGCGTCATCCATATCTGTTCCATTGCCAGCCTACGATCTGGACATGCCCACAATATTCACTCGAATCATCGACGGCGAGATCGGTGCCCGATTCGTATACAAAGACAGCGCTTGTGTTGCCTTTCTCGACGTTAGGCCCCTTGCCCGCGGCCACTGCCTGGTGGTGCCCCGCAGCGAAGTCGACCAATGGACCGACCTCCCAGCAGGCGAGGCCGCTCACCTCACCGAGGTCGCGCACGCCATCGGCAATGTGCAGATGCGGCTCCTCAACCCGACACGAATCGGCTTGATGATCGCGGGGTTCGAAGTTCCGCATGTGCATGTTCATGTGGTACCGCTCGATTCAATGGCCAACCTGGATTTCGCGCTGGCCGACACCTCGCCAGACCCTGAGGACCTCGACGAGCTGCAGACACGGATCGCTGAAGGTTTGGCAGCGGCCGGCCATGAGGGTGCAACGACCTAGAGGCCGAGCCTCGCTATTGAGGCAGAGCTCCGGTGACCGTGCAGACGCCGACCTGATCAGTGCCGAAGTTGAAGATCAGTTCATCACCGGGCGCCGCGCCGAAGCGAGGGACTACGACCTCGTCTCCGGCGCTCACCTCGATAGTCGCTCCAACGAACAGAGCCTCGAAACGCTCATCGTGACCCACGAGTTTCACTCGAACCGCGTCGGCGAATCCGCTTCCTCCCTCGGGCAATTCGACAACCCCGGTCGGCACCTTCAAATCGAGAAGTACCGCCGTCGGTCCAACGCAACCAACCGTGGCTGTACGCCCGACCGGCTCGACACAGGGTCCGCTAGTAACGACATCCAGGGGTCGCAGATCTTGTGTGACAACGCTGGCGCGCAAGCAACTGTCATCAACGAAACCACTCGGTCCCACGAAAAGCACATGTCCGCTCCCCGCGTATTGGAAGAGGGTTGCGCTGACCGACCCTGCTGGGTACGGGAAACTACCTGGTGGTGCGTCCATGTCTCGCTGCGCTAGAGGAGCATCGCCGGCCAACACGGCCACAGTCTCAGAGAGAGTGGCGATGAGCGAGGTTTCAACAACCGGCGGACCGCCGACCAGCGCGGCTTCGTTCGAGGCTTCGCCGAGCACCCCGAAGTCGAGACTCCCGGCAATACGATCGTCTTCAGCAATCAGTTCGTTCCAAACGACGACGCCGACGAGCACCAGAGCAACAGCCACCACAGCCGTTACCACCGCCGAGATGATCCGGCGGTTGCGAGTGGCTTGGAGATACGCCCCAATTTGATGCTCGTCGACTCGTTCTTGAAGCGTCAGCGGGCCGAACACCTCCGAACTGACGCCTCCTGAGATCAGTTCGCGCCAAGCTTCGGCGCGAGGTTGCGGCATACGCGCCAAAAATGTCTCGAAGGCTTCGGCGACTTCCTCGTTGAACAACAGCATGAGGGAATTCACCCGAGCATGCTCGACTGGATCCTCGACATACTCGTAGATGTCTCGGTTCCCCGCTACTGCAGCCAAGAACTCGTGAGCGCGGATATCGGATTCTTCGTAACTCCAAACAGAGCCGGCAGCTGCGGTCGGCAGGGAGCGCTGAGCGGTGCCCGCGCGCATGAATCCTGCGGTAGCCACGAAGGTGGGGGATTTCTTGGATCTGGAGCCCGTGGCTGTCTTGGCGTCCGGATCGGAGTCTGGTGTCTCGTCGATCTCCGAAGGGTAGGCGCTACAAACAGGTGTCTGGTGTCATCAGCCACTGGCACAATGGACGAATGCTTCAAATGCGTTTGGTGTTGGCTTCGGCTTCACCGCGTCGTCGAGAATTGTTGCGAGGGCTTGACCTCGTCTTCTCCGTGTCTCCCGCCGACATCGACGAAACGCCCATGTCCGAAGAAGCGCCTGCACACTATGTGGAACGGCTGGCTCAGCAGAAGGCGCAAGCGCTCGCCGCAGTGGGCACAACCGTCATCGCCGCGGACACCGTCGTGGTCTTCGACGGTGAAATACTGGGTAAACCCAAAGACCGTGAACACGCCGTGAAGATCCTCTCACGACTCGCGAATCGTACCCACGAAGTAGCGACCGGGGTCGCGGTGATCGCGATCTCGCCCGACGGCGAGCGGCGCGAGATTTCCAGCGTGGAAACCACCAAGGTCACCTTCGGTGAGATAACCCCCCGCCAACTCGACTCTTTCCTCGACGGCGGCGAATACGCCGACAAAGCGGGCAGCTACGCCCTGTTGGGTGCCAGCTCGATATTCGCCGATCATGTCGAGGGATCAGTGAGCAACGTGGTCGGTCTGCCGCTTCCCCTGCTTGATCGCCTCTGCTCGCAGATAGACATTGATCTTCTCTCGTTCAAACTTGACTCGCCGAACCAGTGCGGTACCCGACTATGACCGATCCCTCCGCATCACCGCCGGAACCTCCCGCCGCTGCCGGTGAATTCGCGCCCGTATTGATCGGCGATCTCAAAGTCTGGCCCCCCGTGGTGCTCGCACCGATGGCGGGCGTGACGAACGCTCCGTTTCGCACGCTCTGTCGCAGCTATGGAGCAGGGCTGTACGTCAACCAGATGATCACCGCCAGAGCGATCGTCGAAGAGAACCCCAAGACGCTCAAATTGGCTTCGTTCGCCCCCGGCGAGTGGCCTCGCAGCATTCAGCTGTACGGAACCGATGCCACCTCGATCGGAGAAGCCACCCGTCGCCTCGTCGACAATCAAGGCGTTGAACACATCGACATCAACTTCGGCTGTCCGATGAAAAAGGTGACACGACACGGTGGCGGAGCAGCCCTTCCCTGGAAACGTTCGCTCTGCCGCTCCATCGTCCGTGCCGCGGTGTCCGCCGCCGGAGATGTGCCGGTGACGCTGAAGTTCCGGATCGGCATCGACGACTCGACCACCACGTTCTTCGACACGGCTCGGATCGCGCAGGAAGAGGGGTGTCGGGCCGTGGCCCTTCACGCCCGAACCGCAAGTCAGCTGTACAGCGGAGCTGCTGACTGGGAACGCATCGCTGAACTCAAATCGGTTGTGACCGAGATTCCTGTGTTCGGCAACGGCGACATCTGGGAGGCCGGTGACGCGCTCAAGATGATGCGCACCACCGGAGCGGACGGTGTTGTCATCGGGCGCGGCTGCCTTGGTCGACCCTGGATTTTCGAAGATCTGGCACGCGTGTTCGACGGTCAACCTCTTCCCGAGCGCCCCCGTCTCGGCAAGGTTGTAGACGGCATGGTCGACCACGCCGAACTTCTTTGCGACTGGCTCGGTGAACATTCGGGAATCCGCGACTTTCGCAAACACACCGGTTGGTATCTGAAGGGATTCGCGATCGGCAACGAGGTTCGCCGCAAACTCAACAAAGTGGCATCACTCGACGAGTTGAGGTCCCTCCTGGGCGGGTTGGATCGCACGCTGCCGTTCCCCCAAGGTGGCATGCGCATGGTCCGAGGCCACCACGGTTCAGCGCGCAACGTCCACCTGCCCCAGGGCTGGCTTGATGATCGAGACGACGAGGTTGTGGTGTCTCAGGGCGCTGAACAGCTCGTCAGCGGGGGCTGAGCAATCAGAAGTCGATGCCTTTTTTGGCCACGACTCCTGAGTCATATGCATGTTTGGTCTTCACCATCTCCGTTGCGGTGTCGGCCAGTTCGATCATCCATTCGGGCGCGTCACGTCCGGTGAGCACCAACGAAACCCGCTCCGGTCGGTTCTTGAACGTGGCTGCAACCTCTTGAGCGTCGATCCAGCCCCAGTTGAGCGGGTAGGTGATCTCGTCAAAGACCACAAGCCGGTACTGACCTGACTCCAGGATCTGCCTACCGTGTCGCCATGCTTCTTTCGCTTCGGCTTCGTCTCTGGTCAAATCGTCGCTGTCCCACGTGAACCCCTCCCCCAGCGACCACATGTCGATACCCAGGGACTCGGCCATCATCTGCTCTCCGGTCACCCAGTCATCTGACTTGAGAAACTGCACAACCGCGACTGGCCAGTTGCGGGCCCGAGCCCGCAGGGCAACTCCGAAGGCCGCCGACGATTTGCCCTTGCCTTCGCCGGTGTTGAGCACGACCAGGCTCTTGGCGACGGTCAGCCCGTCTGGACGGGGGTCTTCTGTAGGTGGCTCTGCGGTTGGTGGCTCTGCGGTTGGTGGCTCTGCGGTCATGGCGTCTCCCGGTCGGATCGATTGGCCACCGGAACGATCACCGGTCCGGCGGGGTCGTCGATGATGCGTACGTTGGCGCGGAAATGCTGCGCGATCAAGGGCACGGTCAAGACTTCTGCAGGTTCACCGGTTATGGCAACCCCGCCGTCGGCCAGCACCGCGATCCGCTCGCCGTAACGGGCCGCGAGAGTCAGATCGTGCAGGGTGGCCAGGACCGTCAGCCCCCTCTCGTGTCGCAGGTCATCGATCAGATCGAGCACATCTTGCTGATGTCCGAGGTCAAGCGCTGTCGTCGGCTCGTCCAGCAACAGAATCGGAGTCTCCTGAGCCAAGGCCCGTGCCATCACCACCCGCTGGCGTTCGCCCCCTGACAGCGTGTTGACTTCACGATTTGAGAACCCGTGGAGGTCGAGCCGGTCAAGCACAGTTGCGGCCACCGACAGGTCATGCTCACTGTCCGCGGCAAACGCTCCCCTGTGTGGAGTGCGACCGAGCAACACGTAGTCGATAACGGCCATTCCCGGCGGTATCACGGGGACCTGAGGGACGTACGCGATCATCCGAGCACGACTCAGCGCGCCCTCTTCGCTCAGACCGCTGATGTCAATTCTTCCCTCATAGCCGACCGAACCGAGAATGCAGCGCAACAGCGTTGTCTTGCCTGCGCCGTTGGCGCCGATGACGTTGAGCCACTCCCCCCGCGCGAGCTCAAGGTCAACCGCAGTCAACACATCCTTGTTGCCCAATCGAGCTGAGAGTCCCTCGATCGAGATCGCTTTCACCAGACAGCCCTGCGACTCACGCACGAGCGTCAAACCGCTCTAGTGCTTCGGACACGATCCGCGAGATCAGCGCTTCGCAACTCGGCAGATCGTCGACAACTCCGACACACTGACCGGTAGGGAGGATGCCCACCTCGAGGCGCCCCTCGACCATCGTGGCCCGGGTCAACATCGCCGCGTTGGCCGCCATGGCGACCTGTGACCAGGTGAGGTCCTGGTTCTTCTTCATCGACAGACCCTCCCGCAGCAGATCTCGCAGCGAAGTGTCGGTGAGCTTGCGAAAACGCAGAGCGTTGAGCCCGGCGCGAGGCAGTTTGAGTATCCCGCTGCGTTCAAGCGTGTCGACCACCTCCGTGCGGATCACTCTCTGAGGGGCACCGTCGATCGCAGTCGACACGACCGTGCCTGTCACCGCGGTGTCGAGGTACACGGCCTTCACCTCATCGGGCACGCGGCTGTCGGAGGTGAGCAGGAAACGCGTCCCCATGGCGATGCCGTCGGCGCCCCATGCCAGCGCCGCAGCCAGACCCCGGCCATCGTGGAAACCGCCCGCCGCGATCACCGGAATGTCGACCGCGTCCAACACCTGCGGGAGCAGCAACGAAGTCGGCACTGTGCCGGTGTGTCCACCGCCTTCGCTTCCTTGGCACAAGACCGCGTCCACACCCCACTCAGCTACTTTTTCGGCATGGCGCCGAGCGCCGACTGTCGGCATCACGACCAGACCGTGGTCCTTGAGTTTCTTGACCATGTCGGGCCGGGGTGCCTGAGCGAAACTGGCGACCTTCACGTCTTCGGCGATCAGATGATCGACCCTCTGCTCGACATCTGCGGCATCGGTGCGCAGATTCACTCCGAAGGGTTGCTCGGTGCGCGACTTCACTTCCCCGATGGCCGCTTTCATTTCCTCAAGGGTCATTGTGGCCGCCGCCAGAATGCCCAGACCGCCGGCATTGGCGGTTCCCGTCACCAGCGACGGTCCCGCGACCCAACCCATTCCCGTTTGCACTATCGGGTAATCAACCCCGAACAACTCGGTCGCCTCCGTCTTGAGACGGGGATCTACAGCCTTGAGACGAGGATCAACTGCAGACGACATCTCCACATTCATTCGGCCACCCTAGGGCCTGAGAAGCGCAAGAGGCGTAAGGTACCCATGCACGTGTTCACCCACCAAGGAGACCGCAGATGACTAAGCGACTCACTGAGTTCAGTCACGGCGCTGGTTGAGGCTGCAAGCTCGCTCCAGGCGAACTGGCGCAGGTCGTGCGCCATCTATCCGACACCGAGAGTCCCGACCTGTTGGTTGGGGCTCTGAGCGGCGACGACGCTGCCGTGTGGCGCTTGAGCGACGACCGCGCCCTCGTTGTCACCGCCGACTTCATCACCCCTGTGGTAGACGACCCGTTCAACTGGGGACAGGTGGCTGCAGCCAATTCGGTATCCGACGTGTATGCGATGGGCGGGCGCCCTCTGTTGGCTCTCAATCTGGTGTGTTGGAACACCGATGAACTGCCCCGCGAACAACTTCAAGAAGTGCTCGCCGGCGGACACGACATCGCCAGGCAATGCGGATTCGTAGTTGCCGGCGGGCACACCGTCGACGACCCCGAACCCAAGTACGGAATGGCAGTCATCGGAGAGGTGCATCCGGACAGAATGCTGACCAATTCTGGGTTTCGTGTCGGCCAGAGGTTGATCCTCACCAAACCCCTGGGGATCGGCGTCATCACCACAGGTCTCAAATGGGGGCGCGCAAGCGCCGACTGCGTTGCCGAGGCCATCGCGTCAATGACCGCCACCAACGCCACAGCCGCGGAGATTGCCGTTGCCGCCGGGGCGACTGGTGCGACTGATGTGACAGGATTCGGACTGCTCGGCCATGGCGGGCGCGCCGCGCAGGAGTCCGGCGTGGACCTTGAGATCATCGTCGACGACGTGCCGATCATCGATGGTGCCAGAGAACTGGCATCGTCAGGTGTCGTGCCCTCAGGGACGGGCCGCAATCTGGGCTGGATTACCGATCGGGTCAACCGCGGCAAAGGCGTCCGCGAGCTGGACGTGACTCTCCTCGCTGACGCCCAAACCTCAGGAGGTCTGGTGTTCGGAGTCGACCACGCTCGCTCCCAGGAGGTGCTCGATTCTCTGTTGGCGTCAGGTCACACCGCGGCCGCCATCGGCACGGTGCACGAAGGCACCGGCCAAATCCATCTCAACTCGCGTGGCTCTTGACGGTCAGGTTCGCTCGAAGATGTTCGACAAGCCGCCGATCACAGAGCCCTCGCCATCGGAACCACCGGGTTGGAGGTTGGCCAGAACTCGGTCAGCAAGCCGGTTGAACGGCAGAGACTGAAGCCAGACATCGCCTACGCCAGTGAGGGTGGCCAAGAACAGCCCCTCGCCGCCGAACACCATCGACTTGAGATTGCCCGCCCGCTCAATCGAATACTCGATTTCAGGCTGGAAGGCTACGAGGCAGCCGGTGTCAACCCGCAGCGTCTCTCCCTGCAGGCGTTTGCGCACGATAGTCCCTCCCGCATGCAGGAAAGCCAGGCCGTCACCCGAGATGTCCTGGAGGATGAACCCCTCACCGCCGAACAAGCCGGTGCCGATCTTCTTGTTGAAGGCAATGTTGAGTTTGGTTCCGGAAGCCGCGCACAGGAATGCGTCCTTCTGGGCCAGGATCCGACCTCCCACCTCCCTCAGATCTACCGGCAGGACCTTGCCCGGATACGGCGCGGCCATCGCCACCTTCTGGCGCCCGGACGGCGCGCCATTGGAGAAATGAGTGAGAAATATCGATTCTCCGGTGATCCCTCGCTTCGCGGCCGATTTGAGTTTGGACCATTTGCCTTCATCAGGGTTTGAGCCGTCGCCCATTTTGGACTCGAAGACGATGCCCTGGTCGATGTACATCATGGCCCCCGCTTCGGCGATCACCACCTCGCCGGGGTCCAGTTCGATCTCCACAAACTGGAGGTCGTCTCCGTGAATCTGGTAGTCAATTTCGTGGCTCTGCATTTGAGGTCTCCCGAAGGTCGTTGGGTTTGTCTGCCCCCGCAGCATCATCGCACATGAAGCGTCCTGACAGTGATCATTCAGGCAGCAGATGTCTGCCGCGACCGCAACTCTTCGCGGTCCAAGATTAGCGACACAACTAGCAGCACCATCATCGCTATTGCCGCAGTCGTATACAGAACCTTTGGACCTGTTGTTTCATACAGAAATCCGGCGACAAGGGCCACCATCCCAGAAACCAGGGTTCCGATCCCCGAAAACAAACCTTGACCAGCCGCTACTTGTTCTGGGGGACTGGCCGTGGCGATAGCCACCTGGTTGGCCGGAAGTGTGAAGGAATCGGCCACTGCGTGAACCAGTGAGATCAGCAGCACCGGCCACAGCAGGTCGATCCATCCGTACAGAGCCGTGCAGACCGCAGCGGCGGTGATCGACTTGCCGACGATTGTCGAATGGCCGAGCTTCTGAGTCAGACGGCCTCCGGTCGGCGCCAGGACGATCATCGGGACGGTGAACAGACTGAGCGAAACACCTACCAGCCAGGTCTCTGCGCCGAGGTCGTCGAGCAACACCGCCCAGGTTGTCTCGAAGTAGGCGATCGTCAGATAGAAGGCCACCCCGGCCAACAACGCAGCCTGAATCTTCGGCATCTTCAATAGCGGCCAAGTCTTGTACTTGGTTCCGCCGTTGGCGCTGGTTTGAAGATCGAGACGGGTTACCCATAACAGCATCACGACGTTGGCGACGCCCAAAGCGATGAAGGGCACTCTGAGTCCACCCAATTCCACCATCGCCGCCGCAGACGCAGGACCAAGCACGAAACCTGATATCTCGACCGCGGTCAGACGTCCCAGGTTCTGGCCCACGTTTTCGGGGTCGCGGGTGATGATCAGACGCCGCATCGCCGGAGACACAGCGCCCGCGCTGAACCCGAACAGCACTCTGGCCGAAACGAAGGCCCAGAGTTGTGTGGCCCATACCATCCCGAACATTGAGACTGCGGCCAAAGCCACGCCGGCAGGGATCATTTGCCCGGTTCGTCCCCGATCGGCGAGCGGAGCAAGAGCGATCTGCGCGACGAAGCCGGCCAGGAATCCGGCTGCGGTGATAATGCCGAGTTGAGTCTCAGAAAAGCCGAACTGGTTGCGGAACTCGGCGAGCAGCGTCAACACCGAGCCGTAGCCCATGATCAACACCGCAGTGACCACGTAATACGGGATATTCGGATCGCTCTTCAGTGACGAGCCCGAAGAACCACCAGGAGAAGTGGGAGAAGAAGACAAGCGACTCTTAGTTCTTGGGGAGGTCCTTGAAGGGAGTGTCTTTTGTCGGGCCGGGCTCTCTAGGAAGACCCAACACGCGCTCGCCGATTATGTTGCGCTGGATCTGATCGGTGCCGCCGTATATCGACGGGCCGGGCGAGAAGACGGCGAGCTCGCCGAGCATGCCGCCGCTGACGGTGTCGTCTTCGCCTCTCAACATGCCGTCAGCACCCAGGACCGACAGGCCGACCTCACGGAAAGATCTGAACATCTCGCTCACATGGAGCTTGCCGATATTGGGCTCTGCGCCCGTTCGTTGTCCGGGATCCTTTGCACGAATCGCACCAAGACGGTTGACCTCAATCAGCGACCAGAGTCTCGCCAGTTCTTGTCGCAAGACGGGATCGTCGTTCTTACCGGACTTTCGGGCCAACTCCGCTAGGAACTGCCACAGTCCGGGACCGACAGACGGCACTCCCCCCTCGCTGGTCGCCGGAGTCGCGAAATCTGCGACGCGTCGATCAAGAACCTTTCCTTTCTTGCCGGGAGTCGCCGTTCGGGGCCTGCGGCCCGATGAACCCAACGACTCGCGTTCGAAGCGGAGCGTGGAGTTCGCCACTGCCCAACCGTTGTTGAGTCCGCCGATGATGTTGGCATCGAGAGCCCGCGCCTCATCGATGAACACCTCGTTGAACATCGCCCGACCGGTCATTTCCTTCAGCGGACGAACGGTGACTCCGGGCTGGTCCATTTCCAAGGCGAACCAGGTGATCCCCTTGTGTTTCGGTGCCTCGGGATCGGTCCGGGCGATGAGCATCCCCCAATCGGACACCTGTCCACCCGAAGTCCAGACCTTTTGTCCGCTGACGATCCATTCATCTCCGTCACGCTGGGCCTTGCAGGCCAAACCGGCCAGATCCGATCCCGCTCCGGGTTCTGAGAACAGTTGGCACCAGCCAACCGAGCCGTCGAGAATCGGAGGGATGAAGCGCTTGATCTGCTCGGGCGTGCCGTGCGCGGCGATCGTCGGGGCCGCAAGCATCCATCCCAAGCCGCCGATCGGCGGTCCCATGACGCCTTTTTCGGCCATTACCGTGTTGACCACCCCGGCCAGGTCGCGCCCCCAACCCTTGCCCCCGGCGTGTGTTCCGAGTGTGGGATGCGCATAACCGGTAGGCGCGATGCGCTGCCACCATTCGTGCACCGTGAGGTCTTCGTCCCAGTTCTCATCTAGCCAGGCTTCGAGTTCAAGCCGCACTTCTTCGGCGCTAGGTGTGCTCATCGTTGTGTCCCGCTTGTCGGTAGACCGCTAGACGAAACATGTTAGCGAGCGTTCACGTTTTCGAAGCAAAGCCGGCAAGCGGATCAGGCAGGCAAGGGCGTGTTGAGGTAGCTGACGTTGTCCAAGAGGATCTTCTTGCGGTCAGCGGGATCGAACCCCTTGAGCTCCACGACATAGTCGAGGGGGTGCGGCAGACCTTCGATGTGAGGCCAGTCAGAACCGAAGATGACATGGTCCGGACCCATGAGCTCGGTGACTTCAGTGACGTCGTCTTCCCAGAACGGGTTCATCCACACCTTCTCGGTGAAAGTGTCGGTGGGGTGATCATCGAACCAGCTGAAGCTCTTCTTGGCCGTTTGATCGAACTTGCGGAACATTGGTGCGAGGAAATCCGAACCGTTCTCAACGCTCGCCACACGCAGACGCGGAAAGCGGTCGTAGAGCTTCTCGAATACCGATTGGATCAACCAGTCCTGCGCGGCCCGCTCGATCGCGAAGCTGGCCAGACTCGGCCCCATGTATCCGCCGGTGCGACTGAGCCCGCCCGCGGAGAATTTCGTGTCAGCCACGTAACCCATCGACGAGTAGCCGCTTGCGGCTGCATGTACGACCACAGTGATTCCTGCCTCGTTGATGGCCGACCAGACGGGGTCGAACGTCTTCGAAAAGGGAGATACCTTTCCTGTTGAGACAGTGACCGGTGCCGGACGCATAACGACCACACGAGCGCCGAGTCCGACTACCTTCTCGACTTCGGCGGCTGCGGCGGTCGGATCGCCCAGGCAGAGATACGGCGCACCGAAGATCTTGTCTTCGTGGGCGTAGCCCCAGTCTTCGTAAAGCCAGCGGTTGAACGCCTGCATCATCACAGTGCAAGCCTCGATATCGGTTCGGATCAGTTCCTCATAGAGCACGCCCAGAGTCGGGAAGAGCCAGATCCCGGACAATCCCTGCTCGTCCATCAGCTTCACGCGCGCTTCGTTGTGCATGTAATAGTCGGGCAGCGGCTCACGCTCTTTGAGCATGTCCATGGGGTTCTTCCCCTCAGGGTTGCCTTTGAAGAAAGCGTTGAGCGCACCCGGCATCGCCACAGGGTCCCATGTCGGGTTGACGACGGCATGTGAGATCGTCCCACCGACCAGGTTGTACTTTCGTCCGTTCATCTCAACCCACTGCACGACCCGGGGCTGCATCTCCGAAGGGACATGTCGAGTGAAAGCGTCGAGTGCCTCGTAGTAGTGGTTGTCGGCGTCAAAGGGCTTGTAGCCGAGGTCTTGGGATGTCATGGCCGCTCCCCGCTGTGTGAACGTCTTTCTGGGATCGTATCTGATTGCTCGCGAACGCCCCAGTTGGCGCTACCTTGTGTGCTTGTGTCGACGACTGCGCAACTCCAGGCCAATCCCTTCGTGCGAGGCACCAAGGTAAGGCTCGTAGAAGACATCCCGGGTTATGCCGCTGGTAGCAGCGGCAAGATTGCTGTGGCCAACGGTTTCACTTGGACCCGGTACTGGGTTCGTTTCGATGATGGCAAGGCGGTCGGCCATATCGATCACCATTCTCTGGTGAAGCAACGCGACTACGACAGCTTTCTCGTGGCTCGTCAACGGGAGGAAGTTGAAGCTGCAAAGGCTGCTGAGGAGGCTGCGGCGGCTGCGGTCGAAGCTCCTGACACTGCCGATGCACCGGCCGTTGGAGCCGGAGGCCAGGTGCAGGTCAACGGTGTCACAATCCCCCAACGACTCCTCGATATGAGCGCCGCGGCGCGACAACGCCTAGGGGCCTAGAGGCCTGGAGGCCGAGACGGTCTCAGCGGATCTGGGGTTTGATCCGCTTCGAACCCGAGAACGAGTCGACACCCGCCTCCATGGCCGCCCTGTCGAACCCGGTGGTGAGGATCGCCGGCGCCACGGCGATGGCGTTGAGGCGGCCCATGTCATTCGCCGCCCAGATGGCGCGCAGTGTTGCCTGCACCGCCCACGGTGACTGCGAAGCGATGGCTTCGGCGATCCATTCTGCTCTCCCGTGCAGTTCATCGCCCGCGCATACTTCGCTGACAAGTCCGATTCGCATCGCGGTCGCCGCGCTCATCCTTTCGTGGTTGCCCAACAGCGAAATCCGCAGAATCTCACCGAGGGGCATGCGTTGGAGCATCTTCATCGGTTCATACACCGCGGCCATTCCGTAAGTCACGTGAGGATCGAAGTAGGTTGCGTGCTCGGCAGAGATGATCACGTCTGATTCGGCCAGCATGTAGAACGCGCCTCCTGCGGCCATTCCGTTGACCGCGCACACCACGGGTTTCCAGAGGTCGCAGGACTTCGGTCCCAGGTTGTCGCCTGGATCGTCGTACATGAAGTTGTTGGATGTGCCGTACAGACCAGGAGAGTCATCGAGCGCGGTGAACTCGCCTTCGGTCCGATCAATGCCGACGCAGAACGCCTTCTCTCCCGCCGCGGTCAAAACGACCGATCGGACTTCGTCGTCACGACGAAACGCCCTCCAGGTGTCGGCCAGCTCACGTTCCATCGTTGGACTGAAGGCGTTGTAGGCGTCGGGGCGGTTGAGGGTCACCCACCCGACATGGTCGCGAACCTCAACGATGATGGTCTCGTAGGAGTCATAGTCGATCGTCATGGCATTCGGGCCTCCGTCAGTTCAGCCTTCGTATTTGGAATTCTGTTTCGTTTTTCGAGCCAGTTCAGGACGGCTTCCACTACCGCATCCGGCTGTTCGGGCAACAATGCATGGCCCGCATCGGGCACCATCACCAGCGACGCTCGGTCCCCGAGTTCTTCACAGAGGCGCACGGCGTTCTCCGGCACCGCCATCACGTCGTCTTCGGGTTGAACCACCAAAACGTCTTTCCCGCCCGCTCTCCACCAGTGCTCGACGGATTGCACTGCAGTCGCCGCTCCTTGGCAGGCTGCGACTATCCCATGCCAACCGTCGAACCAAACCGAGGAGTCGTTGCCCAGAGAAAAGAAAGCTTGGCTCACGGCTGCTGAATGCTCCTCCTCAGACAGTTCTACGTCGAAGACCCGTTGCAAAGCCCGGGTGTGTTCCGGCGCCGGAGGAATCAAGCCGCCACAACACAGCAATACGACGCTGTCGATCAGGTGCGGGTGGTTTGTCGCCGTCATTCGCGACACCCGGTTCCCGAACGCGTGACCGATGATTGTGACCGGTTCAGAGGCCAGGACCCCGATCACCGCTGCGGCGTCGTCGGCTAGATCGCCCATCGTGAGGCCGCTGAGCTCACCCGTCGAGTCGCCGATACCTCGAGGCTCGGGCGCTATTGCGTGATAACCGGCCGCAGCCAACTGACTCGACAATAGATCGAAGTCACTCGCGCCCCGGCCGAGCGACGGGATCAACACGACCGGCGGACCTTGGCCGTTCTCCTTCACCTCGATCGGGCCTGCGGGGCCGTCGATCATTGTCATCTTTGCTCCAATAGCTGCGCTGCGGGCATGTTGACCGATACTCGCATGTCTTTCGATTCTGGCATGCCTTTCGATTCTGGCACGGAATGAACCAGGGTACGGTGTGCAGTCGTGGGAATCATCGTCGGAATCTGTGGTGGCTCGGGGGCAGGTAAGACGACTCTCGTCGGAGAGTTGATCCGCTGTCTCGGCCCGGACCGGGTGTCATCTGTGGCCTTCGACGCCTACTACCGGGACTTGTCACACATAACCATGCAAGAGCGGATGCAGGTCAACTATGACCACCCCGATTCGCTCGACCATGAGCTTTTTGTTGAGCATTTGCACGACCTGCGCAACGGTAGAACCGTCGAAATCCCGAAATACGACTTTGCCACCCACACACGTACCGGCGAAGTGATCGTGGTCGAACCCAAAGAGATAGTGATCCTCGACGGGATCCTGCTGTTGAATTTCGGCGAGATCAGCAAACTATTGGATTTGGCCGTGTTCATCGACATCCCCGAAGCCGTGCGCCTCGAGCGGCGGACTCAACGTGATGTGCGGGAACGGGGGCGAGACGCCGATGACGTCCACCGGCAGTTCTGGGAGACCGTTGCCCCCATGCATGACAGCTTCGTGCAGCCGTCGGCAGAACACGCTGATCGTGTTGTCACACTCGAAGAGAAACTGGAGGACGTGGCCAGCGAACTGGCAGTCGAAATTACAGCCCTGCAAAGGCACCCTGGATAGGATCCAAGCGGCCTGTGCAGTTTTCTCTTACGCCCACACTCTCACCTTCGGTTCGCAAGAGCATCACGCTCATCTATCACTTCGCCGAGCGCGAATCGAAGTCCCGTTACAAGCGCAGCCTGCTGGGTTGGTTCTGGTCGTTCCTCAACCCTCTGGTGACTGTCGGCGTCTACTGGTTCATTTTCGGCGCGGTCTATCGAGCGGTACCCCCTGTGACAAACAACGGCAACGCCGAGAACTTCGGTCTCTACCTCTTCACGGGTCTGATCATCTGGACCCTGTTCACGGGTTTGGTCGAGGGTTCGATGGATTGGTTGAGTTCTGTCAGCGACTTGCGCAAGAAGATCTATTTTCCGACCGAGACGGCTCTGCTCGGCGGTGCCGCTTCAAACCTTGTCCAGACCCTGCTCGAGGTCGCGGTGTTGGTCGTGATCATGACCGCGCTCTCCAATATCAGCTGGACACTCGTGTTCTTGCCGGTCGCGATGGCGCTCGCTCTGGGATTCGGGTTGGGGCTCGGATTCATCGTTTCGGTGCTCAACGCCCGTTACCGTGACGTCAAATATCTGTCTGGCATCCTGCTCAATGTTGCGTTCTTCGCGGTGCCGATCGTCTACACGCCCGAACTTCTCAAAAAAGAGCAGATACCCGAGATCGCCCGACTCTTCGTGGAGTGGAACCCGGTCGCTCTGTTCATCGAGATCTCCCGCGACGCCGCCTATTTTCTGCAGGTTCCGCTATGGAACCGCTTCTTGGCTGCGGTCGTCTGGTCGGTCACAACTTTCGTGATCGGCTGGGTCTTCTTTCGCAGGCAGAGCATGTCGATCAGTGAGGAACCGTGACCATCGGCGCCATCGTCGTTGACGGCGTTTCGAAGCGCTTCCGCCTTGAACGGAACCGTCCGAGCTCGCTCAAGGAAGCGGTCCTGCGTATTGCCCGGACTCGTCACACCGACGAGTTCTGGGTGCTGCAGAACATCAATCTCGATATCGCGCCGGGCTCGTTCTTCGGCCTTATCGGCCACAACGGCAGCGGCAAATCAACCCTGCTTCGTCTCATGGCAGGGATTCACCGACCAACGTTCGGCTCGGTTGAAGCGACTGGACGTCTGTCGGCGCTGCTCGAGCTCGGATCGGGATTTCATCCTGATCTCACCGGCCGCGAGAACGTCTATCTCAACGGCGCCATGCTCGGGATCAGCCGAAAGCAGATGTCCGCGTCCATGGACGACATCATCGAGTTCAGCGGGATCGGAGATTTCGTTGATGAACCGGTGAAGATCTATTCGAGCGGCATGTATGTGCGTCTGGGGTTCGCGGTGGCGGTCAACGTGAGTCCCGACATCCTCTTGGTGGATGAGGTGATCGCGGTCGGCGACGAAGAGTTCCAACGCAGGTGTTTGAAGCACATGGACATGCTCCGCGACAGGGGCACAACAATTGTCCTCGTCTCACACAACACCGATCTCATGGCTGAATGTCACCAGGTTGGCTGGCTTGACCACGGCAAGCTCGTCAAGATCGGCGCTCCGGGCGATGTCGTCTCCGCCTATTTGGAAATGGTCGATTCAAGCGACAACACACTCCATACTCACAACAACTGAAACCGGCCCTTCTTCGGGGAGAGTGGGCGGGCAACTAGTCGCCGCGGCTGCGTTCAACCAACTGTCGCAATGCCTCGTGGTGCAAGCCAACGCCTTCAACGACCAGCGGAGAGCCCGGTTCTGTCAATTCACATTCCGACAATGCAGACCAATCCTCGATCTTCGTTACGAGCGGACTGGACAACTGCTCCACTAGCGAGCCGATTTTTTGCTCGGTCGAGCACACGATCGTTGGCGTGCCGTTGCGCGCTGCAACCACGACTGGGTGATAGCGGCTGCTGATCAACAGTCGAGCAGATCGAATTCGATCCACCTGAGTGTCGATGTCGGATGCGAGCACCTCTGTGTCGGGCCGAATACGGGAGGCGAGGAGTTGCGCGTAGTCGAGGTCGCGCTTGCCGCGGAAGGCGGCCAGGGCAACCGACGCGCCGAGTCGCTCAGCGACCGCGCCGATAGCAGCAACGACCAGAGAAGGATCATCAACGCTCAAGCGACGGCTAGCGGGACGCAAGCGTCCGGGGGTGACACTGGGACCGACCGCGACAACGATTTCTGCTCGCCGCTGCAACGGTTCAAGGTCAAGACCAAAAACCAAGTCACCGCCGACCGTCGCTTCAACGCCGGCCGCGGCGAGCGACGCTGCAGATGCTGCATCGCGTGCCACTACCGGTGTGTCTTTCAGCACAGCACGGAGCAGACGTCGCGACGACCTTCGCTTCAAGGGTTCGGCACCCAGCCCCACACCGACAACCGGCTTGCCCATGCGCCGCAGCCGTCTCGGGATCAACAGGTGGCCGGGAAGGCTCCAGATGCTGCTCGAATCCTGGATGATTCCACCAGGGCCGACACACACGCCATCCACTCGTGCTCCGGCCTTGTCGCCCCTAAGCCCTTGGGCCAGTCTGCGCAGCCAGCCGCGCGGTCCCCAAGCGACGGCCTCCACGTTGTGCAGGATCGACGTAGTTTCCGGGTCGCGGGAGACGACAACCGGGATGGCTCCGCTGGATCTGAGAACCTCGACAACAGCCGATGTCAACAACTCGTCGCCTGTGTTTCCCGCTCCTGACCAGCCGCACACCAAAATACGGGGAACACCGCGAACGGCCGGGTCGCGCGGGCTCTGGTTCATGTGGCGGACGCTAGCGCCACTGCTAGCGTTATTCGCCCATGGACGAAACCCTTGGACCCCGACTTTGCGTCGTAATGCCCTGTTACAACGAGGCCGCGACGGCGGCGGAAATGGTGAAGAGGGTGCTTGCGAGCCCGCACACTGCCGAGTTGGTCATCGTCGACGATGGTTCAACTGACGGCACCCGCGAACTCCTCGACGGTTTCGACGATTCCCGAGTCCAGATAATTCTGCAACCCTTCAACATGGGTAAAGGGGCGGCGATTCGACGCGGTTTCGAAGTCGCTTCGGCTGAGTTCGTGATCGTGCAGGACGCTGATCTCGAATACCACCCGAACGACTACGACATCATTCTCGAACCACTGCTGAACGGTTCAGCTGATGTCGTATATGGCAGTCGATTTCAGTCCGGCCGCCCTCGTCGCGTGTTGTATTTCTGGCATTCGGTCGGCAACCGGTTTCTGACCCTGCTGTCCAACATGTTCACCGATTTGAACCTCACGGACATGGAGACCTGCTACAAGGCGTTCCGTACCGAAGTCGTCCAGAGTCTCGACCTGCGCGAGAACCGATTCGGTATTGAACCTGAGATAACGGCCAAAGTCGCTGCCGGTGGCTGGCGAATCTGGGAGGTCGGAATCTCCTACTCCGGCCGCACCTACGCCGAGGGAAAGAAAATCAACTGGCGCGACGGTGTCGCTGCTCTCGGGTGCATCGTGAAGTACGGGGTCTCGACACGCCGTCACCAGCGCCGCTTGGGGCAGTGACCCCGAAGAGCAGCGCCGAAGCGGTAGAATCACATTGCCTTTTATAGGCGAGCGCCAAGGTAAGCCACGACACATGAGAAAAACCATTGAGATTCTCCAGATCAATGCTGTGTTGTCTGCTCGCCCTTTGCGTAGTGACATCAGCGACTTTGGCGACATCACCGCTTCTTGCCCACGAAGAAGGCTCCGACAGCTCTGATCAGAACCTCGTTGTTCTCAACGGCGGCGGGTTCGGACACGGCGTCGGGCTGAGCCAGTTCGGCGCTTACGGACGCGCCGTCGACGGGCACACTTACGACCAGATTCTCTCGTTCTACTACGACAACACCACTCTTGAACCGATCACCAATTTCTCCGAGTTCGACCCCACGCACGTTCCCGAGAATGTCGAGGTGCGGGTCGGGGTACGGGAGCTGATTGCCATCTCGACTCCATTGGACGAACTCGGTCCCGGTGAGTGGGAACTCTCTGTCGAGGTCGGCGGTGAGGTCATCGGCGTCAGTCATCTGCCGCTGACAACCCACTACGACGGAACCCGCTGGCATGCCGAATACACCGACAAGTCAATCGGCGTCACCACCGACCTCTGCGACAACGACCCCCGCTGTGAATACACCGTGCTCGAGGTGGCCCACACAGTTGGCACCAGAGCGGTGGTCGAAGAGTTCGAAGACGGCCCGAATCTCGGTTCATATTTCGGTGGGCGATATTTCCTTCATCCGTCGAGCGTGGCCATCGACGGCGTAACCCCCGACGACTGCGGCTCCGGAGTGCAGTTCTGCATGACGCATTCACGGCCTCGGCCCTATCAACCCGGCAGCCTCAATGTTCTGATAGGGGTGCGGGAGCTGATTGCCATCTCGACTCCGTTGGACGAACTCGGTCCCGGCGAGTGGGAACTTACTGTCGAGGTGGACGATGAGGTCATCGGCGTCAGCCATCTGCCACTGACAACCCACTACGACGGAACCCGCTGGCACGCCGAATACACCGACAAGTCAATCGGCGTCACCACCGACCTCTGCGACAACGACGCCCGCTGCCACAACACGGCGCTTGAAGTTGTTCAGACGATTGGGATCAGAGCCACCGTCGAAGAGTATGAGGACGGGGACAATCTCGGTACGTACGCAGGCGCGCGCTACCTGCTCCACCCCGCTGGTGTCCCGATTGCCGGCAGCAACCCCGACCGCTGCGGAACCGGTCTCAAGTTTTGCGTAGTCGTCGCGCAGCTTGATGTCGAAAAGTACCTGTACGGACTCCAGGAAGTGCCTGTCGACTGGCCGATGGAAGCCATGAAGGCACAGGCAGTGGCGGCACGCAGCTACGCCGCCGCCACAGTCGTTGACCGAGCGATGAGCAGCGACTGGGTCGACGAACCTTTCAACCTTTACGACTCAATCGTCGATCAAGTGTTCACTGGATGGGCGCGGGAGTCGGGATGTGATTGGCACGCGTGGTGCGACGCGGTGGATGCCACTGCAGGTGAAGTTGTCGTCTATCAGGCCGAAGTAGAGTCCGACGAGGAAACCGGAAGCGGCCCCTCGACCGAGTCGGGCAACGGCGAGGGACAGACCGGCGGGGAAACCAACAACGGCGCAAGTCCGACGCAATACGAACCCCGAATCGCGCAGGCCTTCTACTCGTCAAGCAACGGTGGGCATACCGCCAAGCCCTCCGACATCTGGACGGACGGTATCGATCTCCCGTTCCTGCTCTCGAAGCCAGATCCTTACGATGCGGCTTTCGATCCACAGACGGGCCGCGAACGAAATGCCTACGCCACTTGGACCCGTTCCTACTCAATCGCAGATCTGACGCGCTGGCTGAACAACTACACGGTGCGCGGTGAGTCACCGTTGAACATCAGTTCCTTGATCGGACTCGAAATCACCGAAGCGCCGGAATCGGGGTACACCGAGTTCGCAACGATCACCGTTCATGATGTGGGCAGAACGGTAACGCTCACCCGCGACGGGGAGCCCTACGGTGCTTGGCTGTATTTCGCGATCCTCAACGGGTGCAGGACCGCGCAGGGATGCCACCCTCCGGTCGGTACCAAATTCGTCATCGAATGGCCTGCCGAGTTTGCGCTCGAACCCCACGAAGATCCCAAGCCTCCCGACCCACCCGAAGAACCCCAGGAACCCGAGAACCCCCAAGAACCACCACCCGTCGTCGAGTTCAGCGATATTTCTCCAGACGACTACTTCTACGAGCCGGTTCTCTGGTCAGTCGGTGAACAGATCGCCGAGGGCTCGACCGCGGAGATGTTCGGGCCCGACGATCAGATCAATCGGGCCGAATTCGCCGAGATCCTCTGGCGCTTCGAGGGAAGTCCGCTTCCAACCAATCGCGCCGGTTTCGAAGACGTCGCCGAGGACGCGTCTTATCGCGATGCGGTGGACCTGCTCGCAGAATACGACGTGACCACGGGAACCTCGTCCACAACCTTCTCTCCGAACATGACCCTGTCCAGGGCGCAAGCGTCCACCTTCCTTTGGCGCTTCGCGGGCACGCCCGCCCCGAACTACGACCAGACTTTCGACGATGTCAAAGAAGGCTCCTACTACAGCGAGGCGGTTCGTTGGATGTTGGAGTACGGAATCACAACAGGCACCTCGCCAACCACTTTCTCTCCGGACGCCCCGTTGACACGGGCGGAGGTGGTCACCTTCATCTGGCGCCTTGCCGGTCTTCCCGAAGCGTTCGCACCTTGGGTACAGCCCGTTCTTCCTCCCAAAATGCGAATCCAGCCCAACCTCTAGCGATCCGCCAGCTCATAGATCCACGCAGTGAGATCATCAACCGGGTCATCGCACCATTCGAGCATCTGCTGTCGGCGCTGCTCATGGGTCGCGTGCACGCTGTCAAGATCTCCGAGCACACGGTCAAGCTCGTTGAAGAACGCCGATTCTTGGCTGAGGGCGAAGGCTCTGGTCAGACCCCAACGCTCTTGCAACTCCACCTGATAGGGGTGTCGGCCTGCCCAGGTGTTGTAGCGCAGCGACGGTGTGCCAATCACCCCAGCCTCCGAACAGACTGTTTGACTGTCGCCGACCACGAGGTCGGCCGCGGCGAGCACATGATGGAATCGCTCCGGAGGAGTCGAAACTCCCATGGCCGCCAAGTCAGGGGGCAACGATTGCTCAGAGGAGACAACCACTCTTCCAAGATCCGCCAACCGACTTAGAATCCGGTCGATTTGTTCGCGGGTCATTCCTCTCTCGGAGACATCGTGGCTTGCAGTGAACGCGGTCAGACGAAGCACGAACAGTCTCTCTTCTTCGTTGAGCCCGAGATCGGTTCGGATTGTCGGATCCGCCGTGAAACGAGACGGGTGAAGGTAGAAGAGTTCCTTGTAACCCCTGTACTTGCGGTGCTTCGAGCCGTAACTCCTGGTGGTGGCCGTCGGGCTGGCGATGAGATTGGCGAACGGACCCGCCATGTAATACAGCAGTCCGGCGACATGGCCGTCGTCGGTGTCATACAGCACTGGCGTGCGCGTCAACCTGCCCGCGTGAACCCCAGCAGGTGAGCGAGTCAAGATCACATCGGGGCCGAACCGTCGCACGGTGCGAAACGTCAACCAGTCTCTCGACAGCAACTCACGGGCCAGCGACACCATGTTGCTTCCAGCGCGTGGACCCGCAATGTGGGGCCTGCCGCGCGCCTCAATGAGTTCGACGACGGAGTCTTTGCCCGGGCGCGAGATCCACAGAGTCTCCTCACCAGCAGCCAGGAGACGATCCTCGACTGCACCCAGGGTCCATACGTCCGCGGGATGTACTGCGTCGATCAACACCTTCATTGATGGCGACGGTAGCGTCGAGCGATGCCGTCTGTGCACCGCGGACCCCGTGCTTTTGGTCTTCCCGAAGGACTCAGCGCGGCGTTTCGCCGCCTTCTTGACCAGCGGGCTCAGCGTTTGGACAAGAGACTCAACACCGCGATAGGCGTTGTGGCAGCCGTCGGGGTGAGTGGAGCGACCGTCTGGGCTTGGCGGGCCAGCGAGCTGACATTGACTGAGCTGTCCTGGTGGCCGCTGGCGGTGGCGTTGCTGGTCACTGCCCCAGCGAGCCTCGCGTTGAAATCGGCCGAGTATCAACTGGCGGCTCGAATCGCCTCACAAAAACCGTCAACAACAAGGAGTTTCAGGGTTGCGGTTGTGTCTTCGGCCGCCAATCTGCTGCCACTACCGGGTTCGTTGATAGTCACTGTTCGATCTCTGTCAGAAGACGGCAGCACCTATGGCTCGGCAATATCGGCGAGCGCGGTACCCGGTCTTTGCTGGCTCTCGATCACGGGCATCGTCGGTGGATCGGCCATTGCAGTCGAGGGGCCGCCCTGGTTGGGAGCCGTCACGGCGATTGCCGGTGTCTTGGCCGGAGTCGGCGCTCTCAAGCTCTTCAGAGAAACTGCACCAGGCGGCGGCTCGACCCGATTGGCACTCGCGGTTCTGGGAGTTGAAGCCGCGTGGCTGGTCATCAGCGCACTGCGACTCGGCTTGGCCGTAACCGCTCTCGGCGTGGACATCTCACCGGCTCAAGCACTCGCCCTTTCGGTCGCCGGCGCTCTTACCGTTGCCATCGGTTTCTTTCCCTCTGGGCTCGGACTCAGAGAAGCGCTCATCGCCGGTCTCAGCCCACTCATTGGCCTTGAGTTTGACATCGGCGTGCTGATCGGCTCCGTTGACCGGGTGGTCTGGCTGACATTCTTGGCCGCGGCAAGCGGCGCTCTCGTGTTGTTCGGCTCGGACTCTGACAAGTCGTCGGTCAGCGAAGCCGACAGATGAGTTCGGCCAACGGCTCCCGGAAGTGTCGGGTCTGCGCGAATCCTGCTAGACGCAACGCAGCGTTGTCTAGCACGGAATTGGCCGGACGCGGAGCAGGTCTAACCGGTCGCAGATCGGCAGTCGCACATGCAGTCACTCGCAGTGGGTCTGCACCCGCCGCGGTGGCAACCGCGCGGGCGAACTCGAACCAGGTGACAGCACCCTGATTGGTCACGTGGAAGATACCGGCACGACGTTGCAGCGCTAGCTCGCAAACTACGGGCGCGAGATCAGCAGTGAACGTCGGGTGCCCGACTTGGTCATCGACGAAGCGCAAAGGGGCATCTTCACCGAGCAATCCCAAAATGGTCTTGACCATGTTGGTACCGAACTCTCCGCAAAGCCAGGACGTACGCACAATCGTGGCGTCACTGCCGGCCTGCTTCTCGCCTGAGGCCTTGGAGCGCCCGTAGACAGAAATCGGCGACAGCGGATCCCGTTCGTTGTATGCACCGATTTTCTTGCCGTCGAAAACATGGTCCGTAGAGATCGTGGTCAAGTGCGCGCCGACGAGTCGGCAACCCTCAGCGAGATTCCCTACTGCCAGCGAGTTCACGGCGAAGGCTCTATCGACCTGGGTTTCGCAGTCGTCGACCCTGGTCATCGCCGCGCAGTTGATAACGATGTCGGGTTTCGAATCCTGCAGGGTTCCGAGAACCGAGTCACGGTCGGTGATGTCGAGCTCTCTTCGGTCCGGCGTCACCGCTTCGTGAGGGCGAAGCAGCGGCACCAGGTCCGTTCCGAGCTGTCCGCCGGCGCCGGTGACCAGGATCCTCACGGCCGCTCCGCGGTTCTGCTCTGGAGTGGTCCGGTCTTGAGTGCTTCCCACCAGTTTCGGTTCGTGCGATACCACTCGACCGTTTGTTCGAGCCCTGCAGTGAGGTTTTGTCGCGGGGTCCAGCCGAGAGCCCGTAGTTTGGTGCAGTCGAGAGAATAGCGACGGTCATGCCCCGGCCGGTCCGGCACGTATTCGATGGCCGACTCGTCACGCCCGCACAATTCAACAAGACGTTCAGTCAGGTCGCGGTTGGTGATCTCGTTTCCGGCGCCGACGTTGTAGATCTCGCCATGGCTGCCCTCGCTCAATATCGTGTCGATTGCAGCACAGTGGTCGTCTACATGAAGCCAGTCACGAATGTTGAGTCCATCTCCGTAGAGAGGCACAGAGGCTCCATCTAGAAGGTTCGTCGCGAACAGCGGGATGACTTTTTCGGGGAACTGGAACGGACCGTAGTTGTTGGAGGCCCTACTGACGATGACCGGCAGGCCGTGGGTGCTGAAGTAACTGAGGGCTATGAGATCTGATCCCGCTTTGGAGGCCGCATACGGGGAGCGAGGCGCAACCGCGTCTGTCTCCAGCGATGAGCCAACCTCGACCGAACCGTAGACCTCGTCCGTCGATATGTGAACGAAGCGTTCGACACCGATCTGGCGAGCAACATCACATAGCACGTTGGTGCCGAAACAATTGGTGTGCACGAACGCGTCGGGTCCGGTGATCGAGCGGTCAACGTGGGATTCGGCCGCAAAGTGCACCACCTGGTCACAGCCCGCCATAGCGGACCGAACCGCGGCGCGATCGGTGATGTCACCGTGGACGAAAGATGCCCGATCACCAAGCAGGTCTTTGATCGAGTCAAGGTTTCCGGCGTAGGTCAAAGCGTCGAATGCCACCACCGCGTCGTCGCTCGTGCCGAGGACATGACGCAGATAGTTGCTCCCGATGAATCCGGCCGCCCCGGTGATGAACAGTCTCATAGCTGACAGGTTTTCCTATGTGGCGCGTAGCCGATAGTGGGGCCGGCGGTTCGCCGGCAAGTCGCAGCGCAGCGGGTTGTTGCTGTCTCGCTGGGACAAGATCGGATCACTGAGAATCCAGTCAGCACCGATCTGCGGGTCGTCCCAACGCACGCCGAGCTCGTCAGCAGGGTTGTAGTAGGCGTCGACGAGATAGCTGAGAGTGCAGTCGGTCAGAGCCGCGAAACCATGCGCCACTCCCGGCGGAATGTAGATCCCGTCATGGCAGTGGGAGCCGTCGGCGCAGGTGCCGAGGTCGTATTCAAGGGTGGCCCCGTCTGTCGGACTCCCCTCTCTGAGATCATGCAGCACCACGCGAACCTGTCCGAACGGCACATACCAGTAGTCGCTCTGGTGAAGGTGATAGTGGAGTCCCACCACCGTTCCAGCCCGACGGTCACCGCGATTGGCTTGGATCATCTCCCGTTGCCCGCCAAACCAGGAGCGCCGATATGTCTCAATGAAGGTGCCCCGGTCATCACCGATGACTTCTGGACGCACCACGAACACGCCCTCAATATCCTCCGATGGTGTGATTGCTGCCACGCGAATCTCCAATCACTTCTGCGGCATTGTGGCTACTCGATCTCTACTCGGCAGTGATCGCCGACCATCACCCGGATGGCGCGTGGGCCGGTGTCGTCAGGTCCGCGCAGCGCCCCGGCGTCTGGCTCGTCGGCCCGAACTGTTCTGGACAGCACCGTGTCACGACCAACCAATGAGTCAGTGAGCCGTGCAATATCGCTGACCGTGCTGCGACGCAACACCACCGAGTTGTCTATTTCGCTGCCGCTGATCCGGCAGTCAACCGCGATCGACACGTAGGGCCCGATATCGCTGTGCTCAACGGTGGTCCCACTGCCGATGATCGCCGGTCCTCGCACCGTGGAGTTGACGACCTTTGCGCCGGCTTCAAGAACCACCTGCCCCTCGACGGTTGACGTGTCGTCGACATCCCCGTCGATGCTGCGGCCGAAGGTGTCCAGGACCAGCCGATTGCACTCCAACAACGGGTCCTTTTTCCCGGTGTCGATCCACCAGCCGCTGAGAACTTCGTGATCTACGCGGTAGCCCTGGGTGATGAGCCAGTCGATGGCATCGGTTATCTCGAGTTCCCCGCGTGCAGAGGGTTCAATGTTCCTGACCGCCTCGTGAATCGTCCGATCGAACAGGTACACACCGACCAGGGCGAGGTCTGACGGCGGTTTCTCGGGTTTTTCGACCAGTTGGGTCACCTGACCGTCCGATCCGATCTCAGCGACCCCGAAAGAGCCGGGGTCCGATACCTGCGCCAAGAGGATCTGAGCCGACGGTCGTCTGGTGGGGTGACCCGAGCCTGATTCGGCACGTGCCGCGGCGAATCTCTCGACGAAGTCAGACAGTCCGGCTTCAAGCATGTTGTCGCCGAGGTACATGACGAAGTCGTCGTCTGCGAGAAAGTCACGAGCGACCAGCACGCAGTGGGCCAGACCAAGTGGTGCATGCTGGGGGATCCAGGTGACCCGCACCCCGAACTTCGAACCGTCGCCGACAGCTTGTTTGATCTCGTCACCGGTCGTGGGTGCGACAACGATGCCGATGTCGGTGATACCTGCGGTCGCCATCTCTTCAATGCCGTAGAACAGGATCGGCTTGTTGGCTATTGGGACCAGCTGTTTGGCACTGGTGTGGGTGATCGGGCGCAGGCGTTTTCCAGCACCACCACTGAGAATCAAGCCCTTCATGTGCTGATTGTCCTTGGATAGACCACATGCGCATCATACCCGTAGCCTCGAAAGATGCCCGGTCCGGTCTAGTCCCCGCTCTTGTTCGCTGCGCTCCACACCCCGCTCTTGTTCGCTGCGCTCACCGGCCGCTCGGGCCACGGGGGCCCGCTCAGAGGATGCTTGAGGGCGGAGTCGAGTCGGGGTCGGTTTCGGGGAGTCGACCGGCGCGGGCATGCAGGGCGTATTCGTAGCGCAGCAACCCTGCGGTGACGATTGCGCCCGCACCGACCGCTGCCACCAGCGCCGATTCGACCAACAAGAACGGTTCGACTTGCAAGAACAGCTCGTTGGTGGCAGCGATCGCCAGGAAGGTGGCTACCCCGACTACGAAACCGACGACCGCCAGCCGAGCGTGATCGAGAGCAACAAGTCCCAACGACAGCGAGAGGAGAATCATCAGGCCGGCCCCGCTCGCTGCGAGTAGAGCCATGTCTACCGAGCCGATCTGGTCGCCGAACAGAAACTCGACCAGCCAAGGGCCGATGAATGCCATCGTTGCCACCCAAACCGCGGCCACGCTCATAACAGCAGCAACGAGTCGAAGCTGCAGGTCTCGGAAACCGTTGAGATCGTCATTGCCTGCGAGGCTGGCCAGATTCGGAAGCAGTGCCGCCCGCACGGCCTGGAAGAAGAAGAGCGGAACCCGCGAGATGATCAGTCCGTTGAGGAACACTCCGGGAACCTCTTCACCGAGATCATCGCCAACAATTTCCAAAGCGACTGGACCAACGTTGAGCAGGAAAGCTTCCGAAAGCGAAGCGATCAACAACCAGCCCAGAGCCGGTGTGAGTTCCCCCAATGGTGCGGGCGGCCCGGGTTTTACGAAAGGCCGCAATGAGCCGATCGCCACGACGGTTGCCACTGCGAAGGCAATCGCAATCGCGGTGGCGTAGGCTCCCACGGCCTGAATTCCGATAATCGCAAGCACGCCGGCAACCAGGAACCTGGCAGCTCCTTCGGCCGCGAAGTAAGACCTGTAGCGATTGAACTCGTGTCGACCAGACAGCACCCCGCGAACGCATTCAGCGCCCATGAAACATGCCAGAGCGCACAGCAGGGCGACCAGCAGAGAGATCTTGTGATCCAGTAGTCCGTCAAGGCCCAAGGGCCACGCCAGGATCACCGCGGCTTCAACGATCAGCAGTTGAACGAGACCGATGCGGCTGGCCTGGCGAAGCACTGGCGCGCTGCCTTCTTGTCTGCTCGCACGATTTGCGGTGGCCCGCGCGATTTCCTGCTCCAACGGCTGAAACAGGCCGGGTCCGAGGATGTAGACGAGCCCCCAGAGCACGGCCAACCCTCCGTAGGCCTCGTCTCCGAGCGCGCGCCGGGCCACCACCAAGAAGGCGTAGGTGGCGATTCCGTTGATCACCAAGCCGACACCGATGGCGGTTGCACCCTCAGGGAGTGGGCTGCGGTCCCGAAGGCTCACAAAGTACTGACGGATGGAAGTCTCCTGAACTCGGTCACGCTGGGTGCAATGGCGCTCAGAAGCGTACCTGCGCGTCTAGCTGAGGTTGCACATTGGATCGTTTAGCCTGATCAACTGCTCGTGTTGTCGGTGAAGGTGGGCATGCAAAGCCCGTCGAGCTCGGTGACCTCAATCCGATCTCGGTTCTCCCAGGTGACTTCGTTGTCCGGATCGACACGTAGCTTGAACTCGCGAAAGCTCATCTCCAAGGCATCGAAGGCCACGAGACGCCCGCGCAACGGCTCCCCTACTCCCAGCAGCAACTTGAGCGCTTCCAGCGCTTGGATGCTCCCAACGATTCCGGGCAGCACACCCAGCACGCCCGCTTCCGCGCAGGACGGCGCCATTTCCGCTGAAGGCGCCTCTGGCAGCATGTCCCGATATGTCGGCCCTTGGCGTGGGTCGAACACGGTGATTTGGCCTTCAAAACGGAAGATCGAACCGTGGACGACCGGAATTCCAAGTTTCACACTGGCGTCGTTGAGCAGATAGCGACTCGGAAAGTTGTCCGCCCCGTCGACGACGAGGTCGTACCCCGCCAATATCTCCATGATGTTGTCGGCGCCAAGGCGGACATCGTAGGTGACCACGTCGACATCGGGGTTGAGACCGATGAGAGTTTTCTTGGCAGAGTCGACCTTGCGCTCCCCTATCCGATCGATGTTGTGAAGGATCTGCCGTTGAAGATTCGACTCGTCAACGACATCCATGTCGATGATGCCGAGCGTCCCGACGCCTGCCGCAGCCAAGTACAGCGCTGCAGGTGAACCGAGTCCTCCGGCTCCGAGCAGCAGCACTTTCGAGTTGAGCAGCTTCAGTTGGCCTTCTTCACCGACTTCGGGGACGAGCAGATGACGTTGGTAGCGGCTGCGCTGTTCGGGTGTGAGGGTCCGTGGCCGCGTCCATGGGCGACCTTCGTCCTTCCATTTGTTGAAGCCTCCGTCCATTGAGACGGAATTGTCGTAACCGAGTTGCTCCAACGTCTGCACGGCGAAGGCGGAACGCACCCCGCCTGCACACATGACAACCAGCTTGGTTCCACGGTCGGGTAGACGATTTTCGATGCTCGACTCAATCTGTCCTCGGGGAATGTGAATTGAGTCCGGGATAGCTCCTTGTTCGTATTCGTCGGGCTCGCGCACATCCAAGAGCAGGTATCCCTGGTCGAGAAGTTCCTGCCCAGCAGCGGTGTCAACTTCGGTGATCGACGCTTTTGCCTGCTGGAGAAGCTCACGGAAACTGGCCATGACCTAAACCCTACCTCATGAGTCGGGAATTACCATCCTGACGATTACCGGCAGCACTTCGCTGATCGATTCCTGCAGCACGACATCGGCGATGCTGTCATACGGGGTTGCTTCAGCATTCAGGATCACGATCCGCGCGCCGTTGTTCTTGGCGATCGCCACCGTTTGGTTGATGGGGTACACCGTGAGCGACGTTCCCACTGCCATGAACAGATCGGCCTCTGTGGCTGCTTCTTCTGAACAGAGAAGGTCAACCGGATCCAGGGCTTGGCCAAACGAAACCGTCGCCGATTTCAAGATTCCCCCGCAGTCCGGGCAAGGCGGATCTTCTTCGCCCGCCCGCACCCGATCCAAAACGACGTCCATCTCCGCGCGCCACGCACACGACAAGCACGCCGCTTTCCTGGTCGTGCCATGGATCTCAACGACCTTGGCCGGATCGCTGCCCGCCCGTTGATGCAACTCGTCTATGTTCTGGGTGATCAGCGTGTGGAGTTTCTGACGCTCCTCAAGATGAACCAGCGCCCGATGTCCGATATTGGGTTCGACGTCGGCCCACAGTTGGCCTGATGCGCGACGTTCCCAATTCGTCTTGCGAACTTCCGGATCGCTGACGTAATAACGGATGTTGGACGCTTTCTCGGCCTCTGGGTTCTTGGTCCACAGTCCCTGCGGCCCTCGGAAGTCGGGTATTCCAGAGTCCGTGGAGATGCCAGCTCCAGTCAGCACCGCGATCGACTCTGCGTCGTCAATCAGCTCGCGGGCACGATCGACCATATTTTCAGAAGCAATCTCAGCCATCGACAGAGACTAGGGCATCTGGACCGCGGCTCTATGAATCTGCAGAAAATGGATCTGAGGAACAATATTGCTTGACATACATTCAAATACAGTTATACTGCCGCTGGCGTTGTATACCGGCGGGAGAATCAAATGGAACCACCGACCCTACTGTTGGCACCGGCATTGGATCAGATCCGGGTCACCCCTTGGGGAGACCCGATCGTTGATCGGCTAGGACACGATCCCAGGTCCCACTATGTTGAGAAGTTCTGGCTCGGCGTGCTTGGGCCGACCACAATCCTGTTGTTGAGGCACTGTGCTCAGTCCTTGGAGGAATCTCCCGAGGGGTTCGACCTCAACTTCAAGGCCACGGCCTCAGCCCTGGGTTTGGGGCGAAAAGTAGGTCGAGCAGGCCCTTTGACCAGGAGTTTCGAGCGAGCGTGTCGGTTCAGCGTCGTCCGCTCACTGTCGCCCACAGAGGTTGAGGTACGACGGAGACTGCCTCCGCTCAACCGCACGCAGGTGAGCCGCCTGTCGCCGCGCCGTCAGCACGAGCACGCCATTTTTCTTGAGGGCGAGCTCCGTTTGAACAACGAGACGATCCAGCGCAGAGCGCGTCGACTGGCGCTCGGTCTAGTCGAGTGCGGTGATGCAGTCGACGACGCCGAACTTCAACTCGGGCGTTGGCGATTCCATCCATCTATCGCCGCGGACGCGGTCCGTTGGGCATGGGACCAGCACCACGGCCCGCTTGACGGGCTAGCCAACAGTTCTAACTGATGTTTTTATCAGCCGGCAGCAGACTCTAGGTGGTTGATGAGATCCTGGGGAGTCAGCAACTCGGCGAATTCCTCAGCGGAAATGTCGGTGCCGAACTCTTGGTTAACCATTCGCCAGAACGCCACGATGTCGGAAGAGGAGACACCTACTTCGGCAACGTTGCGGCTCAGATCCAGCGGTTGACCTGGATCTCTTCCCTCTATTTCGACGGTCTGATCAACGATTGCCCTAATACGTTCTTCGGTCGAAGACATCGGTTACTCCTTTTGAAGCCAGTTGGATGCGAGCAAAGCATATCAAGGAGCCAGCATTCGTCAATGACCTTGACCTCGGACAAGGGTTTGTGCTCAGACCCAATAACGCTGACGCTGGAACGGGTAATCGGGAAGCGAGATCCGACGTCGTGTCTCACCTTGAAAAAGCGACTCGAACTGAACAGCACGACCTTGCGAGTACTCGGCCGCTACGGTCGTGACAAGGTTTTCGGCAGCTTCGCCAACCTCCGCGCCCGGGTCGTCTGGGCGCTCGTGGACCTCTCCAGTCTCACGCAACGAGTTGAGCTGTCGACGCAGCGATTCGACATCGGTGAACACCACCGCAGCCCGGTGCGAAAAGTGACTGCGCCCCGTGCTGGCGGTCCATGCCATATCCGAGAGCAAAGGGTCACTTGCTGCTCCTGGGGCTGAAAGCTCAGCAGCGTGTTCATCAAGCCAGCAAAGATACCGGTCAGCCATCTCTCGCAAAGCCTGCGGTGTCTTGGCAGACAGGGGCAACAGCCTTGCGCCGCTCTGTTGAGGGGAGTCCTCCGACTGCTCTTGCTCGACCGCCACAAGCTGGGGCGATCCGACGGGTCGCCAGGATGCGCCCGACCCTGAAGAGTCCTCCGGTGCGGCTTCATACCCCTCGATCACTATGTGGGCGTTGGCCCCGGAGATCCCGAACGAGTTCACTGCCGCCAGCGGCGCGCGATCAGGATTGTGCGGCCAGTTCATTGATTCGGAGGCCACTCTCATCGGCATGCGGTCCCAGTTGATCTCAGGGCTGGGATCGCTGAAGTTGAGTTGCTTCGGTACCACTCCCTGCCTCATGCCCAGCACCACCTTGATCAGGCTGGCGATCGCCGAAGCTGACTCCAAGTGTCCGATGTTGGTCTTGACCGAACCGATCCACAACGGCGAATCCTCAGAGCGACCCCTGCCATAGACCGCTGCTACCGCTCCTGCTTCTACAGCATCGCCCACCGCGGTCCCGGCTCCATGGGCTTCCACGTAGTCGACTTCGTCGGGGCTGGCTCCGGCGCGGGCCAGCGCCTCTGCCATGACCCGCTGCTGAGCCCTCCCGCTGGGCACGGTGAGCGCCAGACCCGTCCCGCTCTGGTTGACCGCCGATCCGCGGATGACACCCCAGATTCGGTCGCCGTCCTGCTCGGCGTCTCTGAGCCGTTTCAACACCACGACCCCACAACCCTCGCCTCGCACATACCCGTCAGCGGAGGCATCAAAGGAACTGCACTGTCCTTTGACCGACAGCATTCCAGACTCCTCGAGCGCTCTGGTGATCGAACTAGAGAGGACGGCGTTCGCGCCGCCGACCAAAGCAAGATCGATCTCTGCACGCCGGAGACTCTCCGACGCCTGATGGACGGCGACCAGCGACGATGCACAGGCCAGGTCGAGCGGTACCGCGGGACCTTCAAATCCCAGCGTGAACGCAACTCGCCCGACGGTCACGCTCCCCGCGGTGTTCAGGTGGACGCCGGACAGTCCGCTCTTGTCGATCAGGCTCCGGTACTCGCTCACTCCCACGCCGACATACACACCGCTGCGGCTGCCTTTCAGGCGATCAGGATCAATTGCCGCATCTTCGACCGCTTGCCAGCTTGTTTCCAACAACAGTCTCTGCAATGGGTCGACCGTGGCAGCTTCCTTCGCCGAGATTCGGAAGAATGTTGGATCGAAATGATCAATTCCGTCGATGAACGAACCCCGTCGATCGGCCGCATCGGCCGCAGCCGGATCACCTGGTACGCCTTCCCAAGATCCGCCGTCTTGACGTCCGTCGGTGACCGTATTCTCACCGTCGGCCAGCAGCCGCCAGTAGGCCGAAAGATCCTCCGCTCCAGGGAATCGGCAGGCCATGCCCACAATCGCGATCCCATCCCCCTCAGTTGGATCAACTGAACGCAGCGGAATCTCCGGGATTGCTTCAGCTTCTTGCTCGAACGTTTCAGCTTCTCCTGGTTGACCGAACTCTGAGGCCAAGAAACGGGCCAATCCAGTGACGTTCGGATAGTTGAACACGGCGGTGTTGGAGACCGTGCATTCTCCGGCGAACGCACGGTTCAGGCGATTCCGCAACTCCACCACCATCAATGAGTCCATGCCCAGGTCGGCGAACTCAGCAGACTCCGACGGCAACTCGGGCAAGCGCATCACGGCTCGGAGTTCCTGTTGCAAGAACCCAGCAAGGATCTGTTCGCGTTCGGTCGCTCCCGCGCCCAAAAGGTCGGCCAAGATGTCGGCCGAAGAGTCAAACTCGCCACCCGCAGTGCTCTGGGTCGCGGAGAGAAGATCTTGCAGCAGCGGCGACGGCGCATCGGGACCTTCGGACACCACATGCCAGTCAACCGCCGCGACCATCCCCATCGTCACGTCTTGGCGAACCAGGTGGTCGAAGGCTCTGATCCCCTGGTCCGGAGTGATCCAACCCGTTCCCGCGGCCTCAAGTTGCCTGGCGATCCGCTCGCGGTGCTCTTCTGCTTCTCCGAGCCCTGACCAAGCCCCCCAAGCGATTGACTGTCCTGTGAGGCCCAACGCCCGGCGGTGGCCGGCAAGTTGATCCAAGAACGCGTTGGCCGCGGCGTGATTCGACTGCCCCGGGTTGCCCATCACACCAGCGACGCTCGAGAACAGCACGAACATGTCCAGATCAAGGTCTTCGGTGGCCCTGTGAAGATGCCAAGCCCCCAACATCTTCGGCCACAGCACGTCGGTGAACTTTTCCCAAGTCTGATTCGTCAGCGCGCCGTCGGACAGCACACCCACGCTGTGGACGACACCTACGAGAGGCGGCAGCGCGGCGTCCATCCGGGCCAGCATCGCGTCTAACGCGGCCGGATCGGTCACATCGGCCAGTTCCACGCTAACCGCCACACCCCGTTGGCGAAGGTCACTGATCGCTTCGGCCGCCTCGGGATCGGGGTCTCGACGACCGTTCAACACGATCGCCCCGGCGCCTCGGTCGGCCAGCCAGTTGGCGACGGCACAGCCGATCCCTCCCAATCCGCCGGTCACCAGATATGTCCTGTCGTCGCGCAGCCGGCCAGTCTCAAGAGCGGAGTTGGCAAGGACGATCTTGCCGATGTGTCGCGCAGCTTGCATGTACTTCATCGCTGAGCCCGCCTCGGGGAGCGACCAGCGCGTGTGCACCAGAGGCGACAACTCACCCGCTCCTAGCCGGTCCATCAAGCGCAGTAGCGCGTCCCCGGGGGTTGCAGGATCACTCTCTTTCAGAACATCAAGTTCCAAGATCCAGTAGGCCACGTCCGGTCGTACAGCCGACATCTCCTCCTTGCTGAGAATGTCCACCCTGGCCAACTCCACGAACCGGCCACCATCGGCCAGACAGGAAAGGCTTGCGTCGATGAAACCGGGACCGGTGAGGCTGTTCAGCACCACCTCAACCCCCTCACCATCGGTGGCCTCGAGAATCTGTTCGCCGAACTTGGTCTGTCGGCTGTCGAACACGTGGTCAACACCCAGCGACCGCAGATACGCCTGTTTCGGTGCGCTCGTGGTTGCAAAAACCTCGGCGCCGGCAGCTTGAGCCAACTGAACGGCCGCCAAACCGACGCCTCCGGTACCGGCGTGGATCAGCACCCGCTCGCCGGCTTTCAACTCAGCCAGATCGAACGACAAAAGCGCCGAGACGAAGGCGGTAGGCACCGTGGCCAGCGCGGCGGCTGGAAGACCCTCGGGTGCCGGGGCGACCATCGCTGAATCGGTGACCGCCTCTGAACCGAACGTGCCGAATGCCAGTCCGACCACTCTGTCACCTGCAGCGACGGCAGACACGTCAGAGCCGACATCGATGACCCGACCGCAGAATTCTCCACCCAACAATCCCTCATCGATGACACCCAGAGCGCGGAACATGTCCCAGAAATTGAGTCCGGCTGCTTCGACCGCCACACGCACCTCTTGTGGCGCCAGTTGCGCTACCGGGTGCGGTCCAACGCCGATCCCTTCGAGCGCTCCGCTCGAGTCGGGTTCCAACAACCAGTTCACTTCGCCCGCGGGGTCAGGCAGGCTGGGCCGACCCGAAGCGGCGCCCTGGCGTGCCAAACGGGCTGCTTGGCGCAATCCCAGCCGATAGGCGATATGGGTCTCCGTGTCCGGGTGGAGCAACTCGTTGGACAACTCCGGCAGCGGCAGCGGTTTGGCCGGGTCCAAATCGATCATCCGCGCGCTCAGGTGAGGTGCTTCACGTGCCAACACCTTCCCGAATCCCCAGAGCAGCGAACTGGCGATGCCCTCGGCGGGTTCGTGCTCGAGCACCTGCGCGCCTCGAGTGACGATCCAAACGCCGTTCGCCGGGGTGGCATCAGAGTCTGAAATCCCCTGCACGAGCGCCAACGCGCTCGTGGTCGTTCGGGTCGCGTCTTGCGCAAGCTGTTCGGTGGTGACCTGAGCTCCTCGACCGTCCAAAGAAACAAGATGGACGACTCCGCGAAGCGTCGCATCTTCAGAAACACTTTCAAAAAGGGTCTGCCACGACTCTCGCTGATTCATCGGCAGCGAAACCCGGCTCACCCCAGGATCGTGCGACAACGCCCCGGCACTGCTCACCGCGCCGTCACTGAGACCAGGGTCGCTCGGGTCTGTGTCGTTGACAAGCACCACGGTCTGGTTCTGCAGCGCCAGTTCCTGGCCCAGAACTTCGGCCGAGCCATGGGAATCGGCTGCCACAATCCACACCCCGGGCAACTCGCTCACTTCGGCTGGTCCCTGAGCCACGATCACACCACGGTCTGGTTCACGGGCCGTATCGGACCGGTCAACGCCCAGGACTTCGCTATCAACGAAGCCGGCGTCGCTGAGTGCCTGCTGCCAGACATCGGGGCCGGCCAGAGCGTGATGCGGTCGGTAGTCGTCGGCGAAACGCCACCAGCCGTCAAGCTGACCGAAGGTCAGGTCCAGCCAGCCCTGACCGCGGAGATTCTCCAACGCCAGCAGACAACCAGACGGGGCCAGTAAACGCCGACAGTGGTCCAGCGTCTCGTTCAAATAACGGGTGGCGTGCAAAACGTTCGAGGCGATGACCAGGTCGTACCCGTGGTTGTCGAAGCCCTGTTCGACCGGGTCGTTTTCGATGTCCAATACTCGATAGTCGATTGAGGACTCTGCTCCGCCGAAGCGGGCCTCCGCCTCGGAGAAGAACCCAGCGGAAATGTCGGTGTACGTGTAGTCGAAGCTCTGATCACCCAGTTCGGGCAACACCGACGCAGTCGCGGAGCCGGTACCTGCGCCTACTTCGATCACTCGGAGCCTTCGACCCTCCGGACGCTCGGCCAGTAGCGCCGCCACCGCGTCTTGGAGCATTCGATTGGCGGCCCGGGCCACCGGCGCTTTCAAGTACAGATCGGCAGCACTCGGCTCGCCGCTGCTGAAAAGCAACGTCAGTGCATCGGCCTCACCTACGAGTACATCGGGCAAGGCAGCACCACTGCGCCTGAACAGCCCGATTTCGGTGGCTCCGTGCGGATATTGCTCCTCCATCCGTTCAGCCAACTCTTCGGGGTCGCTTGGGAGTACCTCGGGGAGCGGGTCGGTCGACCCGACCTTCACGACAAACCCATCTCCGCTCTCGGTCAGCACCCCGGCTTTGGCCAGCATCTCCAGCATCCGCTGAAACACGCGCCGGTGCTCTGGGAGAACCCCGAGCAGTTCGCGCAGGGTGTCTGCAACTACTTTCTCGCCCGCGACCAAATCCCATCCCAGGCGGTCCATCGCCTGACGCGCGTACGACCACGCCAGGCGCTCGAGATCAGACAACAAGGCGTCTCGGCTGTCAGCCCCTACATCCTCATCTGCCAGATACGCAGAGAACGGCTCTGAACCGACGGCCACAGCGCTGGGAGCGGGGATGAACTCCGCTGCCAACATTGCCGGCGGAAGAGGACGATCTCTCCAGGCGATCTCATAAAGCAGGTCTTCCAAACCGCCTGCGGCTGAGAGCATCGCCGCACGCGTAGCGCGCTTGACTGTATAACCGATCAGTCCGCCGATGAGCGCGCCACGCGGGTCGTAGAACGCAAGATCCCCGGTCAAGACCTCGGGCGGTGTGCCGGTCGGGTCTTCGGGGTTGGAGTCCTCTCGCAAGCGTGCGTGGCAGGTCATTACCTCGGGCAGCGGGCCGGCCAACCACAACTTCTCCCATCCGAAGGGCAGGTAGGCCACACCGTCTCCGGCGCCGACCGCGCTGCGAGCCTCAGCCATGACCTGGAAGCACCCGTCGAGCAGCAACGGGTGAACATCCAAATCCGCTCCCTGGGCGGTCTCAGGCAGCGAGAGATCGCCCAGCGCTTCGCCGTCGGAGGCCCACAACCCGTCCAGCGTGCGAAACGGGGCGCCAAGGTCGATTCCCGCTTCTGCCCGAGCGCGATAGAAGTCCGAAATGTCTTGAGGTTCGAGGCTGGCTTTCAGATCCTCAATGTCGATGTTGTCGGCGATCTCAGAGGTTTGTCCCTCGCTTGACACTCCACCTTCTGCGTGCAATGTCCATCCGTCTTCTGTGGGGCCGCGGCTGTAGATCTCGAATCGGGCCTGCGCATTCGGATCGGTGTCGTCAAACACAAGCTGTACCCGACGGCCTTCGGGTCCTGCGGTTTCGTCTGCTTCGGCTTCGGGGAAGGCCATCGGACTGTGCAGTTGGAGATCTTCAACCGAGAGGTTTCCAACTGGCCGGCCGGCAACCGATGATCGCTGACCATCTCGTTTGGCGCGCAGCGCGGATACAGCCATGGTGGCGTAAAGCGCTCCGGGGGTGATCACCTGTCCGTAGACCCGGTGGTCGTTCAACCATGCTGGTTCGGAAGCGTCCATCTCGGTTTCGAATTGGAGTTCACCGCGGGGAGATTCGTGGAGTACGCCGAGCAACGGATGTCCAGCGCTTGAGCGACGGCGCCTCGCTGCATCCACCCAGTGGCGTTGCCGTTGGAACGGGTAGCCGGGAAGCGAGATGCGGCGGCGGGATTCTCCAGCGAAGAGGGCTTCGAAAGAGATATCGAGTCCTGCCTGGTACGCGCCCGCGACGGCGTCGAGGAACCCGCTGCCATCGGCTGGGTCGGGGGTTCGTTTCGAGGGCCGTCTCATGCTGGACAGCACCGCTGGTTCGGCGCTGTCAGGACCCGTGGGCCAGGCCAGAACAGTCATGGGACCAAGGACTGACCCGGGGCCGACCTCGATGACGGCGTCCACGCCGAGTTCGGCCAACGTCTCCACCGAACTGCGATACTCAACGGCCTGACGGGCCTGGCGGCGCCAATAGGACGCGTCCATAGCTTGGTCGTCTCCGAGCACGCCGCCCGTCATGCTGCTCACCAGCGTTGTCGACGGCGCAGAGACAGTCAGTTCGGACACAATCGCCTCGACCCCGTCCAGAATCGGGTCCACCATCGCGCTGTGGTAACCCGCGCTTTTTTCCAGGCGGCGAACCTGGATGCCCTCGGACTCGAAGCCGGCAAGCAACGAGTCGACATCGGCAACTGGTCCGCTCACCATTAGGTGTGCCCCATTGTCAGCCGCAACGGACAGCCTTGAATCGCCCGATGCGGCACGCTGCCGGGCCACGGCGGTCTCGACCTCATCGAGGGGAGCGAACACGCCGGCCATTGCTCCGGGCTCGTCGAGCGCCGACATCAGAGCGCCGCGGCCAATCGCCAACCGCAGTCCATCGGCGAGGCTGAGAACGCCGGCAGTGTGTGCTGCGGCGATCTCTCCAAGGCTGTGTCCGACCACAACGCCTGGGTTCACGCCCAAGTTCGACCACAGCGCGGTCAGCGCGCATTGGAGCGAATAGATCGCTGGTTGGGTCCAAGCGGGATCATCGAGGTCGCCCTCGGCATCGGGTCTGCCGAACATCACCGCAAGCAGCGAAGTTCCCTTTGCTTCGTGTGACCGTGCTTCGCGGAACAGTTCATCGCAGCGATCCAACACAGCCCGTGCAACGGGTTCGGACTCATAGAGTCGCTTGCCCATTCCGATCCATTGACTGCCTTGGCCCGTGTAGACGAAAGCCACCTTTTCGGCACCGCTGGACCTCGACACTTCGTCGTCGGAATCGACAAGTTCGCTGAGTTGTTGCCGCAACGACTCGGCGTCTTCGAACACCACACCGGCGCGATGTGAGAAGTGGCTTCGGCCCACCGCTGCTGTCCAACTCATGTCGGCGAGCAACTCTTTGTCCGGACTGGCAAGTTCGTCGGAGTGTTCTTCGAGCCATCGCAGATAGCTGCCGGCCAACTCCTTTTGAGCTTGAGACGACTTGCCCGACAGCAAAAGCAGCCGCGCTGGGCGCTGCGGCGCGTCGTCTGGGGACACAACCTCGGTTTCTTCAGCCGAAGGAAGAGGAATGAGTCGCGCTGAACCCGTTGGCCAGCGTTGTTCGTTGGGCCCCGCTAGTTCGCTGTCGAGGTCGCCGTATGCCTCCACGATGATGTGTGCGTTGGTGCCCGACCAACCAAAACCGCTCACACCCGCCATCGGCATGCGGTCTGTGTGACGCGGCCAAGGGGTCGGTTCTGTGGTCACCCGCAGAGGCAGCCGATCCCAGTCGATCACAGGATTCGGCTCCTGGAAATTCAGGTGCTTGGGAATCGTCTGCTGCTTCATCGACAACATCACCTTGATCATCCCGGCGACTCCGGCGGCCGGCTCCAGGTGGCCGACGTTGGTCTTCACTGAGCCGATGAACAGCGGTTGATCGGCGTCGCGTTCGCGGCAGTAAGCGGCGGCCGCGGCGGTCAACTCAATCGGGTCGCCCACCGGCGTGCCGGTGCCGTGCGCCTCCACGTAATCCACCTGAGAGGGCAATGTTCCCGCCCGAGCCAACGCCTCAGCGATCACCTGCGCCTGCGCCTCGCCGTTGGGCACGGTCAGTCCCGTGCTGGCACCATCCTGGTTGAGCGCGGTTCCGCGGATCACACCCCAGATCCGGTCGCCGTCCGCCTCAGCGTCGGATAGTCGCTTCAACACCAGGATTCCGCAGCCTTCACCTCTGACATAACCATTGGCCCCAGCGTCGAATGTCTTGCAGCGGCCGTCCGGCGCAAGCATCCCGGCGTTGCCCCGCAATTCGAACAGTCTGGCGGACAGGATCACATGCACCCCTCCAGCCAGAGCCAGATCGGCCTCACCCCGTTGAAGGCCCGACACTGCCTGATGCACCGCGGCCAGAGACGACGAGCATGCGGTGTCCACGGCCAATGCTGGACCTTGAAGCCCCAACGCGAAGGCCACCCGCCCGATTGCGGTGTTGAACGATGTGCCACTGACTGAATACAAACTGACCGCAGCCTCAGCAGTCGCACTGTCGGTGAGGATCAACCCGCGGTAGTCGTTGTTGCTGATCCCCGCATATACCCCGGTTCGGCTTCCGCGGAGCTGGTCGGCGTCGATTCCTGCGTCTTCGAGTGCCTGCCAACTCGTTTCGAGCATCAACCGCTGTTGGGGATCCAACAACTGTGCCTCGACTGGTGATATTCGGAAGAACGAAGCGTCGAACTGATCGATGCCATCTATGAATCCAGCGAAGCGGCAGGCATCGTTCTGGACGTCAGCTTCTTGGAACAATTCTCCGATTCGGCCCATCCCCGAACCGGGAACGCCCTCGGTTATCGCGTTCTTCCCGTCTTCCAACAGGTTCCAGAACGCCGTGAGATCGTTGGCGCCGGGAAATCGGCACGCCATCCCGACAACGGCGATCGAATCTCCCGATCTCCCGGGATCACCGTTCGCATCTGCGATGCGCCGCTCGTCTGCCATCAGGTCTCCAGACTACTCGGCGGGTGACGGTGCATTGTCACCGTCAAGATGCCCGAAGTTCTTGGCCAACTCGATCAGGAGGCGCACGCCAAAACCGGTGCCTCCCTTGGTGATCTCGGCGTCGTCGGAGTCGCTCCAAGCCGGTCCGGCAATGTCGAGATGAACCCAGGGAATCCCCTCTGCCACGAACTCTTGCAAGATCAACCCGGCCGTGAGCGCACCACCGTGGGGTGTGCCGATGTTTTTCATGTCCGCCACGGACGACTCGAATTGTTTGGAGTAGTCGGCGGGCAACGGCAGATGCCAAACCCTTTCACCGGAGACATCAGATGCTTGCTTCACGGCCTCGATCCACTCGTCGTTGTTGCCCATGAGCCCGGCGATCTTCGGGCCGAGCGCCACCATGCAGGCACCGGTGAGCGTGGCCAGATCGATGATCGCATCGGGTTCTGATTCGCTGGCCAGCGAAAGCGCGTCTGCCAGGATCAGGCGACCTTCGGCGTCCGTATTGAGTACCTCTATGGTCTTGCCGTTGCGGATCTTGAGCACGTCGCCGGGGCGTGTGGCGTCCCCTCCGAGCATGTTGTCGGTCATCGGTACGAAAGCTCGGATCTGTGCGGCGGGCGCTATCTGAGTCATGGCCGACATGGCGCCGATCACCGCCGCGCCACCACCCATGTCACATTTCATAGTCATCATGCCCTGACCTGTCTTGATCGACAGGCCTCCTGCATCAAACACGATCCCTTTGCCGACGAGCGCCAATGTGCCGTTCGGGGGTTCGGGCGGGTCGTAGGTCAACTCCAGCAACCGAGGTGGAAGCGTTGATCCTCGGTTGACCCCGAGGATCCCTCCCAACCCGCCGTCCGCTATCGCGGTCTCGTCCCATACTTTGACCGACAGGCCGCGGTCGTGGCCGATAGCTGCCGCGCGATCAGCGAATTCAGGGGCGGTGAGTGTGCCGCCTGGTTCGTTCACGAGGTCTCGGGCGAGCATCTGCGCTTCGGCTACAGCCTTGCCGAGATCGAGTGGATGCTGATTCGCTGCACCTGAGCCGCCGGCCACATCGACGCGATTCAACTTCGTCGGCTCACCTTCGGACTTGTAGGTCAAGAACTTGTAACTTCCGAGCGCAATTCCTTCAACCAGTGCTTGACGGGAGGCAGCGCCGTCAAGTTCAACGTCCGGCAGATCCACGCCAATCCAGCTCTGCTTGCCCAGTTTTCGGCCGATGGACGCCCCTGCACGGCGCATCTTGTTGGAATCCACTTCGGCCCGTGAGCCGACACCGACCAGAACAGCTGTCCGCCCTTCGCTCGGCCAGGTGTACAACTGTCCCGTTTTGCCACTGAAGTCGGCGTTGTCCAGGTCGCGAGGGCTGATTTGAGCGAGTCCTGCAGCAACCGTTTCCGAGGTGACTATCCATATGTGCGCCTTTGCCCTCTTGGGAAGGACACGCACCGCACGAAAGCTAATCTGCATGCGAGCACAATACGGGATTGAGCGCCGATCGGGGCAATGAGTATCGGTTGACGAGCCCGGCTTGAGTCTGGCCTTAGTCTGGCCTGAGGCGACCGGCGGGCAGAACCTCGATGTCAAAGTCGGGAACTTCGCCGGCAAACATCGGGAATTTGGGTACGGCTTGTCGGCGAAACCGCGTCGAACGGTGAACCGGATCGGTGTCATATTCGGGGATCACCTGGGAACCGAAGAGTTCGATGCACTCGAGCGCCTGCTCATGGTTCATTCCGTCTTTGGGGAAAGAGAACGCCACCTGATCCGCACCAACTCGTTGATATTCCGCCAGTTGTTCACAGACGTCTTCGGGGGTCCCGCAGAGCATTCCTCCGATCCGAATCACCGTGTCGAGAGCATCCTCGTTGGGCACTCCCATGTCGGGGGGCGATGGCCAAGTGGTGCCGTTGCCCATCTTCGGGAAGGTGTCGTGATAGAGGTGGAGCAGCGTGATCAGGTAGCCGTTGCCCCGCGCTGTGGCGATCCGGCGCGCTTCTTCGCGGTCTTCGAGACACACAACCTCGTTGGTGAGCATCAGGTTGTTGTTCTGGAATTGTCCGATGATCTCTTTGGGATCGGCCGCAGCATCCTTGTAGGTGTCGACGAGGGGACCCATGTCGTGGATCGGTTTGAAATTGAAGGCCACCGCGCCGATTCCCATCTCACCCGCCGTGACGAATGAACTGGGATTTCCGCAGGCCAACCAGATCGGAGGGTGCCCCTGCAGGTAGGGCTTGGGAAGAACGTTGTGGGGGGTGGGCACATTGAAGAACTCACCGTCGAAGACATAGTCTTTCTGCTCCCACATCCGCGGGATCTCGCGGACCACCTCGTTCCACATTGCTTTGGTTTCTGTGATCAGGGTGCCGTTGAAGCTGGCAACTTCGTGGCTGCCGGCGCCGCGCCCTGTACCGAACTCGAAGCGGCCCTCAGTGATGTGGTCGAGCATCGCGGCTCGCTCGGCGATCCTGACGGGATGCTCCTTGGTGGTTGGAAGGCTGGTGATGCCGCTGGCCAGGTGGATGCGTTCGGTGCGTGCCGCGATCGCTCCCATCACCACCTCTGGAGCCGACATGTGGCTGTACTCCGAGAGGCAATGGTGCTCGCCGAGCCAGGCGTATTTGAAATTGTTCTGGTCGGCGAGAACTCCGTAGTCGATCTGTCGCATCAACGACAGATGCTCGAGTTCTGGGTCATGTGCAGCCGGTCCCGGAATGTACCCGTTGAGAAATAGCCCGAATTCCATAGGGGCCGACCCTACGTCGCACGCGGCTGCAAGGAGAAACCCGCCGCCGTTAACGCGAGGCGTGGAAGCGGCGCAGACGCAGGCTGTTCGTGACTACGAACAGCGACGATAGACCCATTGCTGCGGCTGCGATCATCGGGTTCAGAACACCGGACGCCGCTAGCGGTATAGCCGCCAGATTGTAGGCGAACGCCCAGAACAGGTTGCCTTTGATCGTCCCGAAGGTTCGTCTAGACAACGCAACAGCATCGGCAACCGCTAGGAGATCTCCACGCAGCACGGTCAAATCAGATGCTTCCATCGCGATGTCGGTTCCACTCCCGACTGCGATTCCCACATCGGCCTGGGCCAAGGCCGGAGCGTCGTTGATGCCGTCGCCGACCATGGCGACTCGGTGCCCTTGGTCTTGCAGTCGAGCGATTTCGGCGGCTTTGGCGTCGGGGAACATGGACGCGCTGACTCGCTCTATTCCCACGGCCGCGGCAACGCTCCGCGCGGTGCGTTCGTTGTCGCCTGTCAGCAATACGAGGTCTAGGTCTTGTCGGCGTAGCGCCGCTACAGCTTCAGCCGACGACGGCTTTATCCGGTCTGCAACCACCAGCGCGGCTTGCGCGACCGGTCCACGCCCCACAAAAACCACCGTGTGGCCGTTTGCTTCGGCCTCGCCCGCGAGCTTCTCGATTTCTGCCGGTATTTCCGAGAAGAGGTCTCGACGCCCGACCTGCGCTCGCACTGCGTCGACCGATCCGATTACCCCGAACCCAGGACGGTTTTCGAAGTCTGTCACCGACCGAGCAGATTCGGTTGAGTTGGCAATGGCCTGGGCGATGGGGTGTTCAGATCGTGATTCGAGCGCTGCCGCGAGACTCAGAAGTTCTTCTCCCTCACCGCTCGGTGAGATCACTTCGACGAGTTCCATCCTGCCCTCGGTGACAGTGCCGGTCTTGTCGAGCACGACTGTGTCGAGTCGTCTGCTGTCTTCAAGAACTTCTGCGCCTTTGATGATGATCCCCAACTGTGCGCCTCGTCCGGTACCGACGAGTATGGCGAGCGGGGTGGCAAGCCCAAGCGCACAGGGGCAGGCGATGATCAGGACAGCAACCGCGGCGGTGAACGCGTCGGAACCGGAGTCACCGATGATCAGCCAACTCGCCAATGTGACGCCGGCTATGGCGATGGCGACGGGTACGAAGACGCCAGCTACCCGATCGGCGAGTCGTTGGATCGGCGCGCGACTCCCCTGGGCCTCGTCGACCAGGCGAATTATCTGGGCCAAGGCGGTGTCGGCACCAACCCGTGTCGCCTCCACCAGCACCGAACCGTTGGCGTTGACCGTTGCGCCGACAACTTCATCGCCTGCCTGAATCTCGACTGGCACGGGCTCCCCGGTGACCATCGATGCGTCCACCGCAGAATGCCCTTCCACGACGATTCCGTCGGTGGCGATCTTTTCTCCGGGCCGCACCCGGAATCTCATCCCGACCTCTAAGTCGTTGATGGCGATCTCCGTGCCGTCCTCGAGCAACGCTGTGCGAGCGCCGAGATCAGCCAGTGATCGGATCGCCTCCCCGGAGCGGCGGGTGGCGCCGATCTCAAGCCACTTTCCGAGCAGGACCAAGGTGATGATCACTGCGCTCGTCTCAAAGTAGACATCGGCTTCCAGATCGCCCAACAGCACGACCGTCGACCATGTCCACGCGGCCAGAGTGCCCACCGAAACAAGGGTGTCCATGGTGACCAGGCGATGCCTCAAGTTGGCGACGGCGACCCGGTGGAATCGCCAACCCGACCAGAAAACGATCGGCGTGGCTAGCACCAGCGCGAACCATTCCCAGCCGTCGAAGCGCAGCGGTCGAATCATCGAGACTGCCGAGACGAGGACTGTCAGCACCGCGGCGAGACGGAATCGCGACCAGAGATCCGCTTGCCGTGCTGCCTCGGCAGCGTCTCGATCCAAGTGGACCGGAGCGGCGTATCCGAGTGACTCAATCGTGGTTCGAAAGTCATCGACTGTCACGACGTCACTGTGAAAGACGGTTGCCTTGCTGGTCGTGAAGTTGACCTGAGCCGAAACGACGCCATCAAGACGGGTCAGACCCTGTTCAATCGAAGCCGCGCAGGCCGAACAGGTCATGCCATCAACCGCAAGTTCCGAACGAACTTCGGTTTCCATATCCCCAGCCTATCGGGGTACCGATAGCTGACCTAGGCTGAACCGATGCCAGTTATGGATCTTGCCGAACTCTCCTGGGACAACTCGTTCACCCGCGAGCTTCCCGCGGACGAGACCACACTCAACCGTGTTCGCCAAGTTCATGGCGCCGCTTATTCACGGGTCATGCCGACGCCCACAGAAGCTCCAACGCTCATCGCTGTAGCAACGGAGCTGCTGGAGATGTTCGGGCTTGACCCCGACATCGGCGAGAACGAGTCGTTTGTGCGGGCCATGACCGGGAATGCACACGTTGCGGGCACCGACCCGCACGCCATGTGCTACGGAGGCCACCAGTTCGGGAATTGGGCCGGTCAGCTCGGCGACGGCCGAGCGATCACTTTGGGTGAGGTGCTCACAGCAGCCGACGGACGGCAAACACTGCAGCTCAAAGGCGCTGGTCCCACACCGTACTCTCGCACTGCCGATGGTCTGGCGGTGTTGCGCTCGTCGATACGAGAGTTTCTGTGCAGCGAAGCGATGCACCATCTTGGCGTGCCCACGACGCGAGCCCTGAGTGTGGCTCTCACCGGCGACAAGGTGATGCGCGACATGTTCTATGACGGGCGACCGGCTCTCGAACAGGGCGCTGTGGTTTGCAGGGTTGCGCCGTCCTTCATCCGGTTCGGGAATTTTGAGATCTTTGCGGCCAGAGGTGACATCGACAATCTTCGACGGCTCGCCGACTACACGATCGCTACTTACTTCGGTGAGTTGCTTGATTCCCACGGTGTTGATCCGACGAATGGTCCGTTTTCGAAGGACGTTTATGTCGATTGGTTCGCCGAGGTCGCACGACGCACGGTTGACATGATCGTGGCTTGGCAACGGGTCGGTTTCGTCCACGGCGTGATGAACACCGACAACATGTCGATTCACGGACTGACCATCGACTACGGGCCTTATGGCTGGCTCGAGGATTACGACCCAACTTGGACGCCCAACACCACTGATGCCTCAATGAAGCGCTACCGCTTCGGCGCACAGCCTCACATCGCGAGCTGGAACCTCGAACGTTTGGCCAACGCCATCTATCCGCTGGTCGAGGAGGTCGAGCCTCTTGAGAGTGCGCTCAATTCCTATGTCAGCCGTTTCAACGAGAGATGGCCGCAGATGATGGCCGACAAACTCGGCCTCGTCGATTTCGATCCGGAATTCGACCAGTCGCTGATTGAGGGGTTGCTTGAGCTTTTGCCGCGAGCCGAGACAGACATGACCTTGTTCTTCAGACGCCTCGCTGAGATCGACGCGGCTTCTCAGCTGATCGATGATGCCGAGTTGCTGGCTCCCCTGTTGGACGCCTATTACCTGCCCGATCAACTCAGCGGAGACCATCGTGGGGCCACCGTCGCCTGGCTTCGCCGCTACCGCGAGAGAGTTGCAACCGGCGGCCGGCCAGACGCTGTGCGGCGCCGGGCCATGAATTCAGTGAACCCCAAATACGTGCTGCGCAACTATCTGGCACAGCTCGCCATTGACGATGCCGAACAGGGGGACTTCGCTCTCACCAGCGAGTTGCTCGACGTGCTGCGCAGGCCCTACGACGAACAACCCGAGCACGAACGTTTCGCCGCCAAACGCCCTGACTGGGCTCGTACCCGGCCCGGTTGTTCCATGCTCAGCTGTTCAAGCTGAGCTCGTCGGTCGGCGCTCGGCGCAGCTCGCCTTCAGCTGAGTGGCGGCACTCCTGTCAGGTTGACTTCGCACAGCAGACCACCGTCGATGGTGATGGCTTGGCCGGTGATCGCAGTCGACTCGTCGGAGCCGAGAAACAAGGCCAGGTCAGCGATCTCGGACGGTTGGATCGTGCGGCCGATGGCATGCATTTCTGCTATCTCGGCCCGCGTGGTCAGACCGATCCCGAGCACCGATTCAAACATCGGAGTCTCCACGACCCCGGGGCAGATGGCGTTGCAACGGATGCCCAACCGCCCGTACTCGATGGCGGTGGCTCGGGTCAGGTTGATCAATCCTGCTTTAGCCGCGCAGTACGGGGAGTTGCCCGCACTCGCCACGAGTCCGTAAACCGACGACGTGCTGATGATTGATCCGCTCCGGCGCTCCACCATGTGCGGTAGCGCCGCCTGCATTCCGTACAGCGGGGCGCTGAGCATCACTTTGAGGCTGGCGTCCCAACCGTCAAGGTCGAGTTCAGCTACGTACCCTCCCGTCGAGGTTGCCGCGTTGTTGAACAAGATGTCTATGCGTCCGTGATCGGCCACGCAGCGGTCGACAGCGGAGCGCACTTGGGTGGGAGACGAAACGTCGCACTCAACGAAGGTGACGGATTCTCCCACGTCGTCTACGAGTGCTGCTCCGCGCTCGGTGTCTCGATCCAACGCAATGACTTTCGCGCCCTCTTCGACGTAGCGCTTCGTAGTCGCCCAGCCGATACCGCCTGCCGCGCCCGTGATGACCGCGGCCAGTCCATCCAATCGTCCCATGTCTTGAATCCTTCTGTGCTTCGACGTCTAGGCGACATTACAGTCATCGCCTCCGCGCACAGTAAGTCGACAGCCCTGTGCACAGACCGTACCCTTCGGTCAGCTATGACAATTGGCCCCAGCATGCACGCCAATGCCGTTGACAGTTACCGCAGCGACGGTTTCTTCATCTTGGCTGGGTTCAGCAGTCCCGATGTCGGCCGGAACATGCTCGAAGATGTCATCGACATCGTCCGCGACCCGCACGAGGTTGTGTCCAAGTCTCCAGGAATGCTCATCGTTTCCGAAGCCCAGAAGGACCTGACCGGGGTCAACCCCGAAGACACCATCTCCAAAGTGTTCACGCTTCACACTCGGCCTGCTTTCACTTCGTTCTTGAACGACAATCGAATCACCGCGCTGCTCGTTGATCTGATCGGGCCTGACGTGGACTGCTTTCTGTCGCAGTTCATCTTCAAGAACCCCGGTGCCTGGGGCCAACCCTGGCATCAGGACAGCTTCTATTTCCCTTTCGACCCGCCACGCACGATCGTCGGACTCTGGCTGGCGGTGACCGAGGCGACACTCCAAAACGGTTGCCTGCACATTCTTGCCGGGAGTCATACCGAACCGATCCACACACACATTCCCGACAGGCGACCAGAAGCCAACCACGGCTACATGGAGATCGTCGACCACGACATGTCCGGCCAACAACCCGTCCTCATGAACGCGGGCGACCTCTTGGTGTTCGACAGCCACTTGATGCACTGCTCAATCGACAACCTCTCTTCAGGAATCCGAGCCGCCATGGTGTTCCACTGTTGCGCCGCCGACACGATCGATCTCGGTTTCGAGCAGTACAACAACTTCAAGAGCCCGACTCATCAGTTCATGCCATTGTTGCGTGACGGTCGTTTGGTGTTGGCCCCATGAGCCGAGCAGCCCAGCGCGCAAACATGCGGTTGATATCGGAGCAGCCGCGGTGAGCACGCCGAACGCTACCGTGCTTGTCGACCCGAGACGGACCACCGGGACAATCGACAATCGGGTATACGGGCAGTTCTTGGAGAACATGGGACGTGCCGTCTATGGCGGCGTATTCGAGCCGGGGTCCCCGTTGGCCGACGCCGACGGGTTCCGTCGCGACGTGCTGGCCGCTGCGCTGGAGTTGGCTCCCCCGGTTCTGCGCTGGCCGGGCGGCAACTTCGCATCCGGGTATCACTGGCGCGACGGGGTAGGGCCCACCGAAGACCGCCCCACACGGTTGGATTTGGCCTGGTCGACACTCGAGTCCAACCACTTCGGCACCGAGGAGTTCCTCCGCTACGCCCGCAAGCTCAACGCGACCCCCTACCTCAACTTGAACGCGTCTACCGGTTCGATCGACGAGGCACTCCAATGGTTGTCATACTGCAACAGCGAACACCCCGTTCCCGAAGCAGCCTTGCGCCGAAGCGGACCTCACCCTGATCCTCATGACGTGACGATCTGGGGCATCGGCAACGAGAACTTCGGCTGGTGGCAGCACCTCCATACCACCGCCGATTCCTACGCGGAGACAGCCCGCGAATGGGGGAAGCTGCTGCGCTGGACGGACAACCGCGTTTCGCTGGTGGGCGTGGGCTCCGACGATCCCGACTGGAACTGGACAGTGCTCAATGAGGCCGGCGCTGTGCTCGACTGGCTATCGCTGCATTTCTATTGGAACGAGGCTGGCTACGAGGGCGTCTTGGCCGGGCCGCTGCTGTCGGAGGCAGAAATATGTGAGACCTGGGGGCTGATCGGCGCAGCCAAACGAAGGCGCCAGATGCATCATGACTTGCGAATCTGCGTCGACGAATGGGGGACCTGGAACGAGCCATACCTGTCGATGATCAACCAGCCTGAGGTCATCAACCGGCGAATTCGTGGCGAAGTCGGGATGCCTGTAATGACTGAGCCCTCTCCCCTCGTTGAGCAGCGGTTCGACCTCACCGACGCCCTGGCACATGCTTGTTGGCTGCATGTCTTGTGGCGTCATCCCGACAAGATTACGTTGGCCACACAAGCGCAAATGGTCAACGTTCTGGGACCGATCCACACCACACCCGACGGAATCGTCCGCGAGACCACGTTTCACCCCTTGGCTGTCGCACGCCGTTGCGCCCAGAACACCGGCTTGAATGTCGAGGTGATTACCGAAGCGGGTATCGAGTATGCAGGCGCACCCGCGGGCTCACTCCCGGCTCTCGACGCGGCAGCGACCTGCGATCCGGCGTCAGGGCGGATGCACCTGTCACTTGTCAACCGGTTGCCCGATTCCGAACTGCTCGTCGACCTTGACGCCATGACCGGACCCGTGCGACGCATCACGTTGTGGGCTGATGATCCAGCCGCCGTCAATTCGCCGGAGGATCCGGATCGGGTCGTGCCCGTTGAAGACCGGATCGAACTTGGCGGCGTGCTGAGTATGCCGCCCCACAGCCACGTCACTCTGGTGTTTTGATGGGGATGTGCTCATGAGCAACGCTGCTTTCAAGCTTCATCCGTGGAATCGGGACTTCAGTTGGAACTCAGTTACTGCGTTGCCGAGCGCGCTCAGCCCAGATCAAACCGCCGCGTTCGACAATCGCGGTTTTTTCGTGATCGAGGATCTCCTCGACCAAGACACGCTCGCAGAGGTAGTCGACGAGATCGATGCCCTTGAGGCGGAGACGGAAGCAGCACTACGCGCCTTCGAGGACGAGAGGCTGCTCATCGGCGAAGCAGGCGCTATCACGTTTTCTCCTCATCTGGTAGGCCGCTCCAACCTGTTGCGCCAGGTCGCCGCCGAGCCCCGAATCGCTTCAATCTGCGTGGACCTCATCGGTCCAGATGTGAATCTGTACTGGGACCAGGCGGTTTACAAGAAACCCGAAAAGCCCCGACGGTTCCCCTGGCATCAGGACAACGGCTACACCTACGTCGAACCCCAGCAGTACCTGACGGTGTGGCTGGCGCTCAACGACGCCACGATCGAGAACGGTTGTCCTTGGGTTGCCCCTGGTGTTCATCGCGCCGGCACGCTGGCCCACAGCTACGTCGATCCGCTGGGTTTTGAGTGCTTCGAGCAGTTCGAAGCCGCCGAACCCGCTCCAGTACCGGCGGGCGGAGCCGCCGTGTTCTCCTCGCTCACGCCCCATCTGACCGGACCCAACACCACCACCGAGGTCCGCAAGTCCTACATCCTCCAGTACGCCCCTCAAGGTGCTGAGGTTCTCACCGGCGATCCCACCTCGGGTCCGCCGACTGGGCGGGTCGCTTGCGATGCTCCCGAACGCCAGTTCCCCGTAACCCGCGCTGGTTCTGTGGTGGTGCCAGAACCAATCTGATCGCGGCGGCGCACTGCCGCGTCTGTCGCGAATGGCGGCAATCAGTACAGGCCCAAGAGGCGACCGGCCATAGCCACGACCGCTACCACTAGTACGGGCCGCACCACCCGCTCACCGCCTGAAACGGTGATGTGGGCGCCCGCGAAAGAACCTACTCCCACGCCCGCGGCGAGCACGGTCGCCGGCAACCAGTAGACATCGCCGTTCGCTATGAACACCGGCAAAGCAAACGCCGTGTATACGAAGGTGACGATCACCTTTATGTGGTTGGCAGTCACAATGTCTATGCCCGCTCTGGTCAGGGCAACGATCAATATCAACCCGACCCCCGCCTGGATCGCGCCTCCGTATATCCCGACGGCGAAGAACACGATCGCAGTGATCCACGGAGACCATTGAGGGCGTTCTTGCAGCTTTTCGGGGTCTGGCTTGCGCAGCGACAACACCAACAGCGGGATCATCACCAAACCGAAGACACGCTCGAAATCGTCGTCGGTCAATCGTGAGATGAGGACCGAGCCGACCAGCGAGCCGGCCACCGCCGGTACCAGGATTCGACCGATACCCGTCCATCCGGCCACTCCCAATCGACGGAAAGTGCCCGTGGCGCTCAACGAACCTGCAAGCACCCCCACCCGATTGGAGCCGTTGGCAGCATTGCCGGGCACATCAGCGAACACCAGCAGAGGAACCGTCAGCAGCGATCCCCCACCAGCCATCGTGTTGATGATCCCCGCAAGGAAACCACCACCGAGGAGAAGCACGACATGGATGGCCTCCATGCGCTTTAGGTTACGTCCTGCCCGCTGGCTGAGCGAGCAGTTGCGGTCAACCTTCGGGGTTGAACGGACCCCTGTTCATCTGGTCGCGGATCGGGACCACCGTCGGGTTCGTCATGAAGCGGCGTTGCCAGTTCGCTCCGTCGACAACCAGGGTATGACCGGTGATGAATCGAGCGTAGGGGCTGGCCAGGAATGTCGCAGCCCAGCCGAACTCTCGGCGGGTGCCGACGCGCATGGCGGGTTGCAACAGGTCTTTTTCGGGATCGGCTCGTTGCAGGTTCGCAGTGATGTCGGCGGTCATGTCTTCGTGAGGGATTAGGCCGGGTACCAGGCCGTTGACCTGAATCCCGTAGGGTCCCCATTCCACAGCGAGGCTCTCAACCATGTTCTTCACGCCGGCTTTGGCGGCGGCGGAATGTGCGAATCCCGGGCCGCCGGTCCATGCGTAGCTGGCCCCGATGTTGATGATGCTTGCCGGCGTGTTGGCCGCGAGGTGGCGTCTTGCGAACTCGCGTGCAACGAAGAACGTGCCGTTCAACGTGATGTCGACGACCGTACGCCAGGCGTTGGGCGACATGTCCTCTGCCGGCACCGGAAAGTTGGCTGCGGCATTGTTGACGCAGACTTGAGGAGTTCCGAAGGCCGCCTCAGCCGCATCGAGCATGGCGGAGATCGACTCGGGGTCGCGGATATCGCAGATCGCCGTTTCGACCGGGGCTCCCAGTTCTTCGATAGCCGCACGGCCGGCATCCAGATTCTCCTGTTTGCGGCTGCCGATCACGATGCTCGCTCCGAGACGGGCGAATTCTTCAGCTATTCCCTCGCCCAAACCAGTGCCGGCGCCGGTTACGAGCACCGCCGTACCGTCGAAGGTGCCCGCGGGCAGCGCAGAAGCCCCCAGGGGTGGTGGTTCTGGGATCCCTCGCGGCGTCTTCTCGTTGCTCATCACGATCCCCGATAGTTCGGTTCGCGGCCCTCGGTTCGGGCTGCTTTGAACTCGGCGAAGTCCTCGGATTTGTTGAGGAAGGTCTGGTAGACCAGTTCGTCTTCCATCGAAGAGCGGATCTCGGGCCGTGACAGGTGGCTGATCACCCGACGGGCCAGTTTCACTGTGACCGCGGGAGACGCCGCGATCTTCTCGGCCATCTCTTTGGCGGTGCTGTCGAGTTCGTCGGGTTTGACGATACGGCTGACGATGCCGTGGGCGAGGGCTTCTTGGGCGTCGAGGGTGCGCCCTGTCAGGACCATGTCGCTCACCAAACCGTGGCCGCACATCTCGTAGAGCACACCCATACCACCGGTGTCGGGGATCACGCCGTAGTTGACTTCGGGCAACATGAAACGGGCGCCTTCGCTGGCGATGCGGATGTCGCACATCAGCGCCCGTTGGAACGAACCGCCGATGGCCCAGCCCTGGATGGCCGCGATTATGGGGGCTTCCAGTTCCCAGATCTTCTGGATTCCTTTGTGCCCTCGCGTCATCAACTCGTGGTGGGTCATCTCCGTGACATTGGTGCCGATCGCGGCGACATCGCGGCCGGATGACCAGTTCTTGCCTTCGCCTCGCCAGATCACCGCTCGCACCGTGGGGGTTGCGATGAGTTCGTCGAATATCGCGAACAGTTGGCCGTCCATTTCATCGTCGAACGCGTTGTGCTTTGCGGTGTTGTTGTTGGTGATGGTCGCAATCGGGCCATCGATTTCCAGAATCAGCTTCTCGGTCACGTCTTGATTCTGTCTGATTGCCGCACTGGGGGCACATTGGCCTGCGGATTGGTGCCCGGCCGCTGAATTGGCGAGACTCACTCAATGAAGATCGATTCCCTCGGCAACTGCCCGTCCACCTTGCTGCCCGACCCGATGAGGGTCGATGCGGACTCCTTCCGCGGCTACATCAACGCCACCGCGCAAGCCGGGTTCGACGAGGTCAGCCTGTGGGCGTTTCATCTCATGTTCGCCGGTCCGCAGGCGGCCAACGTGGTACTCGATTCGGGACTGTCGGTGAGAGCGGTGGAAGCCGCCATCAGCTGGACCTCGGGGCCGAGTGACGCAGCCCGTGCTGAGGTTGCAGGTTTGGTCGAGACGGGTTCTCAGTTCGGGGCGCACATTGTCGGGGCTGCTTGTCTGGGGCCGATCGAAGACCAGAGCGCGGCGGCCGACGGATTGGCGATGCTGGCGGAGGTGGCGGCAACTGCTGACATGGTGATTGCGTTGGAGTTCCTGCCTTGGTCCGGGGTGCCGACTTTTTCTGCGGCCAACGACCTGGTGGTCGCCAGCGGCGCCGACAATGCCACCGTTCTGATCGACGCCTGGCATTGGGTGCGCCAACCCGGTGGCCCCGATCTGGACGCGCTTCGCTCGATTCCCGGTGAGCGTGTGGCGTACGTGCAGATGTGTGATCCGGGACCAACACCGGGAGAGGATCTGGAAACAGAAGCCATGAACGACCGTCGTCTCCCAGGTGTCGGGACGGTCGACTACGCCTCGCTTTGGTCGGCGTTGGACCACATCGGTTCGTCCCCGTTCGTGGCCGCCGAGGTCTTCAACCCCGCGATGACGGCCAAGGGCCCGGTCCCCATGGCCGCCGCGATCCACGACGCCTGCTGGCTACAACTCCCCTAGCGCTCGCGGAGCGCGCCGCCAGCAGTGTCATATGGCCTCTATATGGTCGCGTTCATGGTTGGGGACACTGGCAATTCAGAGACGTTGGAGCCTCGCGAATCCGCCGCGTTGTCTCCACCCGGTAGTGGAGGAGGGAGAGCATGACGGCGCAACGTGGGGATTGGAAAGTCGAGCCTCTCACGTTGCCGCAGCCGATTCCTGCGCCTTCACGGGTCTGGACCGAAGCCGAGATGGCAGATATCCGGCGTGGTTATGTCCCTCACATGATGGAGGAGAAGTGGTTCATCTTCATGGAGGGGAACCGACTGTTCGCGCATCGCAGTTGGACGGGGCTGGGTGTCTTTGAGGCGACCTTCGCCCCCGCCGAAGGCGGATACGTGATCGAGTCCGCGTTTGTCACCGGTGAAGATGATGCGCGTCTGCGCGATAACGACGAGGCTGAGTCGCGGACTCTGGAGAGGCTCATTTCCGGCCACCTCTTGCGGGAGCCGCCCTCGACGGAACAACTCGCCGGCGGTGACCCTCACACGAACTGGGAGCTCACGGTTCCGACCCTGCCAAAGACAGCATTCTTGCCGCACGTAATCGAAAAGGCGGATCCACTTGATCCAGACGTGCCCTAACCGGCCGATCAGCCACCGACACCGTAGATTTGAACGGTCGTTCGACGAAACTTATTCTCGCTTCGAGGCAGACCCATGACAGAACCCACGCCGGTAGACATCGGGCACGGATGGCATCCCGACCCGAGTGCGTCGTTCTCGTTGCATGTCGACGCCTACACGCTGCCGCGCTGGTTCGAGATCGACCAGTCCGAGATCATCAGCCGCTCCTGGCAATGGGTCTGCCATCGCGAGAAGCTCGAACGGCCAGGCAGCTTCATCGCCGATACGGTCGCCGGAATGCCAGTGGTGGTGCTACGAGATCACCACAGTGAACTTCGCGCCTTCTACAACGTGTGCAAACACCGGGCCCACGAACTCGTCGGCGGCGAAGGCCGATTGCAGAATCTCGTGTGCCCCTACCACGGATGGTCCTACGACCTGACCGGACAGCTCAAGGCGGCCCGGCACACGAATCACCTGGAGGATTTCGACACCAGCAAGATCTGTCTCGAACCGGTCCAGGTCAACGAGTTCTGCGGATTCATCTACGTCAACCTCGATCCAGACGCGGCGTCGCTCGCAGAACAGTCCGGCGATCTCGCAGCAGAGATCCAAAGATGGGCACCCGATGTCGAACAACTGACTCACGCACACCGCCTCACCTACGAAATAAAAAGCAACTGGAAGAACGTGGTCGACAACTTCCTCGAGTGCTACCACTGCCACATCGCGCACAAGGACTTCGTCTCCTTGGTCGACATGGACACCTACAAGGTGACCACCCACGGCATCTATTCGAGCCATATGGCTGAAGCGGGAAAGACACCGAACAGCGCCTACGACGTGAGCGACGCCACCGTCACAGACCACGCAGTCTGGTGGTTGTGGCCCAACACCACCATGATGCGCTACCCCGGTCGCGGGAACTTCAGCGTCCTGAAGTTCATCCCCGCCGGAGTCGACCTCACCTACGAGACCTACGACTTCTTCTATGAAACCGCCGAACCGACAGAGGCCGAACTCGAATCGATCCGCTACCTCGACGGGATCCTCCAAGTGGAGGACATCAATCTCGTCGAGAGCGTCCAGCGAGGCATGTCGACACCGGCGTTCCAACAGGGCCGCATCGTCAGCGATCCCGATGGGTCGGGCCTGTCCGAACACGGGCTCCACCACTTCCACGGTCTCGTGCTCGACGCCTACAACAGAGCTGCGTTGTGACCGGCACGCTCGACGGGCGAGTCGCATTGGTAACAGGCGGTAGAGGTGGCGCCGGCCGCGCCGTTTGCGCGCGTTTCGCAGCCGAGGGGGCCTTCGTCTACGCCGCCGACCTCAACGACGCCGGGACTATCGGTCCATCCCCCGCAGCTGGTGAATTCCTGCGTTTCGATGTCACCTCCGAGGACGAAGTCGCCGCCGGTATCGCGATGATCCAAGGGCGCCACGACCGCCTCGACATCGTGGTGAACGCGGCAGGAATAGAGATCGAGAAGGCGATCGACGAGACGACCCTCGACGAGTGGAACCGAATCTTCGCGATCAACGTCACCGGCATGTTCCTCACGTCGAAGCACGCGCTGCCACTCCTGCGCAAATCTGCCCACGCCGCGATCATCAACTTCGGTTCCTATGACGGTTACCTGGCCGACCCCAGACTGGCCGCCTACTGCGCCACGAAGGGGGCGGTGCACGCTCTCACGAAGGCTATGGCATGCGACTATGGACCCGAAGGCATTCGTGTCAACGCGATCTGCCCCGGCTACATCGACACGCCGATGCTCGAGCAGTTCATCCCCGACGGGGTTGATCCCTCTGACGCCCGCGCTGAAGCCGAACGCGTGCATCCGCTGAGAACCATCGGCACACCGACCGACATGGCCAACCTTGTCCACTGGCTTGCTTGCGACGAAGCCCGCTACGCGACCGGCCAGTTGTGGGTGCTCGACGGTGGACTCTCCGCCCAGATTCAGCAGATGAGGTTCTGACCCACCGGACCGCGGGGCTTCACGATTGTCCGGGTGTAGTTGTTCGGGCGAGGAACGTTTCGATATGCGTGGCGAGGATTTCTGGTTGGTCGATTGGGATTAACGTGCGGCTGTCGTCAACCCACACGAGTTCCGCGTTCTCGAAGTGCTCAGTCAGCCGCATGGCGTGCTCGGGCGGCATCAGCTTGTCCTCGCGGGCCCACACGACCAGCACCGGGCCCTTGAAGTAGCGCTGTTGCTCAGCCCATTCCAGCAGCAGTTCCTTCTTTGGGACATGGCGGAGGTACTTGTCGAGATCGCGTCGAATCCGCCGGTCGCGGCGCAGTGGCTCAATCCAACTCATGAACTGCTCGTTGGGGACACGCTTCTTCGACAACCCCCCGAAAGTGATCGGCAGATGCCTGAGCATCCGCGGCCGAAGAAGCTGTGACGTAAGCAACGTTCCGCCCGGCAGCGACGCGTTGAGGCACAGCAACCGCCCGGGCAATCCGGGAGGATAGTTGTCGAACGCCTCACAAGACACGAGAACCAGGTTGGCGACCCGCTCCGAACCACCCGGGTTGATCACGAGCTGAGCGCCGCCCCAGTCGTTGCACACCAGAGTGACATCGTAGAGATCCAGTTCGACTAGGAAATCGGCGATCAACTTCACCAGCGACTCGAGCGTCAAGTCCGATTCGTCGGGCATCGGCATGCGGTGAGCACCGAAAGGAAGCTCCAGAACGATGCAGCGGTGCCGGTCGCACAGCCTGTCAACGACGTCGTCCCACAACGTGCCGCTCATCAACACCCCGTGCAAGAAGACGACTACCGGGCCGTCACCACCCGTGTCGGAGAACATGAATCCATCAGACGACGGTCCTTGAAGTTGCATTCAATCCCCCGGTGAAGAGTTCGACGCGAGAACACGTCGATCACGATGGAAGACATGGTAAGCGACCGCCGGTTCAGACACCCTACAGGCCTCTAGGTGAGATCATATTACATTGACTGTCATACCCTTTGGTTAAGTTGTTTTCATGTTTGATTCGATGCTCGAAGAGATGCCCGGTGCTGTTGAGGAGCGCAGTGGCCCAGCGGCGGATGGGGCGGCTGACGCGGCTGGAGCTGTCGAGGCAGCAGCGATAGCTGTGTTGGATCGCGTTGCGGAGCAAATTTCGGCTGTGGAGGTAGCCGGGCTGGGCCGTGACGGGTTGGCGCGGGTGATCGGTGGAGCGGGTCGGGTGATGGCGGTGTCGTCGTCGCTGCAGGCGCGTTGTGCGGTGGGAATTGAGGGTCTCGGTGACGGCGGTGTCGATTCCAAGACAGTGCTGCGCGAAGCTGGGCGCATGTCGACTAGGGCTGCTAGGTCGGCAGCTGTGACCGCTTCGGGTCTCGCCGAGATGCCCAAGCTCGCAGAGTCTCTGGCCTCCGGCGACATCACCGCTGAACACGCTGCTGCGGCGGTGTCCGCTGCCGCCAAGACCTCGCCCCAGCAGGTGGAGGATGAGTTGTCGAAACTGGCCGAGAAGTCCTCTGTGGACTCTTTCGCCAAGCACTCGCGGCGCTGGGCCAACCGCAACCAAACAGACGACGGCGCAGACGCCCACGAGACGCGGCGGCGCAATCGCTCGTTGGCGGACTGGGTCAACGACGAGGGCATGGGTGTGATCTTGGCGGAGCTCGACCCCACTAGCTATCAACAGGCGCGCAACGCCATCAACATCGAATACGACAGGCTGTGGCGCGCCGACGGCGGACGCGACGGCAAACCTGACGACATCAGAACCCCCACACAACGCCGCTGCGACGCGTTCGTCTCGCTGCTGACCGACACCGGCGCCCGCGGGCCCGCGAGTCCTCGTATGCAGCTGACCGCGGTCGTCGACGTCGAACGCCTGCAACGCGACGGCGGCGAACCTGTCGGCGCGGCGCAGATCATCGGTGGCGAAGCCCTGCCGCAGAATGTTTTGGAACGGCTCGGTTGCATGGCCACTGTCACCGGGGTGATCTTCGACGGTACCGGCGAACCGATCTGGGTAGGACGGGACCAGCGCCACGCGACCACGTCTCAAGTCAAAGCCATCGTCGCCCGCGATCAGCACTGCACCGGCTGCGATGCCGGCGCCGAACGTTGCGAAATACACCACATCGTGCCTTGGCAGCACGGCGGACTCACCAACACCGACGATATGTGTCTGGCGTGCCCGCGATGTCACCACAACATCCACGACCACGGCTACATAGTCACCAAGACCAACACTGGCTACAAGATCATCAATCCCAACAACCCACCGAACGGCCCCTAGCCCCGGAATCCTGGAGGCAGGGTTCTCGGTGAAGTCGCGCCTCTAGTAGATGCCGGGGACGATCCGATACTTGACCCGTGACTTGTACTCTTCCCATTTCTCAGCACCGTACTTCTCAGCGCAGTGCTTGTCGTCGTCGAGCTGACGGTAGATGAACAGCGCCAGGATGCAGGCAAAGTAGGACCAAGCCCAGAGGTTCGTGAAGTGTCCGAACACCGAAGCGATGGCCAACCCGAAGCACCACTCACCAAAATAGTTGAAGTGACGGGCATAGCCCCACAGCCCGCTGCACAGGATCTTGCGGTCGCCGGCCTGTATGTACTGCGGCTCCATGAACCCGAGGAACTTGCGTTCAGGCCAGCGCTTGAACGTGTACTTCTGCATGTTGGCGCCGCGGGTGATGCACCAACCGCAGAAGTACAGTGCCGGCGCGCCGATGAGCCACACGTACCTCCCCACCCCCGAGAATCCGGGGTCCGGGTGCGCGGCAAGGCCCCACAGCGGCAGGATGTACAACCACCCGTAGACCATGAGGCCACCCCAGAACATCTTGAAACCGAGACGCTCGTGGATCACATCGTAGGTGTACAGCTGGACCCGCTCGAAGACGAAGTAGTCGAACACATAGAACGAAAGGAATGCTGCGTACAGGAACACCCCCGGGTTGGCGTCGTCAGCGAAGCGGTCATGGTGATAGGCAGCTCCGGACCAGGCATTGAGCACAAGCATCGTCCCGCCGACGACATAGAAGTACATCTTGACGTCGACGCGCCCACTGAAGAACTGGATCTCTTGGGTCCGCCCGAACCACCAGGCCAAGAAACGATTCTTGACCTCGCCTTGAGGCTGTGTGAACACCGCGACGGCGGTCATGACGACTGTCAGGAGCGTCCCGCCTGCCGCGGCATACGCCGAGGAGCGATAGAACCAGTCTCGCGGCATTCCCGTGAGCTCGGTGGCCCACACAATCACCGCGATCACAAAGACCAGAATGCCGTTCAAGCGGTAGTTGCGCGGTTCTCCGGTTTCTGGGTTGGTGACATAGCCCGGAACCCACCTGCCTGGCAGTATGAGCTGAACAACGAAGAACGCGATGAAGACGAGCAGCGGCGTCAGGAACCCCCAAACCACCTCTGCGCCCTCTAGCTCGAAGAGATGTTCAATACCAAGCCATTCAGTCACGGGCGAATGTCCTTTCTTTGGTTGACGCGGCCATTATGACACAGCCGCTCTCGGCGACCCGCCACGCCCTGCGCTGGAAAAATCGGGCGGAGTGGTACAGCCGCACGATGAGACTTCGGTTGCGCCGAATTGCCCAATCTCATATATTTTCTGCGTGGCGCGTCGACGCTCCCAGCCACGAATACGGTGGTTAGCGTTAGCTCGCTTCGGCCCGACCTGGAGGAAACATGATCGCGACCTTGTCCCGCTGCGTTTGGAAAAAAGCCCGTTGGGCCCTGCTTTTGCTAGCGGCGCCACTGCTTTTTGTAGCTTGCGCAGACGATGACGAGGAAGCACCAATAGGTTTGTCGCGCGCCGATGTCGAAGGGATTGTCGAGGACGACATCGAAGCGGCTATGGCGGGCATACCCGAGCCCGAGCCTGGTTTGTCACGCGCCGATGTGGCCGCGATCGTCGAAGAGGCGCTCGCTGCGATGCCTGAACCTGAGCCGGCGCTCACCGTCGCTCAGATAGAGCAGATCGCTCGCAGCGTGGCGATCACCGTTCCGCCAAAGGCCGACGAATCCGCATACACCCAGTTCTTCGTTGACAACGCCATCGATATGTACGAGGCCGATGGACGCGACAACACGTTGGAGTACTACAACTCCCTCGAGAGTGTTGACGGCCAGTGGTACATGTTCATCATCGACTCTGACGACACGGTCATCGGCCACTACGACAACGAGCGTCTCGGCCGCGATGCGAACGATCCGATTTACAGCGACATCAACGGCTACTTCTATGGGCCTGAGCTGCTCTCAGCCACCGAGGAGGGCAAGTGGGTCGGGTACGCCTTCCAGAACCCGGGAACCGGTGATATCAACACCGGCGACTACGGCGAATACGAGCTCAAGAACACCTGGGTCGTGCGCCACGACGGGTTGGTGTTCGGCTCGGGGTGGTACATCAACGCCGACGATATGACCATTGCGTATGTGCAAGCTGCTGTTGACGCATACATCACCGGGGGCCTGCAAGGCGTAGTCGAGAGTCTTTCGCACCCCGACAGCGTCTACACCGGGGCGGCCGGAGCGCTTGAGTACTACAACAACGTCGACCACATTGACGGCGAATTCTTCGCCTTCACCTCCGGCCCCGACGGCACAATCTTGTTGCACTCTGATACCACCAAAGTCGGAACGCATACCGATGAAGTGTTCGGCGGGGCAGAGTTCAGCTTCTCCGGCGTGGGCAATTGGCAGAGCACTGAAGGTGTCGACGCCCAAACCGGCAACACCGTGACCACCCGGGTATGGGGCATCAACTACAACGGCCTAGACATTGTTGCCGGTTGGCGCAACGACGGAACCCGCTGATCATCGCCAAGACTGACACGCGTACTCTGACACATATTGTCAGCGTTCACGGCTAAGTCAGATCGCCCACCTCGGCGGCTCGGGGCCTCCCGTCTTCCAGGGAAGCACGTACGTCGCCGAAGGGTCCGCGGCATCGATGGCGTCCATCAACTCGGCTATAGCAGCGCCATCGTCCTCGCTCGACCGGATCGTGTACTCAAAGCCGCTGAAGGTGCTCGTGATCTCCAACTCCAGGCCGAGTTCGTTCGCCTTCTCCACGAGCGCTGCACGGTCTGTCACGAGTCTTTCCCGGTGATCACGAACATCAAGACATCTCTGAACTGCATATGTTGGTCGGGCTGAGAGGATTTGAACCTCCGACCTTCGGTCCCCCAGACCGACGCGCTAACCAAGCTGCGCCACAGCCCGTGAGTCAGTGACAATACCGGCCCGCACCCGTCCTCACACACACCGTCCCGAAAGTCACCCGCTGCGAAGACACCGGGTCCAGCGGGCGCTCGGGCGGGAACTGCACCGAACCGAGCTTGACTAACGCGACGCACAGACAGACACTCTCCCAATGGAATCCATCGCAATCATCATCGGTTTCGTAGTGCTTATTGTCGGAGCCGTCATCTCGATGCGCCGCTCCCGGTCCCCTCAATAGCCAGAACGGTGTCATGGCTACCGCTCCAGCGAGTCTGAAGTCAGCAGGATGAAACGCGGCAGTCCCGCCCAACGGGTTCCACAATCGGGTCGTCGACGAGTCGCCGGAATCGAACGACAACCCGCTCGGGTTGGCGTCACCGGTCGGTGAGGTCGATATCGAAACGACCCCCGAGCACCGCAACCTCGTCGAAGGCGATCCCAGATGCGCCGACTGGACTCGCTGCTATGACGATCCCAACGTGGTCGCACTGCGCCGGCGACTCCGGGAGCGCAACGGTATCGAGGACTTTGAGGTCGTTCCGGCCGATGATGTCGAACGAGCGACAGCCATCTTCCATCGAGACGGGTTCGTCGCCGTGGCCGACGCTCTGCAACCCGAGCAACTCGAACAGTTGCATCGCGGCGCGGACGAGGTCACCGCCATTTTGCTTGAGGCCGATCCCGAAGGCGCCGTAGGCGGAGGGGCCGGGGTCTCCCCCACCGCTATTCCTTCGGGGGCACTTCGGTGTCGCGACATATGTTCCACCGTCCCGAGTGGTCCCAGCTGATCGATCTGCCCACGATCACTCCGATCCTGTCGTCGATCTTCGGCAGCAATGACTACATCGTCTATGGCTGCGGTGGTGACTTGGCCCTCCCGGGTGCCATCGAATATCAGGGCCTGCACTCCGACTCGGTCTGGAGCGAGATCCACGACCCGCTCCAAGAGGTGACAATGCGCGATCTCCCGACCCCGGTCCTCGCGGTCAACTTCCCGACGACGGATCTCACCCCGATCAACGGACCAACGCGGTTCATTCCCCGAACCCACCGATCACGCGCGCCGATCCCCACGCTCGCGGATGAACCCGAATGGATGCGTCTGAGCACCGTTTGCCCGCTCCCAGCCGGCTCCGCGATCATCCGCGACGCTCGCTGCTGGCACGGGGGAACACCCAATCTGTCGCGGGAGATTCGGGCGATGCCGGGAATCGAGTACATGGCCCCCTGGTTTCGCAGCGAAGCACTGATCAGGTCGATGTCATATGAGACCTGGTCGACGCTGTCACCTCACGCGCAGCGGATCAGTCGATACGTCGTCTGCGACAAGGGAGAAGCGGTGTTAGGTGAAGGTATCAACCATCCCCGCCGCGCTGACCGGGAACGCATCCACGACCAACAACTCAACGCCCTGCCCCCCGAAGCAGCCACCGCCTACCAACACCGCACCTGAGCAGTTAGAACAACAGGAGCAGGCCGTCGATGGCTCGCCAGGCCAGGTAGATCGTGGCGGCAGCCAAGCCGAGCCAGAAATGCCATGGTGGGCGGTAAGCCTGCGGCGAATGATCCACACCAGGGGTTGGTTCGACGGGTTCACCACACTCGGGGCAGGTGCCTGCAGTCGTCAAAGACGTTGGAGTCCAGTTCCGATCACACGACGTACACCAAGGCATCGAAGTCGGCGCAGGGATCAGTCGCGACGAATCGCCATGACCGCGGTGTCGTCATCGATAATCCCGCCCGCGTGATCCTTCGCCGCGTCGAGCAGAGCCTTGCACAACACATCGGGCGGTGCGTTCAGTTCCCGTTCCGCGGTCTTGATGATGCGATCCTCGCCGAACAACGATCCGCCAGCGCGGGCCTCGGCAAGACCGTCGGTGTACATGACGATCATGTCACCACTCTCCATCGGAATCTCCCGGGAGAAATAGGTCGCATTGGAGTCGAGCATCAGCAACGGGCCCGTGGAGCGCAGCGGCTTCACGCCGTCTTCTTGAAAGAAGAACACAGCTGGGTGGCCCGCGGACGCACAACGCAGGGTTTTAGCCTCAGTATCGAACACGACCACCGCGGCAGAAATGAACTCCTCGTGTCGGTCGCCGGAGGCAAGCTGCTCGTTTAGTTCCTCGAAGGCTTGGGCTGGATCACGGAACTGGCGCAGAAACACCCTCAGCAAGTACTTCGCTTGAAAGGCCGTGATCGAAGACTCGATGCCGTGACCGGCCACATCACCGATAACCGCGGCGACCCTGGTGGGCCCCACCCTGTGCACATCGAAGAAGTCTCCGGCCATGAGTCCCGAACCGGCTTGGTAGACACGACCAATCTCAAAGCCCGGGAAGTCGGGAACCTGCTCAGGAGCGAGACGGGCGGCCCATGCCTTGGGTGCCAACTGCTCCTGCTCGAGCGCCTCTGAGGCACGGCGTTCGATGTCGTAGCGGTTGCGGGCCATGCGAGCCTCGCGAGCCAGGGTGCGCGACCACCATAGAGCAGCACCGGCAGGCACGATCAGCAGACCGAAGATCGCCGCGGTCACGTTGGTGCCGTCGAATACGGCAACCACCGCGGCGGCAGGCGCTATCAGCGCATACACAACCGACGTGTGAGCTTCTTTGCGATAGGCGACGAAAGCCAGCGAATGCCCTTCCCGATCATCGGCGGTGTCTGTCTCGATCAAACGAGCGAGCCGCAACCGGCGACGGGCCGAGCGAGCGTAGACGACAGACGTCGCCGTGCTGAGAACTGCGAGAGTAGCGAGAATGATAGTTGTCATCGTGGCTCCCGTTGTGTTGAGCCGGTTCCCCTCCAGGAACTCGCCTTCGCGGCCGAGCTGGTATCGCCCAGCACAACTATAACCGAGCAACACACCCCATTACGACGGTTTAATCGCTGCGCTTGCGCACCCTCAGCTTGATCGGAGTCGAACCCAATCCGAACTCTTCGCGCAGCCGACGCTCGATATAGCGCATATATGTTCTCGGCAGTTCTCTGTTGACGAACAGGATGAATGTCGGTGGGTCAGTTGCGCCTTGGGTGGCGTACAGCACCCGAGCCCCGCGCGGCGCGGGCTGCGCGGCTTGCGCGGACCTAATGACTTTGTTGACGTCGCGAGTTGGGATCCTGGTGCGGTATTCGACGACTGATGTCTGAATCGCCGGCCACAGACGATTGACTCCCTTGCCCGACAGTGCGCTGATTCGCAGAACCGGAGAGTCGCCCAAGAATCCGAGTTTGCGCTCCACGTCTTCGGCGATCTTGGTTCGCTTGACGGTATCGAGCAGTTCCCATTTGTTGAGCAGAATCACGATCGGGCAGCCGGCCCCATCGACTCGTTCGGCGAGACGCTGGTCCTGGTGAGTGACACCGACGGTGGCGTCGATCACCAGCAGAGCAACATCGGAACTGTCGACGGCTTTCAGGGCTCGAAGCAGCGAGTAGTACTCGGTGTCCTCGGCTATCCGCGCTTTGCGGCGCATCCCGGCCGTGTCGATGAACCGGATCGGACCGTGATCGGTTTCGACGATTGTGTCGATGGCGTCGCGGGTGGTGCCGGGTCTGTCGTGGACGATGGCGCGTTCCTCGCCGATCAACCGATTGAACAGCGTTGATTTGCCTACATTGGGGCGCCCGACCAGTGCCACCGCGAACATGTTCGGATCATGCGCTGCGGGATCGTGGTCAGCGAGTTCTGCGGGCGTGTCGCTCGGGTCGCCCGGCAGAAGACGAACCACTTCGTCGAGCAGATCGCCGGTTCCTCGACCGTGCAGAGCACTGACCGGGAACGGGTCGCCCAGACCCAGTCCCATCAGCTCCCAGATCGAATGCTCGTGGCTGGCGTCGTCGACTTTGTTGGCCACTAGCAGCACCGGCACCTTGGAACGCCGCAAGTGTTTGACCACCTGCTGATCGTCGGGCCTCACTCCAATCGTCGCATCAATCACGAAGAGCACGACATCGCTCTGCGCCATCGCCAACTCGGACTGCTTTGAGACCTTGTCATCGAGCAGATCGCCGTCAGCTGTCCAGCCGCCCGTGTCGAGAAGGCGGAAATGATGACCGAGCCATTCCGCCTCTAGGACCTTGCGGTCCCGGGTGACTCCCGGGCGCGGCTCAACGATGGTCTCACGACGTCCGACAATACGGTTGACCAGCGTCGACTTGCCGACGTTCGGACAGCCCACGACAGCCACAATTGGAAGGGTCACGCCCGGACCGCCTCTGTGCGACCGCCGAGGGTCAAGGCGTGGCGCAAGGCCGCGCCGTCGGTCGGAACAACTTCAACGGTGCGAGGCAGATCCTGGGGCGACGTGCCGTCGAGGAACACTCCCCGACTCAGGCACACATCGGGCAGAAGATAGCGATGACCTTCTGGTTCGCCTGACAGGACCCTCTCCAGATCCTCGCCGACCATCAGTCCCGTAACCCCGATGTTGCCGCCGAAGTAATTGTTGGGCACTGCGATGACCCGCACATCTGTGCGGCCCAGCGAGTTCGTCAACGACTCGATCACTGGTGCGGACATCGTCCCGGTCAGCACCCCGACTGGCGCGTGCCTGGCCGCACCGAGCGACACTCTCGTCGCCCTTGCCATCGAAACGTCGGACTCGCCGGACCCGGTGTCTTCGGGAGCGCCGACCGAGGTTGCCGGTGAACCCGAGCGGGGCGATCTGTATCCGTCAGCGGGCGCTCCGTCGACCCAGGCGAAAAACCCAGATCTGGGGCGTGTCGGTTCGGTGGTCGGATTCTGGAACTCCGACTCGAGCGTGCGAGCCATACCGATTCCGTCTTCATGCATCGGGAATCCCTCGTAGCTGTCCGCGTCGGGGAACGGCCTGTCCGCCATCAGGTAGTACTCGTCGGCCGCGAACACCAAGCGTCGGCCGAGGACGCCAAGGAAGATCTCTTGCCAATCGCTGACAATATCGACGACCCGCTGCGCTTCTGTGATCGTGTGGGGCCTCATCCGCTTCTGCTTGTTGAAACGGGACACGCCCAGTGGCACTACGCAGATCGTCGCCAACTCCGAGAAACGTTCAAGCACGCCCGCGAGAGTGTCTTCGAGTACGTCGCCATCGTTCACGCCAGGACATACAACCACCTGGCCGTGAACCTCGATCCCGTGATCCAGAAGCACCCGAAGCCACCGCAACGACACCGCACCCCGACGATTGCCCAGAATATCAGCGCGGATTTGCGGGTCCGTGGCGTGAATCGACACGTTGAGCGGTGACAGACGCTCGGTGATGACACGCTCCATATCGAGTTCGGAGAAACGTGTCAGGGTCGTGAAGTTCCCGTACAGGAAGGAAAGCCTGTAGTCGTCGTCTTTCAGGTACAGCGAGCGACGCATTCCCCGAGGCAGCTGATGAATGAAGCAGAACTCGCAGTGGTTGTCGCATGTCTGCACTCTGTCGAACACGGCCGCGTGCACTTCGACACCGAGCGGCTCTCCAGGGCGTTTCGTCACGACCAGATCAACACGCTGTGATTCTCGTTGCACGCTGAGTGGCACTACGGCGTCGTCGGTCAGGATCTGCCAGCGGATGACATCACGCGGCGCTTCGCCGTCGATCTTCAAGATCTCATCGCCCACCATGAGTCCGGCCTGCTCAGCCGGTGACTCCGGCTCCAAGGCAACTACGCGCGGAGACGACATCACATCAAGGCTACCGGCCCTACCACTCCACTGGCCTCTACGATTTATAGTTGCAATTAATGAGTTTTCATGTAATATCAATATCCATGGCAGGCATAACGGTTACCCGAAGAAACGGGAACCTGTTGGCTTGCAAAACCGCACGTCCAGAAGACTCGGATCGGATTCGCCACGAGGCGCAACTGCTGAGGCGCTTGGAACACCCCGGAGTCGTGCAGTTTGTCGATTTCGTCGAGGGACACCCTGTCGAGTTGTACCTGGCATTTGTGGGTCCTGACTCCTGGGCAACACAGCCGCCCAACACGCCCGCCGAGTCTCTCGAAGCGCTGGCCTCGGCCGCATCAATCGTCGCTGACCTCCACGACCTCGGAACCGTCCACGGTGCGCTGTGTCCTGAGCATGTCCTGGTGGCACCAGACAAGCGACCGGTCCTGTGCGGGCTGGCCGACGCTGCCGCGTCGAGCGAAGCGGGTTGTGCACGTGATCTGGCAGGTTTCGCTGGTCTGATAGATCATCTTGCTGCGGCTTGCGAAGAAAAGGAGCGTCGCCAGCTTGAAGCTCTGGCGCGACGCGCGGAGCGCGGTTCGGTGACGGCCAGCGATCTCACTGCAGAACTCGATCGTATGCACGGCGGTCCCCACAGGCGTGCGGCCCGACACGGGCGTACTGCGCCACCGGTTCCTTCTAGACGGGTTTCGGCGGCAGCTATTGCTGTGATTGGGCTGGCTGTGTTGGGTTGGTTGCTGTTCAAACCCGGGGGTTCCACCGACACCACCCTTGCGCTCAGCGCGGTTCAAGCCGACCCAGTGCCCGTCGACCCAGTGCCCGTCGACCCAGTGCCTACCAGCACCAACCCCGCCGCCGTCTTGTCCCCGGACACCACCGAACTGGCTGAGAGTCGAAGCGGTGCCGTCAACGAGGATCCCCTGATCATCACCCATCAGGGCCGCCGCTACGGGGTTGGACAGTTGGGCGATGTCGCGATTCTCGGTGACTGGACGTGCGACGGAGAGGTAACGATGGCGCTGCTTCAACCGAGCACCGGGCTGGTCGCAGTGTTCGCAACTTGGCCTGCGCCGTCGGAACGCCTTGAGGCCGACTACGTGACCGTTATAGAGGGAGCCGTCGACCTTCGCAACGACCCAATCGACGGTTGCGATCACCTTCGGGTAATCCACGCCGGTGGATCAACACTCATAGATTCGGAGTCTTTATGAACACTCATCGTCCTGACCCTCTGCGTTGTGCCGCGCTGGTGCTGCTGTCACTATGCTGCGCTGCCTTCCTGATCGAACTCGACAGTTCGACGCCCTGGCCTTCGACAGGCCCAGGTGCATTCGCCGACTGGTGGGAAAGACACGGCACAGCGGCCGCGTCGATAACCCTGCTGCGTATCGTTGGCATCACATTCGCCGGCTGGGGCATTTTCATAGGCACAGCCGGTTTGCTCGCGGCGCTCCGTCCAAGCGGCCTGCTGCAGGGCGTCTGGCGTCGCATTACACCGAATTCCTTCAGGGAACTCCTCGCCGCAAGCGTTGTCACCGTCGCGCTCGCCGCTCCCACGGTCGCAGCCGCCAGCACACAAAGCGTCGATGCCCGCGTGGTTCTGGAGGATCTGGGACCACAGGTCGAGCCGGCCAGATTCACACCTGTGCTGACGGATCTCGGTCCCCTGGAAGTCGGTCCACCAACGGCTCAGCAGTCGGAGAAGCCCACGCACGCGACCACAATGTTGCCCCACTCGGACACGACCGCTTCCAGACTCGTCGAATCTACTTCCGGCACCCATCAAGGCGACTCCTCCAGAGCTTCGAGTTCGCAGAGTTGGACTGTCAACGAAGGAGACCACCTTTGGAAAATCGCAATGAAAACCCTGCGCGATCAGGGCTACGACGCTGAACCGACCGCAGTGGTCGCCTACTGGCGACTACTCATCGAAACCAACCGCGAAATCCTCAACGGGAACCCTGATTTGATTCATCCGGGGACGGTCCTGACTCTGCCTCCAGTGCAGCCGCAATCGTCGACAGGACCCGTTTGAGGGTTTGAGCTTCAGAGTCTGACAAGTCCAGTTTCTCGACCAGGTCACCCAACACCGGGTCGGCGGCGTCTGATCCGCGACCTGCGGCGAGCGCGGATTCATCGAGCGGAAGGAGCTGTGTCGTCTCCACACCATAGAAGCGAGCCAATCTCCACAGGCGCGGAACTGAGATGGCGCGTTCGCCGCGCTCATATGCCCCGAGAACCGACGCCTTGAACTCCTGGTTCGACAATCCCTCGACTTCCTGCAGCGACATCTTCTTGTGCCGCCGAGTGGCCCTCAGCGTCTCCCCCACGCGCCTGTTGTAACCAGCGGTCGTGGAGTCACCGGTCGACTTCGGCTCTGGCACTCGTCTTCACCTACCAGCGTGCTCGAAGATCATGTGAAGGCCGACTTGATTCGTGAAAACAAGCCCTGACCAGGTTCTGCGACCTCTTCGCCGCGTGCCTCGGCCAGCTCGCGCAGCAAGTTCTCCTGCTCTTCGTCCAGTTCATCGGGTACGTCAACGACGATTTCAACCCGCAGATCACCGCGCCCCCTACCCTGAACATGAGGCACACCGCGATTGCGGAACCGAAACACCGTGCCGCTCTCGGTTCCACGAGGAATCACCAGAGTCTCGGCCCCATCGAGAGTCTCATAGGAGAGTTCGGCTCCCAACGCGACCTGAGTGAACGGCACATACAACGCGTGAACCAGATCGTCTCCGTCGCGGTGGAATATCGGATGCGGGCGCACCCGGACATGGACATACAGGTCGCCTTGGGCTCCACCGCGCATCCCCACAGCGCCACGACCGCCGAGACGCAGCGTCGTCCCATCGTCCACACCAACTGGAACCTCGACCTTGTAGGTTCGTTGCTCGATCGTTCGCCCGAGTCCGCCGCATTCATCGCACGGCGTCTCGATCCTCTCGCCCGCTCCTCCGCAGGTCCGACAGGCTGAAGCCGTTACCATCTGGCCGAGCACGGACTGGCGAACTCGGCGAACCTGTCCCGTTCCGCCGCATTCATCGCAGACAACAGGTCGAGTATCCGGCGCTGCACCGGACCCGTCGCAAGGTTCGCAACGAACCGCGGTGCGCACCTTGATGTCGCGTTCCCCGCCGAACACGACATCTTCCAGATCAAGATCGATGTGCGCCTCGATGTCTTCGCCACGGGGACGGCCCGTTCGCCCCTGCGTTTGGCCACCGAAACCGGTTCCGCCGAAGAACGCCTCGAAGATGTCGCCTATACCTCCGCCGAAGGGATCGCCGGCTCCTGGAGCGTCGGTGCCGAATCGGTCATAGCGGGCTCGGCGGTCCCGATCAGCAAGCACCTCGTAGGCAGCCGCCACCTCCTTGAAACGGGTCTCGGCCGATGAGTCCCCCGGGTTCATGTCGGGATGGTATTGACGCGCGAGTTTCTTGTAGGCGCGCTTGATCTCCTCGTCCGTCGCGTCCCGTTCAACTCCCAAAGTCTGATAGTGGTCGGCCATTTCAGTTCTCGCTCAGCACGCGACCAAGTCGGCGGCTCACCACAGCTACTGCTGAGAGTGCCTGCTCGTAATCCATGCGTGTCGGACCCAACACGCCGATCATTCCGGTCGTCTCTCCCTCAAGCGAGTACGGAGCGACGACGAGAGAGCAGTCTGCCAGAGGCTCTACGCCCGTCTCCTGACCGATTGCGACCCGCATGCCACGGTCAAGCACGTCACGGATCAGTGAGACAACCACGATCTGCTGTTCGAGGATGGCTAGCACGTCGCGAATCTGGTCGACCGCGTCGAACGCCGCGGCTACCCGCGATGCTCCTCCAACAACGATCTCCGCGGTGTGGCTCGCTGCGCGCAGCGCCTCGACCGCGGCGTTGAGGAGCGGGTCGTCGTCGATCGCCTGGGTCTGGATCTCCGCCAAAGACTTGCCGACGACTGTTTCGGCCAACCTGCGACCTGCGTCTTGAACTATCTCCGGTGTGAGTTCGGTGGCTACCTCAACGGTCCGCTTCTCGATCACGCCGTTGGACATCACCGCGACGACCATCACCACATGCGAAGCAAGATCGACCAGTTGGGTTGATCGCACTCGGGCGATGTCGACGTTGGGGCCGACCACCACGGCCGCGCAGTCCGTGAGTGAAATAAGTAGATCTGAGGTGCGGGCGAGGACAGATTCGAGTTCGCCGTGTGCATCGGCAAAGAACTGTCGGACCATTCCACGATCGGCTGCCACCAACGAGGGTTCACGCTTGCGCAGGGCGTCTACGAAGAACCTGTAGCCCTTGTCGGTCGGAATCCGTCCTGCGCTGGTGTGTGGTTGGGTGAGATAGCCCTGCTCCTCGAGCACTGCCATGTCGTGTCGCACCGTCGCCGGCGATACGGCCACTCCTGGAGCGTTGGACACACGGCTCGAACCCACCGGCTGGGCCGTTTCGATGTACTGCTGGACAACGGCTGAGAGGATCGCTGCCTTGCGGTTGTCGAACAACATGCGCCGATCGTCAATCATCAATGCGATTGTACCGGTTGCCGAGGTCTGGACATCAGACCATTCAGTCGTGCCTCTTCAGTCGTGCAGTTGCAACGCAGAGATGAACGCTTCTTGGGGAATGTCGACTCTGCCGATCGACTTCATGCGTTTCTTCCCGCGTTTCTGCTTCTGGAGCAGTTTGTTCTTGCGGGTGACATCACCGCCGTAGAGTTTGGCGGTCACATCCTTGCGATAGGCGCGCACAGTGCAGCGGGCGATGATCTTTCCCCCGATCGCAGCCTGGATCGGCACCTCGAATTGCTGGCGGGGAATCAGCTCTTTGAGTTTTTCGGCCATCTTCTTGCCGTATCCGTATGCGTCATCTTTGTGGACGATGGTGCTGAAAGCATCGACCGCTTCGCCGTGAAGCAGAACATCGACCCGGACGAGGCTGTTGACCTCGTAGCCGTCGGGTTCATAGTCGAGGCTGGCATAACCCTGCGTGCGACTCTTGAGTTGATCGAAGAAGTCGATCACGACCTCGGCGAGGGGCAACCGATAGCTGATCTCGACACGCTCAGGCGACAGGTACTCCATCTTCAACATCTTGCCTCGTCGACCTTGGCACAGGTCCATGACGGTTCCTGTGTACTGCGACGGTGCGAGCACACTGACTTTCAAGTAGGGCTCGGCGATGGAGGTGATCTCGCCTGCCGGTGGCAGGTCAGACGGGTTTGACACCACGGCGGTGCGTTGGTCGTTGCGGGTGACCCGGTACTGGACCGACGGCGCAGTGGAGATCAGCGAGAGCCCGAATTCCCGTTCGAGCCGCTCGCGGACTATCTCCATGTGCAGCAGGCCGAGAAATCCGCAACGGAACCCGAATCCGAGAGCACCGGACGTCTCGGGCTCGTAGGTGAAACTCGAGTCGTTGAGCCGCAGTTTCTCAAGGGCTTCTCGAAGATCGGTGAACTCGTCTCCTTCAATCGGATACAGCCCTGAGAAGACCATCGGCTTGGGTTCCGCATAGCCGTCGAGCGGTTCAGCGGCCGGGTTCTTGTCGGTGGTGACCGTCTCTCCCGATCTAGCTTCTCCCACATCTTTTATGCCGGCGATGAGATAGCCGGTCTCCCCCGGGCCGAGTTCGTCAACAGGTTGATTCTCTGGTGTGCGCACGCCTATTTCGTCGGGATCATGTGTTGTCTGGGCATGCATGAACCGCAGCTTGGACTCAGACGACATGACTCCGTTGACTACCCGCACCGAAGACACCACACCGCGGTACTGATCGAAGTGCGAGTCGAATATCAGCGCTTGCAGCGGGTCGGTGGGGTTGCCTTGCGGGCAGGGAGTGGTCGCCACGACCGCGTCGAGAAGTTCTGCGACCCCCTCGCCGGTCTTGGCAGAGATGCGCAGGACATTGTCGGCCGGGATACCAAGGACCTGCTCTATTTCCGCGGCGTACTTGTCGGGTTCGGCCGCGGGGAGGTCGATCTTGTTGAGACAAGCGACAATTTCCATGTCGTTCTCCATCGCCAGATAGCAGTTCGCCAGAGTCTGGGCCTCGATCCCCTGCGCCGCGTCGACCACTAGGATCACGCTTTCGCAAGCGGCCAGTGATCGACTTACCTCGTAACCGAAATCGACATGGCCGGGTGTATCGATGAGGTTGATGACATGGTCGTTCCATTCGAGGCGGACCGATTGAAGCTTGATGGTGATGCCCCGCTCCCGTTCGAGTTCCATGGAGTCGAGGTACTGGGCGCGCATGTCTCTGATGTCGACAGCGCCGGTGAGTTCCAACAACCGATCGGCGAGGGTTGACTTGCCATGATCAATGTGGGCGATGATCGACGTGTTACGTATGCGCTCAAGGTCCATCTGCTGACGACGATATCTGCGAGCGGGTGCGATCCAGTGCCTGCACCCGATACGCTGGCCCGTCGTCCAATCGTGATCACCAGCAGGTAACCGTGGCAAATATCAAGTCGCAAATTAAGCGCAACCGTCAGAACCTGAAGCGCAATCAGCGCAACCGCAGCGTCCGTTCTGAGATCAACACCCGCACTCGCACGGCGCTCGACGCCATCGACGATGATGCTCCCGATTCTGAGGAAGCGGTCCGGCTGGCTGTCCAGCGAATCGACAAGGCTGCCCAGAAGGGCGTGATCCACAAGAACACCGCGGCCCGCAACAAGAGCCGCCTGGTTCGCAAACTCAACGGTTAGAGCGATGGCTGAGGTTGCTCAGCCGGGCTACTAGTACCTCCATCACCAACTCGGGTGGCCAGTCGACTGTGCCCCGAAGTTGCAGGTCGGCGGTCGCCAACAACTCGATGGCCCGTGCCAGCTTGAACGTCCCGAGGCTGCGGCTCTGCTGCATCGCCTTCTTGGCGGGGAACGTTGAACCTTTCATTCCCAACAGCTTTGCTGCCTCGGCTTCGTTGAAGACACCGGCGCCGTCGAGGCGGAGCATGTTCGCATATCGCCTGTGCAACATTCCCAGCAACCGAAATGCCGCTCCATTTCGTTCGCTCAGAGTTCCGTCGTATTCGATGAGTCGGGTCAGCACTTTCAGTGCGGCCGCTATATCGCCTTTGTCGATGGCGTCGTCGAGAGTCCACGTCACCGCTGAACCGAGATTGTCTCCGCCGTATACGGCCACATCGTCGCTGGTGACGGTCGCATCTGGACCGAGTGCGCCTTCAAGTGTTCGCAACAGTCCGACGACACGGCCCCGGTCTTCTCCGATGAGGGTTTCGATGGCCGCGACAGCGGTCCGATCAAACTCGAGCGTCGAGGAACCCAGGTGCTCTCGCAGCCATGCCGACGCGCCCTTGCCTCTCGGCACCGAAGTCTGTTGGACGGTGCCTCCCGCTACCTCCACGGCCTCCTTCAATGCCTTGGGAAGCGACGGCATCCTGTCTACTTTGGGATCGACGCCGCGCTCCCACACGATCACCAGGTCCGTTGAATCGAGCGGCTCGCCCAGCAACTCGGTTATTGCACTGAGATGTTCGGGACGTGCCCAACGGCTCGCGTGGCGACCGACCACCACACGTTTGTCGGTCAAGAACGGTGGCGTTCGGGCTGCGTCGATCAGGCGGGCTGGTTCGAAGGTGCCTTCCTCGGTGCGGTATTCAGCTTCGGTGAGTGTTTCGAGCATCAGCGAACGGTCGCCCTCGCCGATCAACTCGTCAACGGCTTTGCTCACCGCTTCTCCCACGAGAACTGGGTCGTCGCCGAGTATGAGCCGAACAGCCATCTGCGCGCTATCCCCCGCTCTTGTTCGCTGCGCTCACCGGGCCGCTCGGGCCGCCGGATCCCCCGCTCTTGTTCGCTGCGCTCACCGGGCCGCTCGGGCCGCCGGATCCCCC
>VXYK01000055.1:2104-39410 GCA_009845995.1 Acidimicrobiaceae bacterium | reverse complement strand
ATCCCCCGCTCTTGTTCGCTGCGCTCACCGGGCCGCTCGGGCCGCCGGATCCCCCGCGGCCGGTCTCTGCGCCATTGTCGGAGCGGCGATTTCGCAACAGGACGGCCATCATGTCTGCGATGCGACGGCTGCCGACAACGTCGTGGGCTCTCAGGACGCGACAGCCGAGCGCGATTCCCAGGGCATGCGCACCGAGCGTGGCGTCTGTCCGGTCGTCTACCAGAGTACCGGTCAACTCGCCAAGGAATCCCTTGTTGGATGCCGACAGGAAGACTACGAACCCCAACCGGACCAGATCGTCGCTGTGACGCATCAATTCGGTTGACATGGCTGGCGTTTTTCCCAAGTCGAGCCCGGCGTCGATCATGATTCTGTTGCGCGGGATCCCCGCCGCCAACGCGGCCTCCGCCCGCACCCGCAAGAACTCAGCCACCTCGGCCCGGAGGTTTTTGTAGCGAGGCTGAGGGTCAGGAATGCGAGGGCCTATGCGCACATGAGTGGCGACCACTGAAGCGCCGTGCTCGGAGGCGACCCTCAGGTAGTCGGGGTCAGCGAACCCACTGATGTCGTTGCCGACCACAGCCCCCGCTTTGAGAGACTCTTCAAGTACCGAAGCCCTGAATGTGTCGACCGAGACAGGCAGGTCAAAACGCTTTCGCAGAGCTTCGATGGCTGGGGCAACCCGTTCGATTTCAGCCTGCGGAGTCACTTCTGGTCCGGGACCTGCTTTGACTCCGCCGACATCCAAAAAGTCGGCGCCTTGGTTGACCAGCAGTTCCGCTTGAAGCAAGAAATCATCGAAATCCCAGTATTTCCCGCTGTCAAAAAAGGAGTCAGGAGTTCTATTCAGGATGCCCATTACAAGCGCACGATCGCTCACATCAAAGCGCGTGTCGCCCAACTCGAGGAACATCGACCGGACCATACACGCAGACTACGACAACGAGCACTCTGTTCGACTACGAGCCGACTCCACGTCGCACGCTCATCTCCAGTCGAGGCTCGACTCGCTCGAAGCGCAAGGTCAGTTCGTCTATGTCCACGGTTTGCCCTGCTTGAACCGTGCGGCCTCCCGGCACGCGATGCATCGGCGGAGCTGCCACCGGGAACTCCCCGAAGCGTTCGGTCAACGCCAGCACCGCTTCGGCGTCGGAGCGATCTCCGTCGAGAGCGATGGCCAACTTGGGTTTTCCGCCCCCGGCAACCCGCAACGATTCGACGAGGGCCCGCGTCGGCGGATTGTCGAGCACCAGCACCAAGTTTCCGTTGTCGGACACAATTGCCCGCGATTCTCCGGTCAGACGATGTTCGCCGGCCCCAAGGGTCGGCGCCGAGACCAGCGCCACCAATGCCACCAGAAGTGCGATCACACCGGCCACGAGCGTCATCAGCCGGACCTTGGACATCGCCAGCAACGCCGCCCCTCCCAGCAGCACAATCGACACCGCACCAAGGGTTGCCTGCGGCCCCAGCGCGGCACGCGAAGCAACGCTGCCGATCCACCAGAGCATCACCTTGCTGGGCAGGTGGATTATCTCGGCGGCAATGCCACCGATCACGCCTGCAAGCAGTCCGCCGGTGCAGCCCCAGACCATCACCGCGCCCGAGATCGGTCCCGCCAACAGGTTGGCCGGAAGCGACGCCAGCGGCAGCGGTCCGAACAAACCCAGCAGCACTGGTGACACCGCCAACTGCGCGGTCGCGGTCGTCGCCATCGGAACCCGCAACCAAGCCGGTCCGGCGAAGCGGTCCGCGAGCCGAGCCGACCACCAAACGATGCCGGCAGTGGCCGCTACCGACAACTGAAACGCCACTAGGTGCACCAGGAACGGATCGATCAGCAACAACCCTGCCACGGCCCAGGACAGGGCCCGTTTCCCGTCGATCGGCGTGCCCATGACCGAAGCCCCGATCCCGGCGCCGGCCATAGCTACGGCTCGCAGCACTGAGGGCTCGAATCTGGTGATCACTGCGAACAGCAACAACGCGGCAAAGAGCCACAACGCCCGAAACGCCGGTCTGAAACGGCCTGCGAGCGGGGCCACTACAGCAAGCACGAACGCCACGTTCTGGCCCGAAACCACCAGCAGATGCCCCAGACCAGCCGCTCGGAAGTCATCCGCGACGACCGCTGTCTGGCCGCGATCGTCACCTATCACCATGCCCAGAAATATGGCTCGGTCGCTGCGGCTCAAAGTCCCGGCCCCGTCAACGAGCGTTCTGCGTACCGTGTTCGCGAACCGGGATACCGGTGATCCCGGTTCGCGGCCCTCAACCGATCCAACGGTCAGCCTGCCGACAATGTGGCGCCAGTGGGCAAACGCGTCTTGTGGATCCACGGGTGCGATCCGTCCGCTCAACAAGAGCCGTTCTCCAGCCAACGCGTCGTCGAGCCGCGCCGCGGTTGCGCCATGGGCGACAGCGGTCAGACGTTTGCGTTCATGGCGCACCGTGGCCACAACTCCTACCGTGCCCACTGGCCGGGGGTCGTCGAGCAGCGTGACCCAACCGGAGAACGAGCCTGCTTCAGGCGGGTCGAGTGCGTCGACTGCCGCAGCTCCACGGGTTCCGACAGCGGTGAACGTGAGCAGGACCACCAACGCGATGTGTCGCTGCCAACACGTCACCAAAGCCATCACGACCAGCACGGGCACAGAGACAGCGAGCATCCACCACGCCCCCAGAGCCGCGGCCATTGCTACAAGATGCGCTGTCACACAGTTACCAGCGGTTCGAGCTGCTCTAGTTTCGCCTGACCGATCCCCGGAACTTCGAGCAGCGCTTCGACTCGACTGAAAGCACCGTGTTCTCGACGGTGGCGGATGATCGCAGCGGCGATGCTCGGCCCGATTCCCGGAAGCGTCTCCAGGGCTTGAAGATCACCGGTGTTGAGGTTGACCGGAGCGCCTCCAGAACCGCCGGGATCTGCGGCGGCGGCCATATTGACCACCGCCGGTTCTGGCTCCCCCAACGCTGGAACCCAAACCCGTTGACCGTCAGCGAGTTGCGCTGCCAGGTTTATCCGTGAGCGGTCCGCGTCCGCGGTCAACCCGTCAGCGGCGTCGATGGCATCGTGAACACGGGATCCCGCGGCGAGTTCGTGCACCCCGGGCAGCGCGACCGCGCCTTCGATGTGGACCACGATCCGCCCGCTGGCCTCCGACGCCTGAGATGATCCATCGACCGCCACAGCGCTGGGTGCGGTGACGACTCTGGGTAGTACCTCCTCGACGGGGGTCACGTCCGGTGACGCCAACGCCCACCAGCCGCCCACGGCCGCGGCGATGATCGACGCGACACCTGCGACAAATCCCCAGATGCTCACCCCGAGCCGGTCCGCGACCGAGTCAGCCCATCGCGCAACCGCCTCGCCTCTGCCCACCGCGCTGTCCTTTGTGAGTGCTTGTTCTGGGGGGAAGCACGCCGAGGCGTTACTGCACCCTAGCCACTCGCAGCCAGACTATGTACAGAAATGCGGCTGTTCGAAACTAGTTGAGCTCCTATGTCAATTGTGTTGTGTTGAGGTGGATCCAGATGCGGTCGGAGATGCGTCGTTTGTGGGTGCGGATTGCTTCTCGTTTGGTTTTGCCGCGGGCGAGGCAGTGTTGGTAGTAGCGGTGGCCTTGGGTGTCGAGTCGGGCGATCTGGGCGATGGCGGCGGTGTGGATGGCTTTGTTGATCTGTCGGTTTCCGCCTCGGTTGAGGCGGTGTCGTTGGACACGTCTGGAGCTGGCTTGGATGGGTGCGGTGCCGTCGGCCTTCGCGAACGCTGCTTTGGTCTTGAATCGTGTGGGGTCGCCGGTGTGGACCAAGATTTCGGCTGCGATGAGGTCGCCGACGCCGTATCCGCCTCAAACGCTGGATCCACGACTACAACTGTCACCGACACCACACCGCCATAGACGGCCCACCCGCATCACGCGCCAACAACCTCACGCGAACTGACAACTAGCTCCCTTTGACCTAGACCCTGTTCGGTCGCGTCAGGTAGTGTTGACGTAGTGTTGGTCCACGACCAAGATCACTCAAGACAACAACACGCGGGACTATCAACGCTGAAGCCAGAGAACAGAGGTGCTGATGGCTACTGTAACTTTCGATCAAGCCACAAGGGTTTACAACGAGGGCGATCCGCCCGCTGTTGATCGCCTTGACTTGGAGATCGCCGACGGCGAGTTCCTTGTTCTCGTCGGTCCGTCGGGCTGCGGCAAATCCACGACTCTGAGGATGCTCGCCGGACTCGAGCCGGTCGACTACGGCGAGATCTACATCGGCGAGCGGGATGTAACGACCGTTCCGCCCAAGGATCGCGACATCGCCATGGTCTTCCAGAACTATGCGTTGTATCCGCACATGACCACCGCCGAGAACATCGGGTTCCATCTCAAGATCGCCAAAGTCGACAAGAACGAACGCGCCAAGCGGGTCGCCGAGGCAGCCGAGATGCTTGACTTGAGCGATTACCTCAACCGCAAGCCGGCGAAACTCTCCGGCGGCCAGAGGCAACGGGTTGCGATGGGCCGAGCGATCGTGCGCCAACCACAAGCGTTCTTGATGGACGAACCTCTCTCCAATCTTGACGCCAAGCTGAGGGTCCAGACACGAACACAGATCGCCGCGTTGCAGAGGCGTCTGGCTGTGACCACCGTTTATGTCACCCACGATCAGGTCGAAGCCATGACCATGGCGGATCGCGTGGCGGTGCTCAAAGACGGCATTTTGATGCAGTGCGCGACTCCACGAGAGTTGTTCACCCGTCCGGCGAACCTGTTTGTCGCCGGTTTCATCGGCTCGCCGGCGATGAATCTGCTTGAGGGCACAATCAGCGACAACGTCGCGCGTGCCGGCTCTTTGGAGATCCCACTCACGCCGGAACAGTCCCGCGAGGTCACAACCGACGCGGTGACGATCGGTGTCCGGCCCGAGAACTTGCTCACCAAGAACGAGGGCGGACTTGACGCAACCGTCAACCTCGTTGAGGAACTCGGTTCGGAGTCCTACCTGTATTGCACGGCCGATGGGATTGAGAACCGTGAGGTGGTTGTCCGTACCGAAGGCCTAAGTATCTCAGGGCGGGGAGACAGAGTGAGCCTGGTTCCCCAGACCGACATGGTGCATCTGTTCGATACCGCAACAGGCCTGCGACTCGTCGGTTCCTGAGGTTAGAGAACCTGAAAACCTGCAGGCCCTGCGGGGAAATTTCAACCTTGGCTCAGCCTTTGCTCGCACCGAGGGTCAGGCCCGAGATGAACTGCTTCTGTAAAGCCAGGTAAACGATAAGTGTAGGCAGTGCGATCAGAGTTGATGCCGCTGCTACCAGATTGAAGTCGCTCCCATACTGGCCGTTCAGGATCGCGATCGACGATGTGATCGGACGTTCATCGCCCTGATTGAGCATCACTGCACCCCAAAAGAAGTCATTGTAGAGCCAGGTGAACTCCAAGGTTCCCAACGCCGCCAGCGCGGGACGTGTCAATGGCAGAATCACCTGAAAGAACCCTCGCCAAACTCCGGCACCGTCAACCGCAGCAGCCTCACTGATCTCTTTGGGTATGGTCTTCATGAAATTCGACAGCACGAAGGTGCAGAAGCCGATCTGGAACGCCACATGAATCAGAATCACTGCGACCTTGGTTCCCAACAGATTGCCGGTGTTGGTGTCGGATATGAAATCCGGCCAAGGCATGTACTTGAAGAACTGGAACAGCGGCTGGAAAAGCACCTGCTGAGGCATCAGGTTGCCGGCGGTGAACAGCACTAGGAAGACGATGTTGAACTTCCAGCTGTAGCGGGTACACACATAGGCCACGATCGCCGCAAGCAGCAAGGTCAAGAACAACGCGGGGATTACGATGAAGGCGGTGTTGCCGAAAGTCTTGGACATCTCGCCAACGTCCCAGGCGGCACGGTAATTGTCGAGCGTCAGCATCTCGGGCGGCGCGAACGGGCCGTTCGGCTGGGTGTCGGTCTGGTAGTCGCGAAATGAGTTGTAGATCGCCGTGCCGATCGGGATGAGCCAACCGACCGCCATCAACACCAAGAAGCTGTGGAGCAGCACTCGCATCGGCTTGACTCTTGAACCCCGTCGTTGAGCGCGCCGTGCGCGGACTGTATCAAGCAGCTCGCCCTCGGGTCCGGTGGCCGCCGAAGCCAACTGATCGTCGAACGTCACCGCGCTCACAATTCAGACTCTCGATAGTGGTTCGCGACATACCAGATGATGAAGCCCAAACACAGCAACAGCATCACCACTCCGTAGGCAGAACCGAATCCGACACGCCCGCTGCCCTCGCCCAGCAGGCTCTTGGTGACGAGTGTGCCCATGACGTCTGTGCCGCGCGGCTCATTCAGCGCAGCGATGATGTCGTAGGCGCGCAAAGCCTCAATCACTGTGATCACCACGACGATCACGTTTATCGGCCTTAAGGAGGGGAACACCACCTGTCTGAAAGACTGCCACTCGTTGCAGCCGTCAATCTGCGCGGCTTCGCGCAGAGAGGCATCGACCGCTTTCAATCCGGCCAAGTACATGACCATGATGTAACCGATGTGTCGCCAAGCCATCGCAACAAGCAAGGCTGCGAAGTTCTTGGAGAGCCCCAATGCTGGATCGAGAAACGGCAAGTCGAAACTGAACAGCTTGGTGCTGTCACCCACGAAATCAACCGGCTCACCCGGCCAAACTGCGTTCAGCAGACCGCGGTCACGCGAGAACATCGTCGACTTCCAGATGAACCCGACGACCGCCAGCGACAAGACGACCGGGAAGTAGTAGATGCTCTGGTAGATCGCCGTGCCGCGGATGTTCTTGTCGAGCAGGTAGGCGAACAACATGCCGATCGCCGAGCAGACAGTGAGCCACACCACTAGCACCAAGTTGTTGAACAACGCTCCGAAGAGGTCCGTCTCAAAGATCGTGAAGATGATCCAATAGTTGCGAAACCCGGTTGCGCTGATTTCGCTCACCGGTGCCAGATTGTCCCACTCCGCGAATGACAAGACAACTGTCAAAGAGGCGGGAAGCCAAACCAACGCAATGTGGAGAAAGGCAGGGATGCCCACCATCAACCACAACCACATCCGATCCCTGCCGGTGAGTGTGGACGAGCGACGGCGGCGCGCGCCTCGGCGCGGTTTCACCGATGACGCCGCCGTCGCTTCCATGGAGGGAACCTAGTTTATTGTCCTAGATCACTCGGTCCTAGATCACTCGAAGGTGAAGGTCTGCTTCTTGGCTTCAATGTCGGCCAAGATCGTATCGATACTGCCCGGCGAGGTCAGGAAGTCGGCAATGCCGGTGCCGACCACTTGGGCAGCGAAGTCAGGATCTGTGTCGCGGTCGAGGAACTGCGCGATCTGCTTCGCTGAACCCACAGCCGTAGCCGAGCTTTGCTGCAATGAGTTGTAGCCACTGGTGTTGGCATTGCTGTTGGCTGCCACAACCGAAGGGTTGACATCAAGGAAGGCATCAATCGCCGGTGCGGACCCGAGCCCGCCGAGCAGCGCCTTGGCCCCGGTCTCGTTCTCCGGGCTCGCAGCCATCATGAAGCCGTCGATTGGTGCCTCGATGGCGTCCTGGCCGTGCTCCGCGTTGATCTCGGGGAACAAGAAGAAGTCGAGATCCTCAAAGATCTCTTCACCCGCGGGGTACTGATCAGCCAAGAAGGTCCCGATCAAGAACATGCCTGCCGACTTGTCGCCCAGAGCAACGGCTGAATCTTCCCAGGCACGCCCGTTTGCGTCAGGCTGGTAGTAGGGGAGAATCTCTTCCCAAGTTGAGAAGACGTTCTTGACCTCCGCACTCTCCCAGCTCTCATTGCCGCCCATCAGGCTGACATGGTAGTCGTAGCCGTTGACACGGAGGTTGATCATGTCGAACATGCCCATCTGGGGCCAGCGACCGTCATTGGCTGCGCACAGCGGAATGACGCCGTCGCCTTCCATCGTGTCGCAAAGTGCCTTGAACTCGCCCCAAGTGGTCGGGATCGAGTAGCCCATATCGGCGAAAAGGCTCTTGCGGTAGTGGACGGCCCACGGGTAGAAGTAGAACGGCACGAAGTACTGCTTGCCGTCAAGCGCCGTAGAGGCACTTCTGAATCCGTCGGACATGCCGCTGAGTCCGCTCCAGACATCGGAGATGTCGCCGAGGACACCTTTACCGGCAAAAGCCCGCATCCGGTAGCCGGCGAACCAGGACACCACATCGTCGGGTTGCTGGATGTAGGTGTTGAAGTTGTCCTGATAGGTGTTGTGGTCGATCGTGTTGATCGTGGTCTCCACACCGGTCGCTGCTACCGCGGCTGCAAGTGCTGCCTTCGGCACTTCGCCGGAGAAGTTTGAACCGAGGGTGGTACTACCGGGGCCTGTGTCGGCCGTGGTGGTCGGCGCGGCGGTGGTGGTCGTGGCGGTGGTGCCGCCGTCGTCATCGCCGCACGCGGCAAGCAGTGCTGCGCCACCAAGGGCGGCCCCGCCTCCGATCATGAAGTCTCGACGGTTCAGTCCGGCGCCGCGGCGCTTTGGTGAACTCTCTGTTGGTTTGGTCATATCCCCTCCTTGGGTTTTCTGGAGTTTCCAGGTTTTGTTGGGTTCTTGGGAGCCCCGAGCATGGTCAGGTCGGTCCTCCGTCGTGCGTGCGCAGCGGTTCCGGGATGAAATCGCCGTGAGCTTCGATCAGCGCGTCCACCAGCGACCAGATCTGTTCGAGATCGAGTTCGGCGGCGGTATGGGGGTCTAGCATCGCTGCGTGGTAGATGTGGTCTCGGTTGCCGGTTTTGAGAGCTTCGACGGTGAGTTGTTGCGGGGCGATGTTGGTGCCCATCAGCGCTGCGAGTTGAGGCGGCAGTTTGCCGATCACCGAGGGGGTGATGGTCTTTCCGTCAACGTTGGCGGGGACTTCGACGATGCAGCCGGTGGGCAGGTTGTCGATCAGTCCGTGGTTGGGCACGTTCACGTACACTTCGCGTTCTTTGCCTGTTTCGAGGCTGTGAATTATCTGCGGGGCGAACTCGTTGGTTCTGGCTATATCCATCAGGTCGACGCCCGCTTCGAGTCGGATTCGCAGGTCGTCCCAATCAGCGATCTGGTTTTCGCAGCGGCGTACATATTCGCGTACGGGGATTTCGTAGCGTTCGATCAGGTCGGGGCGGTCCCGTTTGAGAAAGAACGGCGTGTATTCGGCGAAATGTTCGCTTGATTCGGTGACGAAGTAGCCGAGGCGTCGCAACATCTCGTAGCGGACTGCGTCGGGGAGTTGCCATTCGCTGCGTTTGGGTGCGTCGGCCGGGTCGGTGTGGAGTTTCTTAAGTTCGGGGTAGAGGTCTTTGCCTTCGTGTTCAAGCCGGAGGAAGAAGGCCATGTGGTTGATTCCGGCGACGAGGTAGTCCAGTTCTTCGATCGGCAGGCCGAGATCGGAAGCCAGGTGTTGGGCGGTGATGGGGACGCTGTGGCAGAGCCCGTATGCGTCGACCTCGCAGAGTTCGGCCAGACCCCACATGTTGATTGCCATGGGGTTGGCGTAGTTGAGCAACACTGCGTCGGCGCAGAGTTCGCTCATGGTTCGGCCCACGTCCACCAGTACTGGAACGGTTCGCAGACCTCGCATGATGCCACCGATGCCGATCGTGTCGGCGATGGTCTGCTCGAGTCCGTACTGTTCGGGCAGGTCGAAGTCGAGCACGGTTGCCGGTTCGTAGCCGCCGACCTGGAACATGGTGATCACATAGTCGGCGCCGTCGAGGACGGTGCGCAGGTCGGTGCTGGTGCTCACTTGCGCGGCCGCGCCGTAACTGTCAACCAGTTTGCGCGCCACGATCTCGGAGGTCTCGAGCCGTTGCCGGTCAATGTCATGGAGCCGAAATTCCAGGCAGTCGCGAATATCCTCGTAACCCAGCAGGTCGTTGAGGAGGTTCCGGGCGAATACGGTGCTGCCCGCTCCGATGAATGCAACTTTGGCCAACTTCGCTCCCGTCAAATCTGCGGTCACCATAGAACAAGTTTTGACTTACGTCAACGTTGACGCCATCCTTGACGTAGCGTTCGACGCATTCAGTGTTGTCTGCTAGCTGTTGAGTCCACACCATTACGAAATTCGCGGCTAGACAGACAACATCGTTGTCCACCGAAAGACTCAAGCGACATGCCAAGAGGAGCAACCCTACGAGACGTGGCCGACCGGGTCGGAGTGTCGCCTCGTACGGTGTCGAGGGTAGTCAACGACGAGGGGGGCTTTTCGGAGGTCACTCGCGTCAGGGTGCTCGAAGCGGTCGAGGACCTCGGATATCAGCCGAACATGCTGGCCCGCGGTCTGATCACCCACCGCAGCGGCACGGTCGGACTGGTGGGCGTGGACATGACCGACCCGTTCTTCCCTGCCATGGCCGAGGGCATCCAGAACGCGGCCCGCGAAACGGGTCGGACGATATTCTTCGCGAGCAATGACGGCGATTCCCAGCGCCAGGCCGAGGTGTTCAGGTCACTGTGGTCCCACGCGGTTGACGGGGTGATCGTGTTCCCGGCCCCCGGAACTATTGATCAGTTGGCCGGATACGCTAGGCGGGGTATGCCTCTCGTCGTGGTCGACGACATCGTCGAGTTCCCCAATCTGGCCTCGGTGTCGTTCGACTTGGAGGATGGCGCGGTCCAGGCTGCTCAACACCTCTTGGCCACGGGGAGGCGCAGGATTGGCATGATCGGGTCGGAGATCACGGTTCCCAGGACGCGCCGCCGTGAGCGCGGATTCTACCAGGCATTCGAGAGCCCTCCGGTGGGAGCTGAGCTTCCAGAACTGGTCCGTGTGCAGCCGACGGTCAGTGGCGGAGCAGCCGGTTTGCAGAAGCTGCTCGAGCGCCGTCCCGACCTCGACGGTATCTTCGCTTACAACGACTTGATGGCTGTCGGCGCCATGCGTGCCGCTCAAGCGAGCGGCTATCGAGTACCCGACGACATTGCCATAGTCGGCTGCAACGACATCGAGATGAGCGCCCTGCTAAACCCTGGATTGACGACCATCAGACTGGACCGTCCCCGCTTGAGCGCCGAGGCGATCCGGGTTCTGCATGAACTCATCGAAGAGCCGACTAGCAACCCCACTCCCCTGGTGTTGCCGGTGGAGTTGGTGATTCGAGAGTCGACATGACCAAGCCGTCTGCGCTGGACCGGGCTACTCAGCAACATCAGTGGCGTTGGGGTCGAGCGGAGCTGTTCAGCCGTGCGCCTGGACGGGTGAACTTGATCGGAGAGCACACCGACTACAACGACGGGTTTGTGCTGCCGATGGCTTTGCCGTTCGATACAGCCATTGCCGCGAGCCGCGCACCCAACGGGTCCAAGACCGAGATCCTCTCGGAGGGTTTTGGACACGCAGTGCTCGCTCCGGCATCAACCGAGATCGAATCTCACCATTGGGCCGTGTATCTGCACGGCGTGCATGATTTGTTGAAAGCCGAGGGCGTCGATCCCGGACCTTGGAAAGCGACCATTGCCACCGATATACCAGCGGGCGCCGGCCTGTCGTCGTCGGCGGCCCTCGAGGTGGCTGTTGCGTCAGCAATCTTGGGTTTCGCACAAACTGAGCGGTCGCCCGCTGAGACTGCCCGACTGTGTCAGCGCGTCGACAACGAGATGGTGGGTATTCCCAGCGGTCCCATGGACCAGATGATCTCTGCTTCGGCGGTCGCGGGACACGCTTCGCTGATCGACTGCCGCTCGCTGCAAACCCGCCCGCACCCGCTGCCGGAAAGATCCGTCGTGGCGATTATGGACACGAATACCCGTCGTCAGCTTGTTGACTCTGAATATTCTGAGCGCAGAGCAGCCTGTGTCAGAGCGGCCGAGGCGATGGGCGTCGATTCTCTGCGCGACGCTCGACTGGAGGACTTGGACCTGTTGCCGACCGAGCTTGGGACTGAACGGCGCCGAGCTCATCATGTGATCACCGAGAATCAGCGCACTCTCGATGCCGCGCAGGCGATGTCTGACGGCGATCCCGAGACCCTTGGTGCCCTCATGAACTCCAGCCACGAGAGCTTGCGCGATGACTATGAAGTTTCGGGTCCGGCTTTGGACCAGATCGTGGAGATTGCCCGACAAAGTCCCGGATGTTTCGGTGCTCGCCTGACGGGGGGTGGTTTCGCGGGTTGCGCAGTGGCGCTGGTGCAGGCCGATCAGGCGGTCGAGTTTCAGGCCCGTGTCGCGCAGCGTTACCGGACCGCGCAAGGCCTGGACGCCCAAATTTGGTTGTGCGAACCAGCGGCCGGCGCGTCTGTCACTACCGCCGACGCCTAGAACAGGGCGGTGCTCAGCTTGCGGCGCCACAGATTGCTGCGAGGATCGTCCGGACCGAGCACTTCGAGCAAGTCAATGAACTGCCGTCGTGCTTCTTCATCGGTCTTCACGGTCAACAACAGTTCGGCGAGGGTCGCTTCAACGTCGTCACCGAGGCCGCCTGTGCGAGCCATTGCGGTGATCCGGCGCGTCTCGGCCGATTCCGGGATGCGTTCGAGCAGCTTCAGCCCGGTGTCGACTTCGCCCTGCTCCACCAACAGTTGCGCCAATGCTGTGACTGCAGCCGGATTGTCGGGTTCGATCTTCAACGCTTCCACCAGAGACTGCTCGTCGCCGACCGCCACGAGTCTCTCGACCTCGCTCTGGGTGGGCGCGTGTGCCAGGCGTTGCACGAACTCGCGCACTTGCGCTTCTGGTTGGGCGCCCATGAAACCGTCGACTATCTGACCGTCGACCATCGCATAGACCGCGGGAATCGACTGGACTTTGAACGCTTGCGCGACCTGAGGGTTGGCGTCGATGTCGACCTTGGCCAGTTCGACTGCCCCGTTGGTCTCAGCTACAACCTTCTCCAGTATCGGCGTGAGCTGTTTGCACGGCTCGCACCACTGTGCCCAAAGATCGACGACAACCGGTATTGTCTTGGATCGCTGCACCACATCGCGGTCGAAGGTCGCATCCGTTACGTTGGCCATATTGCCGTGCAACGTAGCGCACCTGCGGTCGATTCCCTTCCCCGACAAGTTTCAGGCCATCATGTGGAACCACGATCAAGCCCAGGAACGCTCCCACCGACACGGAGGCAACCAACACCCATGAGTCCCGCTATCGACCCTGAGCAGTTGTATCGCGTGCTGCGAACCCCCGACGTTGTCGATCCGGTTCTATTGGTGCATTTCGATGGCTGGGTTGACGCCGGGCGAGGTGCTCGGACCGCGATCCGCCATATCGGCAACGTGACCGAAGCCGAGAAGCTCGCGGAGTTCGACACCGAGTGCCTCCTCGATTATCGGGCGCATCGGCCGACGCTGCACATTGTCAACGGCATCAACGCGGACATCGACTGGCCGGTGATCGAACTCAGCGCGGGCAGCGACAGCGACGACTGTGACGTGCTCATCTTGAGCGGAGCTGAACCAGACCACAATTGGCGTGCGTTTGTTGAGGCGGTTCTCGGACTGGCCAAACGCTTCGGGGTGCGCCGCCTGGTGAGTCTGGGGGCCTACCCAGCCGCCGTTCCTCACACCCGTGCCACCCGTCTGACCATCACCTCGCCCACACCGGAGCTTGTCCGCGCCAACCAGTCGGGGGCCACTCTTGATGTGCCTGCAGGTATGGCCGCTGCTATCGAGGCGGCTTTCACCGCCGCGGGCATTCCTTCCCTCAGCCTTTGGGCCCAGGTGCCCCACTACATCGCCGCAGCCCCGTACCCCTCTGCATCTTTGGCGCTGATCGAGGGGCTCGTCGATGCCGCGGGCATCAGAATCGACAGCGGGTCTCTCTCAGAACACGCTCTGACGATCCGCAACCAACTCGATGCTCTGATTGCTGAGGATGCAGATCACAGCCAGACGATCGCCCAACTCGAACGTCATCACGACGAGTTCAACTCGGGCCCGATCAGCACCGAAGGCACTCTTGCCATTTCCGAGGAACTCGGTGCCCAGTTCGAGAGGTTCCTGCAAGCCCAGGACGAAGCCGCTGCCGGCGAAGACACAACCGAGGAGGACACCGTCGAGGGCGACCCTGAATGAAACTCGACGCGAACCTGTTGGGACCCCTTGACGGCGTGGCCGAGAGGGCAGCGCAGATGGAGGCGTTGGGTTACGACGGCTTGATTACCGCTGAGATCAACCACGATCCGTTCTTTCCGCTGCTGCTGGCCGCGCAAACCACTGAGCGGGTCGACCTCATGACCGGGATATCGGTGGCTTTCGCCCGGAACCCCATGCTTTTGGCGAACATCGGTTGGGATTTGCAGGAATTTTCCGCGGGCCGTTTCGTTCTGGGACTCGGTTCGCAGATCAAACCCCACATCACCAAACGGTTTTCTATGCCCTGGTCGCATCCGGCGGCTCGGATGCAGGAGATCATCGAGGCGATCCGAGCGATCTGGGACTGCTGGGACACCGGCGAGCCTCTGGGGTTTCGGGGCGAGTTCTACCGTCACACGCTGATGACTCCGATGTTCAGCCCGGGTCCGAACCCTTTCGGAAACCCCCGCATTGCTCTCGCCGCGGTCGGGCCGTTGATGACCAGGGTCGCCGGCAGGGTCGCCGACTGCTTCATAGCTCATGCCTTCCAGACTGCCGATTATCTGCGCGATGTGACGTTGCCGGCCCTCAGCGAGGGGCTCGCGGAGAGCGGCCGCGATCGCTCCGACATAGAGGTGTCCTGCCCGCTCTTCGTGGTCAGCGGACTCACCGAAGCCGAAACGGCTGAGCGCAAGACCTCTTCGAAGCAGCAGATCGCCTTCTACGGTTCGACTCCTGCTTACAAGGGCGTGTTTGATCACCACGGTTGGGGTGACGCCCAACCCGAGCTCAACCGACTGTCCAAGCAGGGGAAGTGGGTGGAGATGGCCGATGTGATCGACGACACGATGCTCGACCACTTCGCAGTGGTGGGAGAGCCCCACGAATTGGCGGGCAAGATCAAGTCTCGTTTCGGTGGTTTGGTAGACCGAATCCAGTTTTCGATACCGAGCGACAGCCCGGACATCTGGGGACCGGTCGCCACGTCAATCCGCGAGATTTGATCGCTCGGTTCCAACCGTCGGGGTCGCTCTAGCGAGACAGGGCCCAGAGCTTTCCGGTTCCTACCTCGGTGACCAGCTCGGCGGTGGGTGGCGCGGTTGCGTCGGCTCGCAGGAGCAGATGCGAGGTGTTCGGGTGGATCTTGTCTGTGCTGGTCTGGATTGAGATGTTGTCGAACCCGACTTCCCAGGCGACCGCGCCGGTCAGGTTGCGGGACAGCCCTTCGGTGTCGACCGCGATCTGGCTTATCCGAATATCGCCCAGATCTTCTTGGACGGTGCTCAAGGTCGCCGTTTCGTAGAGCTGATCGAGGGCCTCAAGGTCCGAGGCGGTTCCAAGCGCCAATGCACCTATCGCCAGGCCGAGTCCCAGCCACGGTTGTGGTCGCCTGAATGCGATGAGCAACACCGCCCCGACTGCAAGCGCTACGAAGGCAGCGGCGCCCGGTTCGAATACATCGTTGCCGAAGGGTGCACCGCCTGCTTCGGTGCCGAGCATCATCACCGGCGAGCGGGCCTCGCTCCAGTTGTCACCGGGCCCGGCCCAGGCACCCCAGACTCCCGAGGCGACAATGGCGACGGCCATCGCCAACCCCGCCCAAAGAGCACGCATTCTCGCGAGCCCGATGATTCCCAACGAAACCAGCACGGGAGCCATCACTTCGATATAACGCCCGTGAAGGTAGGCGTCGGCACGTTGAACACCTGTCAGGAACCATCCCGCGACTACGGCCACTGCAACCGCTTGGAGAAACACCCAAGGACCGACCGGCGGCGAGCGGAGCAACACGACCACGCCGATCACGGCCAAACCCGCTGTGGCGAGCACGAGATAACCCACAGTGCCGGTACCTCGTATGACCATCTCGGGGGTCTCCCCCCAGCCCCGCCGTTGGGCCAGGTCAGCGATGTCGTAGGTACCGCTGCTCGCAAATGCGGCATCAGCGGTGATTCGACGCACTCCCTCCACCGCGGCGAGTCCCAGAAGCCCGACCGTGCCGACCACAAGCGTGTTGCGCACTCCGAATCGTGTGCCGGAGCCGGCAACGCCGACCGCGCCAGTGGAGCCCGTAGCGTCGGTAGTGCCGGCTACACCGGCCGCTGTCGGAGTGCTGAAGATGGGGCCGGCCTGTTTTCTTCTGACCAGCCGGTCGAATCTGGCAATACAGGGAACTGCCAGAACTGTGACGAGCGCGCACGCACCCATCCGAGGGTGGCCGGCGAACAGAGCCGCAGCAATGCCCACCACCGTGATTGCCCTGCCGATTGACCGACGTTCCACGAAGCGGATCAGACACAACACGCTGAGCGCGACCAGCAGAGGCAGCAGTCGCTCGGTCCACACGATCGAGGCGGTTGACATGTGCGCCGGCAGTGACGCGCCGACCACCGCTGCGGCCAGCGACCAGCGTCGGGACGCCCCGGTGAGCCGCCGGACTACGAAGTACAGAACTGGCACCACCGCAGCCCCGAGCAGCCCGTTGAGGATCCGAGCCCAGATCAGCATCGAGGTCTCATTCAGCCCCAGCGCCCAACCGGGTGCCAACAGCGCCGAATACAGCACTCCGTAGGGGGGTTGTTCGGCCAGCGGTGCCGCTCCCTGACCTGCCAATGTCCGCGCCATCCCCAGATAGGCCAGGTCATCGGAAACCAGCAGCGGACCGGGCGTCAAGGTGGCTACCCAGCTTCCGATGACAGCATGCAACGCCGTCACCGCTGCCAGGGCTCGGCGTTCCTTTCCAGTCGACACATCGGCCACCACCTCGACGTTACGCGCCTCGCGTTGGCTGTAGTGGGAGGGGCCTGCTCGACTGCTACGATCCACATCAACAATGCGGGGCTATAGCTCAGTTGGTAGAGCGCTTCCATGGCATGGAAGAGGTCAGGGGTTCAATTCCCCTTAGCTCCACAACTGTGATGTCGCGAGACATGTGCAAGGCCTGAACCCTCAGGGGGTCGGGTTTGTTGTGTTTTGGGGTTGGTAGTTGCGGGTGGGGTCGAGGTGTAGGTCTCGGAGGGTTTCGCCGGTGGTGGTGGCAATGATTTTGATGTGCCGGTCGTTGGTTAGCATGATCACGGGTGTGTGGGCGTGGCGGCGGCCGATGCCGATGTGGTGGAGTTTGCCTTGGTAGCGGAGGGTGACTTTTCCGTGCCGGTCGACTTTGTCGTTGCGTATGCGTAGGTCGGCGGTTGGGGTGGTTGGTGTTGCTTGGGAAGCAGGCCGTATTTGGTGGTGGGTGTGGTGCCGATGGATCGGTGGGGCCGGTGGTGGTTGTAGATGTGTCGGAATTGGTCCAGGAGGGCCTGTAGTTCGTTGCTGGTGGCAGCTGGTGGTCGGGCGTGGAGCCATTGTTTGAGGGTTTGTTGGAAGCGTTCGACTTTGCCGCAGGTGGTGGGTCGGTTTGGTTTTGAGTGTTTCTGGTCGACGTTGAGCGCTGCGAGGTGTTGTTCGAATTGGTTTGGTCCGCTGCGGCCACCGCGAGCGAAGCGGGCGGTGTAGTACATGGCGTTGTCGGACAGCACAGAGGCTGGGAGCCCATAGGTTTCAACGGTCTTGTCGAAGGTGGTTACGACGGAGTTCACGTTGACTCGGGTGTGAACCGTGATTGATAGGGCGTATCGGGAGTGGTCGTCGAGCCAGGTGAGGACCTCGGAGCTTGTGGCGAGCTGGATGTGGGTCATGTCGGTCTGCCAGCACTCGTTGGGGAGGTCGGCTTGGAACCGAGTGAGTGATGACTTGGGTCGCTTGCGTGGGTTGGGTTTGATGAGCCCAGCAGCGAGGAGATGGCGGCGGATCGTGGTGGTCGACACGACGGTTTGGTGGTGATACTCAAGATGCCAGCCAATGGTCGCTGGGCCGGCATCAAGGCCCTGTGAGCTGAGGGTTCGCCGCAAGTCGATGATCAGACCGATCGTGTCCTTGGTGATGCGGTTCGGCGAGTTCGCTGGTCGCCGTGACCGCGGTTCGAACGCGGCTTCACCGTCGGCCCGATACCGGCTCACCCATCGAGACACAGTCGCTTCAGACACTAAAAACTGGCGGGCAACCTCGGCCTGTGACCGGCCCTCAAGAACCACGGACAAGATGACCAACCGGCGCTTCGACATCCACCCACATCAGCCCAACCATCTTTCACATGTCCTGAACCCAACGCGCCCAACGCCTTGCACATGTCCTGAACTCACACACCCTTAGCTCCACAACCTGTTTTACTCGGGGTTGGATGGGATGGCGGCGGTCCAGTCAACGCGGGGGCGGTCTCCCCAGAGGCGTTCAAGTTGGTAGAAGTCGCGCAGGTCCGAGCGGAATACATGCACGACGAAAGCGCCATAATCCAACAGCACCCACTCCCGCTCTTCCTTGCCTTCGACACGCACCGGAGAGGGTCCACCCGCAACTCGGATCTCCTCTTCAATCGCATCAATAACAGCATTGACCTGCCGCGAGTTGGCCGCGCTGGTGATCACAAAATGGTCCGTAACCGCCAGCACATCACCCACATCGATGATCAGAGTGTCGATCGCCTTCTTGTCATCCGCGGCCACGGCTGCACGCCGCACCCACTTGAGATGGTCTTCGTTGCCCACGCTCACGAGCCGACCCGGTCCAAACCGACGGTAACGGTGAGGTCGACGGGCTGGACGGAGTCCTCGACAAACCTCGCCGAAGCCCCGATCGCATCAGCCAGAGCAATCGCAGCCTGCTGACGATCAGGCACGTGATAAGCCACCGTCGTCTCGGCAACGCCGAATGCTTGAGCGTTACCGATGACGGTGACTTCAGCACCCGCATCAATGAGAACCGGGAGCAGCGCATCGCGCGGAGCACCTGTTCCAGTGCCGTCAAGCAGACTCACAGTCGGACGAGCGCCCAGATGCGAACCGATCGGCAGCGGCACCATTTCGCGTGCAAGGCTCTTGAGTTGCGTCTTCTGTTCATCAGTCTGGGCATAGAAGGGTGGGTCGTCGCCTCCGAACGACACCGCGACCAAAGGCAACACCTCCAACTGACGAGTGCCAACACCAAGAGACCGAAGATAAGGAGACAACCCATCCTCGAACGGCAATGTGGCCGCATTCAGATCTTCGGCACGGCCCACCAGAGAAAGCCACAGCTCCCATAATTCGACCTGCCGCTGAGTGCGGTTCGAGTCGAATTCGCCGTCGTTGAGCCAACCGTAGACATTGGCGGCATCGGCCCCAGTCAAGGCACGGGCTCCTGCTGGATACTCAACCTCGGTGAGTCCGGACGCGTCGACAGACACGAGGTCGTCGTTGAGCAGCACCGGAAGCGGTTCCACGAGGCGCAACCAGCCGCTCAGTTCTGAGGTCGTGATCTCCAGCGTCTCCCGGAAGCCGAAACCGAAGAGATCACCCACTCCGCGACTCAGACCGTCCAAACCTTCGGTTGCGTAGAGTTCGCGCACGAAGACGGCGTCGGCGGGATCATCCGTCGGTTCCAAAAGCAGCTCGGCGCTGATCAACACTGCGGTGCCGCCCCCCTCCAACGCGGTTTGAGCCAAAACCGTAATCCCGACCAGTTCACCCGCATCGGTGAGATGGGCGATCAGCATGGTCGGGGTGGGGTCGACGAACGCGCGATATCCCGGCGCCGCCGGGTCGGTGATCGTCTCGATCCGCTCACCATCATTGGACTCGAGGACCAGTCTGGTTCCATCACGCCAGACCGCGAACACCAGTGCAGCAGCGGCAACCACCAAGAACGGAAAGACCAACCCCCAGAAGGGGTGAGGGCTCGGTGCCGGCCGCTTGCGCTTGCCGCGAACCACCGTGGTCTCGTTTCTGTGGTTGTCGTCCAGATCGCGGAGTCGCGGTTTCGGATCCGCAGTCTGAGTGGCAGAACTCACCGAGTGCTCCCGTAGAGCCCATGTGACCTCACGTATTCGACTACCCGATGCGGAACCAGCGCCTCGGTCGGCCGGCCGTTCCTGAAACGATTACGGATGTCGGTCGAGGAGATCTCCAAGGCCGGCACCGCGACCACCACATGGTCCCAGCCCTCAGGGGGACGGCCACCGGCGCTGCCACCGCGTTCTGCCACAACCGTAGTTGCCAGTTCACGGACCTCGTCGGGGCGCTCCCAGGTGTCGAGACTCGCGGCTATGTCAGAGCCGACGACAACAAACAGTTCAGCACCGTCTGTTTCGGTGGCCAACGTGGCGAGCGTGTCAGCCGTGTAGGTTTCTCCACCGCGCCGAATTTCGTGATCGCTCGCCTCCAGAACAGTCGAACCGATCGACTCGTTCGCGGCCGCAACCGCGGCCTCAACCATCTCAAAACGGATACTCGCCGGAGTCACAGAGTTGAAAACAGTCTTCTGCCACGGATCGTTGGCCACCACCAACAACATACGATCCAGTTCCAGTTGATGCCGCACTTCCAGAGCAATCGCCAGGTGACCGAGGTGGAGCGGGTCGAAGGTTCCGCCGAACACCCCGATTCGCTGATGTGTAGCGCGTTCTACGCCCGGGAGTCTAGGCACGCCCGAGAGTCTAGGGTTGCGCGCCCGCGGACCACAGCCGAGCCGCCAAACTGCGCGCTACCATAGACGTGACAGAAGTCATACCGGAACTTCGTGACATCTCGATCAGAATGGTGTCTAATAGCCTACGGCTAGGCCGGAACGCGGCGCGAATTCGAGACAATCGCGAGCAAACGGTACCTCAGCCCGCCCCCAAGACAGCCCCCCAGGCCTTTGGCCTGCACAACAGGGAAAAGCGCGTGCGCCGCTCCCATCGAATGAGATTCATGAGTGATTCTGTAGGACAATATCTAAACGAAATCGGCGCAGTAGGTCTGCTCAATGCGCAAGAGGAACGCCAGCTCTCCCAGATCATAGAGAAAGGCACCGAAGCCCAAGCCCGCAAAGACAACGGTGAAACAGGCGCAGAGCTTGATCGGGCCATTCGCAAAGCTGCGGCCGCAAAGGACCGCTTCATCCGAGCGAACCTTCGCCTCGTGGTAAGCGTTGCCCGCCGCTATCCCCTGCCTCCCGGCATGGAACTGCTCGACCTCATCCAAGAAGGAAACCTCGGCCTTGAGCACGCTGTCGACAAGTTCGACTGGCGCAAGGGGTTCAAGTTCTCAACATACGCAACCTTCTGGATCCGCCAGGCCATCGGCCGTGCACTTGATCAGAAGGCCAGCCTGGTTCGTCTGCCAGGTGACCGGTCCGCCAGCTTGCGTGCCGCCCTGCGTGCGGTGTCTGGCGACGGTGACGAACTCGACGATGAGCACGCCCGCCTTCATCGCCTGACCACCCCCACCAGCCTCGACCGCACCATCGGTGACGACGACTCAAACGAACTCGTCGACCTTCTCCCCGACTCGAACCCAGGTCCCGAGGTTGAGGTTATGGCCAAAGCTGAGGAGGAGATGGTCACCGGCCTGCTCGACATTCTCGATGAGCGGGCGAAGTACGCCGTTGAACAGCGTTTCGGCCTCGGCGATGGACGCAAACGCTCGTATCGCGAAGTTGGCGAAGACCTCGGCGTCACCGCCGAAGCAGCCCGCCGACTCGTCAAGCGGGCGATCAATTCCGTGCGGGAGCATGCCCACAATAGCGTGGACGCGGTGGGCGTGGCGTAGTATCCTGTCTCCACAACCCAACAACCCACTGGGGCTCTCGCCGATCGGCGGGGGTCCCGGTCTGTTTTTGAGCATCGCGTTTTTTGAGCATCGCGTTTTCGAGCATCGCGTTATTGGGCATAGCGACGGATCGTCGTCGTTCTGACGAAATTAGTTGGAACTCGCCAATCAGCTACAGCAAACTTGTCACGTGAACAACAACTGGAATCCCGGTAGTTGGCGAAAATTCCCCGCCAAGCATCAGCCCGACTGGCCTGACGACGCCGAACTCGAACAAGTACAGAAAACCCTCGCAGACCAACCGCCGCTCGTGTTCGCCGGCGAAGCCCGCAACCTTACGAGCCAGCTCGCAAGGGTTGTCGAGGGCAACGCCATTCTACTCCAAGCCGGCGACTGCGCCGAATCATTCGACAGCTCAACCGATTCGATCCGAGACAAGCTCCGCGTCATCCTCCAAATGGCAATCGTGCTCACGTACTCGGGCGGCACTCCCCTTGTGAAGGTCGGCCGGATCGCAGGACAGTTCGCCAAACCACGTTCCAACCCGACCGAAACCCAGGGCGAAACCGAGCTGCCATCGTTCCTCGGTCAGATCGTCAACGATGTCGGATTCACCGTTGACGAACGCCGTCCGGACCCGCAGCGCCTCCTCACGGCGTACCACCGAGCCGCTTCCACCCTGAACCTCCTGCGCGCATTGACACGCGGCGGATACGCAGACCTGAACCAAGTGTCCAGCTGGAATCGAGACTTCGTTGCTTCCTCACCAGCCGGTGAGCGCTATGCCCAGATGGCCGACGAAATCGACCGCGCGCTGCGCTTCATGGCGGCTTGCGGGCTTGACTCCAATACTGTTCCCGCCCTCCACGAGGTTGACCTGTTCACCAGTCACGAAGCCCTGCTTCTCAACTACGAAGAAGCGCTGACCCGACGCGACTCTCTCACGGGCGACTGGTACGACTGTTCCGCGCACATGCTCTGGGTCGGTGAACGCACCCGCGAGCTGGACGGCGCCCACGTGGAGTTTCTGCGCGGCGTCGGCAATCCGCTCGGATGCAAGCTCGGACCCACGACCACTGTCGATGAAGTACTGGGGATTTGCGAGGCCCTCAACCCCGATCGTGTACCCGGCAAGCTCACGCTCATCAGCCGCATGGGCGCCGGCAAGATCGCCGATGGTCTCCCCGCGCTGCTTGCAGCCGTGCGTGAAGCGGGCCACCCGGTCGTGTGGGCATGTGATCCCATGCACGGCAACACCTACACCTCTGAAGGTGGCCGCAAGACTCGGCATTTCGACGATGTGCTCAGCGAGATCGTCAGCTTCTTCGCTGCACACGAATCCGAAGGCACCCATCCTGGAGGAGTCCACGTCGAGTTGACCGGCGATCCGGTGACCGAGTGCCTCGGCGGATCTGATGATCTTGTCGACGACGACCTGGAGCGGGCCTACGAAACGATGTGTGACCCTCGGCTGAACGGCCGCCAATCCGTCGATCTGGCGTTTCGGGTTGCTGAACTTCTGCGGTCCAACGTCACGCCGACTCTCGGGCGCTAAACCAAGTTCTCCACGAAGGCTTCCAGTTGGCGGAGGTTTCGAACCTCGAAGGAGCCATCACAATGCTGGGCGTACTCGCCGACGATTGAATCACCGGTGTCCCAATAGCTCCGCGGCTCCGGATTCAACCAATAGACATGCCGGGCCTTGTCCTGCATTTCCTTGACGATCCAACTCTCCGCGGCGTGGTAGTTGTTGCGGGCATCCCCGAGGATCATCACTGACGTCCGAGGCCCGATGTCTTTGCCATATTTCTGCCAGAACACGCCCAGAGCGTGACCGTAGTCAGAATGCCCGTCGACCCACACCACGTCGGCTTCAGTGTTGACCCGATGAACCGCTTCGTTGATGTCCTCGACTCCCTCGAAGTACGAGGTCACCTCATCGAGTCCGTCGATGAACACGAACGAGCGCACCTTGGAGAACTGCCCAGAGATCGCGTAAACGAGGTGCAGGGTGAACCGGGCGAAAGCCGCGACCGAACCAGAGATGTCGGCGATCACGAAGATCTCAGGCTTGTGCGGATTCGGGTTGCGGAACTTCGGTTCAACCGGGACTCCGCCGCAGCTCAACGAGGCGCGCACGGTACGACGAAAATCGAGCGGTCCTCTGCGGCCGTGGCGGCGCTTGCGTTGCAGCCGAGCTGCGAGCTTACGCGTCAACGGGTAGATCGCTTTGCGCAGGTTCGTCATCTCCTCGCGCGAAGCGTGCATGAAGTCAACGTCTTCAGGCAATGGTTTGCGGAGGGTTTTGGCCATCGCCTCAACACCGCGGTCGGCCACCAAACGCCTCCGGATTTCCGCTTCGATCTCTTTTTGGAGTTGGTCGATTCGGTGCTGATACTCGTCACGCCAGAGGCGCTGGTCCATTTCCGATGCTTCACCCTGCGTGTCCTGAGCCTGCTGCAGGAGTCGCTCCAAGACCCCGTCGAGGTCGAGATTGCGCAGCGTTCGGTAAAGATAGTACGTGCCCCCGACCGGCCTCCCCGGTTCCATCCCGGCGAACCGGCGAACCGCCTGGCGGGCAACTCCTTTCATCATCTGCGAGTCGCCGCGCATCAATGACTGGAAGAGCATCTCCGCGAGTTCCTCAGGGCTCAGGTTCTCCCCTCCGCCTCCGGCACCCTGTTGATCCCCGGCCTGGGCGTCATCGAGGTCGCCGTCTTCGAGGTCGAGTAGTTCACCGTCTTCGCCTATGGCGTATTCCTTGCCACGCAACGAGAAGTACACCTCGAAAACGGTCTCAAAGGCTTTCCAGTGGTTGTAGTGCTTCACCAACGTGGCACCGAGGGCGTACTTGAAGGACTCGCGGTCACCGATCGGGACGTGCTTCACGGCCTCCAACGCATCGAGATTCTCGGTGAGGCTGACCGGCAATCCCGCCGCACGCAACTCGATAATGAACCCGTTGAGCAGTTCCAGGACGGCGTCACCCAACTCCAAAGGAACTGTCTTGGCGCTGCGTCCGTTCCCTTCAGTGGTGCCAGTCGCCGTCATCGCCGAATCAGACGCTCACACCGTCGGCGGTCACCAACTCCTTCGCCGCCTTGCGTATATCGCTCTGGTACTTGAGAAGAATGTTGAGCGTGTCGCTCGCGGTCTGCTCCTCGATCTTCTCGACGCCCAGCAGAACCAGAGTCTTGGCCCAGTCGATCGTCTCAGAGACCGACGGCGCCTTCTTCAACTCGATCTGGCGAATCGAACGCACCACCCGAGCAACCTGATCGGCCAGATTCTCGGTGATGTCGGGAACCTTGGTGAGCACGATCTCCTTTTCCCGTTCAAGGTCCGGATAATCGACGTGAAGGTACAAACAACGTCGCTTCAGGGCCTCAGAAAGCTCGCGGGTGTTGTTGGACGTCAGAAACACCAACGGGATCTGTTTGGCTTCGATCGTGCCGAGTTCGGGAATCGAAACCTGGTAGTCAGACAGAATCTCGAGCAGCAGCGCCTCTGTCTCGACCTCGACGCGGTCGACCTCATCGATCAGAAGCACTACCGGATCGGGCGCGCTGATTGCCTCCAGCAAGGGCCGCGTAAGCAAAAACTCGTCGGAGAAAATATCTTCTGAGACGCCCGCCCAGTCGTGCTCATCGCTGCGGTCGCTCTGAATCCGCAGGAGCTGCTTCTTGTAGTTCCACTCGTACAGCGCTTTGGCCTCATCAAGACCTTCGTAACACTGCAGACGGATCAGCCGCGTTCCGAGAACCTCCGAGACACTTTTGGCCAACTGTGTCTTGCCGGTGCCGGCCGGTCCCTCGACCAGAACTGGCTTCTGGAGTCGATCAGCGAGGTAGACGACGCCGGCGATGCCCTCATCAGACAGATAGTCGACCCGCCGCAGGTCGTCTCTCAGGGACGCTGCATCTTCGAAACGAAATGACATAGAGGATCAAGGTTAGCGGCCGTTAACGCCCATCAAGGACGAACGTGTCCGTCGCCACGCACAACAAACTTGCAGGTCGTCAACTGTTCAAGCCCCATCGGGCCGCGGGCATGGAGCTTCTGAGTCGAAATGCCGATCTCCGCGCCGAAACCGAACTCTTCCCCGTCGACAAAGCGGGTCGAAGCGTTCACCAGCACTGCCGCCGCGTCAACCTCACGTGCGAAACGATCCGCGGCACGGACATCGTTGGTGACAATCGCTTCGCTGTGCCCCGTGGAAGTTTCTGCAACATGGCTGATCGCCTCATCGAGGTCGTCCACCACCTTGACACTCATCTTCATGTCCAGGAACTCGGTAGCGAAGTCCGTCGGCTCAGCAGCGCCGATCGTCGGGGAGATCTGACGCGACGCCTCATCGCCCACCAATTCAACACCCTCGAGGGCAACCACCATCCGCGGCAGGAACTCTGCGGCGACATCGCGGTGGACCACAAGCGATTCAGCCGCGTTGCAGACCCCGGTTCGCTGAGTCTTGGCATTGAAGACGATCTCCAGAGCCATATCGAGATCCGCCGCGGCGTCGACGTATACGTGGCAGTTGCCCGCCCCATCGATGACATAGGGAACTGTGGCGTTGTCGAGGATCGATTGGATCAAAGAAGGCCCGCCACGGGGAATGAGACAGTCGATGTAGTCATCCTGTTGCATGAACTCGACCGCCGCTTCACGACGGGTGTCGTCCACGACCACCAACGCATCAGCCGGAAGCCCTGCTTTCTCAAGCGCTTCACGCAGCACCACCGAAATCGCCAAATTGGAATTGATCGCAGAGGAAGAACCTCGCAGGAAAGCCGCGTTCCCTGCCTTGAGGCAAAGACCGAACGCATCGCTTGTCACATTCGGGCGACTCTCGTAGATGATCGCCACAACACCCAGCGGCACATGCACCCTTTCAATACGGAGGCCGTTGGGCCGCACCCAACCGCCGCTGATCCGAGCGACCGGATCCTCTAAAGCTGCGACCTTGCGAAGTCCGTTGGCCATTGCTTCGATACGGGACTGATCGAGCCGCAGCCGATCAACCAGAGGCGTCGCCATGCCCTCGGCGGTGGCTCGTGCTACATCAACAGCGTTGGCTTCCAGCACCGCATCGGCGTTTGCAACGAGCAGATCCGCAGCCGCAAGCAGAGCCGCGTCCTTTTCTTCAGTACTGGCCACGGCCACAGCTCGTGAAGCAGCTTTGGCGCGGGCCGCGAGTTCCCCGATGGGAGTGGTATGACCGGTCACTTCCTCAGCGTACCGGACTAGCGCAGTAGTCTTGACTCCAGTCAAAGCTCCTCGATCGGTGAAAGGACCACAATCAGTGTCGGCACCGAAACGAAGCGGGTCGGTTCTAGTCGCTTTGGGGATCGCCCTGTCGCGGGCCTCCGGACTGCTGCGCGAACTTGTAGCCAGCCGTGTATTCGGACTCGGACTCGCCGCCGACGCCTTCTCCGCTGCTTCACAGATACCGAACCTGCTGCAGAATCTGCTTGGCGAAGGGGTCATGTCTGCCTCGTTCGTGCCCGTCTACAGCAAGCTCCTAGACGAAGAAGACCCGAAGGAGTCAAGCCGTGTTGCCGGTGCGGTCGGGGCTCTGCTGTTGGCCGTGACCGGCGTCTGCGTGGGCGTGTTCGTGCTCGCAGCCCGGCCGATCACCTCTGTGTTGGCGTTCGGTTTGAGCGGTCGGAAGTTCGAGATCGTTGTCGATCTGGTGCAGATCATGGCCCTGGGAATGGGGTTTCTGGTCATGTCGGCGTGGTGCCTCGGCGTTCTCAACAGCCATCGCCGCTTCTTTCTGCCCTATGCGGCACCGGTCATTTGGAACGCTTGTCAAATCGTTGCTCTGTACCTGATGTGGGTCAGAGACTGGGACCTTGTCGACGCAGCCCGGGGCCTCGCCCTCGCAGTCACGATCGGTGCGCTGCTGCAACTGTTGATCCAACTACCGACAGTCTTGCGGCTGGCGAAAGGACTGCGGTTTCGACCCGACGCAAAAGACCCGTCCGTGCGAGAAGTTCGCCGTCGTTTCGTGCCTGCGGTACTTGGACGCGGTGTCGTGCAGGTCTCGGCCTATCTGGACCTGATGCTCGCCACTCTCCTCGCTACCGGAGCAATCGCCGCGTTGATCAAAGCGCAACTCCTATACACGCTGCCTGTGAGCCTTTTCGCCATGAGCGTGGCCGCGGCTGAACTCCCCGAACTGTCACGGCTGGTGCAGGATCGCCAACAACTCGGGCAACGCTTTCAGCGAGGGCTGCAACAGATTGCCTTTTGGATGCTGCTGGCCTCGTTCGTGTCGCTCGTGGCCGGCGATCTGATTATCCGGATCCTGTTTGAAGGCGGCGAATTCGACCGCAATGACGCCGTACTGGTGTGGTTCGTGCTCGGCGCCTACGCAATCGGGCTGCCTGCAATCGGTGCCAGCCGTCTGCTCCAAAACACCTGCTACGCCTTCGGGGACACCCGTGGGCCAGCCCGAATCGCCGGTTTTAGAGTGGTTGTCTCGGCCACAGTTGCGCTGCTCATCATGTTCTCGCTGGACCGGGTGATCGTCACAACCAGCGGTCTGACCACATTCGGAGACTGGTTCTCGTTGGTGCCGTTGGCTGAGAACCTGCGAGCCGTCGAAGGCCCGGTCCGCCTCGGGGCGGTCGGACTGGCCGGTGCTTCCGCACTTGGTGCCTGGGTTGAGCTGATACTCCTGTCGGTACTGTGCCGCGGCCACCTTCCCCGCATGGCCAACCCCCTCATTTCGCTCTACAAGCCCGCAATTGCTGCCGCTGGCGCTTTTGTGCTCACCGCCGCGCTGAGGCTGGTCCTGGTAGATCTTCCGTTGCTGATCACCGCACCTGTGGTAATCGCGGTTGCGCTGATCAGTTATGTGATCATCGGCGCTCGTATCGGAGTGCAGGAAACCCGTCTCCTGGTGGACCCCCTCCGCAAGGTCTTCTCGCGCTCTGCCTGACTATGAGCACCCCGAGACACTACGATTGACCCATGCTGCAGTATCTGAAGAAGCGTTGGAATTACTTCCTGGCCAAACGAAACGAAGATTTCGAGCAGTCCGCTGACCCCAAGGTCCAATTGGAACAGGCCATCACCGAGGCCAAGGACCAACACACGCGGCTCCGCGGGCAGGCCGCCAACGTCATAGCGAACCAGAAGCAAACCGAGCTGCGACTCAACCGCGCGATCGAAGAACTGGAGCGGATCAACGGCAATGCCCGCCAGGCCGTGAAGATGGCCGATGACGCCGCCCGCGCCGGGAACCGCGAGAGCATGGAGCGCTACACCGATGCCGCTGAACAGTTCGCCAACCGGCTCATCACTCTCGAAGAGGAGATCGAGAGCTTGAAGAGCCTCTACTTTCAGGCCTCCGACGCAGCTGATCAAGCCAAAGCGGCGGTTGAACAGAACGCAGCGTTGCTGCAGAAGAAGCTCGGGCAGCGCCAAGCGTTGTTGAGCCAACTCGACCAGGCCAAGATGCAGGAGACCGTCAACTCGGCGATGCGCTCGCTGTCAGAAGCAGTCGGCGAGGACGTTCCAACCTTCGACCAGGTACGCGACAAGATCGAGGCCCGCTACGCCAAGGCCAAGGCGACCGCTGAACTCACCGAAGGAAGCGTTGAGGCCCAGGTGCACGAAGTCGAGAAAGCGGCTCGCAAGTTGGAAGCACAGTCACGGCTCGACGCGATCCGGACCAACCTCGGAATCGAAGCACCGGGAGCGCCCGACGCGATCCCCGAGTCCGCCGGCAACCCCGAGAGTCCCTAGGCGGGCACAGTCCCTAGGCGGGCACAGTCACAAGGTCATCAGCGTGAATGACCAGGTGCAACGCGCCCGGGGGAAGATCGCCACTGCGACGACCCGCCACCGCCCGCAGATCATCGGAGCCGTGACGAGTCAAACCCTTGGCAAAGACGACCGCTTCATCGTCTACCACCTCGACCGGCGAACCCGCAGCGAACGAACCATCGACCTCGCGCACACCAGCCGCCAACAGCGACTTGCCACGTTCGAGAGCCTTGCGAGCACCACCGTCAACGGTGATGGTCCCCTGAGCGCCGACTGCGAACGCGATCCACAGCTTTCTCGCAGGCAGGCGGCTCTCGCGGGCATGCACCATCGTGCCGCTGCCGGGCACGCCCGCTACTGCGTCTCGCAACACCTGATCACGATGAGCATCCGCAATCACCGACGAGACGCCTGACCAAGCAGCGATCTTCGCTGCGTTGAGTTTGGAAGCCATGCCGCCACTGCCTCGCGCCGAACCCGCACCGCCCACAAGCGCCTCGGTCTGATGGTCGATCCGGACGATCTCGGAGATCAGCGACGCTTCAGCATCTGTGCGTGGATCTGCGGTCAGCACACCCGGCGTATCTGTCAACAGCACCAAACGGACAGCGTCAACCAAATTCGCAACCAAAGCGGCGATCCGATCGTTGTCGCCGAAACGGATCTCATCGTCCGCGATGGCATCGTTCTCATTCACCACCGGTATGACACCAAGCTCAAGCAGCCGCTCAAGCGTCTGCCGGGCGTGCAGGTACTGAGATCGCACGATGAAATCGAGAGGGATCAGCAGAACCTGGCCGGCAATCAGACCGTGCGAGGCGAACTCTTCGCGATACACCGCCATCAGCGCACTCTGCCCCACAGTCGCCACAGCTTGCAGCGTCTGAATGTCTTTGGGTCGCTTGCCTCCGCCCATTCCCAAATCCGGCAGACCCGCAGCAATGGCGCCCGAGGTCACCACCACGACGCCATAACCGTCGGCGCGCAGATCAGCCACTTCGGCACACAACTTGGCGATACGGGATCGCTGCACGACGCCTTCACTATCGGTGATGGACGACGTTCCTATCTTCACCACAACCGTGTTGTTGAGACTCATGAATCCTCTTCGTACTCAAAGCTGAAGTCGCCGATGCGGACCTCATCACCGCTGCGCAACCCTGCTCGCGCCAACGCAGTGTTGACGCCAAGCTGCTGCAACCGTTCAGTTGCATAAGCCAATGCCTGATCGTCGGTCAAATCACTTAGAGCAACCGCTCGTTGCGCCGCACGACCCATCACCTCCCAGGAGCCGTCATCATGACGTCGGAGTTGGATCTCACCCGAAACCGGCCGGTGAATCGTGGTTCTGGTCGCTTCTGGTTCTCTGGCTCTGCTCTCGGAGACCAAACCAACGAGTGCGCCTATCAATTCGGAGATTCCCGAGCCTGTGACTGACGAGACGGCGAGGCCGTCATAGCTGTGTCCGGGTGCCATGTCGGCACGGCTGCCGACAACCAATCGCGGACGATCCAGCAAGTCTGGCTGGTAAGAACCCAACTCGCCGAGCAACACCTGCAGTTGCTCGTGGGGCGCAACCCCGTCCCACGGAGCCAAATCGACCAGCACCAGCAACACTTGCGCCCGTTCGACATGGCGCAGAAATTGATGCCCCAATCCCCTGCCTTCGCTTGCTCCTTCGATCAAGCCGGGGATGTCCGCAAGGACCATCTCAAAACCATCATCTGTGCGGACAACTCCGAGGTTCGGCTCAAGAGTGGTGAACGGGTAGTCGGCGATCTTTGGTTTCGCGGCCGAGATCCGACTGATCAGTGTCGATTTCCCGACGTTGGGAAATCCAATGATCGCGACATCGGCGAGCAGCTTGAGTTCGAGTCGCAGCCAGCGCTGTTCTCCGTGCTCACCCTGCTCAGCGAAAGCAGGCGCTCGCCTGTAGTTCGATAGGAAACGAGCATTCCCGCGTCCACCCTCGCCTGCTTGTGCGGCCAGCCAACGGTCGCCGTTGTTGACCAGATCGGCAAGCGGTTCACGAGTGTCGTGGTCCAGCACCACAGTCCCCATCGGAACTGTCACGTCGAGGTCTGAGCCTCGGGCCCCGTGGCGCTTGGATCCTCCGCCATGGGTGCCGTTGGGAGCCTTGCGATGGGGATAGTCGCGAAACGCCAACAACGAAGCTACGTTGCGGTCCGCTACCAACCAGATCGACCCGCCATCACCGCCGTCCCCACCGTCAGGCCCGCCCTTGGACACATGGGCCTCCCGTCTGAACGCGACGCAGCCCGCGCCACCATCACCAGCGGAGACATGCAGGTTGCACTCATCGATGAAGGTAGACACTTTGCTAGCTTAGACACTGCCAGCCTAGGCGGTGCTTGCCTGGACACTGCCGGCGTGGGGATTCTTCTGGCCGCTAAGCAGGGATCACATCTACAAGTTTGCGACCGCGACGTCGCCCGAACTTGACCGTGCCGTCGGAGGTGGCGAAGAGAGTGTCGTCCCCACCCCTCATGACGTTGTTGCCGGGGTGAAACTTGGTGCCCCGCTGGCGAACGATGATTGCGCCGGCCAGAACCTGGCCACCGTCATAAACCTTCACACCGAGGCGCTGGGCGTTGGAATCGCGGCCGTTACGGGTCGAGCCGCCACCTTTGGTCTTGGACATTTGACATCAACCCTTCGATATTGCGGTTATCTCGATGAGGGCCAAAGTCTGACGATGTCCCCATCGCTTGCGGTTGTTCGACTTGTTCTTGTAGAGGAACCCGTTGATCTTGGGACCTTTGTGTTCCTCAATAATCCGAGCGGTCACCGACGCGTTCTTCAACTGATCCGGCGTAGCGAGAACGGTGTCGCCGTCGACCAGCATCACCGGGGCGAGCTCGACATCGGCCCCGGGATCACCCAATCGTTCCACCGAAAGGGTCTGACCCTGCTCCACGCGGTACTGCTTACCGCCGGTCTTCACTACTGCGTACATAGGCGGAGAATTCTAACGGGCCTATCAACCGATCAGACCATCAATAAGGACATGTCCATCGCCGTCGCAGGTCCCGCAAAGATCAGAAACAGACTCCAGCAGCCCTTCGCCGATCCGCTTCCGCGTCATCTCGACCAGCCCGAGACCTGAGATATCGAATACCTGCGTGCGGGTCTTGTCGCGGGCCAACGCGGCTCTGAAGACCTTCATTACCTCTGACCGGTTCTTGGCAATTTCCATGTCGACGAAATCGATCACGATTATCCCGCCGATATCGCGCAGACGCAGTTGATTGGCGACCTCCTCGGCGGCTTCCAAGTTGTTGCGGAAGACTGTCTCTTCGAGGCTTGAACTGCCCACATTCTTGCCTGTGTTGACATCGATGACGGTGAGGGCCTCGGTGGCCTCAATGATCAACGAACCACCAGACGGGAGCCAGACCTTGCGGTCGAGCGCCTTTCTCAATTGCTCTTGTACGTGATAACGCTCAAAGAGCGGCAGCTTCTCGGCCTTCGGATTATAGTATTCGACTCGTTCCGCCAGCGCCGGCGTGATGCTCGATACGTAAGCCCTCACCTCGTCGTAGAGCTTGCGGTTGTCAATGATGATTCCGCGGAAATCCTTGGTGAACTCTTCGCGGATTATCCGCACCGCAGCTTCGGGCTCGCGGTACACGAGTGCTGGTGCGTTTGTTTTTTTGGCGAGCGTTTCAATCTCTTTCCACTGCGTGACGAGTCGGGCCACATCGCGCTGAATCTCCTCGGCTGTGACGTTCTCAGCTGCGGTGCGCACGATCACGCCATGGCGTTTGGGCTTCGCCTTGTCGAGTATGTTGCGCAACCGAGCACGTTCGCCCTCTGGAAGACGTTTCGAGATCCCGTAGGTCGAAGTGTTGGGTACCAGCACCACGAACCGACCCGGCAGCGAAACTTCCTGAGTCAGCCGGGCGCCCTTGTGAGCTATCGGGTTCTTTGTCACCTGGCACAGGATCGTCTGGCGTGCCTTCAGAAGTTCCTCAATGCGGGGCTGTTCGGTACGCCCACTTTCTATGTCCTCGGGGTCGTATTGCACATCGCCGCGGTAGAGCACCGCGTTCTTGGGTGTACCGATATCAACGAAAGCGGCTTCCATGCCCGGCAGCACGTTCTGCACTCGGCCCACGTAGATATTCCCATGAATCTGGCTGACATCGTCGGCAGGGCGCGACACCTGATGCTCAACGAGTTTGCGCCCTTCAAGCGTTGCTATCTGCGTCGCCCTTCGGCCTACAGAAACGCACATCATGTAGCGACCCACCGCCTGACCCTTGCGGGTGCGTCCCCGGCGTTGTCTCATCGTCTTCTCGTCAAGTTCAACCGCGTCGTCGACAATCGATTCGACTGGACGGTGCGACCTGTCAGCGCGACCGGAACCTCGACGAGTCTGCGAACCTCCAGACTGCTGACGATTGACGCCCCCTGGTTGGTCTGCGGTGGACCCTCTACCTCGACTCCGTCCGCCGCGCCTGCGGCGACGACGCCTGGATCCACCCTCGCTCGGCGCACGGCCTTGGGAAACTCGTTGGCTTTGACCCTGGTCCGTAGAATCCGAACTCGAAGAGCCGTCCTGTTGGCCTTGCTTGGCGCGCTGATCCTGCTTGGGCCGCTGGCCTTGTTTAACACCTTCGCCTTGTTTGGGCCGCTGATCCTGCTTGGGTCGCTGGCCCTGCTTGGAGCGCTCGCCCTGCTTGGGCCACTGGCCCTGCTTGGCACCCTGACCCTGCTTGGCGCCCTGACCCTGCTTGGCGCCCTGGTTTCGTCGGGCGTCCTGGCCCTGTTTAGGAGCCGCAGTACCGGAACTGCCCGACTTAGCGCCGTCGTTGCTCGGCGGCGCTGGTCGTGTGTCTCCTATACGGGGACCCTGGTTTGGCGGCGGCGCTGGGCGCGTGTCACCAATTTTCGGCTTTTTCGTGTCTCCAGGAGGAGGTTTGGGGGCGCGACTCGAGGTGTCGCGGTTGTCGGCCTGTGATTCGGCCATAGTTTCGTTCCTTCGTTGATGGCACCGGAAGACAAGCGATCATGTCGCCCCCACCAGTGCGGACGCGGCAGCATTCAGAGGATTGCTTCGCTGCCGTGCGTCGGTTTCGTTCGTTGTCCATTGGTGAAGCCTTAGCACCCGGTGCTCGATCAGCGGTGGATCAAGCGCGCCCAAAAGTTCAGACACTCTCAGCGCACGAGGTTTGGTAGCGAGCTCAGCGACAAGCCGCACTCGAGAACCCTCATCTTCTTCAGCTTCGACAGGCCCTTCAACATCGAGACTCAGGACACCGGGGCGCAGGTCGTCGGTGACCTCGCGCCCCTTGCGTTCTCTGGTGACGACGAGAGTTTCAGCGGCGAGCGCTCGAGCCACGGCGCCGGCCACGGTATTGGCATCGGTGTCGACGACATCGATCTGCCAGGTACAACTAGTGACTGCTTGCTGCAACGACGCAGTCCGTCGATCAATAACCACTGCAGCAGTGACTGCCATTCCTTCAGGAAGTTCATTTGACAACCGGGCCGGCAGATCGCCCATTTCAAGTCCATCGGTTCGTTCGGGATCAAGATCAATATCAAGATACTCCGCTTCGGACTCATGTCCTGTCGACAAAGCGAGACCAAAGGCGATTTTCGGACGTGGAGAGAACCCCTGGCTGTACGCAACCGGGAGCCCGGCGCGCCGCAGAACACGTTGAAAAATCCGCGCAACATCGCGATGCGAGGTGAAGCGCACCTTGCCGTGCTTGCTGAAACGAATGCGAATCCTCATCAGCCCACCCCAACCAACCGACGAGGCTGCGGATCATCGCCGTTCGACTCGGCACGCGGCCGCTTGCCCAGCACCACGGGCACCGCACCGCCTTGGGACAGATCGACACCTGTTCCCTGACTCCCCCCCGCGGGCGGCGACGTCGACGCCACCACATGTTCGATTCCATAACCGGTGCAGGCCCCGCAGTCATAACACGGAGTCCAGCGGCAATCCTCAAGGCCCAACTCATTGAGCGAATCCCGCCAGTCCTGCCACAAGAAGTCCTTGTGGAGGCCCGCGGACAGGTGATCCCACGGAAGTACTTCATCATCGGTGCGATGGCGGTGAACGTACCAGTCAACGTCGCAACCGCTCGCTGCCATAGCCTCAAGCCAAAGGTCGTAGTTGAAATGCTCCGACCACTCCTGAAACGTGCCGCCCTTGCGCCAGACATACTCGATCACCGGGCCCAAACGGCGATCCCCACGACTGGTGATCCCTTCCGCAAGCGTCGCTTTGGGGTCGTGCCATTTCAGTTGCACGCCCTTGTTCTGACGCAGGTCATCACGCAACAACCCGATCTTGCGTGAAAGCTCCACCACGGTGTTCTGACCGAACCACTGGAAAGGAGTGAACGGCTTCGGCACGAAACCACCCACAGAGACAGTCACCGACGGCGAGGAATGGTGACGCCTTCCGAGCGCGACACAATTCCGGGCGAGTTCGGCGATTCCGAGCGTGTCCTCATCGGTCTCGGTGGGAAGACCAGTGAGGAAATACAGCTTCATACGCCGCCAACCCTGGCTGTAGGCGCTCTCCACCGCTCCATACAGATCTTCTTCTCGAATGAGCTTGTTGATGACCTGGCGCATCCGCCATGAACCGGCTTCTGGAGCAAACGTCAAGCCGGTGCGACGAGCTCGCTGAATCTCCGCCGCAATCCCGACAGTGAACGCGTCCACCCGCAAGCTGGGCAGCGCAACGCTCACCTGATCGCAACCCGCGTCCGAGATCGTCTCGCCGATGACCTGCCGGATACCGCTGAAGTCGGCAGTTGAAAGCGAAGTCAACGCCACTTCGTCATATCCGGTCCGGGCCAGACCGTCGCTGATCATGGTGCGAACCTGCTCAGCAGGGCGCTCCCGAACAGGGCGGGTGATCATCCCTGCCTGACAGAACCTGCAACCCCGGGTGCACCCCCTGAAAACCTCGACTGAGAGTCGGTCATGGACGACCTCGGTCAAGGGCACGAGCTGCTGTTTGGGATAAGGCCAATCTGCAAGATCAGCAACCGTGCGTTTCTCCACCGTCGCCGGCACATCAGCGAAGCGAGGCGTCACCTCGGCAATGAACGCACCGTCGTAGGCCACTTGGTACATCGAAGGGACATAGACACCGGCGACCTTCGCCAACTCCCTCAACACTGATCTGCGTGAACCATCGAAACGACCGGTGTCCTTCCATTCGCGCACAATCTCAGTGATCTCGCCAACGACCTCCTCGCCGTCTCCCAACACGACGAAATCGACGAAATCGGCGATGGGTTCGGGGTTGTAGGTGCAGTGACCACCCACGCCGATCAGCGGTTCGGAGTCTGCGCGGGCAGTCGAGTGAATCGGAACGCCTGCGAGGTCGATGCAGTTGAGGAGGTTCGTGTACGTCAACTCAGCGCTGAGGTTGAACGCAATGACATCGAAAACGCCGGCAGGGCGATGTGTGTCCACCGAGAACAGAGGGATCTTCTCTCGCCGCAACAACGCTTCAAGGTCGGTCCAAGGCGAATAGGCACGCTCGGCCGCCGCATCGTCACGCTCATTGAGAATCTCGTAGAGGATCTGCAGACCCTGATTCGGCAAACCGATCTCGTAGGTGTCCGGATACGTCAACAGCCAACTGACGATCCCAGCACCGTGAGTCGGAGCCTGCGCTCCCTGCTCACAACCGATGTAACGGGCCGGCTTCTGGACCTGCGGGAGCAGGTTCTCAAGGCGAGGCCACAGCGACACAGACACCCATTGAGGTTACCGGCACGCCGCTCCTAACCGTTGTCAGCTACGCTCTGCTGCCCACGCTCCGCCTCGCTAGCTACGCTCTGCTGCCCACGCTCCGCCTCGCTAGCTACGCTCTGCTGCCCACGC
>VXYK01000055.1:0-2094 GCA_009845995.1 Acidimicrobiaceae bacterium | reverse complement strand
AGCTACGCTCTGCTGCCCACGCTCCGCCTCGCTAGCTACGCTCTGCTGCCCACGCTCCGCCTCGCTAGCTACGCTCTGCAAAATCGAATCGACGCCGGTAGACCCCCATAACCAGGCCCAACGCAACCATAGACGTGAGCATGGAAGATCCACCGTAAGAGACGAGCGGAAGCGGAATACCTGTCACCGGCATCATCCCCATCGTCATCCCAGCACTCTGGAAAACCTGGAACAAGAACATCGCCATCATCCCGATCGTGAGCAAGCGGTCAAACGAGTCAGTCGCACGCACCGCGATCCTCCAGATCCGAAACAACATCAGCGCATAGAGTCCCAGCAGCAACCCAGCGCCGCGGAACCCCAACTCCTCGCCGGCGACCGAGAAGATGAAGTCGGTCTGTTGCTCGGGCACCAGATTCGAGCGGGTCTGCGTACCTTGGAACAATCCTTGACCCAAGAGCCCACCGTTCCCGATCGCTATCTGAGACTGTTCCACATTGAACGCAGCACGCGCCGCTTCCGGACCGAGTTCGACAAGAGCCTCCTCGTCCAAGACGAAAACCTGAAGCCGGTCTTCTTGATACTCAGCAAGCAGGTCGGACTCGAATATCCCGACGACAACCAGGGTTCCGACTACAGCAAGCGCCGCGATATATCGAAGTTGAACTCCGCTCATCGCAATCATCGCCGCGACGATGACGACGTAGACCAGGATGGTTCCAACGTCGGGCTGCTGAAGAATCAACAGCACGGGCAACGCCGCCAGGCCCAGAGCCACCAACAGCCGCTTCGTCCTCACCTCTTCGACCGAAAGGGCCGCGGCGAGAACAACAATCAGTATGACCTTGCCGGGTTCCGACGGCTGGAAACTGAACCCGCCGGCCGTGTACCAGGCGCGGGCGCCCCTCACGTTGGCCCCGACAACCAGCAAGCCGCCCAGCAGAGCAATCAGCCCGAGATAGGCCGCGGGCAACCACTGACGGATTCGCCGAACATTCACGTGGGCTACGAACACGGCGAGGATCAGGCCGAACACCGCAAATGCGATCTGGCGCTCAAGGAACGAATAGTCAAGCGGGTCGAACCGCGAATCCGGGCCGCGGGTCGCCGAAAAGACGAGCACCGAACCCAGCGCGGTGATAAAGCCAACCGAAGCGATGAGCAGAGGGTCGAGGACGAACCACCAGCGCTGACCGTCATCTGCGGTCAACGGAGGCGGCCGCGAATCGAACGTGCCAGAAGCTGTCACTGCGTTGCTCCTTCCCCGAGAGCGGTCGTCTGTTCCTCAGCTTCTACAGCATCACGCGCTGCCAACAACGCTTCAATGCGCGCCACCTGCTCAAGTTCTCGTTCGTCGAGCGTGAGCGCCCGCGGCATGTTGTTGCGTGCTATGGGTTCAAGTATCGCGGCTGCGACCGGCGCAGCGGCGACGCTGCCGAAACCAGACTCCTCCATAACCACTGCAATAGCGATCTCCGGAGGCCCCGGGACATCAACGCCCAGTTCAGGGTGATCGTTGGGGCCCCACGCCACGAACAGACTGGTGTCGGCTTTGTCATCCACCTCCGCAGTACCGGTCTTGCCTGCTATCGGCCATAGATCCACCGGAAAAGTGCCGCCCTGGAAAGCGCTCGCCGCAGTACCCCTGACACCCCCGAAACGGGGAACTCCCAACAAACCTCTGGTTATCGGCTCAGTCACCTCGGGACCGAACTCAAGATTGCGCAGCACCCGCGGTCCGAATTCAATGATCGCCTCGCCGTCTGCTCCGGTGACCCTCAACGCGACGTTCGGCTGATGGAGCAACCCCCCGTTGGCAAACGTGGCATAAGTGTTGGCGAGCTGGATAGGTGTTACCAACAGGTCGCCCTGGCCGATCGACAACAAGATCGTGTCGCCGGCGAACCACTGATTGCCGTCCCGAATAAAGACACCCTGAGAGAACTTCAGATCGAAGTAGTCCCGATCCGGAACAACCCCGGCACGCTCGTAGGGAAGCTGCACCCCTGTCGAGGAGCCGAGCCCCATGGCTCTGGCTGTGGTCTGAATCCCCTCGTCCCCCTGCGGGCCCCGCTCACGGATGAAGAAACCCTC
>VXYK01000041.1:33730-91900 GCA_009845995.1 Acidimicrobiaceae bacterium | reverse complement strand
ACCCGATCACCCTGTCAAGGACCAACAAGCCTAGCAACTTTCGTATATAATCCCCCAAAGTAAGGACGAGGATCTCGTCTGTCTACGAAGGTCTGAGTACCCCAACGTCATGATGTCCTCCTAATCGCGTGTGAGCACCTGAGGGCGACGCTTTCAAGATGTCTAGCACCGTTGACACCCATGTTCGCGAACCTACTCATGGCGTGTGACACGCGCTGGCGTGCGCAACCGCGGAGGATGGGGCCAGGCTGGGGGTGATGCGGCCGCGTGTGGCTCTCCCGTATTCAAATGCTCGACGTCGCCAGCGAAGCACGCTTCGCCTTAAGGGCATCAACTAGGTAGATCAGCCTCGCAGTCAACGCAGAGTTCAGCCCCTGCACGACGCGGGTTGCTCATGTGGCAGCCGGAGCATATCGGGTTCTGAATCGGCTGCCCGCAGCCACACCGTTCGCATGACCTGCACTTCCGTCCCGAGCAGGCGTCGCACCAGCCGACGTCTCGTTCTGAGTTGCACCACCCGCAGAACTCTTCTTTCTCCTTCCATGCGGGCTCAGCTCGATCAAGCATCGAAAGCCCACCATCACCGCGGCGAGACGACATGACGGCGACCGCAAGACCCGCGTGAACTCGCTTCGTTACGCAGAACAGTGATTCCGATCTCGTGAGCCCGTATCTGTATACGTCGCTTCTTGGTGTCGTGGCATCAAGTCGCAGAGCGCGATCAAGAACTCCGCCCGGTTTGACTGCACAAGACCGAGGCCAGCCCACTAGACCGTTTGCTGCCACGAAAGACACCACTCCTAGGTCTCGGACCAACACAACGGCCGTGTTGTGGTCGGGGTAGTTCGCCACCTGGACGGCAAGAGCCTCCCAACTCGCGTTGGTCTGCTCCCGAAGGTGGAGAACATGCTGTGGTGTAACGGACTCGTCACCAATGACCTCTTGGAGCAGCTGGCTGGGAACCAACACGCCCCCTGCGAATTGATGACACACTAATTCCTCCACCGCACAGGCTCCTTGAGCAGACCCGCCGAGTTGGTCCAAGTCATCAAGGAGTTCGGCACCGCTGGTGCTGAGAATGTGATGTCCCAGTTCGTGGATGATCGTGAACCTGACGCGTTCAGCGACCGCATCGTCGCTATAAAGAATCAGCGGGCGGTCCGGGTCAACGTTCGTCTCGTAGTATCCGTCAACCGAGCAATCTTGACCAGCAACCTGAGCTGGTGGAAGGCAACGTACGCGCACCGGAGAGAAGTGGAGTTCAACTGCCGTCACCGGATCCTCGTTCCTGAGATCCTCAAGAACTTCTCCCGAGACAAGATCGATCATCTGTTCCGCGACTGCGCGAACGGCATGTCGAGACGGAACCACCAGCGGTTACCCGTCGCTCAAAATCAAGGAGTAGGCATCCAGTAGACGACGCCAGTCTTCCTCCGTCGGGTCGTCTGCACTTCGTCTCGGTGCAGAGGCCATCCCGATCAATAAACGCCTCCGCATCTCTTCAACAGTCGTCTCCTGTTCCGAGGACAACCGCTCGACCACCGTTAGGAACCGCTCGGACCGCATGAACGCCCGAAGTGATTTCGGAGCATCTGCCAAAACAAGTTCTGCCGGGTCAAAGCTCTCCTCTGATGCGTCTTGACCGAGCAGGTCCGGCACCGTCTGTTGCAACGCGGCTGCTACAGAGCGAAGCGCCTCGAGCGTCGGATTACCACGTCCCCGCTCAAGGTTGGACACATACGGTAGGGATAGGCCCGACTCCTCCGCTACCTGCGCAAGCGTCATCCCCAGCGCTGTTCGGCGAGCTCGGATTCTCTGCCCAAGCCCCTCTGGTTCCCCCATATAGATTATCTTACTGGAATAACTGGGTTGCGCAAGTTATATTTCACGTGCTATCCTCTCGGAATAGTCTAAGATCCTGGATTATCTCATAGAGAGGAGTCTCCGTGACCAACTCAGACAACAACCATACATCTAGGCGGTTGATCCCGTTCACAATCGACGGTGTCCGCTACGAAGTCGAGGATCGCCGTCAGAGCGCAGCTGATCTGCTCCGTTTAGCTGGCCTAGATCCGGCTTTCTTCGACTTGGCTGAGGTACCCAAGGAAGGGCCCCCGCGCAAACCCTTCGAAGACGACGAGATCGTCATGATCGACAAGGACGAGAAGTTCGTCTCGATCCGTGAAAGCGCTCCGGTCACCTAATGCCACCCGGCGCTCAGGCATACATCGATGCCATGACTGAGCTTGGCCTCCGCCCAACGGTAGAGGCCAACCTCGTCATCTGCTGCTTCACGCCCGTTTCCGGCGCCCGAGCTGGAACGACGGTAGAGGTAGGTGTGGCGTTGGACGAACTCGGGTCATGGCCTCAGATCCCGCCGTACTGGGTTCACCTACCCTCCGACGTGAAAATTCCGGATACGGGTAGCAGCAAGGGATCACCGAAACAAGGTTGGTTACAACACAGCCGTCAGCATCCAGGATGGGTTCAAGCCCCACCAGCTGCCAACTGGTCCGGTCACATCCAAGCCGTTCTAAAGGACGCTGTTTCATGACTGCAACCACCGCTGTCGCCATGACCGCCGCAACCGAGAGAGAACTGCTGGATCTAATCGTCCGACCTGATGGCCAAGAAGATCTCTGCCTTGCGATTTACCGACCCTCGACCGGAGAAACCCGCACCACCGCCCTTATCACGTCTGTCATAGCTCCCGAACGCGACGAACGGTTTGTTCACGGAAACGTAACCGTCACAGGCAACTACATCTTGCGGGGACTCGAAGTCGCCCGCGATGAAGGTAGCGGTCTGATCCTGCTGCACAGCCACCCTGACGGCCACGGATGGCAAGCGATGAGTATCGCTGACCGCGACACCGAGGCTAGCTACGCCAACCTCGCACGAGAACTCACTGGGCTACCCCTTGTTGGCATGACGTTGGCCGTCGGCGACAACACTTGGTCTGCTCGCCACTGGAACCTCGGAGCAGGCAAAAAGGTCGACTGCATTCATTGCACCAACGTACGCGTCGTCGGTGACCAATTCTCCGTGTCATGGAACGACAACCTTGCCCCACCACCGCAAGAAACCAACCGCCAAATCCGCACAGTCAGCGCATGGGGATCACAAAGTCAAGCCAACTTGGCTCGACGCCGAATCCTCGTGGTCGGTGCTGGCAGCGTCGGACTCGACATCATTCTGCGTCTCGCAGCATCTGGGATCTGCAACCTAACCATAATGGACTTCGACATCGTCGAGGAACACAACCTTGACCGGCTCATCGGCGCTGAACCCCGCGATGTACGCCTCCAACGGCCCAAAATCCATGTAGCTCACCGCGAAGCAGTCCGTGCCGCTACCGCTGCCAACGCAAAGATCGAAACGTCAGACCTATCCATCTGCGAACCCGCTGGTCTCCGGCTCGCACTGGACCACGACCTCATCTTCAGCTGCGTAGACCGGCCTTGGCCCAGAGCCGTTCTCAACTCACTGGCATACTCCGACCTCATCCCGGTCATCGACGGTGGAATAGCTATCGATCCGTTCGAAGACGGCACCATGCGCAACGCCACATGGCGATCCCACGTCATCCGGCCCCAACGCCCCTGCATGAACTGCAACGGCCAGCTAGACCCTGCGGACGTAATCCCCGACAAGCAAGGACTGCGGGACGATCCAACCTACATCGCACAAGAGACTCCATCGTGCGAAACGGAAGGCCAAAACGTTGCACCGCTCTCGGTGAGCGTAGCCGCGAGCATGCTCGCTCAATACACCAGCTTCTCAGTCGCGCCTGGTGGACTTGGCGACCCCGGACCGCTCCGATACTCGCTCAGCAACCACTGTCTCTATCGACCTTCGAAGTCCCCTCAACCTCACTGCCCGGTCGAAGCAGACGAAGCCGTAGGTGACCAGCACACCAACCCCGCCGACAGACACGAACGAGCCGAACAACAAAGACAACATGCTGCATCTCCAGGGGTTCGTATTCGATTGCTCCGCTGGTTCGACGACCGATTGAATGCAGTTGTCCCATGATCCGGTCGCCGTTCAGACGAGCGATCATTGCCTTCGAGCTGCTTGGACCGTCTTTGCGCGGTTTGACTACTTCCGGATTGCTGGAGATGTCCATTCCAACCCCGAGCTCACGAAAGGAGGTGAAATCATGGCCGACAGACGACTCGGCAAAGGCCCGTATGTTCCTGACGAAGGCGGTGGAACACAACCCCGATCACGAAACAAGGACGGAAGCTGGCGGAAAAAGCGTTCCGATACGGGCAAGAAGCGGAAGTAGTTCCGCATCCTTTGGTTGGGTTGGCGGTTGTGCTCGCGCTCCCACCAACTCGACTAAACAGAATGTCCGTGGACTAGCTGAAGATATCGAGAGATGTCTGGAGCGCTTGGGAGGGTGGCCAGAAGATGCCCAGGACAAGGAAGTTCCGCGGCCGCTGTTCCATGTTGCCAACAAAGAGCACAGAATCGCGGCTCGGTGCCCATAACTCGCCGACGAACTTCTGTCGCATTAGTTCCCGCCAGTCGCCACGGTGTCGAACCCTTCGCCATAGCGCCTCCGCTTCCCAATCAACAATGGTCTGTTGGTGGCCCCTACAGTTCAGTTCCAGGCAGCGGTAGTCGTAACGAAACCGCCAAGGGGTGACTTCGAATTTCGGTTTGTTATGAGCGGGGTCGTCAAAGAGCGACGATTGAGCGTCGATCGCATCGGCCAACTGCTGCCATCGATCTAGCTGTTCTTTATCGCGCTTGTCGATGAGCAGTTCCGGAGGTTCAGCAGTTCGAACCACTGAAAGTGAGGGTGTGCTTGGTCCCGAGTCCAACTTGTTGCGCTCGATTAAGTCGCACATGGTGCTCTCACCAAGTCTTGCGACCCATTCGCGACGGGCCGACCATCCGTGATCGGTTCCGAGTGTCTCGCCAAGTCGGATCGAACCTTCGATTGGCTTCCACGATTCAGGCCGACGATCGCTCCGCGGTCTGATCGCCCGCACCCTAATCTTTTGATACTTACGGAACTTCGACTCGTCGGCTAGGTCACGGAATGGCACCGGATGAAGGCGAACCCACTGAGGCTCAGGATCAAGGCGCATCGCCGCTACACACATGTTCTCCCGGAGGCTGGACGTCACGACCGGCGAAGCTTTAACGAGGATCATCGCCGAAAACTCCACGTGCTCGGGCATGGCAACCGAATCAGAGGTGGAGGACGTTCATCGCCGGACGATCGACCTGGGCGGCGTCGAGGATGCACGACCGGTGACACTGATCATGGTCCCGCTCATAGCAGAGAAGCGCGATCCGTGAGGTGCTCGCAAGATCGACGAGTCGCTCGTAAACAGAAGCCGCGCCGTTTTGGAGGTGGCGCCGGTAACTCTGTCGCGCCGACTCCAGACCTCGTCTGAACGGATCGCGATTCTCCTTGGGGTTTCCCAATTCGCGCTCATGACGATATTCGATCCCAGCTTCGCTTAGCGCCGTAGCCAGGGCGTTCTTCGAAAACCCTTTCTTTCTTGAGATCGGATTGAGGCGTACGTCAACGAGCATTGAAACACCGTTCGCGGCTAAGAGATCAATCAATTCGCTGATTTCTCGTTGCTCGTATCCGATCGAAACAATCGTGGGACTATCGGTTGTAGAAGACACGTCCGGAATCCTACAGTCGCGATTTTCTCCATCGACGGATACTTCACTGTCTTTCATTGTTTGTCCTCCAGGGTCCGACCATGTGCGCCAGAGCTCCCCTTCCATAAATCACAATTTGCTAGAGACCTTGTCGCTACGCAAATGGCAAATGCGTGATCCACAACTTGGGCAATCGATTGGTCTTGCCGTCCGAGGGGGCTGTCACGCCCTGAAGGCAAGGATGACGTGATGGGTCCGTCAGAACAAGCCGCCGATTTACGAAGTTTGTCGATCCGGAGATCACGACCATCTCAGTGCCGTCGAAACGCGGTTCATCCTACTTGCTTCTAGGGTGTGTGGGGCGTTTAGGCCGAGGGGGAGGTGACGGCAGTGTCTGTATCTGAGGCAGCGTTCGAAGATGACATCGCCTCCTGGCTGGTTGAGCAAGGGGGTTATCGGCAGGGGAAGGTCGGCAACGTTGGGGACGGGCCGCGGGACTTCGATGCTGAGGCGGGCGTTGACACGGCTGATCTGTTCGTGTTCATCGGGGCAACGCAAGCCAAAGAGTGGAACCGCCTGATCGACTCGGCCTACGGAGGCGACCCCAACAAGGCACAGTCGGGGTTCGTGCAACGGCTGGCAACCGAACTCGACAGGCGGGGCACGGTGGACGTGTTGCGCAACGGAGTGGTGGACCGCAACGTCACAATCAGGCTCGCCTACTTCAAACCCGCCCACGGGCGCACACCGGAGTTGGCCGAGCGTTACGAGGCCAACGTGTTGACGGTCACCCGACAGCTGCCGTTCGATCCCGCCAGCAACAAGACCATCGACCTTGCCCTGTTCGTCAACGGCATACCGGTGGCAACCGCCGAACTCAAGAGCCCCTACACAGGCCAAACCGTCGAGAACGCCATCGCCCAATACAGAAAACGTTCCCCTAGCAACCGGACCGTGAGTCGGACCGGCATGGTGCACTTTGCGGTCGATCCATCGTCGGTGGCAATGACCACCCGCCTGGCCGGCACCCAAACACGGTTCCTGCCGTTCAACCAGGGCCACAACCTCGGCGCAGGCAATCCATCGAATCCCGAAGGCCACCGCACGTCATATCTCTGGCAGCAGGTATGGAGCCGCGACGCCTGGATGGACATCCTGGGCCGATTCATCCACGTGGTGAAACCATCGAAAGGCTCGCGGGCCAAACCGGAGGTGATCTTCCCACGGTTCCACCAATGGGACGCCGTGTGCCTCCTCGAAGCCGACGCCAAAGAAAACGGAGCGGGCCGCAACTATCTCGTTCAGCACTCGGCGGGATCCGGCAAGTCCAACTCGATCGCCTGGCTGGCCCACCGTCTCTCGTCGCTGCACAACCACACAGACACCAAAGTGTTCGACAAGGTTGTGGTCATCACCGACCGGGTCGTGCTCGACCGGCAGCTCCAAGACACCATCAGCCAATTCGAGCACGCCATCGGCGTCGTGCAACGCATCGACGAGTCATCGGCGCAGCTAGCCGAAGCCCTAATCGGCGAGCAAGCCCGGATCATCGTCACGACACTTCAGAAGTTCCCCTACATCCTCGACAAGATCGAAGAGTTGCCCGAGCGCGACTATGCGCTCATAGTCGATGAAGCCCACTCATCACAGACTGGTCAAGCCGCTGCTGAACTGCGCCGAGCCCTGGGTTCAGCCGAGCCTGAAGTCAACGCCAACAACGAGGACGAACCGACCGACGTCGAGGCGCTGCTCGCCGAGGCGGTAGCAGCACGAGGACATCAGCCCAACCTGTCGTTCTTCGCATTCACCGCCACACCCAAGGGGCGCACTCTCGAGATGTTCGGCGAGGTCAGCGACGGAAAGCACGAGCCTTTCCACCTGTATCCGATGCGTCAAGCCATCGAAGAAGGCTTCATCATGGACGTGCTGGCCGGCTACCTCACCTACAACCAGTACTTCCATCTCGAGAAATCGATCCTTGACGACCCGGCATACGAGACCAGCAAAGCCCGCAGCGCGCTGGCCCGGTTCGTGACCCTGCACCCCGACAACCTGGCACAGAAGGCCGAGCTCATCGTCGAACACTTCCGAACCAAGATCTCTCATCAAGTAGACGGCAAAGCCAAAGCAATGGTCGTGTGCTCATCACGGCCCCATGCCGTGCGCATGTGGCAGGCGCTGCGAAAGCATGCCAACAACCTCGGCTACAACCTCGGCGTGCTCGTGGCGTTCTCCGGCGAGGTGGAGGGCTTGACTGAGTCGAAAGCCAACGGTTTCGGGGAGTCCCAGACCGCCGAGCGCTTCGACACCGACGAATGGCAGATCATGGTGGTCGCCGAGAAGTTCCAAACCGGGTTCGACCAGCCCAAACTCGCAGCCATGTACGTCGACAAGACACTCACTGGCCTGGCGGCGGTGCAGACGCTGTCAAGGCTCAACCGCATCCATCCGGCCAAAACCGGCACGTACGTCATGGATTTTGTGAACGAAGCAGACGAGATCGGCGACGCGTTCGCCGTCTATCACGGCAAGACCGTCGCCCCGCCGACCGACCCCAACCTGCTGTTCGACACCCGCTATGAACTCGACCGGTTCGACGTGCTCGACATCGGCGAGATGGAACGGGCCTCCACCCTGCTGCTGAGCGAGGGCACCCACGCCCAAGTCGACGCGGCCATGCAACCAGCCGTCGACCGGTTCAAGGCCTTGACCGAGGAAGATCAAGACACCTTCCGCGATGCACTCGGCCGATTCGTGCGCGTCTACAGCTTCCTGTCACTCGTCGTGCCGTTCCGCAACGCCGAACTCGAGCGCGACTACCGCTTCTGCCGCGCCCTGGCGGCCCTCATACGAGACCGCGGCGGGGCTGAAAGCATCAACCTCGGTTCCGAAGTAGAACTCACGCACCTACGACACGCCCTGACCTTCGACGGCTCGATCGAACTGCCAAGCGGCGAAGCCGAAGTAACCACCATCTACTCCGGAGCTGGGCCACTAACCGATCCAGAAGCAGAACGCCTTTCGCAAATTATCGCCCGGATCAACGAGCGCTTCGGTACCGACTGGACCGACGAAGACCGCCTGGTATTCGAGGCCGCCGCCGGCGACCTAGTCTCCGACATAGAGATCCAGAACCAAGCGGCCAACAACGACGAGGCCACCTTCCGCGATCATGTGTTCCCCAAGCGCTTCCAAGACGCGCTGCTGTCACGCCCCGACCGCTTCAACAAAGTCGTGTTCAACTACCTGGACAGCAGCGAACTCCAGGCTGATCTCATCGCTGTATTCGCGCCCGACGTGCAGAAGCGCGCGATCGTCGCCCGCCAGCGAACCTGCCCCATCGGTGACCTAGTCGGCCCCGACCGAGAATCGCTCTACCTGGAATACAAGTCCACGCTGCGCTGGGACATCAAAGCACAACGCAGAGGCGGTGTGACCGAAGACGCGGCCATCAAGACCATCGCTGGTTTCGCCAACTCTCAATTCGGTGGCACCCTGCTGATCGGAGTGGCCGACGACGGCTCGGTTTACGGCTTGGAAGACGACTTCGCCACCTTCTCCAAACGCGGCGAACGCGGAGACCACGACCTCTGGGGCCAACACCTCCAAAACCTCATCCGCTCCCGCCTAGGCGACGCCGCCCTAGCACTCGTCACCTGGGAGTTTCACACCGTCGACGGCAACCACCTGGCCCGCGTCAGCATCGACCCCTCCAACCACCCCGTCCAGGAACGCAAAGGCGACCAGGAGCTCTTCTGGCACCGCACCCCCACCTCCACGATCTCCATAACCGACCCCGACCAACGAGCCCAAGTCATCGCCACCCGCTGGCCCCCCGCCTAACGCACGATTCAGGGTTCACTCCGAGAGGGCTTCGCGGAGGAAGTGGAGTTGGAGGAGCAGGAGATTTTCGGCGACTTCTTCTTGGGGGGTCATGTGGGTGACGCCGGAGAGAGGGAGCACGGTGTGGGGGCGGCCGGACTCGAGCAGAGCGCGCGAAAGCTGCAACGTGTGGGCGGCGACCACGTTGTCGTCGGCTAGGCCGTGGATCAACACCAGCGGGGGCACACCATGCGAGTCGTCAACCTGCGCCGAGCCATACAGAACGTCGCTGCGCTCGTAGTTCTCGGGCTCGGAATCCGGGTGGCCCAGGTAGCGCTCTGTGTAATGGGTGTCGTACAACCGCCAATCCGTCACCGGAGCCCCCGCGATCCCGGCATGGAACACGTCGGGGCGACGCAGCACAGCCAACGCCGCCAAATAACCGCCGAACGACCAACCCCGAATAGCCACACGGTCAAGATCAAGTCGGGGATTCAACTCGGCCATCGCATGCAGAGCCTCGATCTGATCGTCAAGCACCGGACCAGCCAGATCCCCACGCACCTCCCGCTCAAAATCCGGCCCCCGGCCTGGCGTACCGCGGCCATCGGTCACCAGCACTGCGAAACCCTGATCGGCGAACCATTGCGAAACATAAAACAGCGACCGCGCCTGCTGCACTCGCTGCGCGTGAGGGCCCCCATACGGGTCGAGCAACACCGGAAGTTTGTTCTTTGGATCCGCCTCGGCAGAGTCATTCGGCAACAGCAGAGCAGCGGCCAGTTCACGTTCGCCAAGACGATGCAACGAAACACCGACGTTGATATTCGGTACCTCGCTGTGGCTGGCGATCCGAGACACCACCCGCCCCGAACTACGCACCTCGACGCCCACACCATGATGGGCCAGGCTGCGATTGATCCGCACTTCGGTCGGACCGCCAACAACCGCGCTCATGACGCCAGGCGAGTTGTCCCACCAGCGGAGTTCACCACTCCAGCTCACGGTCGCGACCTGCACGGAAGTCGGTTCCCGACAAGCGGTGATCACGATGCCGTCGTCGCCGACATCGATCACGCTTCGCACCTGAACCCCGTCACCTGTCAACGCCTCGCCGTCAACGCACAAACGCCGAGCCGGCGCTCGATCCTCAACCGTGACCAACCGCCCGTCGCGCACCGCCGGAGTTCCGGCGATCAACTCAACCCAATGCTCATCGGTCACCTGGTAGCGCTGCTGGCACTCCCCCGTTGCTGCGTCAACGTCAAGAACGCCGAGGGTGCGCTGATCTCGGCTCTGCACCGTCAACAAAATGCCATCGCGAGACCAATCGACCTTGGCCAGATACTCCCAGGGGTTGCTTACGCCGGGCGTAGCCGGAGCCGCGGAGGCGCGTGACGCACCATCGCCCGGCGTATCTGGTGCCGGGCGGGATCGCCAGTTCACATCAACGCGGCTGTTGTCGAGACCGATAATGGCCAAGCCCGCCTCAGCATTAGCGCTACCAGCAGCGGGGTAGCGAACCTCTCTCGGCGACTCCCAAGGGGTGACAGGCGCACTGATCCACCAAGTGTCGATCGGAGCCACATCAACTCGCTGCACCAACAGCGCATCGCTGTCGGGCCCCCACCAGAAGCCTCGGGTCCTCCCCATCTCCTCAGCTGCGATGAACTCAGCCGCGCCCCACGAAACCGTCTCGTCTGCCTCCCCGATCAGCAAACGGTCTTCATCATCGGTCACCATCCGCAGTTCACGGCCGGCCACATAGGCGACCTTTTCCGTGTCAGGCGACAACCGCGGATCGAAGGCACCGTCGGCTGTGTTCAGCACACGCGCCTCGCCGGTGAGCAGATCTACACGAGCAATCTGGGATCCGATCGCGAAAACGGCGACCGTCAGATCAGAATCAGCGTCATAGGCGACAATCCCGCCGCCGGACTCCCGGGCCCGCTCCCGACGAACTCGCTCAGCGGGCGACAGGGCAGCGATATCTGAGCCGATCTCCGCCGCATCGAACACCAGACGTTCGGTCCCCGCCGACACATCGAACAGCCACAGCGAATTGACCGAATCGACCGGTCCACTCGAACGCAAAAAAGCGATCCGCTCGCCGTCCGCGGAGACCCGGAAGTTGCGTGGAGCGCCGAGCGTGAAACCCCGAGTCAACGCATGGCGACGAGGAAAGGACTCCGCGCCGGTCACCGCTGAACTGTTCATCTGCGTATCCTTGCGGATGCAAACGCCAATCACACGGAGACATCATGGAGCAACACCCAGGAATTGTTCGCTGGGGCATCTCTTCCACCGGCAATATCGCCAGCCAGTTCGCTGACGCGTTCGGCCAAGCCGAGGGCGGCCAGCTCGTCGCTGTCGGTTCACGATCACAAGACAGTGCCGTCCAGTTCGCTGCCACCTATGAAATCCCCCGTGCCCACGGAAGCAATGTCGACCTCGCCGCTGACCCTGATATCGACATTGTCTATGTGGCCAGTGTGCAACCCGCCCATGTCCACGATACCGTGATGTTCCTCGAAGCCGGCAAACACGTGCTGGTTGAGAAGCCGATCGCCCTCAACGTCGCGGAGGTCGACCGCATGACCGCAGCCGCGCAGGCCAACGACCGGTTCTTGATGGAAGCAATGTGGATGCGCTTCAACCCGGCCCACATCGAGGCGGTCAAGCGCATCAACGACGGTGCCATCGGCGAGGTGCGTCGCATCCATGCCGACTTCTCGTTCGCCATGCCGTTCGACCCCGACCACCGGCTCTGGAACCTCGACACCGGTGGCGGCGCGCTCCTCGACCTCGGTGTGTACCCACTCACCTTCGCCTGGTGGATCCTCGGCGAGCCCAGTTCGATAGCCGCTGCCGGTCACGTAGCCGAAAGCGGCGTCGACGCCGAAACGAGCCTTCTGTGCCGCTGGGACAGCGGAGCTTCAGCAACGCTGACGTGTGGCATCGACGTGGTCGGAACCTTGGCCGCCCGGGTCGAAGGCACCGACGGATTCATCGAATTCCCCCCGCCAGCACACGCCACCAACACGGTCATTGTGCAAAGTGGCGCTGAACGCGAAGAGATCACCGAGTCGCCCCCGTCGCTGCACTATCAGGCGGACGAAGTCAACCGTTGCCTCGCTGCCGGGGAACAGCAAAGTCCGCAGATGGACTGGGCCACCAGCCGAGCCATGATCGCGGCCTGCGATGCGGCTCGCGCCGAACTCGGCGTCCGCTATCCCAGCGACTGAACCGGCGAACATCCCCGATCCACGGGGATCCCAAAACCTCAGACACCCGCGACCGCGACGTTGTTGAACCCCGAAGCTAGGCGCGCCAGGTCGTCAGGGTCGTGCGTAACGATGAGTCCACCTCCGAGTCGAACAGCCGTCGCCACGACCAACGCATCAACGGCATACTCGCTCCCCTGGCCATGGGTGGCCAGAATGTGCCCGGCGATACGAGCGATTCGCACGCCCGTGGTGACAACACGGGCCACACCCTGGCCTAGCAAGTGGTCTATTGCTTCATCAGATCCTCGTCCCCGGTACAGCTCAACGAGGATTGCTGACGGCACCCGCAGCGGATAGTTGCGAGAGTGAGCACTCCTCATCGCCGCACGAACGCGCTGATGGCGTTGCGCGTCAACGCGGGGCCGAGCCAACGCCGAAAGCGCTTCAGAATCAAAAACTAGGACGGCCAAAGGTCGTTGTAGTGTTCAACAAGGTCGGCCGGCACCGGTCCGAACTCTTGGTCCAACGTTTCGAGGTAGTCATCCAAGCGGTCGCGTTCTAACTCATTGGCGACAGCGCGTGCAACGAAACCGCTCAACCCGCGGCGCCCGGCACGCAACTCGACCTGTTCAGCGAGTTTCTCATCGACGCTGATCGACCATTTCCTGACGGGCATGGTGACGAATCCTACCACAGTAGGAATCCAGCTACCGGACATCGGCCAGCACCACTTGGACGATTTCGAAATCCGAATCTGCGACGAGCACACCTCGGCCGGCGATGTTGGGGAGTTCAAGGCGAGCCGGGAGGGAAACGCCAAGGAGGTCGCCGTCAATGGGATCCGGTTTCAACAAGATCCCGACCCTTGACGATCGAATGTCTGCGGCCCAGTGACCGTAGGCGGAGCGAAAGCGATCCGGTTTCGCCGCGGCCATGATGTGAACTCCCTCAGGCGGTGAGGCCACCAGATCTGCAAGGGTGCCGTCCACGTCTGCAACATCCAAACAATCATCGACCAGCACAACCATCGGACCAGACGAGAGCGCCTCAGCCAGCGCCTCAACCCCGACCGGCTCACGGCCCGTCCGAGCAGCAAGATCGCTGCTGTCGCCGGAACCGTCGCCGACGATGACGCAGCGCTCGCCGCAAGCCGCACCGACAGCGGCCAGCACGTTCGTGCGCCCCGAGCGCGCCGGACCCAGAATCAACCCATGTTCTCCGCGGTGAAGCCGCAGCGGACTCAGACTCAAATCACGATCCCCGACCGCAACCAGCAACTCCGTCTCGACGGGTCCGACCACTGCCGACGCACCCACGGCACCAGCGGCGAGCACCGCAGCCAGCACACCGACCTCATGGGGCGCAACCGAGGGCGCGGCGCAATCACTGCGTGCCAGCACCGACTCGGCCACAGACGCCGCATCTCTGATCACCTGGGCGATGGCATTGTCGCTGGTACGCAGCACGCGCCCACTGCCAAACGCCTCGGTCGATTCCTTCACCCCGAACCGCAGAGCATCAGAGGGATCACTCACACGGTGCAACAACACCGTCCCCACGGTTGCGGCCATCTGAGGGGGCAGGTCAGCTCCACGTCGAAGCGAGACCGCCACAGTCACACCAACAGATGGCCCATCAGCCCAAATGCGCTCCAAAGTCTCATGCACACCCTGTTCACGAACTCGATCATGGGCTCGAGAAAGACCGCCGAGATCATCGATCACCAGCAGAATCCGCGACGCTTGATCGCCTGCACGACGGCGCACGATCTCTTCGTCCAACCAGCGCAGCAAACGCACCCGAAGTTCCCTGTCGGTGGGGCCGACGACCGTGCCGCAATGCACCAGTCCAGCCAACAGGTCGAGTCCACCGGCGTCGTGGTCGACGATGTGAACATGGGGAGCTGCATCACCGGCGCAGCGAGTCACCCCCAAGATCGCTGTGGCAAGGGTCGTCGTCGCCCCCGCTCCGGGCGCGCCGACCACCGCCAGGTGGCCGTCGTCGAGCGTCCAGCCAGACACCGACTGGCGCTGCTCATCAGGTTCGTCAACAAGCAACCAACCCGAAGGCTCACCCAACTCGGACCGGCAGATATCGGTGGGAAGCGCCGGTGGCCACGGCGAACGCGGTGCTGCGCCACCCGCACTCGAATGGGCGTCACGGATCGTCGCTACCAGACGCTTCAGATCGGTCGGACCCCTGTGTTTATGAGCAATGTGTTCATCAGCGGCGTGCTCAACGGCTGCCTGCGGGTCGCCACGCACGCAAACTGCGGCCTCGGTGCTCGAATACCCCGTCGACAACGCAGACTGGAACGGAGTGAACTCACCAGGCCCGAAACGGGCGATCGCCCGACCTGGACGACTGCGGGGAATCCCCGCAGCGTCACCCGCGTCGATGATGTCGACCGATTCACGGGGGTCGCTCACTCTCAGGGCGATCCGACAAGTTGCGTTGGCACGGATGTCGTCGGTCACCACCCCAGCCGGTCGTTGGGTGGCCAACACCATGTGCACGCCGAGGCTGCGCCCCCGCTGGGCGATTCCGACCAGAGCATCCAAGAACTCGGGCAAATCCGCAGCCAGAGAAGCAAATTCGTCAACCACCACCAGCAGGCGGGGCAACGGCTCAGCCGAAGAACGCTCCATACGATTCGCAGCGCAAAGAACCCGGTATGCGGCGAGATCCTCTGCGCCGACCTCACGGAGGCGATGTTCTCGATAGCGCAACTCTGCTTCCAGACAACGCAGCGCGCGAGCCCCGAGATGTTCGTCAAGATCAGTCACGAGCCCCGCAACATGGGGAAGATCAGCGCAACAGTCAAAAGCAGCGCCGCCCTTGTAGTCGATGAGCACCATCGCCACATGGTCCGGATCGGCCGACGCCGCCACGCCGGCGACCAGTGACCGAAGCAGTTCGGACTTCCCGGAGCCGGTCGTACCGCCGATGAGCACATGCGGGCCGTCCGCGATCAGATCCAACACCACAGGCCCCTGCGCGTCAGCGCCGATCGGCACCGCCAAATCGGCGGTGCCGCTACTGCGTCGCCAACGACGCCGAATCTCACGCTCATCATCACCGCTCACCCCAAGCAGCCCCAACAAACCACAGGCCACCGGAACCCCGGCACCCACCAGAGGCAACTCAGGGTCATCAAGCCGAGCCAAACGCCGCGCAGCTCGCTGAGCGACTGCCGCGTCAATACCCCAGCCCAACGCATGCTGCCCGGCCCCGTGTTGACGTGGATCAACCAGTTGAACCCGACCCAGATCATCAGCGGTCACCACCAGATCACAACCCGCGGGAAGGCGATGAGCGTCCTCGACCAACACGATCGCCGCGGTTCGCTCGCTGCTGAGCAGACGTCGGCCGACGGTCGAGCGTCCTTGAAAGGGATCGGCGCCGTCGATCACCGCGAGGATCACCCGTTCAGCAGCCCCGGCCAGCAATGCGTCAGCGGTTCCGACCTCCATCGTGGAGACAACGGTCGCGCCCCGCTGGGCTGTCGTGTGATCAGCGGTGTGGGGAAGCCAACGGCACCAATCCCAGATCTCGGTGTCATCCGCGCCGACTGCGACCGCGAGATCGGCAGGCCCGTGATGCACCGCGGCCTGCAGGACCAGAGCTCTCGCTATCGCCAGGGTGACTTCGCGGTCGCCTACCAGACCAACGATTCGCCCCGCAGAAAGATCTACTTCGACCGGCACATCGCTCATCAACGGCAGATCCGCCACAAGGGTCACGGCCCGTTCAGCCGGCGGTTGACCCTCGGGTGTGACAAGCGTCGGCGAAAACGCCCCATCTGTCACCCCGATCGCAATCCGAAAGGCGTCGAGATGTTCGGCGCGGCGTTCCCAACAATGCACCGAAGGGCCCTCAGCCCGACGCACGACCTCAGCCGGGTCAGGATGCAAACCACGTCGACGTGCGGTCTCCGCAACACGGCAAATCGGCAGATTCCTCGCCAATCCAGCCAACGACTCTTCCAGCTCTGCCAGAGCACGGCGATGATCCCGGCGATTGCGGCGGCGGCGCTCCCACCAAGTGCCGATCGTGATCACCGGCCCGAGCGCGGCAAACAACGCAAACAGCGGACTCAACAGAACAGCGATCACCAGCCCCGCGATGATCGGCAGCACGATCCCCGCCACAGACAAGGCTTCGCTGTCGGCTAACTCGGGTGCTTCACAAGGCGCGTCGAGTTCGGGGAGATCCACATCAGGAGCACGGCGAGGTGGACGGTTGAACGGGATCGTGCCACCAGAAGCGCCAAGCGCCGAAGTAACCGCCACTGGGCGGTCGTCTAAGGCAGTGCGCATCATCAAACGAGTCGCGCCGACGCGCACAATCCCGCCCACCGGCAACACGGATTTCTCGCCTGGCGGGACCAGGTGGCCGTCAACGGAGGTGCCGTTGCGAGATCGGTGGTCAACAATCTCGTTGATCGTGATCGTGCAGTGTCGGCTCGACACCGTCGGGTCGTCGACACGCACATCGGCTTGGGGATCGCGTCCCACCAACACCGTGCCCGACAGCGGGAACGGGCAGGCCACACCGGCCCGGACGCCGCCGACAATGGCAAGCGTCCGGGCGGTGGGGGTGGCTGCAGCTTGGTTGGATGCCGTCTCCAGCACCGAACCTTCGCAAAGAGCAACAGACGACAATGGCGCGTCGAGGCTCAGAAGTTGTCCGTCAAGAATCGCAGGTCCAGACACTCCAAGCGCGGATAGCAGGTCTTCAACCGGTGCGTTCAGATCGCCGATTTCGAGTTCGGCGACCCGCTCGCCAACTTCGCAACGGTGAACGATCCGCACGCCGAACCTGCCGCACCAACAATGAGAGCACTGAAATCCGACAACCTCAAACTGTGTCGAGTGCGGTAACACCCGCCTGGAGTTCGCGCGAGATGAACGAAGAATGCTCGCCAAGCGCCTCAGAGAGATTCATCAGGTTCGGACGAAACTCGGTGTTCCAAAGCTGATGGAAACGGTCGGCACGGTTGCCTTGCCAGGTGGTGCCCTCAAGTCTGGACTGAATGGCCCGAATCACGTCCTGCACGGCTTGCTGTTGTCGAGCAAAGTTGCCCGCCAACTGCTCCATTTGTGACTTGCTCATGACCAGCATGTCGCCCGCCATATATGTCCTCCTTCACTACAAGGGTCAACAAAGGGGGAAATATGGATCGGGGAAATCCGCCGGAGCAAACACTCGCAGACTCCCGCTTGAAAAGCAACCAAATACTTCAACAAATCCTAAAAATCGGTGATTGTCAGGTCGGATCGCTCGAAATTTCACGTTTGACCGTCCCAAGCGGGTCCGCTTTGAAGGCTTGCACGGAGGCTTGATGAGCGGCCAGAGCCTGAAATTCTTGGCCGGCGCGCATCGCGGCGCGTCCGCCGGCGACATCGAACTGACGGTGAACCATACGTTTATGCAACTGAGCCAGGTCTGTCGGAATCGCTGCAACCCGCTGCGCGATCTCCAGCACAGCCGCCTCGAGTTCCGCGGCCGGATATGCCCGATTGGCCCAACCGACGCGCGCCGCCTCTACTCCGTCGATCACGTCACCGGTCAGCATCGCTTCCATGGCGTGACGCAGGCCGAGCAACGGTTCGTGATACTGCCAATCCGGTGGCGACGCGACCCGCACCACCGGATAGCTGATCTGCGCGTCGTCAGCGACATAGACAAGGTCACACGCCGAGGCCAACTCAGTCGCCCCGGCCATCGCATAACCGTGCACCTGGGCGATCACAGGCTTCGCCAAATCCCAAATCAAGAACCAGCCGTCGCTGGCCTGGCGACTCCAGGCCCCGTCACCGGGCGCCGAATGATAGGGGGTGTCCTCCATCAACGGGCTCCGCAGGTCATATCCCGACGAGAAACAAACGCCTGCGCCACGCACAATCGACACGTGCACATCGGAGTCGTGGTCATGTTCCTGCAACGCGGCGAACAGCTCAGCTCGCAAAGGTGTGGAGATGGCGTTGCGCTTATCGGGCCGGTTCAACGTCACATAACGAACCTGCGGCGCTGCTTGTTCAACGGTCACCAACTTCTCACTCATCGGATTTCCTCTCTCTCGGCAGCATCAGCGACATCGGCGGTAGTTGTACCGGTGGTTTCTCGACTGCCGGTCATATCAGCGGCGACTTCGAGGCCGTCGCTGGAGTTGCTTCGCACAATCAGCCCAGTCACGCCGGCCGGTACGACCTCGTTCCAGCGGTCCCGGCAACGCCGCGCCGACCCGAACAGCGAACCAGCGTCGATGTACTCATCGGGTACTGCGGCGATCGCCTCATCCTTGCGTCCCGCCAACCACAGGTCCTGGATCCGTTGAGCGGCCTCGGGAAAACCCCGCCGGGCCATCGCCTCTTTGTGGAAGTTCTTGCTCTCGCTGCCCATGCCGCCCACATACATCCCGGTCAACGGCTTCTTGGCCGCGATTGCGGCTTTTACATCGTCGGTGATCTCAATCGTCAACCCGCCCATGATGTCGAAATCTTCGGGACGGCCGCCGCGACGAGCCCAACCCCTCTCAAGATTCGGTCCGTGGACCTCCCAACCATCAGATCCATAGCCCATCGGCAGCCATCCGTCACACACCTCAGCCGCCAGAGCAGTGTTCAGCGGCGCGCCCGCCGCGATCCAAATCTCGATCTTGCCCGCCGGATGCAGGATCGATTTGAGCGCCTTCGGTTGACCAATCGCACCCGGCCCCACATACGGCAGGGAGATCTCGTTGCCGTCGTGGCTCACCGGCCCCTCACGGGCGATGACCTTGCGCATGATCGCCACATAGTCACGCAGTCGATTGACCGGCGATCCCCACGGCTGGCCATACCAGCCCTCCACGATCTGAGGCCCCGACACGCCCAAACCAACAATGACCCGACCTCCACCAGCCATCGCGTCGATCGTCAACGCGGCCATAGCAGTAGCGGCGGGAGTGCGGGCCGCCAGTTGCACGACCCCGGTCGCCAGCTTGATCCGGTTCGTGTGAGCAGCAAGATAAGCCAGCGGGGTCAGAGCATCGGAGCCGTAAGCCTCAGCTGTCCAGACCGAGTGATAGCCGAGCCGTTCAACGGACTTCACCTGTTCAACCGGCACCTCGAGATGCGCCGCGCGGTACAGATCGAGTCCCAGACCGAGTTTCACGGCTTCCAACTTACGGGGCCGACCGATAGCGTGCGCAACTGATGACCAAACCGGACACGTTGTGGGGGCCGCGTCATCGTCCGGTCATGACTGCGCTGATCTCGATCATCGCTATTGCGTCCTACAACAATCTGGCGGCAACCGCAGTCCTGCCCGACATAGGTGACGACCTCGGCCGCATAAACCTGCTCCCCTGGGTCATCACCATCGAATTGCTGACATCCGCGGTTGCGGTGCTAGCGGCTGGACCGATCGTCGACAGTGCCGGAGTCCGCAAGACCTTCCAGTTCGCCGGGATCGGGTTCATGATCACCTCGATCATCGTGGCCGTGGCCCCGTCAATGCCTGCTTTGATCGCTGCTCGGGCCGTCCAGGGAATATTCGCCGGCGGAGTCATGACCGTGGCGACCGCCGGAATCGGCGTCGCAATACCGTCGGCGCTTCGACCCCGAGCGTTCGCTGCAATATCAACGGTGTGGGGCGTGATGGGCGTACTCGGACCGGCAATCGCGGCGGTGCTCGTCGCAGTCTCCAGTTGGCGAGCCATCTTTGTCGCCAACATTCCCGTGACCGCGATCGCCTTGCTGATCGGCTGGAACGAACTCCCGGACCGCCGAGTCACCGAACCCCAAGGTGTCCAAAGCCCGGCTCCTGAAAGCGGCAAACGGATCGATGGCGTCGGCCTCGTGCTCGTCACCGTCATCACTGCGGCCACCCTCAGCCTCACCGCAGCAACGCCGGTGGTCGTGATCGGTGGTGCCTTGGCGATGGTGGCGGGCGTTTGGATCTACCGTTGGTGGGCGCAGCGAAACCCCGAGCCCATCCTGCGTTTGCCACACCTCAGCGCTCTCAGGTATCGCAGCGTCCATCTCACCTCAATGGCCGTTCTTGCCGCAGGGGTCGGGATCAACTCGCTGCTGCCGCTCTATATCCGCGGAGTCCGACAGCAAAGCACCACGGTCGCCGCATTCTCGGTGCTGTACATGACCGTCGGTTGGACCGCCGGGGCCTGGCTCTCGAGTCAGCTTCAAGACCGGTGGCGAGGCGAGACGGTCAGTGTCGTGGGGTCGGTCATCGCCTTCCCCGCCGCCGTTGCCGTCGCTGTGGTCATCCATCTCGACGCGTCCCTGCCGTTCGTCTACCTGACGTTCGTGTGCTTGGGCATGGGAGTCGGAACGATCACCTCCACCGGTGCAGCGGTGCTTCAAAATCGCACCGAACTGTCGGAAATGGGACGTCTCAACGGGGCTCATCAATTCCTGAGGACGATCTCTCTCACCGTCGGGATCGCTGCGGTCGCGGCGATCACCCTCGCAGTCGTCAACCACCGAGTAGGCGACGTTGAGGCAGTGCGCGAACTGCTCAGCGACGATCCCGAGAGTGTCCCGGCGGGCCTCATCAATGCTCTTAGCGACGGCTACGCCTGGGCAGCCACAGCCGCGGCAGCAATGGCCGCTGTCACCGTCCCCGCAGCCGTTCACCTCTTCCGAACCCGCCGACACCACATCAGTTCAGCTCCCTAGGAACTGCTGCCATGCACTGCGCCACAATGTCGCGCGCGGTCGGCGCGATAGCCTCAAGGGTGTGAAGGCGCTTCGGTTCAACCGCAAAGAAGTCCGCTATGTCGCGGCTATGGCGGCATCGCGCTTGCGGCCCGGCGCCGGCGCAGGGGTTGGGCCGCTGTCGCTTGTCGAAGACGATCCGCCTGAACTGCCGGGCGAAGGCTGGCACCGTGTCTGGCCCCGCCTGTCGGGCATCTGCGGCAGCGACCTGGCAACCATTGACGGACATTCGTCGCGCTACTTCGAAGATTTCGTCTCTTTCCCTTTTGTACTCGGACATGAGATCGTCGGTGAAACCACCGATGGCCGTCGCGTGCTGATCGAACCCGTGCTCGGTCACGCCGCACGTGGCTTCCCGCCGCCCTTCGATGGCGCTGCCCCTGCCGACGGCAACGACTACCGACACCTGACGTGTGGTCACCTCGAACCCGGGCTCCAAACAGGTTTCTGCGAGAGCACGGGCGGCGGCTGGGCAACCGAGTTCGTCGCACACGACAGCCAACTGCACGATGTGCCCGAACAGATGAGCGACGAGACCGCCGTCACGATTGAGCCTGTCGCCGGAGGTGTACACGCGGCGTTGCGAGCCGGTGTCGAAGACGGCGACACGGTGGCGGTGATCGGCGCTGGTCCAATGGGTTTGGTGACTGTCGCGGCATTGCGCAACTTCACCGAAGCAGGGTCGATCATGATCGGTGCAAAATATCCAGTGCAACGCGATCTCGCCGCCGAATTCGGGGCGGACGTGGTGAGTTCCCCGGACGAGTTGAGCCGAGCGGTGCGGCGGGCGACCGGGTCTTTCATGGTGGGTCCCCGACTATCGGGCGGAGCTGATGTGGTGATCGACGCTGTCGGGTCGGCCGAATCGATCACCGAAGCCATCGGGCTGTGCAGGCCGAGAGGGCGAGTGGTGCTGTTGGGAATGCCCGGTGTGATCGATGTGGACCTCACCCCGGTGTGGCACCGCGAGACAGAACTCGTCGGCTCCTACACCTACGGGAGCGAACTGCTGCGAGACGGTCGCTCGACCACCAGCTTCGAAATGGCAATCGAACTCGCCGACAAGGTGCCCTTCGACAAGATGCTGTCGGCCACCTATCCGCTCGACCGTTACCGCGACGCCTTGACACACGCTGCCGAAGCCGGAAGCCGCGGCGCCATAAAGATCGCCTTCGATCTTCGCGACGAACGCCGCCGAGGCCTGCCAACCGACTAACTGACAGGGGCATGCGACTCGGTGGGGCAGGTCGTTAGTTCGCCTGCAACCCGACAGAATAGGACCAATGGCGAAAATCACCCTTGACGACGAGACAACCGCGGCGCTGACACTCTTCAACGAGTACGTGGCTGCCGACCGTGAACGCACCCAGCGTGAAAAGAGGTTGAAGAAGGCCGAACGGGCCAAAGACGACGCCGCGGCACTGGTCAAGAAGCTGTCACAGGGCGGGTCGTCAACGGAACGTTCAGAAGCCGAAGCCGCATATCGTGCCGCTGCCGAGAAGTGGAAGGCCATGCGCGACGGCAAGGAACCACCAGCGGATTCCCCAGACCCCGAAGCCACGAAATCTGCCGAACCAGAGGCCGACGCAGAGACTGAAACCGACACAGGCGCGGACGCTGACGCAGGGGCCGACGCAGACGCCGACGCCGACCCCGATGCCGATGCCTAACCCGACGCAGACGCCGAGACCGCCACAGAACCTGAGCCAGAACCCGAAGCCGAAACCGAACCAACTGCCGAGACCGAACCAACTCCTGAGGCTGACGCCGACGACAAATCCAAAGCAGACACCGAGGCTGACGCCGACGACAAATCCAAACCAGACACCGAGACTGACGCCGACGACGAAGCCGACTCGAGCGAGAAACCCGCTGACTAACGCTGCGGCCAACGAGGTTCATGTGACCTCGAATCGGCGAGAGGGTTAGGCTGGCCGAGTGACGCTGGCCGTATCGTTTCCCGACGAACTACCGCTGGGCTATAGCTGGTTCGCGGATGAACCGAGCTTCGATCCGAGCGTGCATCTTCAACTCGAACCGCCGTCGTCGATCACAACCCTCGAAGAACTCGGCTACAGCGACGAGGACATAGCGCCCACAGCCACACCGATGGCAGTATCAGCCCCGTTCAGGGTCTTGTCGAAAGAAGGCGCTGAAGTCCTGCTCGACGTGGCACGCAAGCTCCGAGTGCACGAGCGGAGCGCCGGAAATCGCATCGAAAACGCAGTCCGAGGCGGCTGCTACCGGTCGCGTTGGTTGAGAGACCTGTGTTTCAGTCCAGACTTCACCGAACTGATGAGTGCCATATTCGGCACCCCAGTCGCTCCACACACGATGCCGGTGCACGTTGGTCACATCAACTACGAACCCACAGCCAACCCCGACCAACCGGTCGACAAATGGCACCACGACACCGTCGCTTTGGACTACGTGATGATGGTGAGCGACCCTGCCACACTCCCCGGAGGTCAGTTCGAGTGGTTCCACGGCACCAAACACGAAGCCGCCGAATTGGCAGCCAACGACCAGACGCCTCCGCGCGAGCGTGTCGTGGTCCCCGAGTTCGCCGGACCGGGTTACGCGGTGGCGCTTCACGGCAACATGGTGGTGCACCGCGGCGCTGAACTCACCGAACCCGCCGAGCGGATCACCATGGTCAGCGGCTACGTGAGTCTCGACCGAAGCCGAGACGACCAAACCCGCACACGCGACCTCATCGGCATCGATGACCCGGAAGTTCTCTACACCGAATGGTCCCGCCACGCTGCCTGGCGGGCAACCGGCCGCCTCAACGAACTGGTCGAAACCCTTGAGTTCGGCATCGATGCCGAAGCGGCTGCAGCCAAACTCGAAGAGGCGATCGTCGACGTCACCCAAGCGATCGACGACATGCGCGCAGGCCCGCGGCCCGCCCTTCACTACGAATAGCAGCCGCACTACGAATAGCCAGCGCGGACAGTACCCCGCTCAGTTGCCGATAGCGGCTGACGCGAAAGCGCGGATCTCACGCGCAGCATCGGGACCGGCTGGGGTGTACATCACTTCGGTGACACCAGCATCAGCGGCCGCGTCCACCCGAGCGCGGATCTCATCGGCGGTTCCGACCCAGGACATGCCCGCAATCGCTTCTCCGCTTGCTTCCATGACCGGCGTGTCGCGTTCGACAAGGTGGGTGACGTGGCCCTCCCAAACCACCAGGTGGCGCTCACCTTCCGGGCGCTCGGCCTCGATTCCGGCCCGCCAGTCGGGACCACCGGCCATCGTGTCGACGGCCTCCGGCGCTGCCTGGTATATCCCGTGGTAGGCAACCATGTGCCAGGGGCCGATCGCAGCGGCGGGGCGCGGGTCGCTGATCGCTTCGCCCTCGTCGAGCACGGTGCCAGAAACCATCTGCACACGCTCAGCAAATCCTTGTGCCGGCGGGAACATGTTCATGATTCCGTCTGCTTGCAGCTCGGTGGCCACACCGATCCCTTTGGGGCCGAACGCACTCAACAACATCGGCACGTCGATCGGCCGGGCAACAGCCAAGTCCGGGTGGTGGATCATCTGACAGGCCTTGCCGTCGATCTCAATGGTCTCGCCGGCCAACAGAGCCTTGAGCTGCGTCAAATATTCACCCATGAACTTCCAGGTCAAAGCAGGCTGGTCGAAACACCAGCGCGCCGACGCCCCCGTGCCGAACGCATAAGCGCAACGTCCCGGTGCGAGACGCTCCATCGTGGCGATCGCCGAGGCGGTCACCATCGGATGGCGCGAATGAGGCACCAACACAGCCGTGCCCAAGCCCAGCCTGTCAGTTACCGAAGCCAGGCGAGCCAACGTGATCCACACGTCTTCGTAGATCGCCGGCGAGTCGTACAACCAGTAACGCTCAAAACCCAGTTCCTCGGCCAGCACCGCGAGTTCTTCGGTTCGCGGTCCTGGTGCCGTGGCCAACGAGATCTTCATACCAGGCATCGCCACTCCTTGGGATCGGCCCGAGCACTGACCCCACGACTACACCACATGGCCAACGGCAACAACAACTCGCCAAGGGTCCCGCAACCGATGGATCACAGAAGCCGATGGCGGCCGCGATGCTCGGGCATCGACGTCGATCGTGCAGAAAGGTCGTGAGTAGACGGATGGTCTCGAAACCGATACCATCAGTACTAATGGATGCGTCACATGTGATACGGGAAGCCCGCGCCAGGTCGGGGTTCACGTTGAGAGCGCTGGCAGAACGCGCCGGTACTTCCCATTCCACGATCTCGGCCTACGAAACGGGGCGCATGTCACCGACGGTCGCCACCCTGAATCGAATAGTGCGAGCCGCTGGTTTCGCCCTCGACGGCCTGCTTGAACGGCGGATCTACGGCGAATCCGACGACCGCGGCACCGAACTCGAGTCCGTTCTCACCCTGGCCGCAGCGTTTCCCGCCCGCCACTCGCCCTCTGGTCCTGGTCAAGTATTCGGGCGACAGTCCGGACAATCCTTCCCGTCCGAACCCCCAGACCCCCGATAATGAGCAGCGAAGAGACGGGGCCCGTCGAACGCATCGTCGAACTCCACCACATCCTCAGCGCAGGGAATATCCCGCACGCATTCGGAGGGGCGCTGGCTCTTGCTTGGTGTACACACCGGGCACGGGGTACCATCGACATCGACGTCAACCTGTTCGTCAGCCATCTTCAAGCCGACAAGGCCCTCGAACACCTGACACCCCACATCGAAGTCACCGACGCACACCGCCAAGCCATCGCTGCGGACGGGCAGACCCGCCTGTGGTGGGACAAAACACCTGTCGACCTGTTCTTCAACACAACCGATTTCCACACGCAAGTCGCGACCCGGACACGCACCGAGCGATTCGGCGGACACGACATTCCCTTTCTGGCCTGTTCGGATCTCGCCGTGTTCAAGGCGTTCTTCGATCGTCCGCAGGATTGGGTCGACCTCGCGAACATGGCGGAGGCCGGCTCCTTCAATGTCGTGACGGTTGTGGGCGTGATAGCGAACCACCTAGATGGCGACGACCCCCGAGTTGAACGACTGCGCCAACTGGCCTGACCACCGCTGGAGCGATCGGTCAGTGGGGATGCATTCCGCCGTCGACGACGAGTACCTGGCCCGTCATGTAGGACGAGGCGTCGCTAGCCAAGAAGAGTGCCGCACCCACCATCTCGTCGGGTTCAGCGCAGCGATTCAGCAGGGTCTGCGCGCCCATGTGCTCAGCGGCGCCTTCACCCACGTTCCGCACCATGTCGGTGTTGACCGGGCCCGGGGCCAGAGCGTTGACCCGGATGCCCTGCTCAGCGAGTTCTCCCGCAAAGGAGCGAGTGACAGACAACAACGCAGCCTTCATCGACGCATAGATGGAGACGCCGCGCGCGAACTGGAACGCCCCAACCGAGATCACGTTGACGACTGCACCGCGGCCGCTCGCTCCGAGGTGGGGGACTGCCGCGCCGATGAGAAGGGCCGGGCCTTGCAAATTCACTTCGAATGACTTCTGCCAGCTGCCCGGGTCCTGGCTGCCAACCGGAGCCGCCAAGGGATTGGCAGCGTTGTTCACGACGATGTCGAGCCCGCCGAACCGATCCACGGCCGCACCAACGATGGTCTCAGCGCTGTCGGAATCGCCCATGTTGACAGCGATGCCAAGGGCCTCTGCCCCCATCGACTCAAGGTGTGCCTGCGTAGCGCGACACGCATCTGCCTTGCGGCTCGCGACGACAACGTTCGCGCCCGCCGCGGCGAATCCTTCAGCCACAGCACGTCCGATGCCGCGGGTACCACCAGTGACAACCGCAGTTCGGCCCGTGAGATCAAACAACGACCGCAATTCGCTCTCATCCATAGCCGCCGACCCTACCCGCACAAGGTCGTGTTGGTCAGATGGAGACCGCCTAGTCGCTCAGGGCCGCGTGGAGCAGGGAGAAGAAGTGGTCGCTGGGGTAGTGGGTGACAATATCGACGTTGGGTTCACCACCGCCGAAACCAAGCTGGTCGACCTCCAGCACACCGCGTTGGGGGCCGTCGCCGACCATCACGTCCACATGCAAGCGCTGGGTCGTCGCCACGCTCGGGTCGATGGCGTGGGCCATGGCGATCGGATCGGGCAGGTCATCTCCTGCCAACCCGTTCTCCATGGCAAACCTTCGGACTACCTGGGAGATGTCGACCGCAAACTTCGACAGCGGAGTGCCGATGGCCTTTATTGCCTCGTGGCGGTCGGCGTCAACCACTGCTGAGGCGATCGAAATATCCCAACCCACGAACTCAATGGGGAAACCGGCGCGAGACACTACGGCGGCCGCTTCGGGGTCGGCCCAGAAGTTGTACTCCGCCATGGCCGAAACGTTGCCAGGCCCATGCACACCGGTACCGCCCATCACCACCACCCGGTCGACTGCGTCCGCTATCTCGGGCGCCAGCAGCACGGCGATGGCAACATTGGTCAACGGACCCAAGGCCACCAACGTGATCTCGTCGGGCGCCCCCAGAATCGTCTCCACGATCACCTCGGCGCCACGCCCCTCGGCGGGCACCCGGCCCGAAAGCAGAAGACCGGCGTCACCCATTCCGTCTTCGCCATGGACGTATTGCGCGGTCTCGAGCGAGCGCATCATCGGCGATGCCGCGCCCGCATACACCGGCACGTCGGCACCGCACAATTCCACCGTGTAGAGCGCGTTCTGGACTGCTTGGTCGAGGCCGACATTGCCTGACACCACGGTGATCGCTTCGACGTTGATGTCGGCGTGTCGCAGCGCCATCACCAACGCAACGGCATCATCACTGGCGGTATCGGTGTCAATGAGGAATCTGCGCATCCGCCGAGCCTAAACCCGTCTAACCGCCACCGCCGAATCTGCGCGTTCAGCTACGAACCGTGTGGTTATACGCGCAGATTTCACCAAGAAGTCCAAACAGTTCAGCGCCGGTAACCTTTGGGGCCATGAGTGACGCCACGAACGCGCCGTATCCGCATGTTCAGAAAGCGGATTTGCCGGACATTGAGCGGCGCATTCTCGAATATTGGGCGACCAACGGCACCTTCGAGGAGTCAGTCGAGCAGCGCCCGCTCGACACCGAATATGTGTTTTATGACGGGCCGCCGTTCGCCAATGGACTCCCTCACCACGGGCATCTGCTCACCGGTTACGTCAAAGATGTGGTCCCCCGCTACTTCACTATGAAGGGCCGTCGGGTTGAGAGGCGCTTCGGTTGGGACTGCCACGGCTTGCCCGCCGAGATGGAGGCCGAAAAGGAACTCCCGGTCGCGGGCAGAGCTTCGATCATCGAGTACGGCATCGAGAAGTTCAACGAGTACTGCCGGACTTCGGTGCTGAAATACACCAAGGAATGGGAGAAAACGGTCACCCGGCAAGCCCGCTGGGTCGACTTCGACAACGACTACAAAACCATGGACCGCGACTACATGGAATCGGTCATGTGGGCGTTCAAACAGCTTTGGGACAAAGGGCTGATCTACCAGTCGAACCGTGTGCTGCCCTACAGCTGGGGTGCCGAGACGCCCCTGTCGAACCACGAGATCCGTCTTGACGACGCCACCCGGCCTCGTCAAGACCCGGCGATCACCGTGGCATTCGAACTTGACGACTCAAGCGGGCTCCCCGGTTTCGGTGGAACGGTGTCGATCCTGGCATGGACCACCACGCCGTGGACCTTGCCCTCGAACCTTGCCCTCAGCGTGGGACCCGACCTCACCTATGCGGTGATGCGCGATGCTGACGGCAGCCGCTACGTGTTGAGCGAGGCCGCGCTCGACACCTACGAGCGCCAGCTCCGCGACGCCACCCACATCGGCACCATCAGCGGGTCCGAACTCGTCGGACGCACCTATGTGCCGCTGTTCGACTTCTTCGCGGATATGGCGCAAGTCGATCCGGAAAACCCCCGCCACGGCCCGAACCGCGCCTTCGTCATCCTCGAAGGCGACTTCATCGACACCTCCGAAGGCACCGGCGTCGTGCACATGGCCCCCGGGTTTGGGGAGGACGACCAACGTGTGGCAGCCGAAGCCGGCATCGGCATCGTGGTACCGGTCGACGATTCTGGCTGTTTCACCGAAGAAGTAACCGATTGGGCCGGCATCAACGTGCTCGAAGCCAACGCAGGGATCATCAAACAGTTGCGCGACACAGGTCGTCTAGTTCGACACGACAGCTACACCCACAACTACCCGCACTGCTGGCGCACCGACACGCCCATCATTTACAAAGCCATGCCGAGCTGGTACGTGAGAGTCACCGAGATCCGCGATCGGCTCCTGGAGACCAACCAGGAGATCAACTGGGTGCCTGGCCATATCCGCGACGGTCGCTTCGGTATGTGGCTCGAAGGGGCGAGGGACTGGTCGATCTCGCGCAACCGATTCTGGGGTTCACCCATCCCCGTTTGGATCAGCGACAACCCCGATTTCCCCCGTACCGACGTGTACGGCAGCCTCGATGAGTTGGAAGCCGACTTCGGAGTGCGACCCGACAACCTCCACCGGCCCTTCATCGACGAGTTGGTCCGACCCAACCCAGACGACCCGAGCGGCGAGTCGATGATGCGTCGTGTTCCTGAAGTTCTGGACTGCTGGTTCGAGTCCGGCGCCATGCCCTTCGCGCAGGTTCACTACCCCTTCGAGAACAAAGAATGGTTCGACGAGCATTTTCCGGCCGATTTCATCGTCGAGTACATCAACCAGTCACGCGGCTGGTTCTACACGTTGCATGTGTTGGCCACCGCACTGTTCGACCGGCCCGCCTTCCAGAATGTGATCTGCCACGGAATCCTGCTGGCCGACGACGGAGCGAAGCTCTCCAAGAAATTGCGCAACTACACAGAACCGGAGGACATCTTCTCGGCGCAGGGATCCGATGCTCTGCGCTGGTACTTCATGTCGTCCAACATCGTGCGCGGCGGTGACGCTCGGATCTCCGACCAGGCCATCGACGACGTCGTCCGCCAGGTGATCCTGCCGATCTGGAACGCCTATTCGTTCTTCACGCTCTACGCCAACGTCGAGAACTATCAGGCGAGTTTCCGCACTGACAGCACCGAGTTGCTCGACCGCTACATTCTCGCCAAGACCCGCGACCTCATCGTCAAGACCGAAGCCCGGATGGGCGCCTACGACCTGGCCGGAGCGGCCGCGGAGATCCGCTCTTTCATCGACGCGCTCAACAACTGGTACATCCGCCGTTCTCGGGACCGCTTCTGGGGCGTGGACGGCAGCGGCGCAGACGTAGGCGGACTCGACACGCTCTATAGCGTGCTCATTACGCTTGTGCAGGTAGCAGCCCCGTTCTTGCCGATGATCAGCGAAGAGATCTGGCTGGGACTCTCGGGGGGCGACGAGTCTTTGGAGCGTTCGGTGCACCTCTGCGACTGGCCGTCGGTCGACGATTATCCTGCCGACGATGAACTGGTGGCGGCGATGGACCGGCTTCGAGATGTCGCCTCCACAGCATTGCGGCTGCGCGAGAACGAGGGTCTGCGGGTGCGGCTGCCCCTGGCATCGCTCACCGTGGCGGGCCGCAACGCAACCACTCTGGAGCCGTTCAGCGAATTGCTCGCCGATGAGCTCAACGTCAAAGCCGTCAACGTCACCGACGAGATCGGGAACCTCGCCACGTTGATTCTGCGCCCCGACGGCAAAGCGCTCGGTCCCCGCCTCGGGTCGGCGGTTCAAACGGTGTTCGCCGCCGCCCGCGCCGGCCAATGGGAAGCAAACTCCGACGGCACCGTTTCGGTCGCAGATCAGGTGCTGAGTGCAGAGGAATACGAACTGGTGCTGGAGTCCCCTGATGGCGTGGTTGCCGCGGCGTTGCGCTCCAACGACGCGGTGGTCAGTATCGACACCAACCTCACTCCGGAACTCGAAGCCGAAGGTCTCGCCCGAGACATGGTCCGCGAGATCCAGAACGCCCGCCGAGCCGAGGACCTGGTCGTCACCGACCGCATCGAAGTCTGGGTCACAGCCGCCTCCGACGCTGCTCTCGACTCACTCGCAAAACACAGTGACTATGTGTCTGACCAGGTACTAGCCACTCAAATCAGCACTGAGCCGGCTCCTGACACGCTGCGCATTCACGACGCCAAAATCGCCAGCGAACCGTTTCGCTTCTCGCTGCGCACGACTCCGGCCATCAACTAGTTGTCCGCGGGCCGCTCGGTCTCCTAGTTCGGTCTTCCTAGTTGTCGAGTCGGCGGCCTTCTTCTACAAGGTTGATCTCCCAGATCACCTTTGACAGAGCATCGCCGGCGGTGATCGTTGGGAACCTCAAGGGGTTTTCCGGTGTCACTGTCGTGGGAACCGGAGCCAGGATCGTCCACGGCTCGGGATGGGCGAACTGCACCACCGAATAGCGGTCACCCTGCTGACCCGGTCCTGATACCACCCGGTGGAATCCTGGCGGAATCAGCCCGTTGGTGAACCGTTCAAGCATCAACCCGGTGTTGATGATCGCTCCGTCGTCGGGGGGCACAGCGTCAACCCAGCCGTGGGCGACCCTGACCTGCAAACCAGCCGCAGTCGCACGTGGCAACGCGGTGATCAGGTTGATGTCGGCATGCTCTGCAGCCCACACATGCTGCTCGTCGGGTGCCTGATCCATCGCGGGGTAGTGAATCGCCCTGGTGAGGTTGGCGCCGTCGGTGAGCATCGCCTCGAAGAAGGACTCGTGCAGCCCCAGACCGACCGCGATGATCCGCGACACGCGAATCTGCAGCGCCACGACAATGTCGTGGAATTTCAAGAGCAGTTCGCCCATACCCGCGATGTCATCGTCGGGCAGCGTCGGCGGCCCGTAGCGGAAGGGGTACTGGGCACGAAGCGGATGTCCCTTGGGCCGAGGAGCACTCCAGTTGAGCATCTCTTTGAAGTCGGGTACATCGGCGATGGCCGCGGTTTCCACAAGCAGTCCGGTGTACCCTGTTTGACCATTGCTACCAGCTACTTTGTACGTGTCCTTGCGATCTTGGGGCAACGAGAAGAACTCTTCGAGCCTGCCGTAGACCTCGTCGATCATGGTGATGCTCATGTCGTGTTCCACATAGACGAAGCCTGTGGTGAGGCTCTTCATCACACCATCGACTACCGCTTGGCGGGCTGAGCGGTCACCTCGTTCGAAGGCCAACAAGTCGACGTCTAGGATTTCCATTCCGAAAAGTTACTCCAGAGCGCTCCGGTACTACCCAATGTATGGCCCCTTCGCTCGGCCTCTCGCTCTTCGAGGAGAAAATCCATTACGGCCGATCACATAAATGGGCAGGCCAGAGGATTATCGCGAATCTGGGGTTGACGTGAGTGTAATTACGCGACTGTAATTATAGGTCCGCGACTAATACCGCAGTCTCGGTGAGGGCGGTGCCAGGCCGGAACCACCACCCCTCAAAATCCCTCCCTCGGCACGGAAAGGTCACGCAATGGTGATGCAACAGGATCGGCTAAGCGCCGTACAGAGCACACCAGCAGCCTCAACCGTCACAACCAGCATGCGAGTACGCAAGCGCAACGGCACGCTCGAACCTGTTGACGTCAACAAAATCGTCAACGCAGTCGCCAGAGCGACCGAAGGACTCCACGGCGTCGACCCGATGATCGTGTCCACCCGCACAATCGCTGCGCTAGCCGACGGCGCCACCACCCAAGAGCTCGACGAACTGTCGATCCGCACCGCTGCGGGCTTGATCGTTGAAGAACCCAACTACTCGAAACTCGCGGCCCGCCTTCTCTCGACCTACATAGACAAAGAGGTTCGCAACCAGAACGCGCCATGGTTCTCGGAGTCTGTTTCGCTGGGCCATACGCTCGGCCTCATCAGCGACGAAGTGTTCGAGTTCGTCGGCGAGCACGCCCCAGAACTCAACGCAGCCATCGACAGCCAACGAGACCGCAACTTCGAATTCTTCGGGATCCGCACGGTCTACGACCGCTACCTTCTGCGCCACCCCGAAACCCGCAAAGTCATCGAGACCCCCCAGTACTTCTTCCTGCGAGTCGCCTGCGGGCTGTCCGACAACCCGGAGGAAGCGATCTACTTCTACGACCTGATGTCGTCGTTGGCCTACCTGCCCTCGAGCCCCACGCTTTTCAACTCCGGCACCAAACACCCGCAGATGTCGAGTTGCTACCTTCTCGATTCCCCCGAAGACTCGCTCGAAGGCATCTATAAGCGCTACACCGACATCGCCCAGCTTTCAAAGTTCGCCGGCGGGATCGGCGTCGCCTGGCACCGGATTCGTTCCAAGAACAGCCTAATCGTCGGCACCAACGGACTCTCCAACGGAATCGTGCCATGGCTGAAGACCCTTGATGCGTCTGTTGCTGCGGTCAACCAGGGAGGCCGTCGCAAGGGAGCAGCCTGCGTCTACCTGGAGGCCTGGCATGCCGACATCGAGCAGTTCCTCGAACTGCGAGACAACACCGGCGACCACACCCGGCGCACCCACAACATCAACCTGGCCAACTGGATTCCCGATCTGTTCATGGAGCGGGTCAAGCAAGGCTGGAAGTGGAGCCTTTTCGACCCCAAGAAAGTTCCGGAGTTGATCGACACGTACGGCGACGAGTTCCGTGCCATATACGAACAAGCCGAAGCCGACGGACTCGAAGAAAAGCAGGTCGAAGCCCGCGAGCTCTACCAACGCATGATGCGGGCACTCGCCGAGACGGGCAACGGTTGGATGACCTTCAAAGACTCAGCCAACCGCAAGTGCAACCAGACCGGTCCCGGTTCAACCGGCGAAACCAACTCCCGCGACCGGGTCGTGCACCTGTCCAACCTGTGTACCGAGATTCTCGAGGTCACAAGCCAAAGCGAGACCGCGGTTTGCAACCTCGGTTCGGTCAACCTCGGCGAATTCGTAACGACGGCCCCCACCGAAGCCCCTCAGGCGCTCGCTGCGGTAGCCGCCAACGGCACGACTCCCGACCAGACAACCACAGCACAGCCCGCTGCAACCGGCACAAAAACGATGGACTACCAGCGGCTCGGGCAGGTGGTGCGCCAGGTCGTGCCCTTCCTTGATCGAGTTATCGACATCAACTTCTACCCGACCCCCGAGGCCAGCACCTCCAATCACCGCTGGCGACCCGTCGGTCTCGGATTGATGGGCTTGCAAGATGTCTTTTTCAAGATGGGACTGCCTTTCGACTCGCCCCAAGCGCGCGATGTCTCCCGCCGAATCAGCGAGGAGATCTACTTCAACGCCTTATGGGCCTCGACAGAGCTCGCTGAAAGCCACGGACCGCACTCCGCCTTCGCCGAAACCAGAGCAGCCCGAGGTGACCTGCAGTTCGACCTGTGGGGTGTCGAGCCATCAGATCCAGAACGTTGGGAATCCCTGCGCCAACGCATCGCAGAGCACGGTCTGCGCAATTCGCTGATGATCGCCATCGCTCCGACCGCAACCATCGCTTCGATCTCCGGATGCTACGAGTGCATCGAGCCGCAGGTATCCAACCTTTTCAAACGTGAAACGCTCTCTGGAGAGTTCATGCAGATCAACCGCTACCTCGTCGCAGAACTGCAACGACGAGGTCTGTGGGACGCTGACATGATCGCCGATGTCAAGAAGGCGGAGGGCTCGATCCAATCGATTGACCGTGTGCCCGACGACCTGAAGACCATCTATCGAACGGCATGGGAAATTCCGATGAAGTCGCTTATCGACATGGCCGCCGACCGCGGCGCCTTCGTCGATCAGAGCCAATCACTGAACCTGTTCATGGAGGCCCCGACCATCGGAAAGCTGTCCTCGATGTACATGCATGCCTGGGATAAAGGCCTAAAGACCACGTATTACCTCCGGAGTCGCCCGGCAACACGCATCAACAAGACCACAACCAGCGCGCCGGGCAACGGTGGCCCGACCAACGGCACCCGGGACAAACAGACCTTCACGGACGCCGAAGCTCTCGCCTGCTCACTTGAAAACCCCGAGACATGCGAGGCATGCGACTGATGGCCCTGACTGACGACCTGAGTTTCGCCACTGCTCCGGAGCCGGCCGCTCAACCACCACAGGCCGCAGAGGGCCACGCCGGTCATTACGCCACACCGGCCAATGCCGAATCCAACATTCTGGATCCTGGTTTCAACCTGACGTTGCGTCCAATGCGCTATCCGCAGTTCTTTGAGATGTACAAAGACGCGATCAAGAACACCTGGACCGTCGAAGAAATCGACTTCTCCGACGACCTCACGGACCTTGATCGCAAGCTGATGCCCGCTGAGAAGCACCTGATCAGCCGACTCGTAGCGTTTTTTGCGACGGGCGACTCGATCGTGGCCAACAATCTCGTGCTCAACCTCTACGAGCACATCAACTCGCCCGAAGCTCGGATGTATCTGTCACGACAGCTCTACGAAGAGGCGCTGCATGTCCAGTTCTATCTGAACCTGCTCGACAACTACATCCCCGACGCAGATGAGCGAGCCGCTGCTTTCGCCGCCATCGACAACATTCCGTCGATACGGGCAAAGGCCGAGTTCTGCTTCAAGTGGATGGACTCCGTTGGTGACGGTCCGTTGCTGACTGCCGAGGACCGCAAACGGTTCCTGATGAACCTGATCTGCTTCGCGACCTGCATTGAAGGTTTGTTCTTCTTCGCCGCCTTCGTCTATGTCTACTTCCTGCGTTCCAAGGGCCTCCTCAACGGATTGGCCGCAGGCACCAACTGGGTGTTCCGCGACGAATCGATGCACATGAACTTCGCCCTCGAAGTGATCAACACTGTGCGGGCCGAGGAACCAGACCTCTTCGACGCAGAACTCGGTGAACGCATCACCGAGATGCTCATCGAAGCGGTCGAGGCCGAGTTCATGTTTGCACAAGACCTGCTAGGCGAAGGCGTGCCCGGCATGTCCACCGCCGATACCCGCGACTACCTCGAGTTCGTGGCAGATCAGCGACTCGTTCAACTGGGCCTTCCCCGTCGTTTCGGTTCTCGCAACCCGTTTGCCTTCATGGAGTTGCAGGACGTGCAGGAGTTGTCGAACTTCTTCGAGCGGACCGTTTCGGCATACCAGGTCGGGGTAGAGGGCGAAGTCTCCTTCGACGAGGACTTCTGACCCCCCGCACACGAAAATATCTATAGGTCCGTATCAATTCGATGGGGCCTAGCGCGGCGGTGGCATTACCATTCCGGTTGTGGTGACTCGGATCGCGGCGACGCTGCTTGTGATCGTCGGAATAGGTGCCATTGTGTCGGTGTTGCTGCGCGGCACCGATGAGTCCCAGTCTGTCGCTGAAGTGCTCGCCGAGCGCCAATCCGAATCGGCCAGCACAGCGCCCGAACCAATCCCGGTGCTGGGTCAAGCCGACACTCTCACAGGTCTCGACGGCTGGCTCAACACCGACGCGACCTCGCTGGAACAGATCCGAGCCGACAACGAGCTCACGATTGTTCAGTTCTGGACCTTCGGCTGCTACAACTGCAAGAACACACTCGACGCCCTGTCACAGATCTACGCCGACTTCGGTGACCGGGGCGTGGAGATCGTCGGAGTTCACGCCCCGGAGTTCTCCTACGAGGCCGATGTCGACAACATCATTGCCGCGGCCGCGGAGCTAGGTGTCACCTGGCCGATCGCGCTCGACACCAACAAGCGCAATTTCCATCGCTGGCAGGAGGGGCCGACCGCGTACTGGCCGCGGGTTTACCTGATCGACAGCGACAACCAGATCCGGCTCGACAAGCGCGGCGACCGCTCCTCGAATTACGCCCTGCTCTACGAATACGTAGATCGACTGCTCGACGGTGAGGCATAGACAGCAGTGTCCACGTTTTTCGAAGGTGTCGAGGCGATCACTCAAGCCTGCACCCTCGCCTTGCTGTTGCCCGGTCTGGCAATGGTCCTGGTTGCTCGCCGCGGTCGCCTCACGCTGGCGGTCTGCTACACCGTTTTCGCCGCGGTCTTGATGTGGGCTCAGGCCGCACAGCACTGGTCGTTCGTGAGCCGCGGCGCGATCGTCGTGGTTCTCGGCGTGCTTGTGGCGGCAACGTTTGTGGCCGCGCGATCGGCGCAACGGGCAGATCAACGCCGGTTGATCGCCGCGGGAGTGGTCGGCGGCGCGCTCGCCGGCTGGATGTGGCTTCCGTGCGTGGGCACTCAACTCGGCGACATCTTGAACAATGCAACCACCCAGGGACCTCGAACCTTGGTGCTGATGATTGTGTACACCATCGGGGCGCTACTCCCCGTGCTGTTGATCGCCCTGCTCAGCCACGCGTTGCCGGCCAGCGAGAAGTTCTTGAACCACCGTGCGGTCGCGGTTGTCGGGTTGGGATTCGGGGCCCTCTATGCGATCACAGTGGCCATCGGCCGCTACGACGACCTGGTCGGCGAACTCTACAGAATCTCAGTCGCCTGACCGTTTGACCACAATTCAGTTCTGGCGGTCGACGGAACCCCCGTAGCCGGTGGTGCCCGAGGCGCCCGCGGCTGAACCGAGGCGCTGTAGCGGGGTGGCATGCGTAGACGGCGTCGGGGTGAACTCAACGGGCATCCTCTTCACGCCACCAATGAAATTCGAGCGTAGGTGGTCGACATCTCCGGCCAATCGAATATCCGGTAGACGCTCGGCGATGCCCTTGAACATCAATCGAATCTCCATGCGAGCCAAATTCGCGCCAAGGCAGAAGTGCGGTCCGCCACCTCCGAAGCCAACGTGTTCGTTGGGCGTGCGCTCAATGTCGAAACGCCATGGATCCTTGAAGGCTCTCGGGTCGCGGTTGGCGGAAATATGCCACATCACAACCTTGTCGTTCTCCTTGATCTTGACGCCCCCCAACTCGTAGTCCTTCGTGGCCTGACGGCGGAAGTGCAACACCGGGGTCGCCCAGCGCACCACCTCATCGGTCATGGTCGCGGCGTACCGGTCGGGATCTGAGCAGTACTTCTCCCACTGGTCGGGGAACTGGAAGAAGCCGTGCATGCCGTGGGTAATCGAGTTTCGGGTGGTCTCATTGCCTGCCACACAAAGCAACAGGAAGAACATGTCGAACTCGACGTCGGTGAGTTTCTCACCGTCGACGTCCGCAGACAGCAAGGTGGTGACGATGTCGTCGGCGGGCTTTTTGCGACGCTCTGTCTGCAGGGCATTGGAGTACGCGAACAGCTCGGCGTAAGCGGCTATTGATTCTTCCTCGGTGGTCACGAAGTCTGGATCATCGGCTCCGATCATGGTGTTGGTCCAGTCGAATATCTTCGAGCGATCTTCAAGCGGTATGCCCACCATCTCCGCGATCGCTTGCAGGGGGAGTTCAGCGCTCAGGTCGTTCACGAAATCTGCATGGCCCTGTTCGGACACCTTGTCGATAATCATGTCGGTCCGATTCAACAGGTAGTCCTCGAGCAGGTTGATCATGCGTGGCGTGAAACCTCGGCTGACGATGCGGCGATAGCGAGTGTGCTTGGGGGGGTCCATCGTGAGCATTACCGCGTCGTTCTGGAAACGCTCGATCGAGTCGGCCCGGTTTCGCTCCCTCATCTGGGTGCCACCGCGGTTGGATGAGAACACCTCGGCATTGCGGTTGACTTCCTTGAGGTGCGCGAGACGCGTGACTGCCCAGTAACCAGGACCCGTGTCTCCCTCGTCGATCCAGTGAATTCCCGGGTCGGTTTCACGCAGCCGTTCAAGCATGTCGTGGTGTTCCTGACGCTGGAACGCGTCCATGTCCCACAAATCAACGCCGTCGGTGACTGCCATTACCCCTCCTAAATTGCCTTCCTGCGAAGGAACTTAGAGTAAGGACACCTTGGAAGGAAAATCAAACTGTCGGAGCGACAACCGGTTGAGGACCGACATAGCGCGCACTGGGTCGCATGATCTTGCCCTCTTCGTGCTGCTCCACCACATGCGCGGCCCAACCGATCGACCGACTGACCGAGAACGTCGGGGTGAACATTTCGCGGGGCAGACCAACCAGTTCCAGAACCACACCGGCCCAAAACTCAACGTTGGTGACGATCCGCTGATCAGGCTTCCACTCAGCCAACACCGCCAGGATCTCACCTTCGATTCCAGCGGCACGATCCACGAGTTCGCCGCCAAGACGCTCAGCCGCTTCCCGCAACACAACCCCACGCGGATCTTCCGCCCGATAGACCGCATGACCGAATCCCATGATCTTGTCGCCCGCGCCGAGCCGAGCGCGGGTCCAGTCCGCAGCAGCCGACGGATCTCCGATCTCATCGATCATCTGCATGCAACGGCTCGGGGCACCACCGTGCAAGGGACCCGTGAGCGCCCCGACAGCGGCAACCAACGATCCGGCCATGTCCGCGCCGGTGCTCGCGACCACTCGACCCGTGAAAGTCGAGGCGTTGAATCCATGGTCGAGCGTCGCCACGAGGTACTGCTCAATGGCACGTTCAGCCTCGGCGCTCGGAATCGAGTCGGTCACCATGCGAAAATAGTCAGCGGCATGGCCCATCTGAGGATCGGGATCCACCGGTGACAATCCCCTCCGCCGTCGATAGTGGCGGGCGAGGATCGTGGGGACAACCGCAGCAAGGCGCATCGCGTCGCCGTGTATCTCTTCGGGGTTGCGGTCAAGCAGCGGGCCTCGGCCCTCTTGATCACCCACCGCGAGCATGCCGATCCGCAAAGCCACCATCGGATCGGTGACCCAGCGAGCACTCTCGTCGAGCAACCGCGAGACGGGCTCGGGAAGCGCTCGCAACAAAGCGGGCTCTACCTGCGGCTTCTCAGGGGGCAGTGCGCCGCTCATCTGCAGAGTCCACACATCTTCGAGCGAGCGGGTGCGAGCGAGTTCCGCGGCGTCGTGCTGCCGGTAATGGAAGAATCCCTCTTGGCCTCTTACCGCACCGAGCATCGTGTTGGCCACCGCCAAGCCCTTGAGTCCTGGAGGCGCGATTTCCATGGGTGTTCTCTCCTCGTTCCTTCGATGTTCTCTGCGAGTGACCGCTGCAACCGAGACTCGGTAATCCTGTGAGTCCGAATCAACCCGCCGTAGGCAATATTGCCTTGCAGCAGAGCGAAACAACAACACCGGCCCCACTCTTGGCAGGATTCAGTCGCGCGGGGTTGGGTCAACCGTCGAGAAGGCGGTCGACGGCAACGTTCGGGCTGAGCTCCCCCGCTGCTACGGCTGCTTCCAGTTCAGCGTTACGGGCCGCGAACTCTGCGTCCCCGCTGGCCTGGTCCAGCAACCGCTCACGTACCATTCTGCGCATCCAATCGAGTTGTTGATCCCTTCGGCGTTCGTGTCGTTCACCGGTTTCTTCAAGGGCGCGGCGATGCTTCTGCACCAGAGCCCAGATCTCGTCGAGGCCCTCGCCGGTCAGCGCCGAACAGGTGACGACCGGGGTGCTCCAGTTGGGGCTCTGCGGTGCCAACAAGTGGAGCGCTCGGCGATAGTCAGCCGCTGCAAGTTCGGCCCGTTGCGAATTGTCGCCATCGGCCTTGTTGACAGCCACAAGATCGGCCAACTCCAAGACGCCTTTCTTGATGCCCTGCATCTCATCGCCCGCCCCCGCCAGCATCAGCACCAAAAAGATGTCGACCAACGAATGAACAAGCGTCTCCGACTGCCCGACGCCGACGGTCTCGACGATGATGACGTCGTAGCCGGCTGCTTCGAGCACCAGCATTGACTCACGGGTCGAGCGGGCCACGCCGCCAAGAGTTCCGGCCGCCGGTGCGGGCCGAATGAAAGCCCTGTCGTCAGCGGACAGTTTCGTCATCCTTGTCTTGTCGGCGAGGATCGAACCGCCACTACGCGAACTCGACGGGTCCACCGCGACCACCGCGACACGACTGCCAGCCGCCGTGAGTCTGATGCCAAGCGTCTCGATGAACGTCGACTTCCCCACTCCGGGGACACCGGTGATCCCAATCCTCTCCGCATCGCCGGTATGGGGCAGCAACAACTCAAGCAGCGAGGCCGATCTCTGCCGATGTTTCGGTTTGGTCGATTCGACGAGCGTGATCGCGCGCCCGATAGCACTGCGGTCACCGGCGAGCACAGCGGCCGCGAGCTCGCTGTCGCTCGCGCTTTCGTCGTTTGGGATTGCGCTTGACATCACTGCCGACGTTACCGTTTCGTCTGTCCCGAACGAGACCAGGAAGCAACATGTCACCCAACGCCAACAACCCAACCGCCAGCAACGAAGGCGGCACAGCCAACTCCAGCGGTTATGACCGCGCAGAGATCTCGGCCGCAATCGAGCGTTATCTCGCACTGCGGCGGGCCGCCATCGCCGGGGAGATCAAGTGGAACGAACTCGCCGAGGTGTTCACCGACGATGCGGTCTTCGTCGATTCCATGTGGGGCCGCCACCAGGGTGTCGAAAATCTCGTGACCTTTCTCGACAACTCCATGAAGGGTCTACAGGACTGGGATTTCCCGCATTTCTGGGAGGCTATAGACGGCAATCGGGTCTTCTTGCGTTGGAGCAACCGCATTCCCGGCGCCGAAGAGGACAACATGGGACTGTCGATTCTCGAGTACGCGGGCAACGGCAAGTTCTCCTACGAAGAAGACCTGTACTCCGAGAGTCACCTCATGAAGCTGATGAAGGAGTGCGGCTGGCGTCCTTCAGAGCCGATGATGGCGCCTCCGGCCGACCGCGAATGGGTCTGACACAACCTGATTCAGCTTCCAACAAGAGGATCGAGCTACAACAGGTCGAGTAGTTCTACCGCAGCGTCTGCAATCACCGTTCCCGGCGGATAGACAGCCACGGCGCCCATCTCCAGCAGCGGCCCGATGTCGTCTGGGGGGATCACGCCACCCACAGTGATCTTGATGTCTGGGCGGCCGAGTTGTTCGAGTTCGCGGATCAACTCGGGCACAAGGGTGAGATGGCCGGCCGCCAATGACGATGCACCCACAACATGGACGTCGGCTTCAACAGCTTGGCGTGCGACCTCCCCTGGAGTTTGAAACAACGGACCGATGTCGACGTCGAAGCCCAGATCCGCGAAAGCCGTGGCGATAACCTTCTGGCCCCGGTCGTGACCGTCCTGGCCCATTTTGGCCACGAGAATGCGGGGACGACGCCCGCGGGCTTCGGCAAAGGCCTCGATTAGTTCTCTGACTTTGGTGATGGAATCGTCGTTGGCGCCCATTTCGGCTCGGTACACCCCTTCGATAGTACGGATCTGAGCTACATGACGACCGTAGACGTTTTCCAGGGCGTCGCTGATCTCCCCCACTGTTGCTTTTGCACGGGCGGCGTCGATCGCGAGTGCCAAAAGGTTCCCGGCGCCTGTCTTCGCGGCGGTGGTGAGCGCCGTCAGCGCAGACTCCACGCTGCGGTCGTCCCGTTCGGCTCGCAGCTGCTCCAGCTTGGCGATTTGGGCGGCTCGGACGTCGGCGTTGTCGATCTTGAGGACTTCAACGTCTTCGTTCTGTCCGAGTCGCGGATCAAGCCGGTACTTGTTGACTCCGATCACTGCTTGAGCACCAGAGTCGATACGAGCTTGGGTTCGTGCGGCTGCTTCCTCAATCCTCATCTTGGGGATTCCCGCTTCGATTGCCGCAGCCATGCCACCCATGCTTTCGACTTCGCTGATGTGGCCCCAGGCAACCTCGGCGAGATCGTGGGTCAGTTTCTCGACGTGATAGCTGCCGCCCCACGGGTCGACAGTGCGGGTCGTACCGCTCTCCTGCTGCAGGAACAGCTGAGTGTTGCGGGCAATTCGGGCGGAGAAATCGGTGGGCAGCCCGAGTGCCTCGTCCAGAGCGTTGGTGTGAAGCGATTGGGTATGGCCCTGCGTGGCGGCCATCGCTTCCACGCAAGTGCGAACGACATTGTTGTAGACGTCTTGTGCGGTGAGGCTCCAGCCGCTGGTCTGCGAATGCGTGCGCAACGACAAGGACTTGGGGTTCTCGGGCCCGAACTGCGCCATCAACCTCGCCCACAACAGCCGGGCAGCACGGAGTTTCGCGACTTCCATGAAGAAGTCCATGCCGATGCCCCAAAAAAAGCTGAGCCGCGGAGCAAACGAGTCAATCGGCAAACCGGCCGAGATTCCAGCCCGCACGTACTCGATACCGTCGGCCAGCGTGTAGGCCAGCTCGAGATCAGCAGTCGCCCCGGCTTCTTGGATGTGGTAGCCCGAGATCGAAATCGAGTTGAACTTCGGCATCTCCTGCGACGCGAAAGCGAAGATGTCCGAGATGATCCGCATGCTCGGAGCCGGTGGGTAGATGTAGGTGTTGCGGACCATGAACTCTTTGAGGATGTCGTTTTGGATGGTTCCCGCAAGCTGACGCGGTTTCACCCCCTGCTCTTCGGCGGCCACGACATACAGGGCCAGCACCGGTAGCACCGCGCCGTTCATGGTCATTGAGACGCTCATCTGATCAAGGGGGATTCCCTCGAACAGCTGCCGCATGTCGAGAATCGAGTCGATCGCGACGCCGGCCATTCCGACGTCACCCGACACACGGGGATTGTCTGAGTCATAACCTCGGTGCGTCGCCAGATCGAATGCGATTGAGAGACCTTTCTGACCGGCAGCCAAGTTGCGGCGATAGAAGGCGTTGGATTCTTCTGCGGTGGAAAACCCCGCGTACTGTCGGATGGTCCACGGCTGGTTCACATACATCGTCGGGTAGGGGCCTCGCAGAAAGGGCGCGAACCCGGGCAATGTGTGCGGGAAATCGAATGCGGCAATGTCGGCAGCGGTGGCTACTGCCGCAATATCGATTCCCTCAGGTGTGTGGCTGACATGGGCGCGTCCCGCGGCGATCTGTTCGTCGTCGAGACCGCTGAGTTCAGCGTCGTCGAAGTCGACCGTCGTGAAATCCGGGATCACGCTCATCGCTTCACCGTATCGCTCGCCGCGCTGCCATCGGCAATGATCCAGACGCCGGTCCGGGGGGCTACGGTCTTTTGGCGAATGTCCAAGTCAGCAACACCTAGACCGACAACGCTCGAGGCGGCAGCGCCCAGAGCAGCCACACAAACGAACCGCTACGTCCTTGGGATCAGCGCGTTCTACCACGACAGCGCCGCTGCGCTGCTCCGAGACGGTGAACTCGTCGCGGCGGCTCAGGAGGAGCGTTTCACCCGAAAAAAACACGATGCGAGCTACCCGTCCAACGCCATCGCCTGGTGTCTGCACGACGCCGGTGTGCAACCCGACGAACTGACCGCAGTCGTGTTTTATGAGAAACCGCTTACCACTTTCGTACGGTTGATTCGCACCTACCTGAAGGTCGGGATCAGAGGCTTCTCTTCGTTTCGCGAAGCGATTCCGCTGTGGATGCGTCAGAAGCTCTGGATCCCGATGGAAATCGAGCGAGGTCTGAAACAGCTTGGCTACGCATCACCGAAGCAGATCTGGTTCGCCGAACATCATGAGAGCCACGCGGCCAGCGCGTTCTATCCGTCGCCCTTCGATTCAGCCGCCATCGTGACCTTCGACGGGGTCGGAGAGTGGGCCACGAGTTCAATCGGAGCGGGTCACGGCAATGAAACCGAGATGATCGAGCAGATCGACTTTCCCCATTCGCTGGGGATGCTCTACTCCGCGTTCACTTATTTCTGCGGATTCAGGGTCAACAGCGGCGAATACAAACTGATGGGTCTCGCCCCCTACGGCGAACCGGTCTACGCCGAGATCATCCGGGATCATCTAATCAACCTGAGACCCGACGGATCCTTCACACTCGACCTCAGTTATTTCGACTATCTGACCGGCCTCACCATGACCAACGACCGGTTCGCGGATCTCTTCGGCGGACCGCCACGAGCCCCCGAGTCGGAGCTGACCAAACGAGAAATGGATCTGGCAGCATCAATTCAGATCGTCACCGAAGAGGTCGTTTTGGCTGTCGCACGACGGGCTCAAGCAATAACAGGCGAACGGAATCTGGTGCTCGCCGGCGGTGTGGCCCTCAACTGTGTGGCCAACGGCCGTCTGCTTCGCGAAGGCATCTTCGAACGGATCTGGATGCAACCCGCGGCTGGGGACGCGGGTGGCGCGGTAGGCGCGGCTTACCTTGGATGGCACCGGATCATGGGGAATCCACGCGTCGCGGAGTCCGACCATCACAGCTCTGGCGAGAGAGCATCCGGTCATTCGCCTTCAACCACCCATGAGACGGACAAGATGCGCGGCGCCTATCTCGGACCCTCGTTCGACAGTGACGAGATCGGTGCGTGGCTCAGTGCTGCGGGTCTCCCACACGAAACCCTCCGAGGCAGCGAACGAGCCGAGCGCATCGCCGCCGAGATTGATGATGGCCGTGTCGTCGGTGTGTTCGGGGGACCCATGGAGTTCGGGCCCCGAGCTTTGGGGCGTCGCTCGATTCTCGCGGATGCCAGGTCCGAGCAGATGCAGTCGACAATGAACCTCAAGATCAAGTACCGCGAATCGTTTCGACCGTTCGCCCCAGCGGTGCTCGAGGAGCAGACCGAGGACTGGTTCGACCTGACGCAACCGTCCCCGTACATGCTTCTGGTCGCACCGGTCGCCGCTGATCGGTTGGACGCGGCGGCCGTGGCGGCGCGACGAGCACGCGATCAGTTCCCGGGACAGCAGATTGGAGAATCGGACATTCGCGAATGGGTCAACGAACGGCGCTCCGACATACCTGCTGTGACCCATGTCGACGGCTCCGCGCGGGTGCAGACCGTCAGCGCTACGCGCAACCCCCGGTTGCACGAGATCCTCAAAGCGTTCGAGGCCCGCACCGGGTGCGGGGTGATCATCAACACATCATTCAATGTGCGGGGCGAACCGATCGTCTGCTCGCCCAGCGACGCTTACCGCTGCTTCATGCGCACCGAGATGGATGTGCTTGTTCTTGAGGATCACGTTCTGATGAAGCACGCGCAGCCGAAATGGCCCGAGTCTGACGACTGGAGCGAAGAGTTTCTGCTGGACTGACCATGCTTGTCCTTCGATTCCGCCACTTTGCCCGCCTGATTCGAGATCTGATCGGCTTCGCGGTGCTGAATCGGGCGTGGTGGTTGATTCCGGTGATGGTGGTGCTCGGTGTGATCACGATCTTCATCGTCGTGGGTCAAGCCGCCGCGCCTTACACCCTCTACACGGTTTTTTGATGATTCTCCCATGAACGAGACAGGTCCATTCCTCGACCACAGATGGTCAACACTGCCGCCGAGAGGCGCGCCGATCAAGCAGCGTCGGCCCGCGTCGGTGCTGGTGCCGTTGGCACTCGTGGCGGTTCTTTGGCTCCTGGGTCACCCAACGCTGGCGATCATCGTTGCGGCTGTCGCATTTACGATCACTGTTGCTTGCGCGGTGTCATCCGAACTCAGAACGAGAATCGACCGGATCATGGGTCTTGTCGGACGCTGGGTGGGCCGGTTTCTGACTTTCGTTCTACTGGGGATCGTCCAGTTGTTGATATTCGCGCCCGTCGCGTTGTGGTCTCGCCTAACTCGTAGCGACCCCCTTGATGTCTCCTCACACAGCGATCAAATCAGCCAATGGCTCGCGCGTTCCGCCCAGAAACGGCCTCTGCACCAACGTCCTTACACCGACGAAAAGTACAGGCATCCATCATCGGGAAATGCCGCACGCCCCGGTTCGCTTCGCTGGATCCGGGGGTTGTTGGGCGGTCTCGTGCTGCTGTTGACTGCCGATATTGCGCTCGGTTCGCTGCTGAGTTCCTTTGACGGCGACGACACAAGTCCCGCCGACGATCACGTTGTGTTCGGATTCGAACCGACCGCGCAGGAGGCCCTGCGCATTCAACCCGGGTCGGACGAACTCATGTCGCATCTCACCAGAGCCGGGATTGGGAATTTCGACCCGTTCACCGGCTGGCGTTTCGGCCCTGGCGTCACCTATGAGTCATCCGTCGTCAACATCGTCGACGGGGTCCGACAAACTCGGATGCCCGCGGTTGACGGTGAGCGAGCCGAGGTCTGGTTCTTCGGCGGTTCGACGCTTTACGGTTCGGGTCAGTCCGATATGGCCACGATCCCCTCGGTGCTCGTAGCCCTTTTGGACGATGCCGACACGCCCATCAACGCTGTCAACTTCGGACATCCCGCTTACGCAAACTGGCAACAGGTGCAATTGCTGGCTCAGGAACTGAGTGCCGGTACTCGCCCGCCGCCCGACGTGGTGGTGTTCTACGACGGTTTCAACGATCTCACTTTGCAGACGCACTTCGGTGTTCACGAAGCACCAACACATCTCTTCTTCGGCATACCTCAAGAGGAACCTGCGGCGGACGAATCGGTTGCAGCAACGATCCGAGCTTGGTGGGCCGACCACAGCGCGGTGGCTCTGGCCGCAGGTCGCGTCGCCGATCTGTTCGACGATGAGCCCGGCGTCCAGGTCGCCGATATCGACGCTGTGCCGATCGAGGTGATCGACCCGGTTGCAGCAGCAGACGCGGCGCTGAAGATCCACCGTCAAGGTGTCGACCATGTGCGCTCCCTTGCCCGTGGTTACGGCTTTGAGACTTTGTTCTTCTGGCAGCCCTACCTGTACACCAAGTCGGGTCTCACGCCGGCCGAACAGGAACTTGTCGGGCTTGTTGGCTACGACACCGATGTATGGCTGCCCATGACCGAACGGGTACGCGCCCGCCTTGCGCCTCCCGTCATCGATCCGAGCGAAGTGCTCGACTCAGTTCCTTCGTCGGTCTATTGGGACTTCGTTCACACCAATGAACACGGAGCAGCGGTCATCGCCGCAGCCATCGAGCCCCATCTGCGCCAGGCTCTCAGAAAGGCGGGCTAGACGCCGAGATCAGCTTGAAGACGGGTGAGCGCATCAACCACGTCCATGCCCTGGTACCAGAACTCGTCGACACCGGCGGTTTCCAGCTCGGCGCGAAGATCCCCCGGTTGACCCGCGAGGATTACGCGCTTGGCGCCGGCCTCCCGCAAGGCCAATGCAGTGCCAACTGCTCGAAGCGCGTAGACGGGATCCGACGAACAGATCACCGCCAGCGAAGCACCAGATTCGCTGAAGCGGGCTTCGGCTTCCAACGGTGATTGAGAGCCATGTGCCTGTGCTCCCGAACAGGCCACACCCGCCACCGCTAGGAGGTTCGACACCCAGGTGCTTCGACTCGTGTGGGTCGCCAATTCCCCGAGCGCGGCAATGTGCACTCGGGGGCGCTCTCCGGTGGCCAGCAGATGGCGGTCTGCCGCGTCTCGCAAAGACTCGAACGGCGCTGCCAGTCGGCGCAGCGGGAGCCCCTCTTCCTCCGAACCCTCAACGGCGAGTTCTTGGTCAAATCGTTCTTGTGCGGCGCGTTCTTGTGCGGCGCGTTCTTGTGCGGCGCGTTCTTGTGCGGCGCGTTCTTGATCCGACAAGTCCGGAAATTCCGAGACTCCTGTGATGACCTCACGACGAGTGTGGAGCGCTTCGAGTCTTCGCTGCCACGAGCTGTCAATCGCGGCACGTACGGAACCATCGGCAATGGCAGCTTCCATCCCGCCTGCAGCCTCAACTTCGGTGAACTCTGCCCAGGACTGAGCGGCGAGCCGAGCGGTCAGAGACTCTACGAACCAGGCACCCGAGGCTGGATCCACCACCCGAGCGAGGTGCGACTCTTCGATCAGAACCGTCTGAGTGTTGCGAGCAAGACGTCGAGAAAAGTCGTCGGCTGGGCCGAATGCCTCATTGAACGGCAACACGGTGACCGAATCCGCACCGCCGACACCAGCCGCAAAGGCTGCTGTGGTCGCCCGCAACATGTTGACCCACGGGTCCCGGCGGCTGTAGATGGCCCGACTGGTGACCGCTTGTTGGAGTTGGGGTGCAGCGGTGGGGTCCACACCAGACGCCTCCAACACCCGCGCCCAGATCCGTCGCGCGGCACGCAGCTTGGCCATGGTGACAAACTGGTCAGCGCCGATGCTCAGCCGGAAACCGATGGTGTTCGCACCAAGCAGGGGTGCAACGTCAAAGGATTCGAGCAGACGGAGGTAGGCGACCCCAGTAGCGATGCTGTAAGCAAGTTCGCAAGCCTCGCTGGCGCCCGCCTCGGCGTAACGGGTGGAGTCAACGCTCAAGGTGCGACCCGTCGGTAGCGATGTCACCAGCGAAGCGGCCACATTGGTCACATCGCCTGCATTGGCGAAACCGCCACGCGCCACCTCGCCAATGGGATCCAACCCCAGCCAGCTTGCGGTGGTAGCCGAATCGCCCTGCTGTTGGATCACTGCAGCCAGCGCACGCGCCGCATTGATATCGGCATGAGGGGCCAAGACCACCTCGGCCAGATCGAACAAGACTCCTGTGGTGGCCCTCTGCAGCGCATCAAGGGTCCAGTTCGGGGTCGGGGGAGTCAACTCAACGGAGGTGACACCGAGTTCGAGTTCTTCGAGAACCGTGCGGTTGCAAGCGTCAGGGTCCTCGCCGTTGAATTGCTGACGCACATTCCAACCGCGCTCAAGCCGTTGAGCGTCGACGGGAACAAACTTTGCCGCTTCCACGGAGTCCGACGCGGTATAGAGCGGCCGGATCTCCAGGTCGTCAAGTGTCGTTGAGACAAGCACGTCATCGAATGACCGACCGCGCAGCACTTTCGCAACTGCGTCGGTCCAGTCCGAAAGCTCAGCGTTGGGAAATCTAGAGTCGAATTCCGGTTGGGTCACTGTTCTATCTTGGGATTGGTTTTTTGTTTTGACACGCGAACCAAGGCACAAGCTCACTCAGTAATCGAGTTGACCCTGCAGACCTTCGACCGACTCGATGAACTCTTCAACCATGTCCATCACAACGGAGCTAGCGGACTTTCGCTGGTTCATGTTGCCGACAATCTGCCCGACGAAGTAGTTGGCCAACTTCTCGGCTCCGGACCCTGAGACGTGGGCTGCGCGATCAATTCGTCGCTGTGCGGCCGCCGTGAGGATCGGTTGGAGGGGCATGCCCAGCGGATCGGGAGAGTCCTCTCGCTCCCACTCCTGGGTCCACGCCGATTTCAACATCCGCGCCGGCTTCCCGGTGAGCGATCTTGACCTGATCGTGTCTGCGGATGTAGCGGCTAGGAACTTGTCCTTCACAACCGGGTGGGTCTCTGCCTCATCGGTAGTCAACCAGACAGACCCGCACCACACGCCCTGCGCACCCAGCGCCATGGCCGCGGCCATCTGGCGTCCGCGGCCGATTCCTCCTGCTCCCAGCACCGGAAGCGATGTGGCATCGACTATCTCGGGGATCAACACCATCGATCCGATCTCGCCGGTGTGACCTCCGGCTTCGGAGCCTTGCGCGACGATCAGGTCGACGCCGGCGCGCTCGTGCGCCTCCGCGTGCGAGGGTCGACCCGCCAGGGCGCCCACCATGCGACCCGCTCCTTTCACCGCCTCAATCATCTCCGGCGGCGGCGGACCCAGAGCGTTGGCCACGAAAGCCGTCCGCTTAGCCAAAGCAACATCGATCTGAGGAGCTGCTGCGTTGGCGGAGAAGGGCGCCGCGCCGGCGCGATCCATACCACCCGAAAGTGTCCGGTCATCGGGGGGCATTTCGGGAACCTCGTAGCGAGCCAGGATGTCGTCTACGAATTCGCGGTGTTCGGGTGGAATCATCTTGACGAGATCCGCCGTGGTGAAGCCGCCGGAGTCGTCGCCGGCGTAACGGGCCGGGATGATCAGGTCGACGCCGTACGGCTTGTCGCCAACCGCGTCCTCTATCCACTCAAGGTCGATTTCAAGCGCTTCGGGGGTGTGGCCGACCGCTCCCAGAACTCCCATCCCTCCAGCTTTCGAAACCGCTGCTACCACGTCTCGGCAATGGCTGAACGCGAATATAGGGAACTCCAGATCGAACATTCTCGTTACGTCGTTACGCATAACTGGATCCTCTTATTGGCACAGTCTCTCAGCTAGCAGGGACTGCTGACAATACGTCTATTGACAATGCTCAGATCATGCGCAGACAGGTGAAGTGGACGCGTCGAAAGATGTCGTTTGCCCGCTCTTGTTCGCTTCGCTACGCCTCCCGCTCTTGTTCGCTGCGCTCACCGGCCGCTCCGGCCGCGGGCGGGCCGCTCGGGCCACGGCCTCGCGTTCCTCCCATGACGATCTGCGGCCAATGCGCTCGGCCTCTTGGAAGTTAGCGAGCGTTCACATGATTGGATACACTGCGCGCATGAGCACCCCAGAAGTCGTGATCGTCGACGCCGTCCGCAGCCCGATCGGCAAGCGCAACGGCGAATTGTCCACCATGCACAGCATCAACCTGCTAGGCGATGTGCAAAAAGCGATCTTTGATCGCACCGGAATGGACCCGGCCGAGGTTGGCCAGGTTGTCGGCGGCTGCGTCGGCCAGGTCGGTATGCAGGCCATGAACACCGCACGCAACGCTTGGCTTGCCGCGGGACTGCCCCTCTCGGTGGCTGCCACCACAGTCGATGCTCAATGCGGTTCGAGCCAGCATGCAACCAACCTCGCCTACTCGTTGGTGAAATCTGGTATTGTCGATTCGGCCTTGAGTTGCGGCATCGAATTGATGAGTCGGATCAAAATGGGAGCAACAATCCCCGATCCCGATGACACGGGCGTGCCGGTCAACTCCCGCTACTGGAAAAGCTACGAGTGGACCTCACAATTCGAGGGTGCCGAACGCATTGCCGACAAGTGGGATCTCACCCGGCAAGAAGCTGACGAATTCGGGTTGAGAAGCCAGCATCTAGCCGCCAGAGCCTGGGATGAGGACGCCTTCGGGTCGCAAATCGTTCCCGTCGAAGCACCAGTGGTGGACGAGGACGGCAAACCCACGGGAGAACACAACTCCGTCACCAGAGACGGCGGTCTGCGGGAGACCACGATCGAGGGACTCGCCAACCTCAAACCGGTTGCGCGCGACGACGGGATTCACACCGCTGGTTCCTCAAGCCAGATCAGCGACGGAGCTGGTGCGGTGCTGATGATGACCCGCGACAAGGCCGACGAACTCGGTCTGAAACCACTGGCGGTGATCGTCGACACTTGTCTCGTTGGCACCGACCCGGTGCTGATGTTGACCGGACCCATCGATGCGACCCAGAAACTCCTCAGCGACAACAACCTGACGATCGACGACATCGGACTCGTCGAGATCAACGAGGCTTTCGCCTCGGTGGTGCTGGCTTGGGAACGCGAACTGTCGCCCGATATGAGCACGGTCAATCCCAACGGCGGGGCCATTGCCCTTGGTCACCCCCTGGGAGGGACGGGATCGATCCTGATGACCAAGGCGGTGCATGAGATGCAACGCAGCGACATCACCTACGGAATTGTCACCATGTGTTGTGGTGGCGGTCTGGGAACCGGAACCCTGCTTCAGAAGATCTGACCGACCCCTCACCTGACGGGCCCTTCACCGCTGCGCCCAGAACTCCTGCCAGTGGTTGTCGTCGTAGGGAATCGAACCCAAGCCGATCTGCCTCTCGGGCCAATTGGCTGCTGCTTGCGCTAGCGGATCGGGTTCATCGTGTCGCCATCCGAGCCACAGTAGATGGCGCCGATCAGTGAACTTCCACACTCCGTCAACACGTATGTAACGGTCTTCGTACTTGATCAACTGCTGGATGAACCCCTCGTTGCCGTCGTCGATGAATCCGTGGGCCCAAACGGTGCCCCGCGCAGTCGGTCCGCCGCTGTCGGAAGGATCATTGCTGTCCGCTTGCGGGTCGAACTCGATCAGGTGGTTCGCCACAAGCAGCACGGCCAAGCCGATCTGACTGAGCGCCTCGGCAAAGAACGCCCGCGCTCCGCCGGCACCTTCGCCGTGTGTCCCAAAACGCGCGTCCGGGCGATATAGCGAAGCCAAGAGGTCCAGATCCCGACGATCAACAGCGTCTGCGTATGCAAAAGCCAGTTGACGGATCTCGTCACGCGCCACCGCCTGGGTGATTGCTGTCATTTCATCAGCCACTAATGCCCTCCCTCGGCTTCTGACTTCGCGACAACAACGTCAAGGAAGCCGTCGATCGTGGCCACAGCAAACTCCAAGAACGCCGCGCCCTTCGGGGACGGTTCCGGATCGACGACCACCCCCCAGGAGAGATGGCACTCTCCTTTGTCGTCACGCAGCACAAATGTGGCGTGATACAGGTCCAGACCCGTGGGTCCGGTCACCGAATAGGCGCGCCGCCACGGTGGTTCGAACGACAGCACCGTTTCCACCAATTGCTCGTCTGAACCAAACAGCTCCTGCTGACCCGGAAGGCTGAGGTGCAGCACCGCTCCCGGGCCATGCGGCGGGGGATCGCCCTCGACGACATAACCGCCTGTCAGCTTCTCGATCAGGTCGTTCAAGACCTTCCAAGTGTGTTCGCGCGGCGCATTGACATGCCGCTCAAGCGAACGGGACTGATGTTTCGGGTTCATGAATCAAAACCTCCGCGTCGACATGGCATCCACAATCGTGTCACGTAGATCCGGTTGACAGATAATGAGACCAGGAGACCAAGGGTCTGCCTTATTGAACCAGAGCTCGCTGCCGTCGAGCCGGCAGGCGACCAGACCCGCAGCCTCAGCCACTGCGGCCGGCGCGCACACGTCCCACTCGTAGAGCCCACCGCCGTGCACATATGCATCGACTTCACCGCGCACAACCGCCATTGCCTTCACGCCGGCTGACCCGACAGCCAAAATTTCCGCACCGAGGGCCCGGTGCAGCAAACGGCCATCGACGTGACGGCGCGAACGCGCGACCAAGACCCGAGGCTGATCTCCTACACGTGACATGATCGGCACCGGAGTCGGTTCGGTTGCCCATGTCGTGTCCCATCCAGGTACAGCCACTGCCCCCGCCGTTGGCTTGCCGGCTTCGACGAGTGCCACATGCACCGACCAGTGAGCACTCCATCCAAAATCATTCGACCCGTCGAGCGGGTCGACAATCCATACCCGTTGCGCGGTCAGACGAGTGCTCCGGTCGCGTCCCTCTTCGGAGAGGATCGCGTCATCCGGCCGATGTTCGGCCAATTCCCCGACAATAAAATCGTGAGCCGCACGATCACCCGCGTACTCAAGCGACGACCAGCGTTGACGCGATCCTTCAGACTTTGCGAGCATGCGCTGCAACATCTCTCCGGTCTCCGAAGCAACACGGAACGCCAACGCATGATCGGAGGAATCGGCCATTCAGGAAGCTCAGATCGCCCAGGTCGAGACGCCGCCGCCGGCAGCTATGTGTTGAGCGCGAGCGACGATCTGCTCTCCGTATTGAGGATGGGGGAGGATATAGAATCTCTCTTCGGTGATCGCTTCGAACACCCGCTGCGCGACTTCGCTGGACGGCATCCCTGAAGCAATCAGATCTCGGACCGCCTCGCGCCTGAATTCTTGTTCTTCGCTCGGTTCGGTATGCGATACCAGATGTTCGGGGATGTTCCGGTCAGAGTCGGCGATGCGAGTGCGCACGAATCCGGGACACAACACTGAGACTCTCAGGTTCGTTGTGTCGCGGGTCTCAAGGGAGAGCACTTCGCTCACCGCGACAACGCCGTACTTTGCCACTGTGTAGGAGCCCAGCGACGGCGTCGGAAGCAGCCCGGCCATCGAGGCTGTATTGACGATCGCGCACGGTTCACCGTGAGCGATCATTTGAGGACCGAAGGCCTTGATCCCATAGATCACTCCCATCAGATCAACGCCGAGTACCCAGTTCCAGACTTCAATGTCATCTGGTTCCAGTATTGGTCCACCACCGGCGACCCCTGCGTTGTTGAACAGGACATGGACGTCTCCGAAGCGGTCGTTGGTGGCCGCGGCGAGAGCCCTGATCGAGTCATTGTCGGCAACGTTGGTGCGTTGTCCGAGCACGCTCACGCCGTTCGCTTCGAACTCCGCAACCGCCAGGTCGAGGGCGGACTGTTCGATGTCGGCGATGACCAGGTTCATGCCCTCGCTGCCCAATCGTGTGGCCACCGCGTGACCGATACCGCTTGCACCGCCAGTTATCACCGCAGTCTTTCCCCTGAATTCGCGCATTCGTTGATCCTTGCATCTGTTCCCGAGCGAGCCTATTCCCAAACGAGCCGAAGTCAGGTCACCGAGACCGCACCTCGGGCCAGGCCGCACGTCAGCCGTCAACGAGTCGAACCTAGTCGGTGGAGCGACACGGCGTAGTTCCCATTGCGGAACGCGTCTTGGGACCATGTCGCCCAGCGCTCCTCCAATGTCAGACCGGCCGCTGTGCAGTGGCGGTCGTAGTCTCCGAGACTGAGATGACCCTGACAAAGCTGAAAGCCGGCCAGAAGCAGTCCCCCGGGTTCGAGATGGCGAGCCATGTTGGCCAGCACTGTTCCCTCGGTGCCCGGTTCCACAAAGATCATCACGTTGCCTGCCATGACGATCAGCGGGAACTGACAGTCGAGGTTTACGGCGCAGAGGTCGTCCTGCAGCCAGCACAGTTCTGGGGCCTTCGATCTGGCTTCGCTGAGCATGCCGGCATCAAGATCGACCCCGACCACAGAAAACCCGCGCCGGTGAAGTTCGACAGCGACGCGACCAGTGCCGCAACCAGCATCGAGCACTGACGCCCCGGGCATACGGCCGTATGACTCAAGCAGCAGCGACACAAGGTCGGCCTCCCCGTGGATCGACTCTCCCGCTGCTTCCATCGCCGTCCACCGAGAGTCATAGTCGGCTCCACTGCGATTGGCCTTGCAGTCGTTCCATCTGCTCAAGGGTCACCTCTCGTTATTGCCCGAACAACCTCTCCTGATTGCCGAAGAACGCTACAAGCCAGCATCGTTTGGTCCCTCCCCCCGGCACGAAACTGATCCAATTGGCGCTAGAGTCCTGCGGGTGAATTTCGCCCTGGTACCGCATCGCCGGTCGATATTCCTTCTACTGCTCGGGTTCTCGTTGACGTTGACCTCGGTGTTGTGGTTCGCACCGGTGAGTTCGGCTCAAGATTCGACTCCCGACAGGATCGGGTGTGCTCAACCCCCCGATGACTTCGTGCTGCTCTGCTTGGCGTTCGAGTCAGTCGTCGACCATTTTGTGGACGCGGTCGTGGTGTCAGACTTGGCAGAAGCTGCCAAGCAGGGGGTGATTGACGCCGAGCTCGCACCCCGCACATCCAATCCCCCACCCTGTGCTTTGCCGTCACCGGAGTTCGAAGACGTATGTGCCGAGATCGACCGGCTCGAAGACACCCGTACCGCGGCCCTCGCCGCGGCCGACGCGATGCTGGCGTCTCTCGACGACTCCAACACACTGGTGTTGCAACCCTCGTCCACACGGAGCTTCTTCAGGCAATTGGAGGCCGCTGACTCCAGGGCTGGTATCGGTATCGAATTCGCCCTCTGGGGATCCGACGGGAATCCCTGTTCTGTACCCAGCGATACCTGCCGGTTGACGATAACCGACGTGTATTCCGGGAGTCCCGCGCAGGCTGCGGGCCTGAGGGTCGGAGATGTGATCGTCAGGTACAAAAAGACCGTCTCAAATCATCCGTGCAGCGATCTGTCAGACCTGGACTCCTGGGGCTACGTAGGTATGCCCGTAACGATCGTGATCCGCCGTGGGGGCTTCAACACGCACTTGACGTTGGCGACGGCCGAAGTGGTCGATCCCCTGGTTGCAAGCCGAATCGTGGATCAAAGCATCGGCTATATCCAACTCGACCGGTTCGCCGACGGTGCCGGGGCGTTGTTTGGGGAGCACTTGGGCAACCTCCTCGAAGCCGGGGTTGAGTCACTCGTGGTTGATCTCCGCAACAACCCCGGCGGGTATCTGAACGTCACCGAGACAATCGTCGGCTATTTCCTCAACAAGGGAGACCTGAATCATCGGGCGCAGTCCTTTCGCGAGGACTCAAGGTTCTTCGCGGATTCCGACGGCATCGCCTCAGATGTCATCGCGCTCCCAATGGCCGTAACTGCGAACGGAGGCTCGGCGTCTGGTTCTGAACTGTTCCTGTTGGCCGTCCGCGGCAACGGCCGGGCCAAGATCGTCGGGACGACCAGCTTCGGAAAATCCACCGGCCAGCGCACCTTCATCGGCTATTCGGACGGTGGTTCTCTGCTGGGTTCCGTCCAGGTCACGACTCTCAGGTTCTTCGGACCGAACGACACGAGTGCCCATGGCGGAGTCGAGCCCGACACGGTCTCAGAAATTTCGGATTGCGCGCATCCCGTCAGCGTCGCACGCGATGCAGCCGCGTCGCTCATTCCAGGCGTTTCGCAGTTGGTCTTCAATTCCACTCCGATCGCGGATGCCTACGAATCGGGCGAAAAAGTCACGGTGTCCGTCCAGTTTGACGCTCCGATTGTTGTTGACACCGACAACGGCGAACCATTCCTCAACCTTGAAGTCGGAACGAACATCCGACAGGCCGCGTACGTGGCGACGTCAACCGAGAACGGCATCAGCACCATTGAGTTCGCATACACGATCGAAAACGACGCTGACCACGACGGCATCAGCATCGGAGCTAATTCGATCGACCTGAACGGAGCGACAATTCGCAGGGCTGCAACCGGCTGGGACGCTCTCCTCGACCACGAACCTCTGACGGATGATCCGGCCCAGATCGTCGCGACCGACCCCGAGTGGTTCTTCAGCGATATCTCCGACACGGCTTTTGTCGAAGACATCAACTGGCTGCGTCACACCGGAATAACCACCGGCTGCGGAGACGACACCTACTGCCCAGATCGACCCGTCACCCGCGGCCAAATGGCCGCCTTCTTGAGCCGGGCGCTGCAACTGCCCGCCGCGCAGGCGGACTACTTCACAGACGACGAAGGCTCGACCTTCGAAGACGACATCAACCGACTCCGCCAAGCCGGAATAACCACCGGCTGCGGAGACGACACCTACTGCCCAGATCGACCCGTCAC